>NZ_JBANCG010000006.1:0-471711 GCF_037026715.1 Breoghania sp. JC706
GCAAGAGCTCATTTTCGTCTCTCCCGAAGAGGCTCAATCCCGTTCGTTTCCAACGGGTTGAGCGCTCTCGCAGGATAGCTGTTCAGAAAACGCAGGCCAACCGCAACATGAGAAGCGGCGTCCGGCTCTCGTTGCCTAGGATAGCTGCTCAGATAACGCGGGCCAACGGCAACCGTCCGTCGCGCGAAGAGGAGGATGATGTCATGGGGTCGACCTTAAGATGATTGGCGAGGACGGCGATAGCGGGCGGGCGTCTCGCCGGTTCGTTGCGAAAAGACACGCGTGAAATGGCTCTGGTCGGCGAACCCGCAGGCAAGCGCTATTTCCGCCAGCGGGACATCGCTTTCAAGAAGCTCGCGCGCCTTCTTGATCCGGTATTCGGTGAGCCAACGGTGGGGCGTGCGGCCAAAACTTCGGGTGAAGGCCTTTATGAAATAGCTGCGCGAGAGCCCGCAGGATCCGGCGAGTTGAGCGATTGAAATCGGCTTGTCGAAATGCGCGACCATGTACTCAACGATGCGCTTTTCCTGCCACAGCGACAGCGTTCCCCGGCTTTCACGCGTGAGCTGCAGTCCGCCGTAGCGCCGTGTCAGGTGGGCGAGCAGGGCCAGTCGCATTTGTTCCAGAAACAGCGGATGCGCGTTCGCAGGATCGCCAAGCGCGGGCAGGAGTGCCTGCGCGAGCCCCAGCATGACCTCATCCGTCGTCTCAGGTTCGGCGGACAGGACGCACAGGTTCGGTTGTCCTGCCTCCTCCACGAAGCGGTTCATTTGGGAAAACGGAATTCGAAAGCGAAGATTGTCGAAGGCGGAGAGGTGATGGCATTGCCACTGCCGTCGCAAATCCGTGATCGCAAGGGCTGCAGCTGCGTGGCCGCCGTCGTAGACCAGTTCGCCGTCGCGCCAGAGCCGGTGACGTCTGAAGGGGCGCAACTGGACAATGACGCTGAAGGCGTCCGATCGCGGAATGGGAGCCGCCTTTTCCAGGCTGCCGCCGTCATGGCGGGTTCTGGTGACTTCGACATCGCCCAGATCGAGCGAAGCCGTCAGCGGTTCCAACTTGCGACGGGCTTGTGCCGCGCAGTCCGACAAGCGGGATTCCATAAGGATGTCCCCCGGTGCTTCATCAAGTGCAACGCCAATATCGTCGAATTTTAGGATTGGTTGATTGTAAGTTTTCTCGGGGGGAAGTCCAAAGGAAAAGCACGGCGCGCATGCTGCCGGCGGGCAGCGCTGCGCGCTTGGCTCGGGGTGTGCGGGAGCCGCGTTCCGGCTGGACGTCGGAGTTCGGCGGCGGAATTCAAAGGCGCTGGCGGCGTCGCCATTGGCCGGGGGAGAGACCTTTGTCGCGCGAAAAATGTCGGGTGAAGTGGCTCTGGTCAGTGAAGCCGCAGGCGTGGGCTATGCCCTTTAGCGGCATATCGGTGTGGAGCAGGAGGTCGCACGCCTTCTCGATCCGCAACTCGCGATGCCGTTGACTGGGCGTCCTGCCGGTGCTGTCCCGAAAGGCCTTGAGGAAAACGCGGGGCGAGAGGCTGCAGGCATTGGCCAGGTCCTCGATGGAGACCGAGCCTGCGAGGTCGCAGGCCATCATGTCGACCACGCGGTCGCAGCTCTCGCGCGACAGACGCTGCGTGGCGATGTGCGAGGTGATGCGGCCCTCGCCGTACTGACGCACGAGATGGATGCCGATGGCTGTGGAGAGCTGGTTGATCAGAAGCGCGTTTCCGGTTTTGGAATCGCTCTGGGCGCAGAAGAGAGCACGGGTCAGCCCGAAGAGGACCGGATCGTGGTCCCACTGGCCCTGCTTCAGGCCGTGGATTCCGGCCGCATCGGCGCCGGCGGCGATCCGCTCAAGGCCGCCCATGCCGATTTCCATAAGGTTGAAATCGAAGGCCCCCGATATGTCGGCCTTGTAGTCCTGCGCGAAGCTGCGGCTATAGACGCTGCCGGCCGCAAAGATCTGCTCGCTCCTGCGTCGACCGTCATGGATCACCCGCCTGTGGCCGCCGGTGGTGGACACGCCGATCAGGTACCCCCGGTCGCAGGCCGGCGTTCTCACCTGGCCGAGCTGCTGGGATGAAGACCCCTTCTGCAGGAACTTGATATTGGCGGCCAGCGCACTGTTGTCCCTATTCAGCTTCGACAGGGGACATCCGAGATCATCGAAATGCGGGGCTGTTTCGGTTCGCGTATCGTTCGACATGTGCCACTCTCGCAAGTTCGGCCCCCCTCGGTATTCGGCGCGAACGCTGTGGGGCGGCATCGACAAGGACGGCGCGGCGACGGCCGTCTAACAGCATCAGGATGGCTGCGACAGTTTGTCCGTTCTATTCTAATAGTCTCCTGTTTTGCATCCGGTGGTCCCTATTGTGCGGGCCAGGCGCGGTGTCCGGAGACGTTTCACGCGTTGATCCCGCGCGGCCGCCGGCGGAAATCTGCAGGGATCTGCGGCACGCTCGTGGTCGGCAGTCGCGTCGGAGGGCTCTCCCTGCAAAGGGTGGATCGTGCTGGATTGTTCATTGGACAGGATGCTTTTGTACAATATTGAGCCGTTCGTTCTTCTAGGCTGGACGCTCCGGCTGAAGAGTAACTTCGGCCGCCAAAAGCGTGCGATGGATGGGGACGTGCGTCCATTCGCGTTCCGCCGCAGCCCGGACCGGGAGAATGAACTTGCAGCGGGAGAATGATTTTTCCGACCATCTGGGGAACTGTTTTGGACTTCCCCGCGCGCTGCATGTCGGCCTGGCCCCGGTAGGGGGCGCGCGCTTTTCGGCAACGCGCCTGCTTGGTCACGCGAGCCATGCGCAGTCCCGTCTCGTCGCCATTCCGCCGCTCGATGCCTACCTGCTCACGCTCTACCTTGCCGATACCGAGCATTGCGACGTCGGCCCCGACGGTCGCGAGACGGAAATCCGCCGCTATCGCCGGGGCTCGATGTGTCTGATCGATCTTGCCGGAGGGGCGTCGATCCGGCTTTTCCGGCCGATAGATGCGATTTGCTTCTACATGCCGCGCGCGCTCTTCGACGAGATCGGGCAGAGGTTTGAAACGCCGCTGCCGGCCGGGCTCAGGTGTCTTCGCGGCATTCCCGACAGGGTGGTCTGGAATATCGGCAATGCCCTGTGTTCCGAGATCGAGCGTGCCGAGAGCGAGCACGATGGAAAGGCCGGTTTGAAGCCGCCCAATTTGCAGATGATCGGCCATGTGGCGATCGCCGTGTGCAGCCATCTGATGCAGACCTACGCGGCACAGGGCGAAGCTGACGGCACGCCGCCGGAATATCTCGGCCCCTTCCAGGAAAAGGCGGTCGTGGAATATCTCGCGGATCACTTCGCCGAAGCCGTGGCGTCGCCAGATCTGGCAGCCGAGCTGGTGGGCGATCTCGCGGCGCTTTGCGATCTGTCGCGCGAGCATTTCCTCCATCGCTTCCGCAACACGACAGGGCGCACGCTGGAGCGATGGATGGAGGAGTTTCACCTGGGCAAGGCGCGCGAAATCTTGGCCCGGGGCGGCGGTCCTATTGCCGAGGTGATTAGGGCATGCGGACTTAAGGATGAGCCCCGCATCCGCGAGGCGCTGGCTCTGGCGCATGCTGGCGTCACTCCGCCGACGCTCAACTGAGCCGGGCGCTGTCGGCAATTCCCCTTCGCCGCGACCTTTCGGCGAAACATCTCCCGGACGAATTTCACGACCGGCGCATCAAACGTTCAAAACGCGCCACTTGCCGACAAGAAACACGGACGGCGACCTGACACTGTCGGGCATCACTTGAGCCCGCAACAGCAAAGGCCCGACCATGTCCCTCGATGCGACGCCCACCCCCGCGACTTCGCTCATTTCCCCGCCGGACCACACCCTGATCATGATCGACTTCCAGTCGCAGATGTCGTTCGCGACCAAGTCAATCGACGCCGTGCTCCTGCGCAACAACGCCGCGCTCGTCGCCAATGCCGCCGCCGGGTTCAAGGTCTCCACCATCCTGACCACGGTCGCGGAGAAGACCTTCTCCGGACCGATGTACGAGGAGATCACCGACGCCTTTCCGGGCAAGGCGCTCATCGACCGCACGTCCATGAACACCTGGGAGGATGCTGTGGTGATCGACGAGGTCAACGCGATCGGCAAGAAGCGGCTGGTTCTGTGCGGGCTGTGGACGAGCGTCTGCATCGTCGGCCCGGCGCTGTCGGCGCTTGAGCAGGGGTTCGAGGTCTACGTCATCGCCGATGCCTGCGGCGACGTCTCCGACGAGGCGCACGAGCGGGCCATGGAGCGCATGATCCAGGCCGGTGCCCGGCCGATGACCGCGCTTCAATACATCCTCGAGCTTCAGCGCGACTGGGCCAGGGTGGAGACCTACGACATGACCACGGGCTTCGCGAAGAAGTTCGGCGGCGCCTACGGGCTGGGCATCATCTACGCCAAGCAGATGTTCGGGGCCTCCGAAAGCCACTGAGCGGGCACCCGCGCGCATCCGTGCCTTGCGCGGATGCGCCTTCCTCCATTCGAACGGAGCGATGGCCATGAAGCTCTATCTTCTTTCCCTTCTCGTCGGCGTGCTGGTCGGGGCGATCTACGGCCTCCTCAACGTGCGCTCGCCCGCGCCGCCGGTCGTGGCCCTCATCGGCCTTCTCGGCATCCTGATCGGCGAACAGGCGGTGCCGCTCGCCCGCCGCGTCATGGCCGGCGAGCCGGTCTCCGTCTCCTGGCTGACGAGCCAGTGCGTGCCGCACATGTTCGGCCATCTGCCCGGCGGGAGACGGCTCGCGCACCGGCCGGACGACGCGGCCAATCGCCCACACGAGGGATGACGCGGCCACGCGTCCACACGAGGGATGATGGCGAGGGCTGAAGGCGCTTCGGCGCATCCGGGCAGAAACAAGGATCAACCGCATGTCTGTCGATACCATCCTCCACAATGCGCGCGTCACGACGCTGGACCACACGAAGCCGACAGCCTCCGCGCTCGCCATTCGCGATGGCCGGTTCGCCGCCGTCGGCACCGACCGGGAGATCCTGGCCCTTGCCGGGCCCGAAACACGCGTCATCGACGGCAAGGGCCGGAGCGTCCTGCCGGGGCTCATCGACAATCATACCCACGTCGTGCGCGGCGGTCTCAACTTCAACATGGAGCTGCGCTGGGACGGCGTGCGCTCGCTGGCCGATGCGATGGCCATGCTGAAGCGGCAGGTGGAGATCACGCCGCCGCCGCAATGGGTGCGGGTGGTGGGCGGCTTCACCGAGCACCAGTTCGCCGAAAAGCGCCTGCCGACGCTGGAGGAGATCAACGCGGTCGCGCCCGACACGCCGGTGTTCCTGCTGCATCTCTATGATCGGGCTCTGCTGAACGCCGCTGCCCTGCGCGCGGTGGGCTACACCAAGGACACGCCCAATCCGCCGGGTGCGGAAATCCAGCGCGATGCGGCGGGCAACCCGACCGGCCTGCTGCTCGCCAAGCCCAATGCCGGCCTTCTCTACGCGACGCTCGCCAAGGGGCCGAAGCTTCCGGTCGAATACCAGGTCAATTCCACCCGCCACTTCATGCGCGAACTGAACCGGCTGGGCGTGACCAGCGTCATCGATGCCGGCGGCGGGTTCCAGAACTATCCCGATGACTATGCCGTCATCCAGGAACTGGCCGATGCCGGCCAGATGACCGTGCGCCTCGCCTACAACCTCTTCACCCAGAAGCCCAAGGAGGAAAAGGAGGACTTCCTCAACTGGACCTCCTCGGTGAAATACAAGCAGGGCACCGACTATTTCCGCCACAACGGCGCCGGCGAGATGCTGGTGTTCTCCGCCGCCGATTTCGAGGATTTTCGCCAGCCGCGCCCGGACATGGCGCCGGAGATGGAGGGCGAGCTCGAAGAGGTCGTGCGCGTGCTGGCCGAAAACCGCTGGCCGTGGCGGCTGCACGCCACCTATGACGAAACCATCTCGCGCGCCCTCGACGTGTTCGAGAAGGTCAATGAGGACATTCCGCTTGAAGGCCTCAACTGGTTCTTCGACCATGCGGAGACGATCTCGGACCGCTCCATCGACCGGATCGCGGCGCTCGGCGGCGGTGTCGCCGTGCAGCACCGCATGGCCTATCAGGGCGAGTATTTCGTCGAGCGCTACGGACTGGAGGCGGCCGGGGCGACGCCGCCGATCGCGAAGATGCTCGATCGCGGACTGAAGGTTTCCGCCGGTACGGACGCGACCCGCGTCGCCTCCTACAACCCGTGGGTCTCGCTCGCCTGGATGATCACCGGGCGCACCGTCGGCGGGCTTCGCATCTATCCCGAGCGCAATTGCCTCGACCGGGAAACGGCGCTGCGCATGTGGAGCGAGAACGGCACCTGGTTTTCCAACGAGGAGGGGCTGAAGGGGCGGATCGAGGCGGGCCAGCTCGCCGACCTGATCGTGCCGAGCAAGGACTTCTTCGCCTGCCCGGAGGCCGATATTTCCGACCTCACCTCCGATCTGACGATGGTCGGCGGCAAGGTGGTCTATGGCGCCGGCGACTTCGCCGCGCTCGACGACACCCCGTTGCCGCCCGCCATGCCGGACTGGTCGCCGGTCCGGAGCTTCAGGGGATACGGCGCGTGGGGGGCCTCAGACGATTTCCGGGCCGAGGCGGTCGCGCCCGATGCTGTCAGCTTCACCGCCGGCTGCGGCTGTTCCTCCGCCTGCCTGGTGCACGGCCACGACCACGCCCGGGCCTGGTCGTCGGATGCGCCGGTCTCTGACGTCAAGAGCTTCTGGGGCGCGCTCGGCTGCGCCTGCTGGGCGGTGTGAGGTTGGCGGCGGCGTTCAAAATTGGAGCCTAAGCGACAAGAGACCGGGGCGGTGCCGTTGCTAGGCTCCCCGGGCGGACCGGACGACCCGCTCGCGTCGTCCTTCATTTTTCGTTCGCGGAGCCGTCGATGACCAATGAAACATTTTTCCCCATGTCCCGCCGGCAAACGTTGATCGCCGGTGCAAGCCTTTCGGCCGCACTGGCGATGCCAGCCTTCGCGGCAAATTCCATCAGCGCAAGCTCACCCACAGGAGACGTTGAAATGGCTCAGGATTTCGTGACTACCCCGGATGGCGTGGAAATTTTCTACAAGGACTGGGGCCCGAAGGACGCTCAGCCCATCGTCTTCCACCACGGCTGGCCGCTGTCGGCCGACGACTGGGATCCCCAGATGCTCTTCTTCGTGCAGAAGGGCTACCGCGTCATCGCGCACGACCGGCGCGGCCATGGCCGTTCCACCCAGGTCAGCGACGGGCACGACATGGACCACTACGCCGCCGACGTCGCGGCGATGATGGACAAGCTCGACCTGCGCAACTCCGTTCATATCGGTCATTCGACCGGCGGCGGCGAGGCGGTGGCCTATGTGGCGCGCAAGGGCCAGGATAGGGCGACGAAGCTGTTGATTCTGGGCGCGGTTCCCCCGCTCATGGTGAAGACCGACGCCAATCCCGGCGGGTTGCCGATCGAGGTCTTCGACGGCTTTCGCGCGACGCTCGCGGCCAACCGGGCGCAGTTCTATATCGATATCCCGGCCGGCCCCTTCTACGGGTTCAACCGCGAAGGCGCGACGGTCATCGAGGGGCACATCAACAACTGGTGGCGCCAGGGCATGATGGGAGGTGCCAAGGCCCATTACGACGGCATCAAGGCCTTCTCGGAAACTGATTTCACCGAGGACCTCAAGAAGATCGAGATCCCGACGCTGGTGATGCACGGCGATGACGACCAGATCGTGCCCTTCGCCGATTCCGCGCCCCTCGCGGCCAAGCTGCTGAAGAACGGCACGCTCAAGGTCTACGAGGGATATCCGCACGGCTTCATGACGATCTATCCCGACGAGATCAACGCCGACATGCTGGCCTTCATCGAGAGCTGATCACGGCAGACGCCGCAATCGCCCGGCACCGCTTCCCCGGCACCGCTTCTCCGGTATTCGGGGATCGGTGCCGGGCCGACGCCGGAAACAGACCATGACCCGTTCCCGTCTCGCGCTTCTTCTGAGTTTCAACGCCGGCTACGTCGACACGCTGGGGTTCCTCGCGCTTGCCGGCCTGTTCACCGCGCATGTGACCGGAAACTTCGTGACGCTGGGCGCGGCCCTCGTCTTCGGAACGCAGGGCGTCGTCGCCAAGTTGCTGGCGCTGCCGGTCTTCTGCGTGGTCGTGGCCGCCATGCACCTGAGCGAGCAGCGCCTGAAATGGGCTGTGGGCTCCCGCGTTCGGCTCATGCTCGCGCTGAAGCTGGGGCTTTTCTGCGCGGCCGCGGTCTTCGCGATCGCGCACGGCCCCTTCGCCGACGGCGACAGCCTCCCGGCGATCGCGATCGGCATGGTCCTCGTGACCGCGATGGCCATCCAGAACACGCTTCACAAGGTGCATCTCGCCGCCTTGCCGCCGACCACGCTCATGACGGGCACGACCACCCAGATCATGCTCGATATCGCCGACCTCGTCGCCGGTCCCGCCGACGACGAGGCACGGCGCACCATCGTCGCGCGGCTGCGGCGGATGGGCATGAGCCTCGCAGGGTTCGCCATCGGATGCGCCTGCGGCGCGCTCGGCTTCGTGTTCGCCGATCCGTGGGGCTTCCTTGTCCCGCCCGCCGTGATCGTCCTCGGCCTCCTGTGCGAGGCCGGAACGGCGGAGGCCGCCTGACAATCGGGGCCCCGAAAATGGGGGCCCCGTTCATTTCATGTCGAACAGCAGGGCCTTTCCGTCGGTAATCCAGTCGATGTCGGGGAGCCTGCTTTCCCCGACCTGCAACCCGTCACCGGACGAAATCCGCTCGCCGCCGATGGTCGCTAGCCCCTCGACGATGTGCACGAAGGTCTTGCGGCCTTCGCCGATCGGCAGGCGCGTGGTCATGCCGGCTTGCGGGAAGGCGATCAGGACCCGGCTGTCGGAAAGAAGCCGCAAGGGCGCCTCGCCGTCGCGGCCGCTCGCCAGCAGGGACCAGTCGCGTGCTTCCTCCTCCGGCGACAGGGCGGCCTGCTGATAGGTCGGCGCGCCGCCGTAGGTTTCCGGGATCAGCCAGATCTGCAGGAAATGAGCCGGCTCCGTGTCCGACGCGTTCATTTCCGAATGCCGGATGCCGGTGCCGGCCGACATCAGCTGCGCCTTGCCCGGCGCGATCACGGTCTCGTTGCCGATCGTGTCCCTGTGGCGCAGCTTTCCCGAAAGCACCAGCGTGAGGATGTCCATGTCCTCATGTCCGTGCTCGGCGAAACCTGAGCCGGGAATGATGCGGTCCTCGTTGATGACGCGCAGAGCGCCGATGCCCATCCGCGCGGGATCGCGAAAGCCCCCGAACGAAAAAGTGTGGAAGCTGTCGAGCCACCCGGTCTGCGAGCGCCCGCGATTGACGTTTTCATGGATCAGGGTCATGCCGTCACCTCCAACGGGGCGGGAGCCCCGGTCAGGAAATTCCGCAAGTCCGCGATCTCCTGTTGCCGGATCTCGTGCCCGCCCTCGTGCTGCGACAGCGTCACGTCGGCGGCCTGGGCCTTGAGATACGCGGCAAGGGCGTCCGTCAGTTCCGGCGGGCAGATCGGATCGCGCCGGCCCGCCGTGATCAGGATCCGCTTTCCCGCAAGGCCCGGCTGGGGCGCGGGCTTCCACGGGATGAGCGGATGGAGCAGGGCCACGCGATCGAACAGCCCGGGGTGCAGGAAGGCGACGGCCGCCAGGATGTTCGCGCCGTTGGAATAGCCGAGCGCATAGGTCGGATGACCCGGATTTGCCGCCCGGTGCGCGGCGATGAACGCGGCCATCTTCCCGGTCCGTTCGGCGAGATCCTCCATGTCGTAGACGCCTTCCGCCGTGCGGCGGAAGAAGCGCAACGCGCCATGTTCGGAAACGTCGCCGCGCGGCGCGATCAGCCCCGCATCGGGCATGATCTCGTCGATGAACTGCGAGAACTGGCGTTCGTCGCCGCCGGTTCCGTGAAAGGCGAAGACGATGGGCGCATCGGCTGCGGGGGCCTTCGTCAGGGCGGGGTAGGCTGTGAGGGACATGTCGCAACTCCGTTGGAGCGTGCGGCGCCCGGGATCTTTCCCGGGCGCCGGGGCGAAGGTCAGTCGTTGATCGGATCGAGGATCTTCTCGATCTCCGCGCGGTGCGGCTCGTAGCGGGTCGGCAGCTTCAGGGCCTCGCCCAGATGCGCCGTGTCCTCGTCGCGGTCGAAGCCCGGTTCGTTGGTCGCGACCTCGAACAGGATGCCGCCGGGGGTGCGGAAGTAGATCGCCCAGAAGTAGTCGCGATCGATGACCGGGGTGACCTGATAGCCGGTGTCGAGCAGAGCCTTGCGAACGGCGAGTTGGGCGGCCCGGTCCTCCACCGCGAAAGCGATGTGGTGGACGGAGCCCGCCCCCTGGCGGGCGCCGTCGGCGGACGGCAGGGCCTCGATGTCGATGACGTCGGCGCCGTTGCCGCCCTCCACCGCGTATCGCGTCCACGCGCCCTTCCGCTCGATCTCCTGGTAGTTCATGAATTTCAGGAGTTCGGCGGTGGGGGCCGGGTCGGCAAGGCGGAAGCTCGCGCCATGGAAACCCCGGATCGCTTCCGCCGAGCCGATGTCGGCGGCGGCCCGGCCCTCGCGGGTGTCGTCGTCGACCTCGATGAGCGAAAAGCCGTCGCCATCCGGTCCGGCAAAGCGCAGGCGCTTCTCTCCGAAGGCCTCGTGTTCCCCGATCCCGGCGACGTTCAGCTTGGCAAGGCGCTCCTTCCAGAAGCCGAGCGAGCCGCGCGGCACTGCGAAATAGGTTTCTGCGACCTCGCCCGTTCCCGGCTGGCCCTTCACGATGTGCGGGAAGGGGAAGTAGGTCATCACCGAGCCCGGTGTCCCGACCTCATCGCCGTAGTAGAGATGATAGACCTCCGGGGCATCGAAGTTGACGGTCTTCTTGATCCGGCGCAGGCCGAGGTCCTTGGTGAAGAAATCGCTGTTTTCTTGCGCGTTGGCGGCCAGCGACGTGACGTGGTGCAAACCTTGAATCTGCTTGAGCATGGCGGCTGTTCCTTTTCCCGACAACGTTTCCGTCTTGTCTTGGGAGCAAGATGGGGACAGCCTCTCATAAATGGAATGAACATTATTAGATTGATATTATTGCATTTAGTGAAATAATCGGCGCCATGATTGATTTCGAACAGGTCCGGATCTTCCTCGAGGTGGCGGAACAGCGCAGTTTCGCCGCTGCGGCACGCCGTCTTGCGATGACGCCGCCCACCGTCACCCGCGCCGTCGGACGGCTGGAGGAGGCGCTCGGCGTGCAGTTGCTGCTGCGAACGACCCGGCATGTGTCGCTGACGTCGGCAGGCGCGGTCTATGCGGCGCGCGTCACTCCGCTGCTGGAGGCGTTCAGGCAGGCGAACGAGGAAATCCGCGAGCGCCATGGCGACGTCTCGGGCCTGATCCGGATCAACGCTCCCATGTCACTGGGCCAGCAGATCCTGCCGGACGTCGTGTCAGGTTTTCGCGTGGCGCATCCCGGGGCATCGCTTTCGCTCAGCCTCACTGACAGGCTCATCGACATCGTGTCCGACGATTTCGACTTGGCGATCCGCATTTCGGAGGCACCGAAGGACAAGTCGACCATCTGGCGCAAGATCTGCCCGTTGCAGCGCATCATGGTGGCCTCCCCGGGCTATGTGGCGGCCAACGGCATGCCGCAGACGCCCGACGAACTCGAGGCGCGTACGTGCCTCGCTTATGACGAGCGCTCCATCGGCGAGACCTGGGAACTGCGCTGTGAGGGGCGTAGCCGGAAGGTCAGGGCTGGGCATGTGATCGCCGGCAACAACGGGGAGCTGCTGGCGCGGCTGGCGGAGAACGGGGAGGGAATAGCCCTCCTGCCGCATTTCATCGTGGAGGAGGCGGTTGCGAAAGGGCGTCTCTTGCATGTGCTTGAGGGATGGCAGCCGCCGCAGCTGTGGTTGACGCTCTACTACCCGCCCTACGAACGGCTGCCGCTGCGCGTCGCCACCTTTTCCGACTTTTTCGAAGCCTACGTCACGCGCACGCGTCCGCTCTGAGCTCCGGATCTTGAAAGCCTCCGGCGCATCTCTGCGGTTGCAGATACCCTCGATCGCTGCGCCCCCGCATGTCGGCATCGAGCTTGCCGCGGCGCCCCTGCGTCGTGCGGATGTGCTCATGACCGTGGTTCGGGTTGAGAGCCTTAAACTCCTTCGGGGTGAGCGCTCATTTGTCAATCAACAGGGCGATCGTCGTGTGCGGCGTCACCGCAACGATCGCCTTGGTTTGATCGACCGTCGGTGTTGACGGCACTTTTGTGCAACGGCTTCATCATCGCAACCTGCCGAAACCAAGGATCCGAAGCAGCTTCGCCTTGATGGCCTTTCGGCAGCCCTTGCGCTTCCTGATGCGGGATCTGATAGGCGTTGACGGTTCGTGCGTTCGATACCCGCGCATCGCGTGATGGGCAGCGCGAGGAGCTGTCCGGCGCCGAGAAAAAACGTCGATAAAATCAGTCAATCAAAAGGCTGAATGGCGGGCCGCGACCGATAGTGATGATTACTACGTCTACGCCATAGCCCTACAATAAAGCACGACATTGCCGCGTCACCCTGTCGAAAGGAGCAATGCTGCCTCAGCGTCATCTTCAACTGCTTCGGTGTCCTCGCCTTCTTCCGGGACGTTGCCGCTATAGGCAGCCTTGCCCATTGCCTGTTCGATCAGGCCAAGCAGGCGCTTTTGTCGATCTTCCATGAAATCCTCGAACTTGTCGGCGCGGAGAAGAGAGGGGGCAATCAGGTGCGATTGCAGGTAGTTGTCCAACTTCTCGCCGGCGATAGGCGGCGTGGCGCTGTTTCCGCTTTCCAGCTTCGCCAGATATTCGCTCGGCGCGACCCCGCCGATGATCCTGTTCGTGCGATACGACAGTGGCGTTTTGTTTATGATGGAATCGAACACGGCAGGCTTGATGCCATGCGCCTTGCACCAGTCCTGCGGGAAGATGTGGTGAATATCCACGTTTTCCCCGAAGAACACCGTATGGTCGAATTTCTGGCCCGAACGAAAATCCTGCGCACCTTCCTTCATCAGCAGGGCGTTCATGCCCTTATAGGCCGCTGAAAGCCGCATCCGCATAGTTTTCAGGCGGTCGGAGCGGAAAATGGTTTCGCTGACCGTCGAAGGCTCCGGCCCACCGCTCAGCCAGCGCGTGACTTCCATGAAATCCTTGGCGATGCGCGTTTCGACAGCGGAGCCGTAAAGCTCGCCAAATACGCCGTTCCAGTACCACTGAACCAGCTTTGCCCGGTTTGCTTCATGCTCCCACGCATCCCCAATGTCAGCCAGGATCGCCGCCAGCGGCACAATCTGCGACTGATAGGGCAGATCGAAAATGCGATAGATGTGAAGCATGTGAAGAAACTTGGCGGCTTGAATGAAGCCGCGTTCCACCTGCGCCTCATACTTCTTGTAGGCTTCCAACGGCAGGTCGAGCAAGGCTTGCCGGTTGCCCGACACGGCAGGCAATTCCTTGCCTTCCTTGCCCGCTTGTTCAGCAGCACGCCGCCGGTCTCGGGTGAAAAAGAGCGAGATGGCTTGCAAGAAATCGGTATTGCCGACACCGGCCAGAATACCGGTATCAGAATCCGCAGGGCGCAGGGTGTCGGCAAGCCGTTGGTGGCGCCCCTTGATACCTTCATCACCGTACCAGTCTTTGCGCAGTTCATGGCCGGAGGCCGCATACATGGCCGTGACCAGTTCAAAGGCATCGAGCGCCTTGCCGCCCGTGTTCACCTTCTCGAACACCACGCAGACAGCTTCCTTTGAGGTCGAGCGGTCGAGCGCGATCACTGGCACGCGATACATCTTGAAGTTTTCGAGCACCTCTTTCTTGAAGGTGCGAAACTGCTCTCGGATTGCTTTGTGTTCTTCGCCTGACCAGTGATCGTTGAAGCCGTCCTGCCACGTATCCCAATCGAATACCTGGCTGACCGGGAACATTAGCACCGCATATTCCTTTTCCGGCGCGGAGAGATCGAGAGCGACTTCGCGCCCAAAGTCCGTGCGTTCCATACGATCTTCTGGCACACCGATCACGGCTTCTTCGCGGTCCACCGTCTCGTCAATGGCTTTGGCAATGTCGAGATAGAACCAGCGTTTCACCCGTTTTTTCTTAGGGGTGACGGTTTCCACAACCTTCCCACGCAGCGTCACTTGATAGAGCGAAGTCATTCGCTGCTGGCCGTCGAGCAAAAGGGATTGCGGCGCGCTCTGGCGAGCTTCCACTGGAGCGCCCTCGACTGGGCGCGGTTTGAAATTGACCGGCCCGCCGGTGTCCAGTGACATGAGTGCACCTACTGGGAAGGCGCGCGAAATCGAGGCGATCAGACTCTTGATCCGATCCTCGTCCCAGACCCAGCTTCGCTGAAAATCCGGCAACTGGATGATGCCCCGATGGCACTCATCGAGCAGCCGGTGAAGGTCAATAGGATTGGTCTGAAAGGACGCCCCTGCCATGCATTTATTCCCCTGATTACTATATCACTCTACAATTCTGTGCTGCATTCTATAGCTGTTTCAAGCACATCAAGAAATCGAGGCTCGTAGCTATCGTCCACATGACGCTGGTTCCAAAGGCCGGAGCGGCGCACCCTTTCTCGACCGGAGCGATGCCCCAGCCATGACGGCGAAGGTGGATCAATCATCGGTTCGTGCAGGCAACTTGTGAGCGCAATCGCATTTCTCTCGATGTAACCGCGTAGCGAGTCAGCGCCGGGCTCATCGTCAACGGGAAGCCACAAAAAGGGTAATTGGCCCAGATATTCAGATACGGCAGCTTCGATTGGGGCCTCAGCGATTGCCAACTTGGCTCTTTGCATAGTCAGTATCTCTGCGGCCTTCCCCAGATCACCTTTTATCCCCCAAGAAGGACATTCGCGGCAGTCGCCACGCGCAATGAGAGCCTCGCCGACAAGCAACCTGAAGATTGACCCTCGATGGTTTCCGCCAAGGCTGGATGACTTTCCGGCATGCTGGCGCAGACGCTGATGCAGAGTCGAACGCGCTCCTGCTGTCAAAGCGTGCGTGCCTACACGGACGAGCCTCTGCCCCTGACCGCTACCCGTGCGGGTTTCACCCGGTTCAAAGAAGAAATACACGCCCCTTCGTGGCCAAGTTTTCGAAGGGGAGAGCCGAGCGAGATACCTCTTGCCACCTGTCAGAGATTCCAGCCTGTCCAAGATCCGATACAAGCGAATGAGA
Organism: Breoghania sp. JC706; assembly: GCF_037026715.1. NCBI lineage: Bacteria > Pseudomonadati > Pseudomonadota > Alphaproteobacteria > Hyphomicrobiales > Stappiaceae > Breoghania > Breoghania sp. JC706. Next base: position 15,232 of record NZ_JBANCG010000006.1, read on the forward strand.
TCATCTGTTCTGCTCATGATCGCGCGCCCAACCATGCCAATTGTTCCCCGATACGCAGGTTCGCCATTGGTACGTCCACTTCATAGCCGTCTGCCAGCAACGCTGGGACCAAGAATTCTCGATAGCGGAGTCCGGCAAACATCACGATCCGCCGTCGTCCGGTCAGATGTGAGTTTAGCTGTCGGAAAGTGCTTTCAGCCCATGCCCGGCGTTCAGGCACGCCAGCGGCATTGAGTGTCTTTTCATAGGGGGCAATTTCGACATCTGGCGCGACTACACCGTGGAGCGCAGACAGTATAAGCCAATCAGCCTCTTGGCTTTCAACCAAGCTTCGGACTTTGAGGAACCAATCTGAACGATAAAGCAGCCGGGCAGGAGCCGGTCGGATGAGCTTCTGACTCACACATGAAACGAGAACAAGGGCATTTGTTAAGTCTATTGACGCCTTCCCCTGACATTCCCGTTCAGCCGATGACGGCGCAGGAGACTGTTTCAACACATTGTAGGCATGCTGGTAGCGAATCCCCAGCCGCCGTGCAATTTCGGCAACCTTCAATCCTTCGCGTGCTAACGCGCGGATGTTTTCGGAAACGCTCATGTCCAACGCTCCAATTTCGCGCGAACGCGGGGAACATTTGCAAGCGCGGTGGCAAAGGCGTGTGCCCTAGCGATTAGGTCGGCGTCAGGGTCCATAATTGTGAACCAGCGTTGGCGCTGCACATAGGACGACGAGTCGGGGGCGCGCGGCACGGACACGTTGGTTCGCAACGTGGCGATGTTGTCGGTGCCGGTTTCGATAGAAAGCCGTTCATGCAGTTGCTGCAAAAGAGCATCGTGCGTTAAGTTCCGGCCCGGAAACGTGATGAAGACGATGGCCCGTCCCGGTTTGCGCAATAGCCGAACTTCCGAGAGAGTCGCATGTTTCTCGGTTTCTCCGCCAATCCCGTTGTCGGGATCGAGAAACAGAATGTCGGCAGCATCAAGCGCGTGCCGTTTGCGCATTCCCCACACATGTCGTTCTAACCGGGGTGGGACCGGCTCGCGGTGAAATAATGTACCCTCCGGCCAGATCATCGCTTGTTCGAGAGCGGCAACGCTACGTTCCGGCAAGTTCGCAAGACCTGCGTGCAGTTCCTCGTCAAGTGCGCGCCACGCCTTCTCGTCCCGCCATTCAAGATGCCGACCGTCCAAACGTCCATCATGACTCGGCGCGTAGTACCATGCGATACCAAGTGTTTTATCCTGGCCTGCAAGTGCGCGCAGGAAAGCGAATTTGATTACATCGCTCACGTCTCCGGCATATTGATCTCGCATACAGTATTCGCCCTTTCGCCGCGCAATATCGGCAAGATCGCACAAGCCGCCGCGGCAGCACAATCTCTTGAAGCGTAATTGTTTTGCGCGGCGCTGCCGCGCGATGGCGGTCGCCGCTGCGATATGTGGGGCCTCCGCGCCGCCCGCCATCGGTCATGCACCGCCATGGGGCGTGTCCGTTGCAGCAGCAGCGGGAGCAGATTCCTTTTGCTCGCTTCGCTCCGCGTCGAACGCCTGCTTTCCCTTTCCGGCCCAGAGTTGACGCGCGCGTTGTCCGCCGTCGCTTTGTAGCTTGTCGGCCATCCAGATGAGCGCGCCGAGGATCGTGGCGCGGTCGTCGCCGGTCAGGTCCACAACGCCGGATTTGACGACGAGGCCGCCGAGTTCGATCAGATGCCGCGTGCGTTTGCGGCGCTCGACCTGCCAGGTGCGCATGTCATGCCGCGCCCGTTGCGCCTGATGCCGGTGGCGCGCCGCCCGGTTGCGTTTGAGCGCCGCCGCTGTTGCGCTCAGGCGCTGATGCAGATCGCCGTGATTTGCCCCGAAACCATGCCGCGCCGCGCTTGGCCCATGCCTCCTTCTTTGCGGCGTCGGTGGTTTCCACCAGCACGATCAGCGCGCCCGCCAGTTCGTCGGCGGTGAGCGTGTCGGCCCCGGTGGCGATGACCAGTTCGCCGAGTTGCTGGACCTTGCGTGTTCTGAGGTCTTTGGCCTTGTCTTCGAGCGCCTTCAGTTCGGCGTCATAGTCGCGTGGCTTGCGCATCATGGTCTCCAATCGTCTCTGCAAGTTGCCGTTGGAGCAATGATAGTGGAGCGTGGCGCGGAATGCTGTATTGTCGCCGGGACAGTCTGACACGGCGCGGGCATTCCCGAGAATTTCATTTCGAGGGCGCGCTTATACGTCGTTCCGACGTGCGCTTTTCCGTGGCTATGTTGGGATCGCGATGGCGATCTATCATCTTCACGTCAAGGTCATTGGCCGCAAGGCAGGCTCCAGCGCGGTGGCGTCCGCCGCCTACCGCTCGGCCTCGCGGCTGCGCGACGACCGGCTTGAACGCAGCCACGACTTCTCCGGCAAACGCGGTGTCGTCCATTCCGAGGTCATGCTTCCGGAGAACGCGCCTGAGCCATGGAGCGACCGCGAACGGCTGTGGAACGATGTCGAGGCGTTCGAGGTCAGGAAGGACGCCCAGCTCGCCCGCGAGGTGGAGTTCGCCATTCCGCGAGAGATGACGCAGGAACAAGGGATTTCCCTCGCTTGCGACTTCGTACGGGCCGAGTTCGTCGATCAGGGCATGATCGCCGATCTCAACGTGCATTGGGATATCGGCGAGGACGGCAGCCCCAAGCCCCATGCCCATGTCATGCTCACCATGCGCAGCGTGGATGAGAACGGGTTCGGTTCGAAGGTGCGGGACTGGAACAGGACGGAGATGGTCGAACGCTGGCGCGAGCGTTGGGCCGATCACGTCAACGAACGGCTGGCCGAACTCGACATCGATGCGCGGATCGACCATCGCAGTCTGGAAGCGCAGGGCATCGGCCTTGAGCCGCAAAGTCAGATCGGCGCGCCCGCGCAGAGGATCGAGGGCGAAGGGATCGAGGCGGCGGATCGCGCGGAGATGCACCGCGAGATCGCGCGTAACAACGGCGCGCGGATCATCGCCGATCCATCGGTGGCGCTGGACGCGATCACGCATCAGCAATCGACCTTCACACGGCGCGATATGGCGATGTTCGCGCACCGGTACAGCGATGGGTTGGACCAGTTCAACGCCGTCATGGGCGCGATGCGCGGCGCGCCCGATCTGGTCGAACTGGGCAGAGACGGACGCGGCGAGGACCGGTTCACCACGCGCGAGATGATCGAGGCCGAACAGCGCCTGCACCGCGCGGCGGACCTGATGGCCGAGAGGGACTTGCACGAGGTCGGCGACCGCGACAGGGAAGCGGCCCTGGCCCGCGCCGAACGACGCGGGCTTGTCCTGTCCGGCGAGCAGGCGGAGGCGCTGGCGCATGTCACGAGCGGTCGCGATCTCGGCGTCGTCGTGGGTTATGCCGGAACGGGAAAGAGCGCCATGCTGGGCGTGGCGCGCGAGGCGTGGGAAGCGGCGGGCTATGAGGTTCGCGGCGCGGCGCTCTCCGGCATCGCGGCGGAAAACCTGGAAGGCGGGTCGGGCATTGCCTCGCGCACCATCGCCAGCCTGGAACATGGCTGGCGGCAGGGCCGCGACCTGCTCACATCCCGCGACGTGCTTGTCATCGACGAGGCGGGCATGGTCGGCGCGCGGCAGTTGGAGCGTGTGCTGTCCCACGCGCGGGAAGCCGGAGCCAAGGTCGTTCTGGTCGGCGATCCGCAGCAGTTGCAATCCATCGAAGCCGGCGCGGCCTTCCGGTCGCTCCATGAGCGTCATGCCGGTGTCGAAATCAGCGAGGTGCGCCGCCAGCGCGAGGACTGGCAGCGGGACGCCACGCGCGATCTGGCGACCGGCAGGACCGGCCATGCGATCCATGCCTATGACGCGCACGATATGGTGCATGTGGCCGAGACCCGCGAGCAGGCGCGTGGCGACCTTATCGAGCGCTGGGACCGGGAGCGGCAGGCGTCACCGGACAGCAGCCGCATCATCCTCACTCACACCAACGCCGAGGTGCGGGCATTGAACGAGGCGGCCCGCCAGCGGATGCGGGAGGCTGGCGATCTGGGCGAGGACGTGCGCGTCACCGTCGAGCGGGGAGACCGCAGCTTCGCCGCCGGGGATCGCGTCATGTTCCTCGCTAACGAGCGCGGCCTTGGCGTGAAGAACGGCACGCTCGGCACCATCGAGCAGGTCAGCCCGCAGGCCATGACCGTTCGCACGGACGATGGCCGCAATGTCTCGTTCGACCTGAAGGACTACAACAGGATCGACCACGGCTATGCCGCCACGATCCACAAGGCGCAGGGCATGACGGTGGACCGTACCCATGTTCTCGCCACGCCGGGCATGGACGCCCATGGCAGCTACGTCGCCCTGTCGCGCCACCGTGACGGCATGGACCTGCATTATGGCCGCGACGACTTCGCCAGCCGGGACAGGCTGGTCAACGCCCTGTCGCGCGACCGGGCCAAGGATATGGCGACGGACTACGAACGCGCCGACCCGGCCCAAGCCTATGCCGAGCGGCGCGGCATCAGCTTCCGCGAGCGCGTCGCCGAGATCGTGCGCAAGGTGCCGGAGACGGTGCGCGGCATGTTCGACGGCCTGCGGCTACCCGCAGCATCCATCGACAGGGCGGCGTCAGGCATTGACAGGACGCAGGAGCCGAACGCCGCTTCGCCGGTTCAGCGGCAGGCGGACGCGCCGGAAAGGGCCGTGGCGGTTGATCCTGAAGTCGCCATGCGCAAGGCCCGCACCGATGCGCTGATCCGCCATGCCCGCGCCGCCGACGCGATCATCGAGGCGAAACGCGAGGGCCTGACGCCTTCCGCCGAACAGCGGCGCGAACTCGGTGCGGCGCGGGACGCATTCAATGCCGTGCGCCCGAATGGCTGGCAGGATGCGGAAGCCGCATATTCCAAGGACAACAGTCTCGCGCGTGAAGCCGGAACGGGGCGCATCAACCGCACCATCCGCGCCCTGCAACTCGAGGCCGAAATCCGCACGGGACGTGGCACCGGGCGGGATGCCGATCCGGCTCGCGACCCGGGCCTCCGCGCCGACCGCTTCGTGCAGCGCTGGCAGGCCCTCGACCAGACCAGCCAGCGCCAGTACCAGGCAGGCGACATGTCCGGCTACAAGTCCACGCGGGCCGAAATGGGCAATATGGCCAAGAGCCTCGAACGCGATCCGCAGATGGAATCCATTCTCGCCAACCGCAAGGCCGAGCTTGGTATCCAGATGGAGAGCGGACGCCGACTCGGGGCGGCGCTCGCCTTCGCGCACGGCATCGACATGGGCAGAGGACGCGGGATCGGGCTTTGAGAACCGTCCTATTCACCGCCGATACTTCGCCACAGTACGCCGACACCTGAACACCTCTTGCGCAGGAGGCATTCATTGCTTCGTCTGGTCTCTGCAATCACCAGAAGCAACCAGCAGGAGGCGCCGCAGCCATGTATCAGCCAGACCGTATCATCCGCATGAAGACCGTCCTTGCGCGGACCGGTCTGTCGCGCTCGACCATCTACCGCAAGATCGCCGAGGGAACGTTCCCGGCCAAACTCAGGATCAGCACCAACGGCGCCGGCTGGCATGAATCCGATATCAACCGCTGGATCGAAAACCCCGTCGCGTGGCGCAAGAAGACCTACAACGCGTTCGACTTCGATGACTGACGATCCCGGAAACGGTGCGTCCCGCATCCGGCGCGTCAGGCCGCCCACCGCATCGGAGCAGCTTGAAGCCTTGCTCGGCTACCGCGTCCCCATGGGCCGACCGCCCAAATACGACATGTCCACCTGGACCGTCACCGATGACTGGCCCGACCCCGTACCGGTCACCGACGCCGAGATCGCCGTGTTCGAGCAGTGGTTCGGCGATTTCTTCGATGAACTCTTCGGCCCCGGCGGCTGAGGGGGCATAAAATCCACCTTGATAATGGTACTGAATAATGATACCAACACATATGAAGAAACGCCACAGAGCCACGCTCGAACTGATCTTCGCCCGGCCCGTCAACGGTTCGATCCGCTGGGCCGATATCGAGGCCCTGTTTGCGGCCCTCGGAGCAGAGATCAGCGAGCGGGAAGGTTCGCGCGTCGGCGTCTTCCTCTTCGACGAGGTGCGCGTCTTTCATCGTCCGCACCCGTCGCCGGATACGGACAAAGGTGCAGTCGCCAGCATTCGCAAATGGCTGGACGAACACGGAGTGAAGCCATGAACAATGTCGTTGAGATCAATGGTGAAAAGGCGGTCATCGCCTTCGACCCCGAGATTCAGATGCTGCGCGGCGAGTTTGTCGGCCTCAATGGCGGTGCCGACTTCTATGCCGAAAATGTACACGATCTGATCGAGGAAGGTGGCAAATCGCTGGCCGTCTACATGGAAATGTGCCGGGAAAAGGGCATCGAGCCGCGCCGGAAGTTCTCCGGCAAGTTCAATGTCCGCCTCGATCCCGGCGACCACGCGGCGGCGGTCATTGCAGCGGCGGCGGCGGGCAAGAGCCTGAATGAATGGATCGTCGGCGCGATCAGGGAAGCCGCAGAAAGCGAAAGCCAGGCCGCCTGAGCCAGAGACGACCGGCCAGCGGCATCGCGCCAGGAAAATCCTGTTTGTTCGGTCCGCCACAGTTGAGAAGGAGACCGGACATGACCGCACCCGCTTCCACGATCCCCCAGCGCGCCGCGCTCTATCTCCGCGTCTCGACGGCCCGGCAGGCCGAGCATGATGTCTCCATTCCCGACCAGAAGCGGCAGGGCGAAGCCTATTGCGCCTCACGCGGCTATCAGCTTGTCGAGACCTTCGTGGAGCCGGGCGCATCGGCGACCAATGACCGACGCCCGGAGTTCCAGCGCATGATCGAGGCGGGTACGTCCAAACCCGCGCCCTTCGATATCGTTGTCGTCCATTCGTTCAGCCGCTTCTTCCGCGATCACTTCGAGCTTGAGTTCTATGTCAGGAAGCTGGCGAAGAACGGCGTGAAGCTCGTCTCCATCACGCAGGAAATGGGCGACGATCCCATGCACGTCATGATGCGGCAGATCATGGCCTTGTTCGACGAATACCAGTCGAAGGAAAACGCCAAGCATGTGATGCGGGCCTTGAAGGAGAACGCCCGCCAAGGCTTCTGGAACGGCTCGCTTCCCCCTATCGGCTACCGCGTGGTCGCCGCCGAGCAGCGCGGAGCCAAGACCAAGAAGAAGCTGGAGATCGACCCGCTCCACGCCGACACCGTGCGGCTGATCTACCGCCTCGCCTTGGAAGGCGACGGCACCACCGGCCAGATGGGCGTCAAGAACATCGTCTCCTATCTCAACAAGCGCCGCATCTTCACCCGCGACGGCGGACGCTGGGGCATCGGTCAGGTGCACCGCATTCTCACCCGCCGCACCTATATGGGCGAGCATGAGTTCAACAAGCGGACCAAGACCAAGGAACTGAAACCCGTCAGCGAGATCGTGACGGTTCCGGTCCCGCCGATCATCGACACGGAGACGTTCAACGCCGTGCAGGCCCGCCTCAAGGCGCGCAATCCCAAGGTCATGCCCGCCCGCGTCATCAGCGGCCCGACCATGCTGACCGGGCTTATCCATTGCGCCAGATGCGGCGGGGCCATGACCATCCGCACCGGCAAGGGCGGGCGCTATCGTTACTATGCCTGCTCCATGAGGGCGCGGCAGGGGCCGACCGCCTGCACCGGCATGGCCGTGCCGATGGAGAAGCTGGACGATCTGGTCGCCGATCATCTTGAGCAGCAGCTTCTCCAGCCCGAACGGCTGGAAACCATCCTCGCCAGCGTGCTCGACCGGCGGCAGGAGCAGTCCGAGCGCCGCCGCGAACATATCGCCGAACTCAACAAGCGCGCCGCCGAATCGGAATTGCGCCTCAAGCGTCTTTACGACGCCATAGAGGCAGGCGTGGCCGACATCGACGATCCGGCCCTGAAAGACCGCATCGACGGCCTCAAGGCCATCCGGGATCAGGCGAAGGTCGATTCCGACCGGGCGCAGGCCATGCTCGACAACTCTGGCTCCAAGGCCGTCACCCCGCAGATGGTTCGGGCTTTCGCCAGCACCGCCCGCCAGCGCATCCGTCTCGAAGGCGGCGGCTACCGCCGCGACCACCTGCGCGCGCTCGCGCAGCGCGTCGAGGTCGCCGAGGGCGAGGTTCGTATCATGGGATCGAAGTCCCGGCTGCTACAGGCGCTTACCGGGAAAAATAGCGTAAATTCAGTGCCCACTCAGGGACTGAAGTGGCGGAGAGAGAGGGATTCGAACCCTCGAGACGGTTGCCCGCCTACACGCGTTCCAGGCGTGCGCCTTCGACCACTCGGCCACCTCTCCATTCGCAGGCCGTATCCGCCAGTTCGGCGGAGACAGGTCGCACAACGCATAAAGCAGGATTTGCTGCGCCGGAACCAGTGCCCACGGGAGGCGCAATATAGCGATCGCTGGCTCAAGCGCAAGGGCCTGTCGGACGGGATTTGTGCATTATCCGCAAGGGGCTATTTCGCCATCCCGGCTCATGATCGCCAACCCGTGCGCAAGCCTGGCCGCACCGGCCATTGTCGGGCCGGAAGGAAGGGACTATTTCAGGAGCGTGGCGCGGGCTTCAGGTGGCCCTCGCCAGGGCCGGTCAAAGCCGCCGGTCCCGCAGGCGGCGCATGGTCGCAGACAATTGGAGCAGTCGATGCTGTCGTTCTTTTCACGTCTTGGCGGGATCCTTCTGGTGGCCGTCGCTCTCGTCACAGCGGTGATTGATGGAACGAAGTCGATCGCCGCCTCGCATCTGGTCGCCACGCCGCTCGGCGCGCACTGGATGGAGTTCTTTCCCGAATCGTTGAACGCGGCAGAAGCGAATATTCGGCATAATGTGGCCCCCTGGCTCTGGGACCCGGTCATGCTGTGGGTACTCATGCTGCCGACCTGGGTCGTTGCCGGAGCACTCGGGGCCTTTTTCGTGTGGCTCGGGACGCGCCGCCGCCGGACATTCGGCTTGGCCTAGGTGTTCGCTTCCCCTCGGTGACGAAGTTGCCCTGGTGTGGGATCCCCTCATGGGGGACGCTAGCAATGGGATCTGTTCGCCTGAAGCTGGGCCCAAGTTCGAGCCTGGCCCAGTGCCGCAAACCGCAAGGAGCCGAAAATGAGCCTGTTCGATCTTCTCGGCAGAAAGACCCGCCTGCCGGCCCCGCATGAAGCTCTGCCCGGCCGTGAGCTGCCGATACCGACGGCCGCCAGTCATTTCGTGAACGGTCGCCCTCTTGCCGGGCCTTATCCGGACGGCACCGTCGGCCTGCTCGTCGGAATGGGGTGCTTCTGGGGGGCAGAGCGGATCTTCTGGCAGCTTGACGGCGTGTGGGTGACCGCGGTCGGTTATGCCGGCGGCCGGACGCCCAATCCGACCTATGAGGAAGTGTGCTCCGGCGGAACCGGACATGCGGAGGTCGTCAAGGTGGTGTTCGATCCCGCACGGCTTTCTCTCGATGCAGTGCTCACCCATTTCTGGGAGAGCCACGATCCCACGCAAGGCATGCGACAGGGCAACGATATTGGAACGCAGTATCGCTCGGCGCTGTTTCTGCCGGATGCGGAAAGCCTGGAAGCGGCGCGGGCCTCTGCCGCCGCCTATCAGTCGGCACTCCATGCCGCGGGTCTGGGCGAGATCACCACCGAGATCGCCAGCATGCCCGAATTCTATTTCGCCGAAGACTATCACCAGCAATATCTGGCCAAGAACCCGAACGGCTATTGCGGGATCGGAGGGACGGGCGTCAGCTGTCCCGTGGGGCTCGGCGCCTAGCGCAATTGCGCGGTGGATCTGCTCAGTGTGATGGTCGGGAAATTGGACGGGTGCCCGACTGCGGATGCCGACTGGGGATGCCGGTTTCGCCCAAGCCTTTGCGAAAAAGGCGCCGCCGCCCCGGTTTCGTTCGGGGCGACGGCGATGATATCGGCGAGTGCCTGCGATCAGACAGGCCGGACCGGCGTCACTGCTGTTGCTGCAGGCCGTGATCGCGCATCTGAAGCGCTGCCAGTTCGGCCGAATGGGAGTAGTCGACCGCCTTCGCGCGGTAGGCGCTGAAGGAGGCGTAGACCTCCTTGGCAAGCGGGCTCGCCGAGGCGATGTCGTTCAGCACCTTCTCCGATTCGACCGCCAGCGCGCTGACGATTTCGGGCGAGAAGGTACGCAGCTTCACGTCCGGCTTGTCGAGCAGCGGACGGAAGCTTTCCGCATTGTGGAATGTGAAGTCGGCAAGCGCCTCCATCGACGAGGCCATCGCCGCGCGCTTGACGATTTCCCTCAGATCATCGGGCAGCGCATCAAGCGCGGACTTGTTGACCATCAGCTCAAGGGCCGGTCCGATCTCGTGGAAGGCGGGCATGTAGTAGTAGTGGGCGACCTTGTAGAGCCCGAACGCCAGGTCGTTCCACGGTCCGACCCACTCCGCGGCATCGATCGTCCCGGCCTGAAGGGCGGAGAAGATCTCGCCCGGCGGCAGCAGCACGACATTGACGCCGAGCCGCCGCATCACGGTTCCGCCGAGCCCGGCGATGCGCATCTTCAGGCCCTTGAAATCATCGAGCGTATTGATTTCCTTGGCGAACCAGCCGCCGGCCTGCGGCCCGGACGAACCCGCCAGGAAGGGGACGACGCCGAATGGCTCGTAGGCCTGGTTCCAGAGTTCCTGGCCGCCGCCGAAATAGAGCCAGCCGGCGTGCTCCGCGGCAGTGAGGCCGAAGGGAACGCCGGTGAAGAAATGAAAGGCCTGGTCCTTGCCCTGCCAGTAGTACGGGGTGGCGTGCCCGCATTCGGCGGCGCCCGATGCCACCGCATCGAAGACCTCGAACGGAGGCACCAACTCTCCGGCGCCGAACAGCTGCACCGTCAGCCGGCCGCCGGACATTGCGGTGATCATGTCGGCCAACCGCTGGGCGTTCATCCCCGGTCCGGGCGATCCTTTCGGCCAGCTCGTCGCCATTTTCCAGGCGATCTGGGTCTGGGCGCGTGCCACGGCCGGTGCGGCGAGTACGGCCGCCGCACCGCCGCCGACACCGGCGATCAACGAGCGCCGGCTGACCCCTTGCGATCCCCTCCCGGTCGGCGATTGCCCGGCCTTGCGCGTGCGATTGGTTTCGTCCCGTCTGTCATCGGTCATTGAAATGTCCTTGTAGAGCAACCGTGCCGCAGCTTCCTCCTGCTTCGCGCGCCTGAGCCTGCAAAACCTCCCTGACGCAGCGAAGGGCTAGCAGAATTCGCTTTCCGCCGGTCCGTGTCAACTGCTCCGACAGCGCAATTCTCTTTCGGGAACAGTCTTTTGCGGTTTTCTCCACCGGCGTGAGTGGCGCCTATGCCGTGTCATCGCGGGAACGGAAACGCGGCATATTCTCTTGTCATTTGACGTAAATGCCTGCGAAAAAATGCCGAATTTCAGTAATTACCATTAGTATAAATTTAAATATCCCTAGGTAAGAAATGCCTATTGCGCACATTGCGGGGAGGGCGTTTGCCGTGAGCATCCGTGACTGGACTTTCTTTATGACTTTCGCCGGTCTGGTCGCGGTCGCAATCGTCGTGATCGGTCTGCAGCCGAAATCCGGCGATCGGGTTGCGGTCATTGTCGGTCCGTGGCAACCGCCCTCGACCGCGATGCAGGTCGTGGCGGCCGCGCAGGGGCGCTTCGTGCGCTCCGGCTTCGCCGACTGGGTCGTTGTCGCCTCCTCCTCGCACCGGGATTTCGTGAGCCGCCTCTATTCTGCCGGAGCGTGGATCGTGGTCGATCCCGCGGCTGCGGGGGGCTGCCTTGTTGATGGGAGAGCCTTTTGATGTCCGAGAACGTGCAGCCCGATATTCGGCTGAATTCGCTCCATGCCTTGCGGCTGCAATTCGCGCGGGCCTTCGTGGGTGTGATCTGGTGCAACGTCGTGCTTGTGATCGCCGTCGCCCTCTACCACGACGGGGGCCCGGATCTGGCGATCTCGATCATGGCGATTTTCCTGGCCGTGGCCGCGACACTTGCATGGTTGCGCGATGCCACCAGCGTGATGACGCGGCTGGTATCGGCCGTCTCCATGGCGGCCATGGTCAGCCTTCTGGTTTTCGCTCTCGCCGGCACGAATGACGGCTCGTCCTTCCAGATCGACGCCCACATGTATTTCTTCGCCGTCATGGCGATGCTGGCCGGCTGGGTGGACTGGCGGGCGCTCGTCGCCTACGCGGCCATTGTCGCCGTCCATCACCTCACGCTGAACTTCCTGTTTCCATACGCGGTGTTTCCCAACGGCGGCGATTTCCTGCGGGTGGTTGTCCATGCGTCGGTCGTTATCGTCGAGCTTGCGGTTCTGGTGTGGCTCGTGAACCGGCTGTCCCGCGCCTTTGCCGCGTCCCGCCGGGCGGTCGATGAGTCCAGCGATGCGCGCGCGCAATCCGCCGGCCTTCTCCAGGCAGAGGAACAGCGCGGGGCGATGGAACGCGAGAAACAGGCCACGGTGGCCTCCCGCATCTCCGATTTCCGTGGAGAAATCCGGCAGCGGCTTGAGGCGATCCTGACGACGACCAGCACCATGAGCGGCACGGCCGACACGCTGTCCGGCGTTGCTGACAACACGACCGGGCGCGTTACCGACACGGTCACGGTGTCCGGGCAGGCCTCATCGAACGTCCAGACGGTCGCAAGCGCGGCTGAGGAACTGTCAGCGTCCATCGGCGAGATCCGCCGGCGGATCGAACAGACCACCCGCGTCGTCGCCAAGGCGACGGAGAGCGCGCGCACGTCGAACGAGAAGGTCGAGGGGCTGGCCGCCGCATCGAGCAAGATCGGCGAGGTTGTCGGTCTGATCCAGGCCATCGCGGAGCAAACCAATCTGCTGGCGCTCAACGCGACCATCGAGGCAGCTCGCGCGGGCGAGGCCGGACGCGGGTTCGCGGTCGTTGCGGCGGAGGTGAAGGAGCTGGCGACGCAGACCTCGAAGGCGACGGAGGAAATCGGCTCCCAGATCGCAGCGATTCAGGAATCGACGGTCGACGCGGTCAGATCGATCGGTTCCATCAGCGAAACAATGGAAGAGGTCAACAACTACACCGCGTCCATCGCTGCGGCCATGGATCAGCAAGGTGCGGCCACGGACGAGATCTCGCACAACATTGCGGAGGCCGCGGACGGCACGCGGCATGTGGTGGAGACGATATCAGGTCTCCAAACCGATGTGGGGGCGACCACGCGTTCGGCTGCCGACGTCAAGGAAGCCGCGCTCGATGTGGCAAACCAGGCAACGGCGCTCAACGAGGCTGTAGAGGCCTTCTTGAGAGATGTGGCTGCGTAAGGTCATGTTGCCCGACGCCCGGCGGGATGCCGGGTGCCGGCGTCACTGAACGACGCTTGTCATCGTACCGGCGCTCCCGGTCTCGATGTCCCGGCAGGGTGCGTATTCCATTTTCACGTCCTATATGAGGACAATGATGGAACCGCAGCGCCTCAGCCCGACCGTTCGCAGGCGGCACAAGCTTCTCAATATCGCGCACACCTGGCTGCTTGCCGGGGGCAGCCTGATGCTGCTGGCCGTGTGCGCATGGGCCCTTGCGGGGCTGGAGGGCGTCGTGTGGGTCACGATCGGCGGCGGGCTTTCGCTTTATTTCGCCTCACGCGTCTCGCCTCGGCTGGTGCTGAAACTCTATCGCGCCCGCCGCCTGCCGGACCACGTGTTCCCTGAAGGACATGACATCATTCGCGAGCTTTCGGCGCGTGCGGATCTTCCGTCCGTTCCCGAGCTTTATTTCGTTCCGAGCAGGATGCTCAATGCCTTCACCGTCGGCGGGCGCGACGACGCGGTGATCTGCGTGACAGACGGATTGCTGCGTCAGCTTTCCTTGCGCGAATTCGCCGGCGTGATGGCGCATGAGCTTAGCCATGTCGCCAACGGCGATGTGCGTGTCATGGCGCTGGCCGACATCGTCTCGCGCATGACGAGCTCGATGTCGCTGATCGGTCTGTTCATGCTGCTCTTCAACCTTCCGATGCTGGTCGCCAACGGCGTCGGGGTGCCGTGGCTCGGCATCCTGCTGCTTCTGGCCGCTCCGACGGTCGGCGGCCTGCTGCAGCTCGCCCTGTCACGCACGCGCGAATACGATGCCGATCTGGATGCGGTCGCACTGACCGGCGATCCGGAAGGGCTCGCGGCGGCGCTGGTGAAGCTGGAGCAGATACAGGGGCGCATGTGGGAGGCGATGGCCCTGCCGGGCTCCAGGATCCCGGAGCCATCGCTCTTGCGCACGCACCCGACGACCGAGGAGCGCGTGCGCCGCATCATGGAACTGGTGCCGCGCGCAAGCGGCCGCGACCGGTATCCAGACGCGCGGCCGAAGGTCGGACGTTCCCTGGTGCCCGCGGTGGGGCGGCCGCGCATGCGGGTGCGCGGCCTCGGCCATTGGTATTGAGGCGCCGCTTCGGAGGCGGCGACGCCCGCGATGTGCGTCAGCCGCGCAGCGTCCCGCCGGTCGCCTTCTCCACGCCCGCCACGATCTTGCCCGCGATGGCTTCGATGTCCTCTTCCGTCAGTGTCTTCTCCACCGGCTGAAGCGTGACGTCGATCGCGATCGACTTCTTGCCCTCCGGCACGCCGGTGCCGCGGTAGATGTCGAAGACATTGACGTTCTGGATGAGCGCCTTGTCGGCCGAACGCGCCGCGCGCAGCAGCTTTTCCGCCTCGATATCTTCATCGACGACGAAAGCGAAGTCGCGCCGGACCGGGGTGAGGCCGGAAATGGCGAGCGCTCCTTTGCTGCGGCCGGACTTGCCCTTCGGCAGCGGCACCGCATCGAGATGGACCTCGAAGGCAACGATGGGGCCTTCGACATCGAGCGCCTTCAGGACTTTCGGGTGCATCTCGCCGAAGGAGGCGAGCACGTTCTTCGGACCCAGCCGAAGGGTGCCGGAACGACCGGGGTGGTACCAGCCCGGCGCTTCCGCGAAGACCTGCAGATTGCCCGTCGGCGCGCCGATGGCTTCCAGCGCGGCGATGGCGTCAGCCTTGGCGTCATAGACGGAAACCACCGGAGCGGTGCCCGACCAGTGCCGTCCGGCACCGGTCATCACGGCGGTGCCGCGGCGCACGCCGGTCGCCACCATCTTCTGGTCCTCAGGCTTGTCGCCCTGGAACACCTGGCCCACCTCGAACAGCGCCACGTCGCCGTTGCCCCGGTCTGCATTGCGCTGTGCAGCAGAAAGAAGACCCGGGATCAGGCTCGGCCGCATGTCGGACATGTCGGACGAGATCGGGTTCGCGAGCACGACCTCGTCCTGTCCACCGCCGAAAAGCGTTGCATGGGCATGCGGGATGAACGACCAGGTCACGGCCTCGTTGAGGCCGCGGGCCGCCAGCATGCGACGCGCCTTGTTACGCCGGATCTGGCCGGTGGTCAGCACCTGCCGCCCCACGGTATCGAGCCGCGGCAGCGGCGTCGTCGGCACCTTGTCGACGCCGACGATGCGCACGACCTCTTCCACGAGATCCGCCTTGCCCTCGATGTCCGGGCGCCAACTCGGCACCGCGACCTTCCAGATCGAGCCCGTGCCCGACACCCAGAAACCGAGACGCGTCAGAAAGACCTTGATCTCGGCGGGGGAGACTTCGAGGCCGGAAAGCCGCTTCACTTCCGCAAGCGGGAAATCGACGATGTGGTCGTGGTCCGGTACCTCGCCGGCGATTTCCATGTCGCTCGCCGTGCCGCCGCACATGTCGACGACGAGGCGGGTCGCCTCCTCAAGGCCCTGGATCATGAAGGCGGGATCGACGCCGCGCTCGAACCGGTAGCGGGCATCGGAATTGAGCCCGAGCTTGCGGCCGGTCTGGGCGATGTTGATCGGCTCCCACAGGGCCGATTCGATCAGCACGTCGGTGGTCTCTTCCGAGCATCCCGACGTCTCGCCGCCCATCACGCCGGCGATCGATTCAAGGCCATTGTCGTCGGCAATGACGCACATGCTCGGATCGACCGCATATTCCTTGCCGTCGAGCGCGAGGATCTTCTCGCCCGCGCGGCCGCGCCGCACCACCAGGTTGCCGGCGACCTTGGCGGCATCGAACACATGCAGCGGCCGGCCGCGGTCATAGGTCATGTAATTGGTGATGTCGACCAGCGCATTGATCGGCCGGAGCCCAATCGCGATGAGGCGCTGCTGCATCCATTTCGGGCTGGGGCCGTTCTTTACGCCCTTGACGAGCCGCAGGCCGAAGGCGGGGCAAAGCGAGGGCGTATCGCCGAAGGCGAGCGTCACGGAAACGGGGCAGGGGCCGTCGCCGTGCACCGGCTCGCGGCGCGGCTCGATCAGCTTGCCGAGGCCGGTCGCCGCCAGATCGCGCGCGACGCCGTGGACGCCCAGGCAATCGGACCGGTTCGGCGTGATGGCGATGTCGATGACCGGATCGTCGAGCCCGGCCCATGCGGCGTAGCTCGCGCCGACGGGGGCATCCTCGGGCAGGTCGATGATGCCGTTGTGCTCGTCGGAAAGCTCCAGTTCGCGCTCCGAGCACATCATGCCGAAGCTCTCAACGTCACGGATCTTGCCGACGGAGAGCGTGACATCGATGCCGGGCACGTAGTCGCCGGGGCGGGCGAGGACGCCAACGAGGCCGGCGCGCGCGTTCGGCGCGCCGCACACGATCTGCAGCGGTTCGCCGGAACCGGCGTCCACGGTCAGAACCTTCAACCGGTCGGCATTGGGGTGCGGTTTGGCGTCCAGCACCTTGGCGATATGGAACGGCGCGAGCTTGGCGGCCGGGTCGATGACTTCCTCGACCTCGAGGCCGATCATCGTCAGCGTCTCGACGATCTCGTCGAGAGAGGCATCCGTTTCCAGATGATCCTTGAGCCAGGAAAGGGTGAATTTCATTGGATCGCTCTACTTGCGGAAAAGGGGACGGCGGCGGGCGGGCGCGTCGGGCGCCCGGGCCCATCAGGCGCTGAGGCCTCCGAACAGGGTCGGCAGGTCGAGCGGGCGGAAGCCGTAGTGCTTTATCCACCTGAGGTCCGCGTCGAAGAAGGCGCGCAGATCCGGCATGCCGTATTTCAGCATCGCGATGCGGTCGATGCCCATGCCCCAGGCGAAGCCCTGGTAGACATCCGGGTCGAGCCCGCAATTCCGGAGCACGTTCGGATGGACCATGCCGCAGCCGAGGATCTCCAGCCAGTCGTTGCCCTCGCCGATGCGGATCTCGTTGCCGGCGAATTCGCAGCCGATATCGACCTCCATCGAGGGCTCGGTGAACGGGAAGAACGAGGGCCGGAAGCGCATCTTGATGTCGTCGACCTCGAAGAACGCCTTGCAGAACTCCTGCAGTACCCATTTCAGGTGACCGATATGGGCGCCCTTGTCGATGACGAGGCCTTCCACCTGGTGGAACATCGGCGTGTGGGTTTGGTCGCTGTCGCAGCGATAGGTCCGGCCGGGAATGATCACCCGGTGCGGCGGCTCGCTCTCGCGCATGGTGTGGATCTGCACGGTGGAGGTGTGCGTGCGCAGCAGCAGCCGGTCGCCATCTTCCTTCTCGGGGAAGAAGAACGTGTCGTGCATCTCGCGGGCCGGGTGGCCTTCGGGAAAGTTGAGCGCGGTGAAGTTGTATTCGTCCGTCTCGATGTCCGGCCCCTCGGCGATGGAAAAGCCCATGTCGGCGAAGATCGCGGTCAACTCGTCGATGACGTGGGAAACGGGATGGATGCGTCCTTCCGTGGCGGGCCCCGGGCGCACCGGCAGCGTCACGTCGACGCGCTCGGAGGCGAGGCGCGCGTCGAGTGCTGCGTCTTCCAGCACGTCCTTGCGGGCCGCGATCGCATCCGTGATGCGCGCCTTCAGGCCGTTCAGGGCGGGCCCCATGGTCTGGCGCTCTTCCGGGCTCATCTTGCCGAGCGTCTTCATCTTTTCCGAAACGACGCCTTTCTTGCCGAGTGCGCTTACGCGCAGGGCTTCCAGTGCGGTCTCGTCTTCGGCTGCCTCGATGGCGGCCGTCAGTTCGGATTCCAGGGTTTGCAGGTCGGACATGGTCACTCGATATCTTCGCGCCGCGCGGGATCACGCGGGCAGCGGCGGAATGTCGATGGGTCTTTTAGCAGAAACGTCAGGACAATCCACACGGGGCAGGCCACAAGGGGCGGCTTCGGATGCGTTTGCGCGCACCGCCGACGCGCCTGATGCAGACGCGGTCAGCGGTTGCGGCTAAATCGCCCGCAGGCGGGACCCTGATGGGCAGGGAAGGAGAATGCGCGCGCGCCGTCAGCTGCGGTTTCCCGCGCCGTCGTGGCGATCTCGCACTGTCCGCGACCGAAAGTCATCGAAAAGCCCCATGGCAAAGCCCGGCGATCATACCCGGCGACCGCGCGAGCGCAAGCCGGAATCAGATCGCGCCGTTATGCGCCCGCAAAGGTCTGGGAACGCCGGCCGGACCCTTCCACGCGGCAAGAAAAAGTATGCGTGGCGCGCGAATCCCGGCTGACGGTTTCTTCGGCGTGCAGCTATGCTGGGATCGTTTCACTTCATGAATTTATTGCCGGGAGGAAATCATGTTGGGATACGTGTTGCCACACGACAATCCGGTTGAGGAGGGCCGGCTGGGGCTGCTGTCGTCACTCCTCGATCCTTACGTCCGCTTCAGGCTGGAACGACTGGGCCTCGCCGCCGGCTGGACGTGCCTGGAGGTTGGGGCCGGAAACGGATCCATGTCGCGCTGGATAGCCGAACGTGTCGGGCCTTCCGGCCGGGCCGTGTGCACGGATCTGGAGACGAGCTTCATCGAACGCCTGGCGGGTGACGGCGTCATCGTGCGGAGGCTAGACGTGGTGCACGATCCCATCCTGCAGGAGGGAGACGGTGAGGGTTTCGAGCTGATCCTCGCGCGCAACGTTTTGCATCACCTTCCGGAGCGAAACGCCATCATCGCGCGTCTGGCGGTAGCGCTGAAGCCGGGCGGGGTGCTTGCGGTGATGGAACCCGACACGGAGATGATCTGGACCTGCCGCACACCGGAATGGGTGACCTACTGGGAGGCCTTCTGCGCCTGGAGCGAAAGCCGGGACATCGACTACAAGCTTGGTCGCAGCCTCGCCCTGCGTCTTTCGAGGGCCGGTCTGGAGCGCGTGGAGAGCTATGGCGAGACCAGCTATCTCCAGGGCGGCATCAACACGCCGACGCTGGCGGCAACGGGCTTTTATCGCGATACCGCGCTCGCCATCGGTCCACAGATCATCGCGGACGGTTTTCTCGACGCGCCCGCGCTGAATGCCTTTATCCGGCTGCTGGATCGTTCGGATTTCCGGGCTGCGGGCTATAATTTCACGCTGGCCTGGGGACACCGGGCGGCCGCGACTTCAGGCTGATCCGTTCCGCTCAGCTCATCCAACGCAGCGTCTTCGCCTTCACCGGGTTCTCGAAGGGACGTCCGGCGGCGGCCGATGCCGCCCACTCGCGCTTGAGCTGCATCCACCAGCGCCCCTGCGTGTCCGCGTCGTTGATCAGCATCAGTTTGGGGTTGTAGACGAGCCCCTCGCGCTGCTGGATGACGACGCGGCGGTCCTGGCCGAGGAAGACGTTCATCAGGTGCCGGAACAGCGGCTTGAAGGGCGCGATCCAGCCCATGCTTGCCCAGAAGATCTGGCGGACCTCGGTGTGATCCTCGTCGATCGGGGTGATCGTGGTGAGCCCCAACACCTGATGCTTGTCGCCCTCGATATACTCGATCCTGAGACCCGGCAGGCGGTAGGAGATTTCCGTCGTGACGTTGTCGCCGAGGAGATAGCGGTAGGCGATGTTCTGCGGCGGGATCTTGTGGCGCACCATCGCCCAGCCGAGTTCAGACGGCGCGAATTCCTTCACCTTCGGCCGGAGCTTGGCGCCGTTCTTCTTGAACCACCACGAGGTGTGCACAAAGGCGGCGTGAGTCGGGTCCATCAGGCCGAGCGCTGCATGGTCGACCGAGCAGTCGAAGGGCTGCATGATCGCGAGCTTCGGCGCATCGCCTTCCGCAAATCCCGGCAGCATCGGCGGCTCGGGCTGGCGCCCGTCCGCAGGTTTCTCACCATTCTCGGAAAAGTAGATCCAGATCAGTCCCTGCCGCTCCCTGCAGGGGTAGGCGCCGCAGGTGATTTTTTCCAGATCGATGGTCTGGTATTCGTGGGTGGAGGGGATCTCGGTGCAGGTGCCGGCCGTGTCGAACCGCCAGCCGTGATAGCAGCACTGCACGGTCTCGCCATCGAAGCGGCCGTAGGACAGCGGAATGCCCCGGTGTGGGCAGATATCGCGCAGCGCGAAGACGCGGCCCTTCGCGTCGCGTCCGATCAGCACGAGTTCGCCGAGCAGCTTCTTCGAGATCATCTTGCCGGGCGCCACGTCGGAGCCGACGGTCGCCACGTACCAGAGGCCGCGCAGAAGCTCCGCCTTGAGATTGTCCATGCACCTGCCTCTTTGCCCTGACCAAAGCCCGCCTGCGGTTTAGCCGTTTGTGCGATGCCTCTCAAGCAACGATGCGACCAATTGGCCTTTTGGCTCCGGTCGGGTCGGAAAGAGGAACCGCCCCGCCAATTGTACTTGTCTTTTTTAAGGGGCGTCGGCCTAATTGCCGACCGGGCTCGCCAATCATCCGGCGCCCGCTCTTCTGTCATGTCGGGAGATGCCAGTGATCCTTATCGGCCAGTTCGATTCACCCTTTGTGCGCCGCGTCGCCATCGCGATGCGGCTCTATGGCATCGGCTTCGAGCATCGCCCGTGGTCGGTCTTCGGGGATGCCGAAAAGATCGCGGCCGTGAACCCGATGCGGCGCGTGCCGACCCTCGTTCTCGACGACGGCGAGGTCCTGATCGAAAGCGCCGCGATCCTTGATCATCTGGACGAGATAGCCGGTCGGGCGCGCGCGCTGATCGCCGAAAGCGGCGTCCGGCGCCGGCAGGCGCTGAAGATCATGGCGCTCGGCACCGGGCTTGCCGACAAGGCGGTCGCTCTCGTCTACGAACGCGCGCTGCACGAGGCGACCTCCGATACCTGGATCGCACGCTGCCGCGCTCAGGTCGCGGACGTGCTGACGGCACTCGAACGCGACCGCGCCGCCCGCCGGGGACCGTGGTGGTTCGGCGACCAACTTGGCCACGCCGACATCGCCGTCGCCTGCGCGCTGCGCTTCGTGCGCGACGCGCATGGCGATCTCTTCGATGAAGCCCGCTTTCCGTATCTCGCCGCTCATTCGGCGGCCTGCGAGGCACTGCCGGATTTCATCGAGATCTCGCAGGCTTTTGTGCCGCCAAGCTAGACGCAGGCCGCTTCCCCGGCTGAAATTCGCGCCCCGACCTCGGCGAGGATCTCGTAGGATTTCAGCCGTGCTGCGTGATCGTAGATGGATGACGACACGATAATCTCATCCGGCTTCACGGTCCGCGCGAATTCCGAGAGCTGGCGTTCCAGCGTTTCGGGGGCGCCGATGAAGGTGCAGCGAAGCATTTCCTGCACCCGGGCCTTTTCCATCGGCGTCCAGTAGGTCTCGATGTCGTCGATCGGCGGCTGCGTCAGGCCGCGGTCGCCGCGCAGCATGCCGGTGAAGCGCATCTGCAGGGAGGTCGCGAGCCGCTTGGCCTCGGCATCGGTGTCGGCGGCGAAGACATTGGCGCCGACGATCGCGTACGGCTTGTCGATGACGCCGGAGGGGACGAATTCCGAGCGGTAGACGCTGAGCGCCTGTTCCATTGCCTGCGGCGCGAAATGGGAAGCGAAGGCGTAGGGCAGGCCCAGCATGGCCGCGAGCTTGGCGCCGAAGAGGCTCGATCCGAGGATCCACAGCGGCACGTTGGTGCCGGAGCCGGGCACCGCGCGCACCATCTGGTTCTCGCCCGCCGGCGCCAGCAGCGCCTGCAACTCTAGCACGTCCTGAGGGAAGTTCTCCGCGCTCTCGTAGGAGCGGCGCAGCGCCCGCAGCGTCACCTGGTCGGTGCCCGGCGCCCGCCCGAGGCCGAGGTCGATGCGGCCGGGATAAAGCGTTTCCAGCGTGCCGAACTGCTCGGCGATCACCAGCGGCGAATGGTTCGGCAGCATGATGCCGCCTGCGCCCACCCGGATCCTGGACGTGCCGGCCGCGATGTAACCGATCACGACGGAGGTCGCCGCGCTGGCGATGCCGATCATGTTGTGGTGCTCGGCGAGCCAGAAGCGCTCGTAGCCGAGCTTCTCGGCATGGCGGGCGAGGTCGAGAGAGTGATGCAGGGCCTCGCGCGGGGTTTCGCCTTCACCGACGAAGGCGAGATCGAGGACGGAAAGTTTCATGGAATGGCCTTCCGGGCTTCAAATGCGGGTTTTCCCGGTAGATAGGCACCGCGCGGGCAAGGTCCAACATGGATTGGCCGGATGGTGTCGGCCCCCGGCGGCCCCAGGCGACCCCAGGCGCGATTGTCATCCCCGCGCTATTGGCCCGGTCCTCGGCGCAAACAAAAAGGGCGCGCCCGGCGGGCGCGCCCTTTTCGTCAACTCTTCAGGCTTTAAAGCCTCAGGCGAGAGCCGCCTGCGCCTTGTCGACCAGGGCCTTGAAGGCCTCCGGCTGAGCGATGGCGAGATCGGAAAGAACCTTGCGGTCGACTTCCACGCCGGCCTTGTTCAGGCCGTCGATGAAGCGGCCGTAGGTCAGGCCGTGCTCGCGGGTGGCAGCGTTGATGCGCTGGATCCACAGCGAGCGGAAGTTCCGCTTGCGGACCTTGCGGTCGCGATAGGCGTACTGGCCGGCCTTCTCCACTGCCTGCTTGGCAACGCGGATGGTGTTCTTGCGGCGGCCGTAGTAGCCCTTGGCGGCCTTGATGACTTTCTTGTGACGGGCATGGGCGGTAACGCCCCGTTTGACGCGCGACATTGGCTGATCTCCTGGTCGTCTCTTCTAGCCGCTACCTTCAGAGGTAGGGCATGTACTTCTTGACGATCTTGGCATCCTGATCCGCGAGGACCATCGTGCCGCGGGCATTGCGGATGAACTTCTTCGTCCGCTTGATCATGCCGTGCCGCTTGCCGGCCTGGGCGACTTTCACCCGGCCCGACGCCGTCACCTTGAAGCGCTTCTTGGCGCCCGATTTCGTTTTCATCTTGGGCATTTTGCGTCCTTTCTTGGCGCGACCTGCTCTCATCCCCTGACGGGACCGGCAAGGCCGCTGATCGTTGGATGCATTCGTGAGCCACCGCGGCATGCCCTTTGCGCCGGGCGGCTCGGAACCGCGGGTTTATAGGAGGAAGGGCGCGACAATGCAAGCGGGGGATTGCCGCTTGCCCGCCGTTTCCCTCAAGGTCGGCATTCAAAGCAAAATGCCCGGCACGAGGCCGGGCATTTGAACCTTTGAAACCGGAAAACCCTGTCGCCTTAGCGCGGCGCCAGGATCATGATCATCTGGCGGCCTTCGACCTTGGGCTCGAATTCCACCTTGGCGATCTCGGCGGTCTCTTCCTTGACCTTCTGCATCAACTTGTAGCCGAGGTCCTGGTGCGCCATTTCGCGGCCGCGGAAGCGCAAGGTCACCTTCACCTTGTCGCCGTCATCGAAGAAGCGCAGCATGCTTTTCATCTTCACCTCATAGTCATGGGTGTCGATGTTGGGACGCATCTTCACTTCCTTGAGCTCGACGGTCTTCTGCTTCTTGCGGGCCTCGGCGGCTTTCTTCTGCGCCTGGTACTTGTGGCGGCCGTAGTCGAGAATCTTGCAAACGGGCGGATTTGCGTTCGGCTGGATCTCCACGAGGTCGAGACCGGCCTCACCGGCGATCTCCATAGCCTCTTCCACCGGGACAACACCCCGGTTCTGGCCTTCGTGGTCGATCAACTGGACTTCGCGAACGCGAATGTCTTCGTTAATGCGCGGCCCCTCCTTCTGGGGCGGCGGTGCGCGGAACGGACGGCGAATGGTCGGTATCTCCTCTGTAATTGCCGATCGCTGCTCTAGGAAACGAAACGCGACACATTCCCGCGCGGTCGCTCCGGACAATCGCCCATTCAACGAACAATCATCCATACAACTCAGCCCCGCCCGGCATGCGCACGAGCAGGGCAACAGGGTCAGCGCGCTTACGTTGCAGTTGTCAGAATTCCGCGAAAGTGCGGAAAAGTCAACCAAGCCCGCCAAAGCAGGTGGGGAGTGTCGTTTCGATTCACGAACTTGGATATGGGGTCCGTGGTACCTAGTGCCAAGGGGTTAGCCGAGGAGGCGGCTATAGATGGCCAGTGTCGCGTCGCACATCGCCTCAAGCGAGAACCGCGTCGAATTGGCCCGGGCGCGCGCGCAAAGGGCGTCCCGGTCCCTCGCGTCGAGCGTCAGAGCTTCGCTCAAGGTTTTCGACAGGGCGGCCGGATCATTCGCCGGGACGCGCCAACCTGTACGCTCGTCGGCCGCAACCTGCGGCGGTGCGAGCACCGTCTCGGGAACGGCGCCGAGGTCGGAGACGATGACCGGCCTGCCGGCAGCCTGTGCTTCCACGGCCGCGCGACCGAACGCCTCCGGCTCGATGGAGGAAACAGTGACCACCTCGGCCGCGTTCATGGCCGCGGCAACATCCGCGCAGTGGCCGACGAGGCGGATCCGTCCCGTCAGGCCGTGTGAGGCAATGCACGCTTCCAGTTCGGCGACATAGGCCTCGCGCCCCTGTGCGTCTCCGGCCAGGATCAGCACGCAATCCTTTCGAAGAGCCGGGTCCAGCGCCGCAAAGGCGTCGATCGTCACGCCCTGTCCCTTCCAGGTCGTGAGCCTGGCGAGCTGCAGCACCACGCGCTCGCCCTCCTCAACACCCCATGCGGCCCGCAGCCGGGCGATCCGCTCTGCCGGAACCTTGGCGATCTCGTCGATATCGGTGCCGCGATGGATCACCGTGACGCGGTCTCCCGAAACGCCATGCCTGTCGCGGATGAGACCGGCGGTGAAATGCGAATTGGCGATGACGGCGTCACCGCGCGCCATGACGGAATTGTAGAGGCTCTTGAGCGGGTTTTTCTGCCCATAGGCCCCGTGGTAAGTGGTGACGAAAGGCGTGCCGGTCTTGCGGGCGGCATGAAGGGCCGACCACGCAGGTGCCCTGCTGCGGGCATGCAGGATGGAAACATCTTCGCGCCGCGCGACCTCGGCAAGCCTGCCGGCATTGGCGGCCATCACGAACGGGTTCTTGGAGGCAAGCGGCATGAAGATGTGCTCGCCGCCGACGCTCTCAAGCTCCTCCACCAGCCGCCCGCCCTGGCTCGCCACCAGCGCCCGCCAGCCGCGTGCCGTGCAGGCCTGGGCGATATCGACGGCCGTGCGCTCCACGCCGCCGGTTTCCAGTTCGGGCAGGACCTGCAGGATCGTCGTCACGGGGTTTAATTCTCCTTGCGCCTGTGCCACACCCGAATTCGGGGGCGAGGCTTTTGACGGGAACCTATTAGATGAGTGAGCGCGAACCGCAATTCCTTTCCGTGGGCGAAGGTGCCGCAGCACGGCAGATTGCCGTGCGCCACGAGCCCGGCAAGGCGCCCGGCGTCATCTGGCTGTCGGGCTTCAAGTCCGACATGCTCGGCTCCAAGGTGGTTGAGGTCGCCCGGGCGGCGCGCGAGGCGGGCAATGCCGTCACGCGGTTCGACTATTCGGGCCACGGAGAGTCTGGCGGCGCATTCGTCGACGGCACCATCTCGCGCTGGCTGGAGGAGACCCAAGCCGTTTTCGACCGGTTCTGCACACAGCCGACCATTATCGTCGGCTCATCGATGGGCGGGTGGCTTGCGCTGCTTCTCGCCCTGTCGCGCAAGCACACCGGAAACGTCGCCGGCCTCGTTCTCGTCGCGCCCGCGCCCGACTTCACCGAGGAACTGCTTTGGAAGGAGTTCCCGGATGACGTGAAGCACCAGATCGAGACGACCGGCCGCTACGAACGCCCCTCCGAATATTCGGACGAGCCCTACATCTACACCCGCGAACTGATCGAGGACGGACGCAGGAACCTTGTGCTTGGCGGTTCCATCGACCCCGGCTGTCCGGTTCGTATTCTCCAAGGCATGCAGGATGCGGACGTTCCCTGGCAGCATGCGATGGAACTGGTCTCGCGGCTGCCGTCGAGCGACGTGACGGTGACGCTCGTGCGTGACGGCGACCACCGGCTTTCGCGCCCGCAGGATATCGAAGGGCGTCTGCTGCCGGCGCTGGCCGAATTCGGCGTGGGGCAAGCGGTGCGTGGAGCCGAGCGCAGCGGCGGCTGACGGCGGTTCCCTCGCGACGCCGAACCATAATGTGCTCACGATTGCCCTTCTCAATCGCAGGCGCGAATCACCCAGGCCGCAGGCGCGGCGCGTGGAGAAGGGGAGAGGAATGACGCACTGTCCTGTGCCGGTGATGCGGGTACTTGGAACCGGATCGATTTCGGCACTCTTCGCTGTTCTTGCGTTTTCCCCCGCGTTGTCGGCCCAGCCGCTGCCGGTCCCCAAGCCCGGAGCGGGGGCGGCGTCTCTTACGGCGCCTTCTTTGCCCGAGTCGTCTTCCCGGGCGCCGGTCACGGTGAGCCTGAACGCGCCGGCGCGCGACTACTTTGGCAAGGCGAAAGGCCCCGCGCCGATGAAGCCGCAGGCGATCGGATCCTACGCCGAAGGCTGTCAGGCCGGCGCTGTGGCGCTTCCGCAGAACGGTCCGGGCTTCCAGGTCATGCGTCTGTCGCGCAACCGTTTCTGGGGCCAGCCGGAACTGATCGACTATCTGGAGGATCTCGGCCGCGACGCGCCGAAGCTCGGCTGGCGTGGGCTGATGGTCGGCGACATGGCGCAGCCGCGCGGCGGGCCGATGACATCTGGCCATGCCAGCCACCAGATCGGGCTCGATGCCGATATCTGGCTGAAGCAGATGCCCGATCACGTGATGACCGCCTCGGAGCGCGAGAACGTCTCCGCCGTCTCCATGTTGCGCGGACGCCTCGACGTGAAAGGCGCCGATCGCACGGTCGACCCGAAGAAATTCACCGCCGCACATGCAAGGCTCATCCGCCGTGCTGCTCAAGATCCTCGCGTTGCGCGAATCTTCGTCTCGCCGGGCATCAAGAAGGCGCTTTGCCAGTTCGAGACGGGCGACCGCTCATGGCTCCGGGTCGTTCGGCCGTGGTGGGGGCACCATTATCATTTCCATGTCCGGCTCAAGTGTCCGTCCGGCGATGCGGCCTGTGAAAATCAGGCGCCGCCGCCGCCGGGGGACGGTTGCGGCAAGTCGCTTGCCTGGTGGATGTCGGACGAACCCTGGGTGCCGAAACCGGACGCAAAGCCCGCGAAACCCAAGCCGCCGCTGACACTGGCGGCGTTGCCGAAACAGTGCATCTCCGTATTGCAGGCGCGATAGCGACGGGCCGGGCGAATGCAGCGTGTGATGATTGTCGGCCAGCCCGGTTCGGGCAAGTCCACGCTTGCGCGGGCGCTCGGCAACGCGACCGGCCTGCCGGTCGTCCATATCGATCAACTGCTCTGGCAGAGCGACTGGATCCAGCGTCCAAGGCTTGAGGTGGACGTGCTTTGCCGCGAAGCCCATGCCCGACCGCGATGGATTATCGAGGGGGGACATTCCTCCACTTGGGAGGAGCGGCTGGAGCGTTGCGACATGTTGATCTGGCTCGACGTGCCTCTCGCAACGCGTTCGCTCCGTGTTCTCAGACGGACATTCCGCTTCCATGGACATGCTCGTCCGGATCTGCCGCCAGGCTGTCCCGAACG
Source organism: Breoghania sp. JC706 (assembly GCF_037026715.1). Lineage (NCBI taxonomy): Bacteria > Pseudomonadati > Pseudomonadota > Alphaproteobacteria > Hyphomicrobiales > Stappiaceae > Breoghania > Breoghania sp. JC706. Next base: position 42,889 of record NZ_JBANCG010000006.1, read on the forward strand.
CTTCGATCTGGAGTTTCTGATCTGGATCTGGAGCACGCGCAAAACCGCTCGGGAGAAAATGAAGCGGCTTTACGAGCGCGTGCCCGCAGGCAAAGCCCGCTTCCGCCTTGTCACCTTTGCCGAGGTCGATGGATTCTTGCGTGAATTCGGTGGCGCGACCCGCTCTTGAACGGCTTTGGATGCGCACTACTTTTGGGAAGTCGTCAACAACCGAAAGGAGGTGAGCCCATGTCGAGTGAGACCCTGAATGTGGCCCTGATGTCTGGGCGGAAGGTATCGACGCTGGAGCAGCCTCTGGCGAAGAGAGTTTCCGTCGGGATCTGATCCGGACACAAGGTCATATCGATCTCACGGAGGGCCGCCTTGTGCGGCCCTCTTTGTATTTGAGATGGGCCGCCTTGTGCGGCCCTGTTTGTTTTTGCGCCCGCGATCGGCTCGTTCGCCAATTCCGCTTTGCGCCGGCATCGCTCAATGCTATCTGAGCGGCCATGACGACGCAGAAACTCGACCATATTCGCAACTTCTCCATTGTCGCGCACATCGACCACGGCAAGTCGACGCTGGCTGACCGGCTGATTCAGTCGACCGGCACGGTTTCCGAGCGTGAAATGAAGGAGCAGGTGCTCGACTCGATGGACATCGAGCGGGAACGCGGCATCACGATCAAGGCGCAGACCGTCCGGCTGATCTACAACGCCAAGGACGGCAAGCAGTATTTCCTGAACCTGATCGACACCCCGGGCCACGTCGACTTCGCCTACGAGGTCTCGCGTTCGCTGGCAGCCTGCGAAGGCTCGCTGCTTGTCGTTGACGCTTCGCAAGGCGTGGAGGCGCAGACGCTCGCCAACGTCTACCAGGCGCTCGACAACGACCATGAGATCGTTCCCGTCCTCAACAAGATCGACCTACCTGCGGCAGAACCCGACCGCATCAAGCAGCAGATCGAGGATGTGATCGGCCTCGACGCCTCGGATGCGGTGATGATCTCGGCCAAGACCGGCCTCGGCATCGAGGACGTGCTGGAGGCGATCGTCCACCGCCTGCCGGCACCCGAGGGCGATCCGGACGCGACGCTGAAGGCCATGCTGGTCGACAGCTGGTACGACGCCTATCTCGGCGTCATGGTGCTGGTGCGCGTCATCGACGGCTCGCTCAAGAAGGGCCAGCGCATCCGCATGATGGGCACGGGCGCGGTGTACGACGTCGACCGTGTCGGCGTGATGACGCCGAAGCTGCTGATCAAAGACGAACTGCTGCCCGGCGAGATCGGCGTCTTTACCGCTTCGATCAAGGAGGTGGCCGACACCCGGGTCGGCGACACCATCACAGATGATCGCAAGCCGACGACACAAGCGCTGCCGGGCTTCAAGCCGGCGCAGCCCGTGGTCTTCTGTGGTCTCTTCCCCGTCGATGCCGCGGATTTCGAGGATTTGCGCTCCGCCATGGGTAAGCTGCGCCTCAACGACGCCAGCTTCTCCTTCGAGATGGAAACCTCCGCAGCCCTCGGTTTCGGTTTCCGGTGCGGGTTCCTTGGGCTTCTGCATCTGGAAATCATCCAGGAGCGGCTGGAGCGGGAATTCGATCTCGATCTCATCGCCACCGCGCCTTCGGTGGTCTACGAGATGACCCTGACGGATGGTTCCGAAATCGAGCTGCACAATCCGGCCGACATGCCGGACGTGGTCAAGATCGAGGAAATCCGGGAGCCCTGGATCCGTGCGACGGTCATGACGCCGGACGAATATCTCGGCGCCATTCTCAAGCTCTGCCAGGACCGGCGCGGCATACAGGTCGATCTGTCCTATGTCGGCTCGCGCGCTATGGTGGTCTACGACCTGCCGCTCAACGAGGTCGTGTTCGATTTCTACGACCGGCTGAAATCCGTCTCCAAGGGCTACGCTTCCTTCGACTATCACCTTACGGACTACCGCGCCGGCGATCTCGTGAAGATGTCGATCCTCGTCAACGACGAGCCGGTCGATGCGCTTTCCGTGCTCGTCCATCGCAGCCAGGCCGAACGGCGCGGCCGCGCCATGTGCGAGAAGCTGAAGGAACTGATCCCCCGGCACATGTTCAAGATCCCGATCCAGGCCGCTATCGGCGCCAAGGTGATCGCGCGCGAGACGTTGTCGGCGCTGCGCAAGGACGTGACCGCCAAGTGCTACGGCGGCGACGCCACCCGCAAGCGCAAGCTCCTCGACAAGCAGAAGGAGGGCAAGAAGCGCATGCGTCAGTTCGGCAAGGTGGAGATCCCGCAGGAAGCCTTCATCCAGGCGCTCAAGATGGACGATTGATCGGGCTGCGGTTTCCGCGCCCGCAATAGTCGATTGAATTTCGATGGCCGGTTCGCGATAGTCAGAGCGCGCCGGCCTTTCTTTTTGCGCTGCCGTTTGATTTTTTGTGCACTGCCGTTACGTTTGTTTTTCACTTTTCAAAAGCGAGGAGGCTTTTCATGTCCGCTCTTCTTCTCGGTGACACCGCGCCCGATTTCGAAGTCGAGACCACGCAGGGTCCGCTCAAGTTCCACGACGCCATCGACGGCCACTGGGCGATCCTGTTCTCGCATCCGGCCGATTTCACGCCCGTCTGCACGACGGAGCTCGGCATGACGGCCAAGCTCAAGGACGAGTTCGACAAGCGTGGCGTCAAGGTCTTCGGTCTGTCGGTCGATCCCATCGAGGACCACCGCGCCTGGATCGGCGACATCGAGGAGACGCAGGGCGTGGCGCTGAACTTCCCGCTGATCGCCGACCCTTCGAAGACTGTCGCCACCGCCTACGGCATGATCCACCCGAACGCGGACAACACCGCCACGGTGCGCTCGCTGTTCGTCATCGGGCCGGACAAGAAGATCAAGCTGAAGATCGAGTACCCGGCCTCCACGGGGCGCAATTTCAACGAGGTGCTGCGCGTGGTGGATTCGCTTCAGCTCACCGCCAAGCACAAGGTCGCCACCCCGGCCAACTGGGCGCATGGCGAGGACGTCATCATCGTGCCGACGGTATCGGATGAGGACGCGAAAAAGGCTTTCCCGGAAGGCTTCCGGACCGTGAAACCTTACCTGCGCATGGTGGCCCAGCCCGCGGGGTAAGGGGCGGGGTCCCGACACGGTCTCTGTAAGGTGCAGCCATGACGACAGTGCGTTCTGTGAGACCGGATTGTAATTAAGATGTCATGAATCCCCGCTAGTGCACGGTTTCAAATCTGTGCTTGGGGGTCTTCGTAAATGTCCTGTCTTGTCGTGCGGGCGACCGGTGCCGCGCTGGCCACCGCTCTTTTGGGCGGCGTGGCGCCGGTGGCGGCGCTCGCCGCCGACACCGCCGTTGTGTCCGGCGAGGTCGTAACCACCCAGATCGAGCTGGAGGACAGCGACGGCCTGACGGTGGATGCCGGCGGCACGGTGGATGTCTCCGGCGACCCTGCCGTCTATATCAACAATTCCGACAGCGGCGTCGTGACCATCACCAATGCGGGCACGATCACGTCGTCCGACGACCGGGCGATCGAGTCCGACAAGGATGACAAGCTGTACGTCACGATCGTCAACGAGGCTGGGGCGACGATTGCCGGCGACGACGACGCGATCAAGCTGAAGATGGCGAAGGGCGGCGCCGAGGGCACCGTCAATATAGAGAATTCGGGCACAATCATTTCAACCGGTGGCGGACAGGCCATCGATCTCGACGACCTGTCCGACGACGACTTGAGCGTGACGATCACCAACCGTGCCACCGGCCTGATCCAGTCGACGGGAGCGGATGCGCTGCGCTCTGGCAACGGCACGGTCTACAACTACGGCACCATCGTTTCCTATGACGAGGCCGACAGCAGCTCCGACGGTATCGATCTTCAGGCGAACGCGGGCACGATCTACAACTGGGGCACGATCTCCGGTGCGCGCCACGGCATCACCGCGGACACGAACCTGACTGTTACGAACTACGGCACCGTTACCGGCCGTAACGGCTCCGGCATCGGCTCCGACGGCGACGGCACCGTGATCAACTACGGCACGATCACCGGCACGATCGACGAGGTGTCGGAAAACGGCGACGGCGATGGGGTCGATATCGACGGTTATGGCGTCATCACGAACTACGGCACGATCGAGGGCACCGGCGCCAAGGGCGAGAAGGACGGCTCGGCCAACACCTCCGAAGGCATCGCCATGGGCGGCGGCGAGATCACCAACGCCACGGCGGATGCGGTGATCAGCGGCGCCGATAACGGCATCCTGATCGACGACAGCGACGCCGGCGATGCGCCCTACGCGACCACAATCGTCAACTACGGCACGATCGAAGGGCTCGCCGGTTACGGTATCAGGCTGGTCGGCGACCAGGACGACACGATCACCAATTACGGCACGATCTCGGGTGCCAACGGACTGGCGCTCGACATGGGCGGCGGCGACGACACGCTGAACGTCTACACCGGCGCCACGTTTATGGGCACGGTCGAGGGCGGCGACGGCGTGGATACGATCAACCTCGACAGCGATGGTTACGACGCGGGTGCCTTCGCCGGCGGCGCGGATTTCGAATACCTGAACATTCTCGCAGGCTCGTGGACCCTCACCGGCGACCAGTCCTATTCCGACGACGTCTCCCTGAGCGGTGGCACGATTATCGTCGAAGGCACGCTCACCGTCGTCGGGGACTACACGCAGTCGAGCGGGACGACCTACGTCGTCGGTGTCGACGCGGACGGGCTCTCCGGCATGATTGAGGTGGGCGGCACGGCGACCCTTGCCGGAACGGTGTCCTTTGTGGATGCCTCCGGCATCTATTCCGCCGGGACCAGCTACACGATCCTGACCTCGGTGGGCACGATCGCGACGACCTTTGACGATGAAGACACGCCCGACGACCTGCCGTTCCTGAACTTTGCCGTCAGCTATGACACCAATAGTGTCACACTGGACGTCACACGTTCCTCGACCTCTTTCACCGACGTGAGCTCAACGCCCAACCAGAAGAGTGTGGCCGGCGCCGTGGAAGCCCTCGGGGCCGGCACGACGCTCTACGACGAGATCACCAGCCTCACGACCTCTGACGCGCGTCAGGCTTTCACAGCACTGTCGGGCGAGGCACAGGCAAGCGCCTTGAGCGCCATGGTGCTGGAAACGGCGGATCTGCGCTCGATCATGAACGCACGGGTCCGCGACGTCTTCGGCGATGTATCCTCGGCCGCCGTCGGTACTCACGGCGAGAACCCCGATGCGCCGCTCGGTCTCAACACCTGGGCCCGCGTCTATGGGTCCGTCGGCACTGTCGGCGGTGGCGTCTCCTCGATGGACCGCACATCCGCCGGCATCATGGCCGGCCTCGACATGCCGTTCGGCGACACCTTCCGTGCGGGGCTGGCGGTTGGCTACGGGCGCAGCTTCTACGATGCCAACGCGCTCGGTTCTTCCTCGAAGGCGGACAATTTCACGATCGCCGCCTATGGCGGCGCGGCATTTGGGCCCGTGACTTTCAGTTTTGGTGCGGCCGACACCTGGCACGATATCGACAGCGCCCGGTCGGTCGCCGTCGGTGCCGCCAGCTATCGACCACGCGCGTCCTATACGGCCAATACGATCCAGGTCTTCGGCGAGGCGGACTATGCAATGCCAATGGGGAGCGTGGTTCTCGATCCCTTCGCGGGCCTCGCCTATGTCGGCGTGCAGAGCGACGCCTACAGCGAAACGACCATCGCCGGGCTTTCGATCGACGACGAAACATCCAACGTCGGGATGACGACCCTGGGCCTTCGGGTTTCCTCGGCGTTCCAGATCCTCACAGGGGTCGACGCGACCATATCTGGAGCCTTCGGCTGGCGGCACGCCTTCGGCGATATCGAACCCACGGTCACGGCGGCGTTTTCCGGTGGCAACAGCTTCGCGGTCTCCGGCACACCAATCGCCGACGACGCCGCCCTTGTGGAGGCGGGGCTCGACATCACGCTGACGCCCGATGTGCATTTCGATGTGAGCTATTCCGGCCAGATAGCCGACGACAGTCGCGATCACAGTTTCGCGGGCCGGCTTTCGGTTCGTTTCTGAAAGGCGCGGGCGTCGCCGGCGGCTCTTCACGAGGATGTGTGCCGGCGGATCTGACGTAGCGTCTTGTTTGGTTCTGTGACCGAGATACCCTTGATCTTTGAAACGGTAGGGAGCTCGTCATGACAAAACCGGACGTCTCTGCGTGGCTGCGCGCCGTTGCGGTGGTGTTCGCGATCCTTGTCACGGTCCCGGCCATGGCGGCGGGGCCTTTGCCTGTCCAGGCGCCTGACAGGCAATTCGATAGGCCACCCGTCAGCCACTGTCTCGCCGTTGCCGAGGCGCCGCCGCCCTTCCGTCTGGCCGCGGTCGATCGCCGGCTGTCACCACACGAGGTCGGCATCACCTTCATCGGCCATTCGACGTTCCTGATCGAGAGCGCCGACGGCGTTACCATCGCCACCGACTACAATGGCAATGCCGGCGGCGTGATCCCGCGCGTTGTCACGATGAACCATGCCCATTCAAGCCATTACACGGAGTTGCTTGATCCCGCGATCGAACACGTCCTGCGCGGCTGGGACACGGGTGAGGGGCCGGCAGACTATCATCTGCAGGTCGGTGATGTGCTCATCCGCAACGTGACGACAGACATTCGTTCCGGCTTTCAGGGCATGGAGCCGGACGGCAACTCGATTTTCATCTTCGAGGTCGCGGGTCTGTGCATCGGCCATCTCGGTCACTTGCATCACCGCCTCACCGACGAGCATTACGCCCGGATCGGTCGGATCGACGTCCTGATGGTGCCGGTCGACGGCAGCTACACGATGGGCAGCGAGGGCATGCTTGAAGTCGCACGGCGCCTGCGCTCCTCGATCATCCTGCCCATGCATTACTTCGGCCAGATCAGCTTCAACCGGTTCCTCGCCGAAATGGGCAAGGACGTGCCGGTGCAGGTGAACGCCGGCCCCTCGGTGATATTGTCGCTGAATGCGCTGCCGGAGCGACCGAAGATCCTCGTGCTGCCGGGGTATTGACCAACCGGTCAGGCCCCGTGCTTGCCGACCTCCCATTCGACCGGTTTCAACACGCGTTCGGCAAGCTGGCGGGCCTTGTCTTCCAGGTCCGTCGCCATAGTGTCGTTCCAGCGGTTGAGATAGCCGAAGAGGGCAATGGAGGCGACGATCTCGACGATCTGGCTTTCATCGAAATGGGCCTTTACGGCTGCGAAATCGGCCTCCTCGACCGCGTTTGGCACGATCGACGCCTTGAAGGCGAGGTTGAGGGCGGCGCGCTCGGCGTCTGAGAAGAGGTCGCTCGTCTCGTATTCCCACACGGCGCGGATTTTGGCGTCTGAGGCCTGGTAGATCGCTGAGAGATTGGCCATGTGCGCCTGACAATAGCGGCAGCCCGCGGCCTGGCTGGCGATCAGGCTCACCAGCATCTTCAGTTCTTCAGGCACTGTGCCCTCGTAGAGAACGGCCTTGTTGAGCGCCATGAAAGCGGCGGCGATCGCGGGCCTGCGCTGCATGGTCAGGATCGAATTGGGAATGAAGCCCCGGGTGGCCTCGTAATGGTCGAAGCGTTCCTGGAATTCGGAATGCGTCTCGCGCGGCAGCGGCGGAATGTGCGCCATGTCTTGTCCTCCCCTTCTGGCTGTTGTCGAAGGGTAGAACGTCCAGCGGGGCGCAGAAAGGGGCAGCCTGCTCCCTGATCCTGCCTTTCAGCGCCAGCCTTCGGCGAGCATGTGGTCGAGCGCGGCACGGTAGGTCGGGTGGCGGAAACGGTAGCCCAGTTCCTGCTTCACCCGGGCATTGGAGACGCGCTTGTTCTCGCCGTAGAAGGACCGCGCCATCGGCGAGAGGTCGGCGGTGGCGAAATCGATCGCCGGCGGGCAGGGCACTCCCATCCGTTCGGCCGCGTATTCCACCACGTCCTGCGGCGGGCACGGCTCGTCGTCGGTGACGTTGTAGATGCGCGTCGTCGGTTTGGCGCACGCGGCTTCAAGAGCGCCGGCGATATCTTCCACATGGATTCGGTTGAAGACCTGTCCGGGCTTGATCAGACGCCGGGCATTGCCCTTTTCCAGATTGACGAACGCGTTCCTGCCGGGGCCATAGATGCCGGAAAGCCGGAAGATGCCGACGGGAATGCCGGTCTCTCGGCCAAGGTCGAGCCATGCCTTTTCCGCGGCCACGCGCCGGATCGAGCGCTCGGAGACTGGCCGCGGCTCGGTGTCCTCGTCGACCCAGGCCCCGTCGTGATCGCCGTAGACGCCGACCGTGGAGAGATATCCGATCCACTCGGGCCGGGCGGCTGCGATATCGGCGCGGTAATGGGCGAGCACCGGATCTCCGTTCGCGTCCGGCGCGATTGAAACGAGCACATGCGTCGCCTGGCCGAGCGCCTCGGCGATGCCGGCGCCGGGCGTCTCTCCGTCGAAGAGAAAGGGCGTGATCCCAGCCGCGCGCAAGACCGATGCCTTCTCCGTCGAGCGCGTCGTCCCGCCGACCCAGTCGAGCCGGTCGCGCATCTGTTCAACGAAGGCGCGAGCGGAATAGCCGAGGCCGAAGACGAAAAGCCGCATCGTTCAAAGCTCCAGTTTGTTGCGCCTGATCTCGAACAGCATGACGGCGGTGGCAACGGCCAGATTGAGGCTGTCCGCCTTGCCGGCTTGCGGAATCCGCACGAGATCCGAGCATACGTCCGCCATTTCTTCAGGCAGACCCGACTGCTCGGTCCCCATCAGCAGCATCGTGGGCCGCGAATAGTCCGCCTTGCGGTAGTCGGTCTCGCCCTTCAGGTGCGTGCCGACGACAGCGCCCGGCCACTTGACCCGCCATTTCAGGAAGTCCGCCCGGCTCATGCGCACGAGCGGCACATAGAAGATCGAGCCCATGGTGGCCCGCACCGCTTCCACGGCGAAGGGATCGGTCGTATCGCCGATCAGCACCACGCCCTGGGCGCCGACCGCATCGGCCGTACGCACGATCGTGCCGAGGTTGCCCGGATCGCGCACCTCGTCCAGGCCGATCCACACCGCGCCGTCGCTTGCCACAATCCGGCCGGCATCCGCCCATTGCTGTTCGAAGACGCCGACGACCATCTGCGGGTTGTCGCGCCGGGTGATTGAGGTCAGCACCGCGCGCGAAACATCAAGCACCAGCGCGCCGCGCGCCCTTGCGGTGGCAGCCGCCTTCGACACCATCGGCTGGTCGCGCACTTCACCGCCGAACACAAGCGTCCTGATCGGCCAGCCGGCGTCCATTGCGTCGGTGACGAGCTTCAGCCCCTCGGCGACGAACAGCCCCGCCTCCTTGCGTCGCTTGCGCTGGGAAACGAGCGCCTTGATTTCCTTGATGACCGGATTGGAGACGCTGGTGACGGTCTTGACCTGGCCGGGGCGTCCGGCCTCGTTCCTGTCGGCGCTCATTTTGCGCTCCAGCGCGAGAACAGCGATGTTGAGAGCGCCCGGTTTGCGTCGCCCTTCTCGCGGATCACCAGTTCCCCTGATTCAACGGCGCCGGGAAGGTCGTGCATCACGTCCATCATAAGTTCGTGGTTGGAAAGGAAGGAGGCGCGGATCGCATAGATCGACAGGATGACGAAACTCGCGTCCTTCGCCATGACGGAGCGCACCAGATCGAGCATGGCCGGCAGGTCGCGGAAGAGGTCCCACACCTCGCCCTTGGGGCCGCGCCCGTATTTCGGGGGATCGAGGATGATCCCGTCATAGCGGTTGCCGCGTCGCTCCTCACGCGCGATGAACTTCATCGCGTCATCGCAGATCCAGCGGATCGGCAGGTCGTCCATGCCGGAAAGCGCCTGGTTCTCGCGCGCCCAGCCGATCGCCTTCTTGGACGCATCGACATGGGTGACCTCCGCGCCAGCGTGTGCGGCAAGCAGCGATGCAAGCCCGGTGTAGCCGAAGAGGTTCAGGACCTTCAGTGGGCGCTTGGCCTCCCGGATGCGCGCCTCCGTCCACTCCCAGTGGGCGATCTGTTCCGGGAACACGCCGACGTGTCGGAAAGACATGAAGCGGCCGTTGAAGCGCGCCGCGCCCACCTGCATCTGCCATGTTTCGGGCAATTCCCGCGCAAAGCGCCAGCGGCCGGGGCCTTCCTCCTCGATGTCGCCGGTAAAGGTGGCGTCCGCCTGCTCCCAATGCGCAGCCGCGAGGCGCCGTGCGCCCATCGCTTGGGCCTCGGGCCGGCGGATGACATAAGTCCCGTAGCGCTCCAGCTTCTCCCCGTCTCCCATGTCGAGAAGCGCGTAGTCGTCCCAGCCTTTTGTCTCCAGCATCACGGGCCAGTGGCCGGTCACCTTCCGTGCGCCGCGCGGGGCCACGCGCGAAGCCGGGGCCGCATGGTCTTGGGGCTTCGGGGATGCCGCGTCCTTCCCGGAGGCTGAAACGCGCGCGGTCTTCGCCCTGTTGGCGCGGTCTTGCGGGCGGGCGTCGGGACGGTTGTGGGACTGGCGGGGCGGCTTGCGGGCCAAGGCATCCTCATCTGAGCAAGTGGTCGGCGAAGTGGTGTCGCTGGCTTAGGGCGGGCCCGGCTCCCGGTCAATCGCCCGCTACCGGAACTTTTTTGTTTTCGGCCGCTTGTCAACCTGCGGTCCAGCCGACAAGCTATACCCGCTGCAGAGCGGTGTCCGATGTCTTCGATCATAGCACCTTGGCATGATTGAACTTTCGGCCAAAAGCCCGAATTGTTGCGGGCCGCTCGCCGAACGACCATGGCAGAAGATCGTGCCAGATGATCATGTTGGAGGAGTAAGTCCGCGATGGACATGAAGGGGGAATATCGCATCCCGGCGCCGCGCCAGAAGGTCTGGGAGGCGCTCAACGATCCCGAAATCCTGAAAGACTGCCTGCCCGGATGCGAAAGTCTGGAGAAGACGGGCGAACATGAAATGGCGGCCGAAGTGACGGCGAAGGTCGGCCCCGTGAAAGCGAAGTTCAAGGGCGAGGTCAAGTTCGAGAACATCAACGCCCCCGAGAGCTACACGATCGTTGGCGAGGGCAAGGGCGGCGTTGCAGGCTTCGCCAAGGGCGGCGCGGACGTGCACCTCGCCGAAGAGGGCGAGGAGACCATTCTCACCTACGAGGCCCACGCTCAGGTCGGCGGCAAGCTCGCCCAGCTCGGCTCCCGCCTCATCGATTCCACCGCGCGCAAGATGGCTGACGAGTTCTTCGGCAACTTCTCGCAGGCCCTCGGCGGCAGCGGTGCGCAAGCCGCTGCGGGTGAGGCGGCGGCGGAAGAAGAGGTGTCGGGGGAGGGCGAGCATTCGATCGCCGGTGCCACGGCGAGCGCGGAAAACGCGATGGAGGACGCGGTTCGCGACGCGGAGGAGCGGCTGGAAGTGGAAGCCGGCAAGGGAACGCTCGGCGGTCCCATGGTGTGGGGCTTGATCGGCCTTGCCGTGCTGATCATCATCATTCTGATTGCGAATATGTAACGGGTCGCCGACGCGTCACAATCGCGGCGACGCGGTTGGGACGCCGCTGGTCATCGATGACGAAATGGGAGGATTTTTCATGGCAACGGTTTCAATGACCGTGAACGGCAAGACCGTCACGGGCGAGATCGAGGGCCGCACGCTGCTCTCGCAGTTCCTGCGCGAAGGGCTCGGGCTCACCGGCACCCATGTCGGCTGCGATACCTCGCAGTGCGGGGCTTGCGTCGTCCATGTGGACGGCAAGGCGGTGAAATCGTGCACGATGCTGGCCGCCCAGGCCGACGGATGCAGCGTCACCACGATCGAGGGGCTGGCCAAGGGCGATCAGCTTCACCCGGTGCAGGCGGCCTTCCGAGAGCATCACGGCCTGCAGTGCGGTTTCTGCACGCCGGGCATGATCATGGCGGCGGTCGACATGATCGAGCGTTACGACGCCAAGCTCGACGAGGCGACCATCCGTCATGAGCTCGAAGGCAATATCTGCCGCTGCACCGGCTACCACAATATCGTCAAGGCCATCAAGGCAGCTGCCGACGAGATGGCCGGGGCCATGGCGACGGCTGCGGAATAGCCGAAACCTGCAATTGCCGGCAAACGGCCTGGGACCGCTTGCATGATGTTTTCGTCTGAGAACAAGCTTCTCGAATGGGTGCCGGACGGAGGGACGTTTCACGAGGGAGAGCCCCGGGAGGGGTATCCCAGGGAGGACGAAATGGGAGTTGAAGGCTTCGGTGCGCGTGTGCCGCGCAAGGAAGACAAGCGTTTCATCACGGGCAAGGGACGGTATACGGACGACATGACTCTGCCGCGCATGGGCCATGTGGCCTTCGTGCGCAGCCCCCACGCCCACGCGAAGGTCAAGTCGATCGATGCCTCGGCAGCTAGCGAAATGCCGGGCGTCGATGCGGTTCTTACGGGCGATCAGCTCGTCGCCGACGGTGTCGGCAACCTCATCTGCGGCTGGATGATCCACTCCAAGGACGGCACGCCGATGAAGATGGGCGTGTGGTCGGCGCTTGCCACCGACACGGTGCGCTTCGTCGGCCAGTCGGTCGCCATGGTGGTCGCCGACACCTACGCCCAGGCACGGGACGCGGCCGAAGCGGTGATGGTCGACTGGGAGGAACTGCCGGCGGTGACGACGCCGGCCGAGGCGCTGAAGGCCGGTGCCCCGCAGATCCATCCCGAATGCGAGGGCAACCTGATCTACGACTGGGAGATCGGCGATCAGGCGGCGGTCGATGCGGCTATCGAGAACGCCGCCCACGTGACGAAGATCGACATCACCAACAACCGGCTGGTGCCGAACCCGATGGAGCCGCGCGCTGCCGTTGCCGACTATGACGGCGCGGAGGAGCATTTCACGCTCTGGACGACCTCGCAGAACCCGCACACCGCGCGCCTCGTGCTGTCGGCCTTCTACAATATTGCGCCGGAACACAAGCTGCGCGTCATTGCTCCCGACGTTGGCGGCGGGTTCGGCTCCAAGATCTACGTCTATCCGGAAGAAGTCGCCTGCCTGTGGGCGGCGAAGAAGGTGGGCCGACCGGTGAAATGGCTTTCGGACCGCACCGAGGCCTTCCTAACCGATGCCCATGGTCGCGACCACACGACGACGGCGGAGCTGGCTTTTGATGCGGACAACCGGATCACGGGCTTCCGGGTCAACACGACGGCGAATTTCGGCGCCTACATGTCGCTCTTTTCGTCCGCCGTGCCGACGTATCTCTACGCGACGCTTCTGTCCGGCCAGTACGCCATGCCGGCGATCTACGCCAACGTGAAGGCTGTCTATACCAACACCACGCCGGTCGATGCCTATCGCGGCGCGGGCCGGCCGGAAGCGACCTATGTGGTCGAGCGCATCATGGAGGTTGCGGCGCGCGAACTCGGGCTCGACCCGATCGAGCTTCGCCGCAAGAACTTCGTCACCGAGTTCCCGCACCAGACGCCGGTGATCATGTGCTACGACGCCGGCGACTACGACGCTTCCGTGCGCGCGGCGCAGGATGCCATCGACTATGCCGGCTTCCCTGCCCGCAAGGCGGAAGCAGCCTCGCGCGGCAAGCTGCGCGGCATCGGCGTCTCCTGCTACATCGAGGCCTGCGGCATCGCTCCCTCCAAGGCCGTCGGCTCGCTCGGTGCTGGCGTGGGCTTGTGGGAATCGGCGGAAGTGCGGGTCAATCCCGTCGGCACCATCGAGGTTCTGACCGGCTCGCACAGCCATGGCCAGGGCCACGAGACGACCTTCGCCCAGCTCGTTGCCGAACGCCTCGGCGTCGGCATCGACACGGTGCAGATCGTCCACGGCGACACCGACAAGGTGCAGTTCGGCATGGGCACCTACGGCTCGCGCTCCGGCGCCGTCGGCATGTCGGCCATTTCAAAGGCGCTCGACAAGGTCGAGGCCAAGGCGAAGAAGATCGCCGCCCACCTGATGGAGGCGGCCGAGACCGACATCGTCGTTGAAGGCGGCGCGTTCAAGGTCGCCGGCACCGACAAGCAGCTCTCCATGACGGAAGTTGCGCTTGCCGCCTATACCGCGCACAACCTGCCCGACGGCATGGAGCCGGGGCTGAAGGAGGGGGCGTTCTACGATCCCACCAACTTCACCTTCCCCGCCGGTTGCTACATCTGCGAGGTTGAGATCGATCCCGACACCGGCAAGACGGAGGTCGTCAATTTCGTCGCCGCTGACGATTTCGGCCGGATCATCAACCCGATGATCGTCGAGGGACAGGTTCACGGCGGGCTGGCGCAAGGCATCGGCCAGGCGCTGCTGGAAGGCTGCGTCTACGACGCGGAATCCGGTCAGCTCACCACGGCCTCCTTCCAGGACTACTGCATGCCGCGTGCCGACGATCTCCCGTCCTTCAAGGTGATGACGACGGAGACGATCTGCCCGGGCAACCCGCTCGGGATCAAGGGCTGCGGCGAGGCCGGCGCCATCGGTTCGCCGCCGGCGCTGATCAATGCGTTGACCGACGCGCTGGGCACGGAAGATCTGTCGATGCCGGCGACGGCGGAGAAGGTCTGGCGCCTGGCACAGGCGGCACGGGCGCCGATGGCCGCCGAATAGGACACGAGACGCGGTTTCGTCCCGGCGCGGAGCAGCCCGCGCCGGGGCCTTTTCTGAATTCCCGGCAGCCCGCAGGGGCAGGCCGAAAGGGGAAGGGATATCCATGTACGCGACCAACTATCATCGCGCCGGCAGTGTCGAGGAGGCGGCGGGCCTTCTCGCCGGCAACGACGAGGCGAAGCTGCTGGCCGGCGGCCAGACCCTCATTCCAACCATGAAGCAGCGGCTTGCAGCGCCCTCCGACATTGTCGACATCTCGCGCATCGATGCCTTGCGCGGGATCGAGAAGCAGGGCGACGCTTATGTCATTGGCGCCGGCACGCGGCACGCCGAGGTGGCCGGCAATGCCGGACTGAAGGCCGACATACCGGGTCTTGCGGCCCTGGCCTCCAAGATCGGCGATCCCCACGTGCGCCATCGCGGCACGATCGGCGGTTCCATCTCCAATAACGATCCGGCGGCCGACTATCCGGCCGGCATGATGGCGTTGGGGGCAACCATCGTCACCAGCAAGCGCGAGATCGCGGCGGATGATTTCTTTACCGGGCTGTTCGAGACGGCGCTCGACGAGGACGAGATCGTCACCGCCGTGAAAGTACCGATTCCGGCGAAATCGTCTTACGCGAAATTTCCAAACCCCGCCTCGCGCTATGCCATGGCCGGCGTCTTCGTGGCGCAGTTCGCCGACGGCTCCGTTCGGGTCGCGGCGACCGGTGCGGGGGCAGACGGCGTTTTCCGTATCGCGGAAATGGAGAGTGCGCTTGCCTCCAATTGGTCGCCTGATGCGGTTGCAGGCATCTCGGTCGACCCGTCGGGTCTGCTCGGCGATATTCATGGTTCGGCGGAATATCGCGCCAACCTGGTCACGGTCATGGCCAAGCGCGCGGTTGCCGCAGCCTGACGTTCGCACTTTGCCGAAGAAGCGGAAAGGGCGGGGCACCTCCGCCCTTTTTCATGTCCGGCTGCACGGGATCAAGTCCCCGAGAAAGTCACCGCAACCGTCAGGCCGCGGTCACCTCCTTCAGGAAGCTGTCGATCTGAGCGCGCAGATGTTCGGTCTTTTGCGAGACATCAGCGCTCGATACCCGCACGGAGCGGGCCGATTCCGTCGTCTGGTTCACGACAGCGGCAAGACTGTCCATTTCCTCGCTGACCGAGCTCGTGTCCCGGGTGGCATCCTGAACGCTGCGGCTGATTTCCGTGGTCGCCGATCCCTGCTGTTCGACGGCCGCCGCGATGGCCGCGGTGTAGCTGTTCACTTCTTCCATCGTTTCCGCGATGTGCCTGATCGCTGCGACGGCCTCATCCGTTGACCCCTGAATGCCGGAAATCTGGGAGCTGATCTCGTCCGTCGCCTTCGATGTCTGTGTTGCCAGCTCCTTCACTTCCGCAGCGACGACCGCAAAGCCCCTGCCTGCCTCTCCGGCACGTGCGGCCTCTATCGTGGCGTTCAGGGCAAGGAGGTTGGTCTGTTCGGCGATATCCTGGATCAGGCCAATGACTTCGCCGATCTTTTGGGCGGACTCCGCCAGCGACGCGACCTTGGCGTTGGTTTCCTGTGTTCCCGTCGTCGCCCGACCAACGACCGTCGTCGTCATGTCGATCTGCCGGCCGATTTCGGCGATCGAGGATGCCAGCTCCTCCGCCGCACTTGCTACCGTCTGGACGTTCTGGGAAGCACCGCTCGATGCGCTTGCGGCATGGGCCGTGCGCGCCGATGCGCCATGGGCGATGTCGGAAAGCTCGTTCGCGGTCGATGCCATCGTGTCTATGCTGCCCGAAACGGACTGCAGCAGGTCCTGAACATCGTTTCGGAAACCGGAAATGAGTGCCTCGATGCGCGTGCGACGCTCCGCTTCGGCCTGATCGACACGCTCCTTGGTCTCCTCCAGGCGTTTGCGCTCCACCGCATTGTCTCGAAAGATCCCGACCGCGCGGCTCATACCGCCGATCTCGTCCTTGCGTTCCGTTCCCAGAATGGCGACATCCGTATCCCCGTTGGCGAGGCGTTCCATTGTGTGGGTGAGCGTGCGGGTCGGCCGGGCGATGGCGCGGGAGAGCACGAGTGCAATTGCGCTCGCCGCCACAATCGCCACGGCGAGGGTGGCTCCGATCTGCCAGAGCGCCCACCAACCGGCGGCGGTTGCCGCCTGACTTTCGGCACTTGCCATGTCGGCAATTGCCTGGCGGACCTCGCGCGAAACCTGATCGAGACTTGTGGTTTGTTCAGCCAAGGCGTTGCGCAAGGTGACGAGCGTCTCGAGAGACCCGCGTATTTCCGTCGTCAGTGTCTCCAGTTGATCGAGCGCGGCACGCAATTCTGCCGATTGGGGGGCGAGCGGCGAGAGACTGAGAAGCTCCACGGACATGGCATCGTTGGCCGCCTTCAGAGCGCCGAGCGCCGCCAGGGCGTCCTTTCCGGTCATGTCGTCACGGTTGCTGACAAAGGCGTGGAAGCGTGCCTCTGCCGTAAGCGCCTGCGTCCGGATGAACGTTGCAGCGTGGGCCAGGCGGGCAAATTGCTCGTCCGTGGCACTGATCTCCTGAAAACGCCGGCGCCCGGTATCGACCAGGTCATAAACCGTCTTGCGAAGCGCGTTGGCCGCATCGAGCGCTGCCTTTCCAGACGATCTGACGGCGGCTTCAAGCCCGTAAAGCGTGGCGAAGTCGGTCGTCTGGGAGAGTTTCACGATATTGGCGCGATAGGTGGAGAGCTTTTCGGCCAGGTCGTCGGTTGTGGCTTGCTGCGGGCCATCCTTGCCGGCCTTGGCAAATTGTTGTGCGAGTTCCTCGAGCGATTCCGATTCCGCAAGCGCCTGAGCCGTTGCATTGCCCGAGGCGCCGCCGGAGAAATAGGTCTGGACGAGCAGTAGCCGTTCAATCGTCTCGGAGGAAAGGCGTGCCAGCGTGTCGATGCGCTGCAATTTCACCTGGTTCGCTGCCAGTTCCTTGCTCGTCTGGTTGCGAACCTGCTGGATGGTCTGACTGAACGCCGACGCCGACGTGTCGAGCGCCGCAGAGCCCTCAAGGAATTGCGCGAGGTTTCTGCTCCGCTGCTCAAGAAGCTCGGTCAGCTTTGAAAAACCATCCACGAGCAAGGTCACGGACTGCCCTGCCTCGCGAATCCCTGCCGTCCCATCCACGTCGCCGGTCTTCTCGGCCATGACGGAGATCTGTTGCCTCAATGCGGCCGTCTCGCGGTCGACCGCACCCTGCAGCTCCGGCGTTCGCTGTTGCATGTAGGCTTCGCGGGCTGCGGAAACCTTCTGCAACTGGTTAGCCACGTCAATGGAGGCGGCGGTCAGGGCCATTCGGTTGTTGAGCGACATGATAGCCAGGATGCCGCTCAGCCCGATGGCGACCGCGAGCACCAGGACGAGTCCGAAGCCGCCGGTAATCTTGGCCCCGATCGGAAGATTCAATAGAAATCCTGATTTATTTGACATGCCTGCTCTGGATGTAGATTGGAATGCGGCAAAAGAATGGGTGGAAAATGAGAAAAATCAGTAAATTTAAGAGCGTTAGGTAGCGCTCGAGTCGATATCTCTGTGCTTTCGATGAGGTTTGACTTCCGGGTGGATGCGCGTGGCCGCCATCTGCGGGCGAAACCATTCATCCCTCTCGGTGAGGCTGGTTCGCAAGTGCGGAAGGTCCGGCTCGGGAGAGGCAGCGCCTGATGTGCGACGCCATTGTCCCCAAGGGCAGGCGGCCTTCAAGTTCGGGCGCCGTGCCGCCTCAGAGCTCAGCCAAAAACGGTATCATGCTCCTCAACCCGATACCGCTTACAGGTCAGGCGCTGGGGACATGGTCGTCCCGCCAGAAGCGACACAGCGCGCCAGCGCCCGCTTCCGTGGTCATTGCCTGGAAGAGGATGAGCCCCGGTCTAGACGTGCTGTCCGCCGTTGATGTGGATCTCGGCGCCGGTGACGTAGGAACTTGGGGCATTGCAAAGGAAGAAGATCGTTTCCGCCACTTCATCGGGCTGGCCGAGCCGCCGCAAGGGGATCTGTTCGATCAGTCGCTCGGTACCCGGGGAAAGGATCGACGTGTCGATTTCGCCGGGGGCGATGGCATTGACGCGGATGCCGAAGGGGCCGAAGTCGGCCGCCATTTCGCGCGTCAGGGAAGCAAGAGCGGCTTTGGACGTGGCATAGGCCGTTCCGGCGAAGGGGTGCACGCGCATGCCCGCAATGGATGTGACGTTGACGATCGAGCCGTCGGCGGCCTTCAGCTCCTCCACCAGGCCACGCGCCAGCATGATCGGGGCGAAGAAATTGACCTGAAAGACCATGCGCCACAGGTCCATCGGCGTGGTCAGCGAATCCAGCCGACCGCCGCCCGTATCCTTCGGGCTGATCGCGGCATTGTTGATGAGAGCGTGAAGCTTCGATCCATCCGTTTCAAGTCTTTCGCGAATTTCCGACACGGCGACGTCGATGGTCTCCGGATCGGACAGGTCGACCTGAATGTGGTCTTCCGGTCCCATAGGCCAGGGGCACTTGTCCGAAAACGGCTGCCGGGAACAGGTGATTACGCGCCATCCGGCCGCGGAGAACCGCTTGACTGTCGCGTGGCCGATACCCCGGCTTGCGCCCGTGAGCACGACCGTCCTGCGAGCTTCGTTCATGCTGTCGGAAACGCTCATCTCGGTTACCTTGTATAATGCGGCGACGCGCATACGTTAGTGCCGTTTGAGATCAAGCCGAACAGGTTTGATCGACAAGCGGACGTTCCGGATTATTTTGCAGGGTTGGACCTTCAGGGCCACTCGATTCGATCATGCCTGATTGCGATCTGGCAGCGCGACACCCTATCGCATCGAATTGGACGCCGCCACGACCCAAAGTGCCTCAGGTATTTCGTCGATGATCATATGTTCGTGCAACGTCCTGACCGACAAGGATCTGGAGAGGGCTGCCGCCGAAATCCGCGATGATCCCTCCGGACGCATCGTTACGCCGGGGGGGTGTTTCAAGAAGCTGAACTGTCGGCCGAAATGCGGCAATTGCTTCCCAATGGTTGTGCAGGTGATACATCGGAGTTATAATAATTCTAAACTACGTGAGTCCAAGCCGGAGGCCCCGCGTTGGTGGGATGTCGATCCTGAAGAACCGATGATCCCGGAAAACGCGGCCGGCAAGGCGCCCCCACAGACTATCCCTCGGAAAAAGGAACCTCGGCGATGAAGGGTGAACCTGAAGTCATTGAATATCTGAACAAGGCGCTGCGCAGCGAGCTGACCGCGATCAACCAGTACTGGTTGCACTACCGGCTGGCCGACGACTGGGGGTTCGCCAAGTTCGCGAAGAAGGAGCGGGAAGAATCCATTGAGGAGATGCAGCACGCTGACAAGCTGACGAGCCGCATCATTTTCCTTGGTGGCCATCCGAACATGCAGAGCCTCGACCCGCTGCGTATCGGCCAGAATATCAAGGAAGCGCTGGAGTGCGACCTTGCGGCAGAATATTCCGCGCGTGCCCTCTACAAGGAAGCGCGCGAATGTGCCCACGACAAGGGCGACTACGTCACGATGAAGCTTTTTGAGGAATTGATGGCCGACGAAGAAGGCCATATCGACTACCTCGAGACCCAGCTTGAGTTGCTGGAGGCCATCGGCGTCGAGCGCTACATGCAGCTTCAGGCGGCATCCGCCGACGAGGCCGAATAAGTTCTTCTGCATCAAGTCCAGGATCAAAGACGGGCGGCGCGTTGCCGCCCGTTGCTTTTTTCAAGGGCGCGGCCCCGCTCTCGCTCCTGTTTCAGTCTTGAAGATCTCCATCCTCTTTTCCCGAGCGCGTCAGCGTGATGACCGGGCCGCCCGCGGCCTCAGCGTCTCGCTCGTCGTGGGTCACGAGCAAGGCCGGTAGCCGCCGTTCGCGGGCCTTGGCGAAGACAAGGCTGCGGATCTGCTCGCGCAATGCCATGTCGAGTTTGGAAAACGGCTCATCCAGCAGCAGCACCCGGGGCTCGGAAAGAAGGACACGCATGAGGGCCACCCGAGCCCGCTGACCGCCCGAGAGCGTCGCCGGATCGCGTGCGCCCATTCCTTCAAGCGCGACATCGGCCAGCGCGTCTTCCGCCCGTTTCCTGCGCGCGCCGCGTGCCACATCCTGCGGGACCGCGAACATCAGGTTCTCGATCACCGACATGTGCGGGAAGAGCAGGTCGTCCTGGAACAACAGCCCCATGCGCCGCGAATGGGCAGGCAGGCGGGTCACGTCGGTTTCGCCCACCAGCACGCGGCCGGCCCCGGAGAAGCCCGGCGGGAGAAAACCGGCGAGATAGGAAAGCAGTGTCGACTTGCCGATGCCGCTTTCTCCCATCACGGTCAGAACCGTGCCGGGCTCCACGGTCGCTTCCACTTCTATGAGGGGGATGCCGCTGCGCAAAATCCTCACCGCCTCCAGAACCAGAGCGCCGCCGTTTGCCGTCTCGTTCATGCCGCGCTCCTCATCGTGCGCCGATTTCGGAAAAGAAGGGCCGGCACCGCGATCGCGACGGCAAAGCCGACGAGCGGGAGAAGCATCTGCATGAGGGCATAGACGGCGATGAGCCGCCTGTTGCCGCCCGAGGCAAGCGCAACGGCTTCCGTCGTGATCGTCGAATAGCGGCCACCTCCGATTAGCAGCGTCGGCAGATACAGGCTCGCGGAAACCGCAAAGCCGACGGCTGCGGCCGTGAGGATCGGGGCAACGAGCATCGGCAGCCTTATGCGCCAGAATACCCGTGACGGTCGCGCACCGAAGCCGGCTGCGACGTGTCCGTAGCGCGGGTCCCATGCCCGCCAGGGATCGCCGAGCGACAGGAAGACATAGGGCAGCACAAGGACGAAATGGACAAGGGCCAGCGCCCCCGCATTTGTGCCCAGTCCGGCGGCGAGAAGCAGGAACTGCAGGCCGAACAGAAAAGCCACCTGCGGCACCAGAAGCGGCACATAGACGAGGTTCAGGGCCGCCTTCGCGGGCTGCCGGCCCGTTCGGGTCTCCCGTTCCAGACACGCGATGGTGAGGACGAGAGCCACAGAGAGCGCCGCAAGTCCCACCCAGATGGTCGTGAGGATTGCGTCGCGTGCCTGGGGCAGGGCACGCATCCAGGTCTGAAGCGAGACCGTCGGCGGAAAGGCGTCGGGAAACGGCCAGAAGCCCGAGACGGACCAGAGCGCAAGGACGACAAGTCCAAGCGTCAACGCTCCGACGAGCGCGATGGTCGCAAGGGCGATCGAGAACCTGACGAGCCCGTCTTTCGCAAGGCGTCGGCCATCCGTCCGCCATCTTCGGCTGATTGCGATAGCGATCCTTTCGGCCCCGATCCAGCAGGCAATCGCTGAGGCGGTGACTGCCAGCTGGAGCAGCGCGCCGGCAGACGCGGTAAAACGCAGGGCGAGGTCCGGATCGTTCATCCAGCGCGTGAGTTGCACGGCAAGCGGTGCGGGGCGGGTCGGACCGAGGATTATCGCCACGTCCACCACGGACGAGGCGTAGGCGATGACGGCAAGGATCGGCAGCCGGATCTGGGGATAGAGGAGCGGCAGCGTCACCTTGAAAAAGCCGGCGATCCGCCCGTACCCGAAACTGGTGGCGAACTGGCCGAGGCGCAGGGCCGGCGTCTGGGGCAGGGCCGCGAGCGTCATCAGGAACAGGAATGGCGTCTCCTTGGCGATCAGCCCCGCCATCATCGCCAGGCCCGCCTGATCGTGAATGACGAGCAGGTCCGGCGGGCGGGTGAGCCCCGTCGCCCAGGGAGACAGAAGCCGCATGATCCAGCCGGAAGGCGCAAACAGGAAGGCGAGCGAGAAGGCGGCCGCTGCGTGGGGCATGGAAAGAAGCGGCGACAATGCGCGCTGCATCATCGAGAAGAGCCGTGTCCCGTGCCAGGCGGCAACGAAGAACTGGACCAGCAGGAAGGAACAGAGCGCGGTCACCAGCGCGGCCGCGAAGCTGAGGGCGGCCGAGTGCCAGATGCCGGGCATCGCCATGAGTGCGTGCCAGGGCGCCAGCGTGAATCGCGTGCCGCCGAGCGCCGGCAGGTAACCAAAAGCGGGCAGGGCGACGCCGGCGACCCCGGCGCTGACGGGCAGGATCAACACGGCGACGGTCAGCACCGGGGCAAGCCGCAACACGATGCCGGGCTCGGCGTTAACCGTCGTCATTCGACGCCGTAGCGCGCTGCCCAGGCTTTTTCCAGCCGCGACATCCAGCCCGGATCGGGTTCCGGCAGGGTCTTGCCAAGCTCCTGCGGCGACAGCGTCGCGACCCCCAGATCGAGCTGCGCAAACCGGGCCCGGTCGGCCTCCGGCAGGCGGTCGACCGCCAGCACCGTCGGATCTCCCCAGACATCGGGATCCTGCTTGCGAGCCTGCGCCTCAGGCGACATCAGGAAGTCAGCGACGACCATGGCGCCCGCAGGTGCGTTGGCATTGAACGGAATGGCGACGAAATGCGTGTTCCCGATCGTGCCGCCATCGAGCACATAGGTGCGCACCGTATCGGGGAGTTCACCGTTGGCGATCGCGTTGGAGGCGCCGGCGGGATTAAAGGTGAAGGCGATATCGGTCTCGCCGTCGGCGAGAAGCTGGCGCATGGCGCTGGCGTTTTGCGGAAACGCCCGGCCCTGGCGCCAAAGGAAGGGGTGGAGCTTGTCGAGATAGGCGAAGAGGGGCGCGCTGAGCGCCTCGAAATCTGCGTCAGACACCGGCCGTTGGAGCCGGGCGGGATCGGGCGTGAGCTCGTAAAGCGCCTGCTTCAGGAAGGTGGAGCCGTGAAAATCGGGCGGCTGCGGGTAGGTGAAGCGTCTCGGATGTGCCTTGGCCCAGTCGAGCAGCGCCGCCATGGATTTCGGCGGCTCCTTGATGCGTGCCGTGTCGTACATGAACACGAGCTGCGCCATTCCCCAGGGCGCTTCCAGCCCGTCGGTCGGCACGGTGAAATCGCGGGTGACGGTGGGCTTGCCCGCGACATCCACATATTTCCAGTTGGGCAGCTTGTCCGCCCAGCCGGATTTGAGAAGAAGCCCCTGCTTTTTCATTGCGGCGAAGTTCTCGCCGTTGATCCAAACGAGATCGACCGCTCCGCCGCTGGTCTGTCCGGCGGCCTTTTCCGCCAGCACGCGGCTGACCACATTGGCGGTGTCGTCCACCTTGACCTGCTTCAACGTGATGCCGTAGCGCGCCGCGACCTCGTCTCCCACCCAGGCGATGTAGGCATTGATCCGCGGCTCGCCTCCCCAGGCATGGAAATAGACGGTCTCGCCCCGCGCGGCGGAGAGAAGGGCATCCCAGTTGTCCGGGTCCGGTTGCTGCGCATGGCCCGCACAGACGGTGGCGAGCAGGCCAAACAGGGTCGCGCAAAAGCCACGGAGCATGGCGGGTGTCCTTCTGTCCGGTGAGGCGGCCACGATAGCAACCAACAGCGATTGCTTGCGTTCTCCATCGGGGGAAGGTCAACACACAGCTTGGTGAATGTGCAAGCCGCCAGGCACCGGGAAGGTCCGGAGGCGGGCGTTCAGATCGGCAGCACGGAGGTGTCTTTCACCTCTTCCATCACCGTGTAGGTGTGGGTTTCGCGCACACCCGGCAGGTTCAGCACGACTTCCGAAAGGAATGCTCGATAGGCTGCCATGTCGGCGACGCGGCCTTTCAGCAGGTAGTCGAAGCCGCCGGCGACCATGTGGCACTCCAGCACCTCCGGCACCTTGTTGACGGCTTCGGCGAAGGCATCGAATACGTCCGGCGTCGTCCGCTCGAGCTTCACCTCGACGAAAACCAGCAGGCCGAGCCCGATACGCGCGGCGTCGAGCCGGGCGGTGAAACCGAGAATGTAGCCCTCCCGCGTGAGCCGCTTCACGCGCTCCGACGTTGCCGTGGGAGACAGCCCGATACGCTCCGCAAGCTGCGTCGTTGTGATGCGCCCGTCGGCCTGGAGCTGGGCCAGGATCTTCCGGTCCTGTTTGTCAAGATCCGCGAAAACCGCGATTAATTCGTCCATTTCCAGAAAATCTCCGGATTCGATGGTCACATTTGGAGGATACCACTATCAGCTTCGAGCTATTCTAGCGAATGAGCAGTTTGGAGATCCCTAACGTGAACACTCTTTCGCCTCAGCCGGCCGCGCGCGCCGATATGTCGCATTCTGCCCCCGCTCCGTTTCGCCCCGACTACGCTCCTGACGACGAGATGCTCGTCCAGAAGCTGAAGGAGCTGACGCGGCTCGACCCGATGGCCGAGCAACGGATCAGCGCGACGGCGGAGCGCTATATCGACACGATCCGGTCCACCCGCTCGGGACTTGGCGGCGTAGAGGATTTCCTGCGTGACTATGGTCTGTCGACCAAGGAAGGCCTGGCGCTGATGGTGCTGGCCGAAGCCCTGCTTCGGGTGCCCGATGCGGCGACCGCCGACAAGCTTATCGAGGACAAGCTTGCCGCGCGCCTCGGCAGCCAGCGTCCCAAGTCCGATACCTGGCTCGTCTCCGCCTCCTCCTGGGCGCTCGACATATCCACGCGCCTTCTGCACCCCGGCGAGACGCCGGAGACGATCCTACGCCAGCTCACCAAGCGCCTCGGCATGCCGGCCATGCGCACCGCCACGCGTCAGGCCATGCGTTTGATGGGCCACCAGTTCGTGCTGGGCGAGACGATTGCCAGCGCGCTCGACCGTGCCCGCGCGATGGAGGCCAAGGGCTACCGGTATTCCTACGACATGCTGGGTGAGGGGGCGCGTACAGCGGCCGACGCGGATCGCTACTTCGAAAGCTACATGAACGCCATCGAAGCGATCGCCCAGCGGGCAGGGGACCGCCCGCTGCCCGATAGGCCGGGCATTTCCGTCAAGCTGTCCGCGCTTCATCCGCGCTACGAGGCGACCAACGGCGAGGCAGTCCTGGCCGATCTGACGCCCAGGCTCATCGAGCTTTCCCGTCTTGCGAAGGCGCACGATCTCAATCTCACCGTCGATGCGGAAGAGGCCGATCGGCTGGAACTCTCGCTCGATGTGTTTGCAGCAGCCCTGGCGGATCCTTCCCTGGCGGACTGGGAGGGGCTTGGCCTTGCCATTCAGGCCTACCAGAAGCGGGCTCTGGACGTGATCGGCTACGTTCACGATCTCGCCACCGCCCATGACCGGCATCTGATGGTGCGCCTCGTCAAGGGCGCCTACTGGGACACGGAAATCAAGCGTGCGCAGGAGCGTGGGCTGGAGGATTATCCGGTCTTTACCCGCAAGGCGGCGACGGATCTCTCCTACATGGCCTGCGTACAGCGGATGCTGAGTTCCCGAGACCGCATCTATTCGCAGTTCGCAACGCATAACGGACTGACGGTTTCCCAGATCCTGGAGCTGTCGACCCCGGCGGATCGGTTCGAATTCCAGCGTCTGCATGGCATGGGTGAATCGCTCTACAGGGCGGTGGTGGAGGAAGACGGTCACCCTTGCCGCATCTACGCACCCGTGGGCGGCCACCGCGATCTGCTCGCCTACCTCGTCCGCCGTCTTCTGGAAAACGGTGCGAATTCGTCGTTCGTGGCGGCTGTCGGCAATCCCTCCATTCCGATCGACAGCCTCCTGAAGCGCCCGGCCGCCTATCTGGAGGCGGGCAGCGCGCGCAACCGGCGTATCGTTCTGCCGCATGCGCTCTACGGCAATCGCGTGGATGCCGCCGGCATCGAGTTCGGTCATGCCAAGGAGCGCGAGGCGCTTGCCTCCGGGATCGCCGCGCAAAGCTTCCCGATGGTGCAGGCCACCGCGCTCCTAAACGGCAAGGCCGGAACCGGCGCGCCGCGCCAGGTTCTCTCGCCGATGGATGGGCAGACCGTGGCCGGAACGGTTGCGGAAGCGACGCCGGAGGAGGCGATTGCGGCCATCGGCGCAGCCGCCGAAGGCTTCCAGAGCTGGTCGCGCATGCCGGTCGAGGGCCGGGCTGCCGCACTGGAACGCATGGCGGATCTCTTGGAGGAAAACCGCGATCGGCTGATGGCGCTGCTCGCCGTGGAGGCTGGCAAGACCCAGGCAGACGGCATTGCGGAAATCCGCGAGGCGGTCGATTTCTGCCGCTACTATGCGGTCGAGGCGCGGGGGCTCTTCGGTGCCGGCACGCTCATGCCCGGTCCCACCGGCGAGGAAAACCGTTACCGGTTCCGCGGCCGTGGCGTCTTCCTGTGCGTCTCGCCGTGGAACTTTCCGCTGGCGATCTTCCTCGGCCAGGTGATGGCCGCGCTCGTCTCCGGCAACGCGGTGATCGCCAAGCCTGCCCCGCAAACCCCGCTCATTGCGTTTGAGGCGGTGCGTCTGCTGCATCAGGCCGGCGTTCCCAAGGAGGCGTTGCAGCTCGTGCCCGGGGGCCCTGCCATCGGCGCAGCACTCGTGGACGATCCCCGCATCGCGGGCGTCGCCTTCACCGGCTCCACCAAAACCGCGCAGGTCATCAACCGCGCGCTTGCCGCCAAGGACGGACCGATCGTCCCGCTGATCGCCGAGACGGGCGGCATCAACGCCATGATCGTCGATGCCACCGCCCTGCCCGAGCAGGTGAGCGATGACGTCGTCATGTCGGCGTTCCGCTCGGCTGGCCAGCGCTGTTCTGCCCTCAGGCTTCTGTTCCTGCAGGATGGCGTGGCCGACAAGATGCTGGAAATGATCGCGGGGGCGGCCGCGGAACTGCGGCTCGGCGACCCGCGCCTTGCCGCAACCGATATCGGCCCGGTCATCGATCGGGCGGCGCGCGACAATATCCAGTCGCATATCGACCGCATGCGTTCCGCGCAGAAAATTCGCTACGCCGGAAACGTGCCGTCGGGCGCCCTGTCGGGCGGCAGCTGGATGGCGCCCCACATCATCGAACTGGACAAGCCGGAAGCGCTTGAGCGCGAGGTCTTCGGGCCCATCCTCCACGTGGTGCGCTACAAGGCGGAAAAGCTCGGCGAGGTCATCGAGAAGATCGCCGCCACCGGCTACGGGCTGACGCTCGGTGTTCACAGCCGTATCGACACGACGGTGAAGCAGGTGGTCGATCGCCTGCCGGTCGGCAACGTCTACGTCAACCGCAACACCATCGGCGCGGTCGTCGGCACCCAGCCTTTCGGCGGCTCGGGGCTTTCCGGCACCGGCCCGAAGGCGGGCGGCCCGCACTACCTGCCGCGCTTTGCGCAGGAACAGGTGATCTCGATCAACACCGCAGCAGCCGGCGGCAACGCCAGCCTGCTGGCGCAGGCGGAGGAGTAGCGGGGAACTGGCCTTTCGCGCTTTTCTCTCTTGTCATTCCAGCGAAGGCGGTGATGACAAGAGAGGGCGCGGCGGCGAACCGGCTTCGGCAAACCTTGTGACGGCGCAACAAATCTGTTGCGTCGTTCTTATTTCAAGGCCCCAAAAACGATCCGCGCGCGCGTCTCGCCAAGCTTGACCAGGGCAGCATTCGCTCCTGGTGCACAAGGCACGAGACGCAGGCCGCCCGTTTCGATCTCACCGGCATCCGCCCCCCACGCAAGATCAAGCCCACCCGTGCGCTCGAAGCGAGTCAGCGTGAAGCGGTCGCCGTCGCGGGTGACGAGGGCCCAGTGGGTCTCGTCGCCGCCATAGGTGCGGGTCGTCAGAAAGTCGTTGATCGCGGCCGCATCGACGGCGTCGGCCGGCACGCGCTTTTCTTCCGGCGGCAACACGCACACCGTGTCGAGCCCGTGCCCGACGATCTTTGCGACGAGAACCGGCGTGTTCTCCGGCAACGTCTCGATGGCGACACGGTCGACGGGCGGGGCCGACAGCATCATGTCCATGCCGACCAGTGCGAGGCCCACCGCGGCCACCACGGCGATTGTGGCCGGCATCAGCCATTTGCGCCCGTTCGATTGCATGCCTCGTCCTCCGATCATCGCTCAGTTGCGCGGTTTCGCCCGCCGCGTGGCCTCGGCCGAGGCCGGATCATCCGGCCAGGGGTGTTTCGGGTAGCGGCCTTTCATGTCCGCCTTCACGTCCGCCCACGAGCCCGACCAGAAGCCCGGCAGATCCCGTGTCAGCTGGATGGGGCGGTGGGCCGGCGAGAGGAGTTCCACCAGCAACGGAATGCGGCCTCCCGCCACCGCAGGGTGCCGGTCGAGGCCGAAAAGCTCCTGCACGCGAATGGAGATCCGGGGCCCGGGATCCGCACCATAGTCGATGGGAACCCGCGAGCCCGTCGGCGCCTCGAAATGGCTTGGGGCGAGCCTGTCGATCTCCGCTATCCTGTCCCACGGCAGCAACCCGCCAAGCGCCTGTCCCAGCCGGTCGGCGTCGATGTCGTCAAGCGACGAGGCGCCTGCCAGGTAGGGCGCGAGCCACGTATCTGGCGTGGCCTGCAGCGCCTTGTCGCTCAGGTCCGGCCAGGGATCGCCAAGATTGGCGTGGAGATATCCGACACGCGCACGCAAGCGCTTCTGCTCCTTCGACCAGGCAAGCCGCTCGACCCCGCGCCCGCGCGCGGCCTCCAGCAAGGCACCGGCGACGAGCGCCGGGTCCGGGTCGTCGATCCGGACCTCGCTCAGGATCAGCTTGCCGAGGCGCCGGATGCGACGTGCGCGGACCGTATCGCCGCCGGGTTGCAGTCGGACCTCATCTTCGGTGACGATATGAGAGCCGAAATCCTCCTCGATGTCGCCGCGCGATATCGGCGCGGCCAGCAGGATGCGCGCGCGCTGGGCGCTGCCCTGAACCTCGGCGATGGCGAGATACGGCTCGCGTGACAGCGCATCCGCCTCATCGAGTTGTGCGCCACGTCCGTTGGCGAGGCGGAAGCTTCCCGTCGCGCCGCGCGCCTGTGCCAGCCGGTCGGGAAAGGCGAGGGCGAGCACCTGGCCTGCTTGCTCAATTTCGCCGTCGTGATTGTCCGTGTCTTCGGGCAGCGCATCGATGCGCTTGAGCCATTGCGCTGCGAGCCCTCTGGCGTCGCGGGCCTTTCCGCCACTGTCGCGACGCAGCCGGCGCAACCGTTCGCGCAGGTCGCTCGATGTGCCGCCAAGCCCGCGCTCGGACACGATCACCGCGATCTCGGCGGCCAGCTGTCCGCGCCCTTCGCTTGCGGCGCGATGCACCATGTGCGCAAGACGGGGATGCAGCGGCAGGCGGGCCAGTGCCTCGCCCTCGCGCGTCACCCGACCTTCCCCGTCGAGCGCCTCGAGATCTGTGAGCAACTGCTTCGCTTCTGCCCAGGCGCCCGCGGGCGGCTGATCGGGAAAGGCGAGCGCATCTGGTTCGCGCGCGCCCCATTGCGCCAGATCCAGAACGAGTTGGGCGAGATCGGCCTCCAGGATCTCCGGTCGGTCGTGTTCGGCAAGCGCCGCCGTCTGTGCCTCATTCCATAGCCGGTAACACACACCGGGCTCCGTGCGTCCCGCCCGGCCGCGCCGCTGGTCGGCCGCAGCGCGCGTCACCTTCACCGTTTCCAGCCGCGTGAGCCCGGTGGCGGGCTCATAGCGAGGCACGCGGGCAAGCCCGGTGTCGATGACGATCCGCACGCCCTCGATCGTCAAGGACGTCTGCGCGATCGACGTGGCCAGCACAACCTTGCGGACGCCCTCGGGCGCCGGCCGGATCGCCGCATCCTGTTCGCGTCCCGTCAGCGCGCCGTAAAGCGGGGCGACCAGCACGTTTGCCGGCAAGCGTTCGCCGAGCATCTCCGCCGCGCGGCGGATTTCGCCCTGGCCCGGCAGAAAGACGAGAATGGAACCCGTCTCCTCGGCAAGCGCCTTGCGCACGGCCTTCACCGTCTCCGCCTCCAGCCGCGCGGCGCCATCGCGGCCGAGATAGCGCGTCTCCACGGGAAACATCCGTCCCTTGCTCTCGATGACCGGCGCATCGCCCAGCAGGGCTGAGACCTTTGCCGCATCAAGCGTTGCGGACATCACGAGAAGGCGCAGGTCTTCGCGCAACGCGGACTGGACGTCGAGCGCGAGAGCCAGGCCGAGATCGCCGTCGAGGCTGCGCTCGTGGAACTCGTCGAAGAGAACTGCGGCGACACCGGCAAGGTCGGGATCGTTGAGGATCATCCGAGCAAAGACGCCTTCGGTGACCACCTCGATGCGGGTGCGGGCGGAAACCTTCGTCTCCATCCGCATGCGGTAGCCGACCGTTTCGCCTGCCCTCTCGCCGAGCGTCTCCGCCATGCGCCGTGCTGCGGCGCGCGCGGCCAACCGGCGTGGCTCAAGAACGAGGATGCGTCCGTCGCCGCGCCACGGCGCTTCCAGCAGCGCGAGCGGAACCCGCGTGGTCTTGCCCGCACCCGGACTTGCGACAAGAACGGCGTTCGGGCCGGTTTCAAGCGCACTCAGGAGTTCCGGCAGGACCTCTTCGACCGGCAGGGACGCGTTCATGTGCGGGCGGGCCGTATCAGGCGGCAGGTTCTGCGCGCCACATCCGACCGATCAGATCGATGGCGAAGCGCGAGGGCGTGCGGGCAAACCCCGCGAGACCTTCCAGCGCGGGCTGCGGATGCTTGATGATGAAAGTCGGGATCTTCTTCAGGATCGCCTCGTGCGGGGCTTTCGCCTCGAAGGCGGCGCGGAACGGACCATCGACCAGGAAGCTCTCGATATGGGGCGGGATGCCGCCGGCGAGATAAACGCCACCGCGCGCCAGCATGATCAGCGCCAGATCGCCTGCGACCCTGCCGAGCGCGGCGGTGAAGAGATCGAGCGTCTTTCTCGCGTCGCTGTCGCCACCTTGTGCGGCGGCGACGATGTCTGCGGCCGTGGTGAAACGCGGTTCTGCGCCATCTGCGCGCGCAACCGCGCGCGCAAGACGCACCATCCCATCGCCGCTGATCACCTGTTCGGCCCCGATTCGTCCGCCGTTGCGTTCGATATGCGGCCAGATGCGGTATTCCTCATCGCTCACGGGGCCGAGCTCCACATGCCCCCCTTCTCCCGGGATCGGAACCCAGCGGTCGGCCGCGTGAACGAGAGCACCGGCGCCAAGGCCCGTGCCGGGGCCGACGACGACCTTCG
Organism: Breoghania sp. JC706; assembly: GCF_037026715.1. Taxonomy (NCBI): domain Bacteria; kingdom Pseudomonadati; phylum Pseudomonadota; class Alphaproteobacteria; order Hyphomicrobiales; family Stappiaceae; genus Breoghania; species Breoghania sp. JC706. The sequence continues at coordinate 74,373 of NZ_JBANCG010000006.1, forward strand.
GCGCAAACGGCATCGGGGCATCGCCGCCCATCTGCGTGAGGTCGCTGTCCTCGAGCGTCAGAAGCGAGAGTGCTTGCGCTTCGAAATCGTTGAGAAGCACGACCGTGTCGAGCCCCAGTTCGCGGATGAGTTCCCTCGGCTCAACGACCCAGGGCGCATTGGTGAGTTTCGTCCGCTCTCCCTGGATGGGGCCGGCCATGGCGATCACGGCGGTGCGCGGAATGAGCGAGGTCTGCGCAAGCACCTTGTCGGCTATGACCTGGGCCATGCCTTCCGGGTGGTCGTGCGTATAGGCGGTAACCACCTTCGACAGGTTCGCATGCGCATCGCTGACGATTGCGAAGCGGGCATTCGTGCCTCCCACGTCCGCGACAAGGACAGGGAACGAGAAGGACGGGACGTCGCGCGAAGTTGAGATCATTGCGATGGCGTGCTTTCCGTGTATGCGGTGTCTGCGATCGTGCTGATAACGGCTTCGGCCGTAGCCTGGTTCAATGCCATCGGTATGTCATAGACGATGGCGAGTCGCGTCAATGCCTTGACGTCGACATCGTGCGGCATGGGGGTAAGCGGATCGGCGAAGAATATGAGCGCCGTCAGACGCCCGTCGGCGATCATGGCGCCAATCTGCTGGTCGCCGCCGAGCGGGCCGCTCTTGACCGGCGTGATATCGAGGTTCGGGCAGGCTGCCTTCAGCCTGGCTCCGGTGGTGCCGGTGGCGATCAGGCGGAAGGGCGCAAGCTGATGTTCATGCAATCTCACGAAGGCGACGAGGCTGTCCTTCTTGGCATCGTGAGCGACAAGGGCGAATGCGGGGCGTTCTTGCATGGGGTCTTTTCCTTTTCCCATGCCGGTTTAGCCATTTGACTTGACGATTGAAAGACCGCGTCAGCGCCAGTTCCAGTCGCCATCGCGGATGCGATCGCGCCAGAGACGTTCGCCGATAAGGCAGAATTCCCGGTCTTCCGCCGAAAACGCCGCCTGTCTGACAAGCGCCGGCTCGCTCTTTCCGGCGATCTCCAGAACGAGCTTCATCCGCACCGCCTCGGCAAACGCGTTGATGTCGCGCACCGGAATGGAGAACGCGCCGGCCCCTCCGATGACGCATCGTTCGTAATACGCGTCGAGATTGTCGATGTCGTACCAGCCGGCGGGCCCGCGCTTCAGCACCAGCGGCAGACCGTTGATGACGATGCCGGCCGCGATCACGTCTTCGCGAGCCGCCAGGACCGGTTCTCCCTGGTTGTTGGGGCCGTCGCCCGAAATGTCGATCACGCGCCTGAAGGGAGAGGCTTCCAGTTTCCCGAGCACGCCCTTGGCGTAGGTGAGCGCGCCGCTGATGGAGGTGCGGTAGGCCCTCTGCATCGGGGCCTCGGCAAGGGCGGCCGCGAATTCCTCCGCCGATTGCCGGTCCGAGATTTCGTGCCAGTCCACGAGCGTGAACTGGGAGGTGGCGCCCGCCCATTCCACGTATGCGACGGCGATCTTGCCCGTCAGGCCGCTGGCGATGGCATTCAGCACGTCCGGCGCGGTGATCGCGGAAATGTAGCCCAGGCGCTGCACGCGCTGTTCGTCCTGATCCATCGAATAGGAAATGTCGACCGCAAGAACGAGCGCGAGGTCTATCTCCGTGCCGGGGGCGGGTTCACGGGCCGCCGCGCGTTGTGTGGTGGGGCCCGGCAGGCAGGGAAAGGCGAAGAGGGCGAGAAAGACTATCGCAAGGCGCACGGGGCCGCTCCAAATCCTGGCGCGGCTCGACTAACGAAGATGCAAAAACGGTAACCATTCCCATCTTGCACGATGGAAGTTGCCGCTTCCCGCGTCGTGTATTGCCGCTACGGTCTCATATGACCACCATTGCCCCCGAATGATAAGAATTTTGCCAGATTCAGCGGCGAGTGCAAGGCAGTATTCCATTTTGTCATCATTGCTGCTCTAACATGGAGTTGCCTAGTTCTCGCATAGGGTCATCTTTTCCTCGCATCAGATCTAACATGTCTCGGTTGTTCTTTCTCCATTCGGGAGGGGCCGATTCTTCTCCTGTATTGCCGATTGTAAGGATTCGAGTGAGAATTGCGTTGTTAAAGAGCGTCTGACTAGAATCCATGGAAACCAATTTGTCGAACAATCGTGCTTGGTTTTTATCGATTTCAGAATACTGGGTCGCCAGTTGAGATATTGAAACTTGTACGCCGTTGAGGCTTTGTTCTAGTCCTTCAATTGCTTTCGTATTTAATTGAAGTTGCGTATTGAGATCCGATATAGTGAATCTAAGGTCTTTTTCGGAGTTTTTTAAATCGTTCTTGTTAGAGCTGTCTATTGCGTGGAGATTTTTGAGCTCATTCCTTATTTCTGAAACGTCTGAACGCACTCCGCCCAGCAGGAAGAACGCGATTGCGCCAAGTCCCGCTACGATCACGCTAGAGAATGTAACTGCTTCTTTCATGCTAAACTCAAATTTTGACTCGGAGCTCCAAGACATGCCTGTACCTCGCAGAAAATTCCCTAGATAGACAATCGAGGGCAAGCTTAGTCGATTTGGTGCTGGCGGTCGATCATGCCTCTAGTTGTATAGGTTGCAGGCGATCGGCTTGCGGGCGCCGGCTGGATAGACACGTACCTCGTCGCGCGGGATCAATCCGGCGATCTCCATCACCAGCTTGGTCTTGATCGCCATGCCGAATTCGGCGGTGGAATAGACCGGCACCATGAACGAGCCTGGGCCGCCGATGACGCAATCCTCATAATAGTGATCGAGGTTGGGCATGTGATACCAGCCGTTGCCGGTGCCCTTGAGCATCAGCGGCAGGCCATTGATAGTGACGCCGTGGGCGATTGCCTCGTCGCGCGCTGACGTGACCTGTCCGCCCTGGTTGTTGGGTCCGTCACCAGACATGTCGATGACGCGACGCAACCCGGAGAAGCCGCTTTTCTCGATATGCGCGACGGAAAAGGCGAGCGCTGCGGCAATGGACGTGCGCTGAACCTGACGAAGGGGCGATTCCGCGATCTTGGAAGCGAAATTCGCGGCCGTTTCCGGGCCGTCGATCACCTGCCAGTCGGCCACCACGTACTGTTCGCCCATCCCGCCCCATTCGACATAGGTGACCGCGATCCGGCCCGTCGGGCCCATGCGGATCGCTTCCATGACCTCCGCTGACGTGATCGCCTCGACGTAGCCGCGCCGCTGGACCTGCTGCTCTTCCTCATCCATCGACTGGGAAATGTCGACGGCCAGAACCAGCTCGACGTCGACTTCGGAGGTCGGATCGTAGTTGGCGAACTGGGTCGCGCCGGCCTCGTTCACCAGCAGGGCGACCATGGTGGCGGCCATCGTCGCGGCCGCAAGTTGCGCTTTCGCTGTATTCAGACGCATCGACGGTTCCTTTTTCAACGAACGTGTCTCGGCGCCCTCCCGGTTTTTGTTTCCTGAAACCCGTGAACTTGCAGCAGTCGCCGTCTCTCCGTGCGTATCCAACAGTCTGGGTAGATCGGCGCTGTGGCTTCGATGTAATTTATCGGTGTATACAAGTTAATATTTGGTTAAAAATAAGTAATCGTGCGTGTAGCTGTCTTGTCAGATAACATGTAATACGCCAGTAAAATAACGTATGCGCGGTATTTGTTTCGTGAATTTTCAAAATGACTGTGGGTTTTTGCGAAGCAAGAATCGCGCCATTCATGCCGTAACGGGCATGATGCGGTAAGACATCGCCCAAGGCGCTTCAGTTGACCGGAACCTCCCTCCGGTTGGCGCCCGTCGGACCCGGGCGCCGGCTTCTCACCTGGATGGCGATCTGAAGGCCTGCGGAGGGCGTGCATGTGCGCAGCGACGGCTGCTCGATTGCTGTGCTCCTGCGCGAAAATGCGGCACGGTGTGGAAAATCGAGGGACGCTGCGGAAGAACTGCTGGCAGGAGGCTTGACCCGCGCCCACAATATGTGGTGCGATGAAAGAAATCACACGCAATGAATAATTATTCAAAGTCATAGGCACCGCGCGCCTGCGGAATGTCGGCGACAGAGTGGGAAATCGGGGCCACCCTGCGGGCGGCGCGAATGCCGCCGACGTGTGTGCGGCCGGTTGATGGCGGATCATTGGGGCGGATCATCGGGCATGGGCGAACCGGACGACTGGACGACCTACCTGGCCATACGCGCGGCGTGGCTGTCCTTTGTCGGCGGTTGCACGCAAGGCGAAATCGCGGCGCGTCTCGATGTCTCTCCGGCCAAGGTGCATCGGCTCATCGCCTACGCCCAGCGCGCCGGGCATGTGCGCTTCCATATTGAGGGGCGTCCGCTGGAGTGCCTCGAATACGAGGAAGCCTTCTCGCGCAGCTTTGGGCTCAACAATTGCATTGTCGCTCCCGATCTGGGAGGCGGCGCAAACGACGAGCAGGCGGCGATCCGCTCGGTCGGGGCTGCGGCGGGAAATCTTCTGGCACAGCTTCTGTCGGCGGCCGACATTCGCCAGGTCGGGGTCGGCATGGGGCGCACGCTGAAGGCGGCGGTCGCAGCCATGCCGCGAATTTCACGTGAGGACCTGAGCATCGTCTCGATCTCCGGTAGCCTGACAAGCCGTCTTTCCGCCAATCCTTACGACGTGGTGCAGCTTCTGTCGGAACGCAGCGGTGGCGAAGGCTACTACCTGCCAGTTCCCTATCTCGCGACGACCGCGACGGAGAAGGACATGTTCCTGAAGCAGCCGAGCGTCCAGGAACTGCTGGCCCGGGCGCGGCGCTCCGACACTTTCGTCGTCGGCATCGGCTCCATCGGCGACGACGGTCATCTCAGGCGCATGAACCTTATCTCGCGTGAAGAGCAAAGCGCGTTGCAGAAGGTCGGGGCGGTCGGCGACCTCATGGGACGTTTCATTGACATCGACGGCGCGGCGGTGCCCGCGGCTCTGAGCGAACAGGCCGTTGGCCTCGGATTCGAGGACGTTCGGGGCGCGCGGGTGCTCGCCCTGTCGGGCGGCGTGTCGAAAACGGCTGCGACGCTCTCCGCCTTGCGCACCGGAGTCATCACGGATCTCGTCATCGACGAAGCCCTGGCGAAAAGCTTGGCCGATGCGATCGACGCGAAGGTTCCCCAGCCGGCGTGAGACCGGCGAGGAACACGCCGCCGCGGCTTTCGCGGCGGACGGAAGTTTCAGGAAGGAACGGATGACGTCCGCGTCATCGGTCATGGGTCAAAAGGGATGGCGTCGGGTCGTTGAGCGGCTCGGCAGGCGCCGAACAGGATGGAGGTCTACGTGCAGACGATTGCCAAGCTTATGGGAGCGGTCGCCGTCGCGGCCATGATGTCGGGAGTTGCAACGGTTGCGGCATCCGCCGCGGAAAGCACGCCGGCGGTGGTTTACGACCTCGGCGGCAAGTTCGACAAGTCGTTCAACGAGTCCGCCTACACGGGCGCGGAAAAGTACAAGGAGGATACCGGTACCGAGTACCGGGACTTCGAGATCCAGAACGACAGCCAGCGCGAGCAGGGGCTGCGCAATTTCGCCCGCCGCGGCATGAGCCCGATCGTCGGTATCGGATTTTCCTACGAGCAGGCGATCGAGAAGGTGGCCAAGGAATTCCCAGACACCCACTTCGCCATCGTCGATTCCGTTGTGGATCTTCCCAACGTGCGCTCGATCCTGTTCAAGGAACACGAAGGCTCCTACCTCGTCGGCATTCTCGCGGCCATGGCCTCGAAGACGGGCAAGGTCGGCTTCGTCGGCGGCATGGACATCCCGCTCATCCGCAAGTTCGCCTGCGGCTACGTCCAGGGCGTTAAATCTGTCAGCCCCGACATCGAGGTCATTCAGAACATGACCGGCACGACGGGCGCGGCCTGGAACGATCCCGTGAAGGGCGGCGAACTCGCCAAGGCGCAGTTCGACAAGGGCGTGGACGTCATCTACCACGCGGCCGGCGGCACCGGCATTGGCGTGCTTCAGGCCGCCGCCGATGCCGGCAAGCTGGGCATTGGCGTCGACAGCAACCAGAATGCGCTTCATCCCGGCAACATGCTGACCTCGATGGTGAAGAGCGTGGACGTGGCCGTCTACAAGACCTTCGAGGATTCCGCCCAGGGCAACTGGTCGGCTGGCATCCAGGCGCTCGGCCTGAAGGAAGGCGGCGTCGATTGGGCCTATGATGACAACAACAAGGACCTGATCACCGACGAGATGAAGGCCGCCGTGCAGAAGGCCAAGGACGACATCATCTCCGGAAAGGTCGAGGTTCACGATTACATGTCGGACAATTCCTGCCCGATGTGAGCGACGGATCCCCCGTGTGGCATTGAAGGTGCCGCGCGGGGGCTGCTGCGGGCGGCGAAGGCTGATGCGGCGATTCGGGAACATGGACTGCCATGGACACAAGCACACCCATGCGAGCGATGAGGCGGGCGCTGGTCGCCGCTGCCATGCTCGGAAGCTGCGGCATGCCGACGGCGGGCGCCGCCGGCGATGAGGCCGCCGCGTCCGTGCCTGTTCCGGCGATCGTCTACTCTGTTGGCGGCAAGTTCGACGGTTCCTTCAATGAATCCGCGTTTGCCGGGGTGACCCGTTTCAAGGCGGAAACGGGGGGCGGCGTGCGCGAATTCGAAATCGTCCGCGATGCCCAGTCGCTGCAGGCGTTGCGCACCTTCGCGGGCCACGGTTACGCCCCCATTGTTGCCATCGGGTTCAATCAGGCAAGCGCGATGGAACAGGTGGCGCACGAGTTTCCGGAACGCTCGTTCGCCATCGTCGACATGGTGGTCGATGCGCCCAATGTCGCCTCCTATGTCTTCCAGGAACAGGAAGGCGCCTACATAGCGGGCGTTCTGGCGGCCATGGCCACGAAGAGCGGCACGATCGGCTTCGTCGGCGGCATGGATATCCCGATTATCCGCCGGTTCCTGTGCGGTTATCGGCAGGGAGCCGCTTCTGTCGGCGGCGACGTCAAGGTTGTCTTCAACATGGCCGGAGACACGCCCGCCGCCTTCGCCGATTCCGCGCGTGGCGCCGAGCTTGCCCGCGCGCAGATCGACCAGGGTGCCGACGTGATCATCCAGGCCGCCGGCGGCACCGGCCTAGGTGTTCTTCAAGCGGCGGCGGATGCCGGCATTCTCGGTATCGGCACCGACAGCAACCAGAATGGCCTGCACCCGGGCCACGTGCTGACCTCCATCCGCAAGCGCGTCGACAATGCCGTTTTCGAGAGCTTCATGGCGGCGAGGGACGGGCGCTTCAAGCCCGGCATCCGGGTTCTGGGGCTCGCCGATGGCGGCATGGACTGGGTGCTCGACAAGAACAACGCGAAACTGATCACGCCGGAGATGAAAGCAGCGGCAGAACGCGCCGTTGCCGGGATTTCGGCGGGAACGATCAAGGTGCACGACGTCGTCGCCGACGGTGCGTGCCCGCTGGAGTAGGACATGGTTGCCATTCCACGCGCCCATCCCCCCGAGCATGCCCCCTGCATGCCCCAGGGGCCTCGCCACCGCACGGAGCCTCGCCCATGACGCTCGCGCTCGAACTCGTCGGCATCGACAAGCGCTTCGGCTCTGTCCACGCCAACAAGGACATCAATCTCGCCGTCGCCAAGGGCTCGATCCATGGCATCGTCGGCGAGAACGGGGCCGGGAAATCGACGCTGATGTCGATCATCTACGGCTTCTACAGCGCCGACGCCGGCGAGATTCGCATCGATGGAAAGCCCGTCTCCATTCCCGATTCCAAGGCCGCTATCGGCCACGGCATCGGCATGGTCCACCAGCATTTCATGTTGGTCGACAATTTCACGGTGCTGGAAAACGTCATGCTCGGCGCCGAGGGCGGGCCGATGCTCAATGCCGGGCTCGCCAGGGCGCGCAAGGAACTGAAGCGGCTGGCCGATGAATACGGTCTGACGGTCGATCTCGATGCGGAGGTGGGCGAACTTCCCGTCGGCCTCCAGCAGCGGGTGGAAATCCTGAAGGCGCTTTTTCGCGGCGCCGACATCCTCATTCTCGACGAGCCGACAGGCGTGCTGACGCCAGCCGAGGCCGATCACCTCTTCCGCATCCTGCGCACCTTGCGCGACGAGGGAAAGACGGTCCTGCTCATCACCCACAAGCTGCGCGAGATCATGGCGGTTACCGACAAGGTCTCCGTCATGCGCCGCGGCGAGATCGTCGACACCCGCGCGACGGCGGAGACGAGCGTTGAGGAACTGGCGGAACTCATGGTCGGCCGTTCGGTGCTGCTCAGGGTCGACAAGAAGCCGGCGGCCCCCGGTCGTCCGGTGCTGGAGGTGACGGATCTCACCGTGCGCGACGCTCGCGGCGTGGTACGGGTCGATCATGCGTCTTTGACAGTGCGCGCGGGCGAGATCGTCGGCATTGCGGGTGTGTCCGGCAACGGCCAGTCGCAGTTTTTGGAGGCACTCGCCGGCATCCGCAAATGGGAGAGCGGCCGGGTTCTGGTGGACGGTCAGGACGTGATGTCCGACGGCAAGGTCGATCCAGCCGAGATGCGCGGTCTCGGCGTCGCCCACGTCCCGGAGGATCGCCACCGCATGGGGCTCGTCAACTCCTTCGCCGAATACGAGAACTGCGCGCTCGGCTATCACAATGATCCCAAATACGGCTCCGGCGCGCTGCTCGACATCAAGGCCATGTGCGACGATGCGATTGACAAGATAGAGAAATACGACATCCGCCCGCCGTCCTGCACGCTCAAGACCTCGATGTTTTCCGGAGGCAACCAGCAGAAGATCGTGCTGGCGCGCGAGATCGAGCGCGATCCTGTCGTGCTTCTCGTCGGCCAGCCCACCCGCGGCGTCGATATCGGCGCCATCGAATTCATCCACAAGCGCCTGATCGAGCTGCGCGATGCGGGCAAGGGCATTCTGCTTGTCTCCGTCGAACTCGACGAGATCCGCATGCTGGCCGACCGCGTGCTGGTGATGTTCGACGGCCGCCTCGTCGGCGAGAGGGCGCCCGATGCCAGCGAACAGGAACTCGGCCTGATGATGGCCGGCGTCACCCAGGAGGCGGCCGAATGAGACGATCGATCGCGCCGTGTTTGCCGGGCACGTCCCGCAGGCACCCCTCTCCCCCCTTGCGGGGGAGATGCCCCGAAGGGGCAGAGGGGGGCAGGCGGCGGGCTGTGAGCGTGGGGCCTACCCCCCTCTGTCCCGCTTCGCGCGACATCTCCCCCGCAAGGGGGGAGAGGGGAACAAGCTGGACGTTTCCCACATCGGATAGCCAAATCGGAACCGCAGCATGACCCGTGGCAAGCTCCCCAAGTGGGTCGATTACGGCCTCCTCCCGGCCCTTAACCTTGCCGCCGCCTTCCTGGTGGCCGGGCTCGTCGTGCTCCTGATCGGAGAGGATCCGCTGGAAGCGGTCAGGATCCTGATCTACGGCTCGCTGGGCTTCGGCGAGGGCGTCGGCTTCACGCTGTTCTATGCCACCAACTTCATCTTCACCGGGCTCGCGGTTGCCGTCGCGTTCCATGCCGGTCTCTTCAACATCGGCGGCGAGGGGCAGGCCTATGTCGGCGGTCTCGGCGTTGGCCTCGCCTGCCTTGCGCTCGACCGCTTCGTGCCGTGGTGGGTGACCTTCCCCGTGGCGGTTGCCGGCGGGGCGATCTTCGGTGCGGCATGGGCCTTCGTCCCGGCCTATCTCCAGGCGAAGCGCGGCAGCCACGTCGTCATCACGACGATCATGTTCAACTTCATCGCCTCCTCGCTGATGGTCTATCTGCTGGTCAACGTTCTGGCCAAGCCCGGCTCCATGCAGCCCGAGACGCGCAACTTCGAGCCCGGCGGCCAGTTGCCGCTCATCCGCGATCTTCTGCCCGGGCTCGATCTCGGCCAGGCGCCGCTGAACCTCGCCTTCGTGCTGGCGCTGGCGGCTTGCGCGTTCGTCTGGGTGCTGATCTGGCGCTCGCGGCTCGGCTACGAGATCCGAACCTTCGGCGCGAACCAGTCTGCCGCCATCTATGCCGGCATCTCGCCGGTCAGGATCACCATCGTCACCATGCTGATTTCCGGCGGGCTTGCCGGTCTCATGGCGATCAACGAGGTGATGGGATCGCAGACGCGTCTGCTTCTGGAATTCACCGCCGGCTACGGTTTCGTCGGCATCGCGGTGGCGCTGATGGGCCGTGCCCATCCGGTCGGCATCATCCTGGCGTCCATCCTCTTCGGCATGCTCTATCAGGGCGGTGCGGAACTGGCGTTCGAAAAACCGGCGATCACGCGTGACATGATCGTCGTCATCCAGGGGCTGGTGATCCTGTTCGCCGGCGCGCTGGAACATCTCTTCCGGCCGTGGCTTCAACGGCTCTTTGCCTCCGGCCACGCGCCGGAAGCACAGGCGGCTTGAGGGGGACGGACATGATCGACTTTCTTGCCGCCATCTTTTCCATCATCTTCAACCTGTCGACGCTCGACGCCGCGGTCCGCCTGTCGACGCCGCTGCTGCTTGCGGCACTGGCCGGTCTCTTTTCCGAGCGTTCCGGCATCTTCGACATTGGGCTTGAGGGCAAGATGCTGGCGGCCGCATTCGCCGCCGGCGCGGTCGCGGGTGTCACGGGTTCGGCTTGGCTCGGACTTGCCGCCGGTGTGATGATCTCCATCGCGCTGGCGCTCGTCCACGGCTTCGCCTCGATCACCGCGCGCGGCAACCAGATCGTCTCCGGCGTCGCCATCAATTTCTTTGCCGCCGGCCTGACAGCGCTGCTCGGTCAGGCGTGGTTCCGTCACGGCGGGCGCACGCCGCAGCTCGGGCGCGATGCGCGGTTCGGCGAAATCGATCTGCCGGGGGCGGATGCGCTGAAGGACGTGCCGGTCGTCGGCGACATCTACAATCACCTGATTTCAGGCCACAACATCCTCGTCTACGCGGCGTTCTTCGCGGTCCCGTTCTCCTGGTGGGTGCTCTACCGCACGCGCTTCGGCCTGCGGTTGAGGGCAGTCGGCGAAAATCCGGCGGCAGTCGATACCGCCGGCATCTCGGTGACGTGGCTGCGCTATCGCGCCGTCATCTGTACCGGCATCCTGTGCGGACTTGCCGGAACCTACCTCTCCATTGCCCAGTCCGCCGGCTTTAACCGCGACATGACGGCAGGCCGCGGCTTCATCGCGCTCGCCGCTCTCATCTTCGCCAAATGGAAACCGGTTCCGGCCATGTTCGCCTGTCTTCTCTTCGGCATGCTCGATGCGGTCGCCATCCGCTTGCAGGGCCAGGCGATCCCGGGCGTCGGCGTCATTCCGGTGCAGTTCTTCCAGGCGCTGCCCTATATCCTCACGGTCATCCTGCTGGCCGGTTTCATCGGCAAGGCCATTCCGCCCAAGGCGGGCGGCGTCGCCTACGTCAAGGAGCGCACATGAGTTCGTTCGATGCGCTTTTCGCGGCAGCTAAAGCGGCCCGCGAAAACGCTCACGCCCCCTATTCGGGCTACAAGGTTGGCGCGGCCCTGCGCACCCGCGACGGGGCGATCCACGCCGGCTGCAACATGGAAAATGCGAGCTACCCGGAAGGCTGGTGCGCGGAGACGACGGCGCTGGCCTGTATGGGCGTATCCGGTGCGCGCGAGGTCCTTGAAGTCGTCGTGATCGCCGACGGCGAGCGGCTCTGCACGCCCTGCGGCGGCTGCCGCCAGCGCCTTGCCGAATTCGCCGGCCCCGACACGCCCGTCCACATCGCCGACCTTGGCGGCCTGCGCCAGACATTCACCCTCGGGGAACTTCTGCCCGCCGGGTTCGCTCTGGAAGACAAGGACAAAACCGGCGGAGCGACATCATGAGCGGTTATGGACAGCAATGCGCGGCCATCGTGCGCGCGGCACGCGATGCGCCCTATCGGGTCGGCATCGTGCTCGGCTCCGGCCTCGGCACGCTTGCCGATGCGGTGGAGGGGGCAGTGCGCATTTCTTATAACGAACTGCCGGGCTTCCCCGTTTCCACCGTTTCTTCGCACGCGAGCGAAGTGGTCGCCGGGCGGCTGGCGGGGTGCGAGGTAGTCGTCCTCGCGGGCCGTGCGCACTACTACGAGAGCGGCGATCCCACCCGCATGCGCACGCCGCTCGAAACGCTGAAGGCGCTGGGCTGCGAGACCCTCATCCTGACCAATGCCGCCGGCTCGCTCGACATCGACGTGGCGCCCGGTTCGCCGATGCTGATCACCGACCACATCAACTTCTCCGGCTTCAATCCGCTCATCGGCGAGGAAAGCGATGCCCGCTTCGTCGATATGAACGGCGCCTATGACAAGGATCTGCGCGCTCGTGTAAAGGCGGTGGCGGTGGAAAACGACATCCCGCTCGCCGAGGGGGTCTATGCCTGGTTCTCCGGTCCCTCCTTCGAGACGCCGGCCGAAATCCGCATGGCCCGGACCCTCGGGGCGGATGCGGTCGGCATGTCGACCGTGCCGGAAGTGATCCTTGCGCGTTTTCTGGGATTGCGGGTCGTTGCGATTTCGACCATCACCAACCTCGCCGCCGGGATGCAGGCAACGCTGTCTCATGCGGAAACGAAAAGGATGGGCCTGGAGGGCGTCGGCAAGCTGACGACGCTCGTCACTGGGCTCTTGAAAACGCTCGACAAGGACGAGGCCGATGCCTGATCTCGATGCCCGCGCGGTCGCCGCGCGGGCTCTGCCGCTTCTCGATCTGACCGACCTCAACGACGATTGCGACACGGCTGCGATCAAGCGCCTGTGCGCACGCGCAGTCACGCCACACGGCAACGTCGCCGCCGTCTGCATCTGGCCCCGCTTCGTGGGCGATGCAAAGGTTCTTCTGGCCGGAACAAAGGTGAGGATCGCAACTGTCGTGAATTTCCCCGGCGGCGACATGGATATCGCCGCGATCATCGAGGAAACCCAGCAGGCGATTTCCGACGGTGCCGACGAGATCGACCTCGTCATGCCCTATTCGACGTGGCTTTCAGGCGACCGGGTGGTGGCGGAATCCACCATCGTACGCGTGCGCACCGCCTGCATGCCGCCGGTCCGGCTCAAGGTCATTCTGGAGACGGGGCGCATCTGCGATCCTGGCCTCATCCGCGAGGCGTCCGACATGGCAATCGCGGCCGGCGCCGACTTCATAAAAACCTCCACCGGCAAGGTGCCGGTCAACGCGACGCTGGGTGCGGCGCGCATCATGCTGGAGGCGATCCGCGATGCCGGCCAGCCGGTGGGCTTCAAGCCGGCCGGTGGCATCCGCACGGTGGAGGACGCCGCCGCCTATCTGACGCTGGCCGACGAGATCCTCGGGCCGGGCTGGGTAAACCCGGAAACATTCCGCTTCGGGGCAAGCGGCGTGCTCGATGCCCTGCTTGCCGCGCTGAACGGCGAACAGTTGACCGCAGGCGGAGGCTACTGATGCTTGCCCAGGAGATCATTCGCAGAAAGCGCGACGGCGCGACCCTGACCGGCGAGGAAATCGCCGGTTTCATCGAGGGGCTGACTGCGGGCACGGTCACCGAGGGACAGGCCGCCGCTCTGGCGATGGCCGTCTTCTTCCGTGGCCTGACCATCGACGAGCGCGTGGCGCTGACACTTGCCATGCGCGACAGCGGCACGGTGCTCGACTGGTCCGATATCGACCGGCCCGTGCTCGACAAGCATTCAACAGGCGGGGTGGGCGACAACGTCTCGCTGATGCTCGCTCCCGCGCTCGCCGCCTGCGGCGCCGCCGTGCCGATGATCTCGGGCCGCGGTCTCGGCCACACGGGCGGCACCCTCGACAAACTCGATTCCATCCCCGGCTACACGTCCCAGCCCGACAACATGCTCTTTCGCAAGGTCGTGGCCGAGGTCGGCTGTGCCATCATCGGTCAGACTGCGGATCTGGCCCCTGCCGACAAGCGTCTGTACGCTATCCGTGACGTGACGGGGACGGTGGAAAGCCTCGATCTGATTACCGCCTCGATCCTGTCAAAGAAACTCGCCGCCGGACTTCAGGGACTGGTTCTCGACGTGAAGTGGGGCTCCGGTGCCTTCATGGGCAGCCTGAAGGAAGCCGAAGCGCTCGCGCAAAGTCTGGTGGATGTTGCCAATGGTGCAGGCCTCCGGACCACGGCGCTACTGACCGACATGAACGAGCCGCTGGCCAGTGCGGCGGGCAATGCGGTGGAGGTGCAGAATGCCGTCGACTTTCTGACCGGCCGGCATATCGACAACCGCCTGCTCGACGTCACCGTGGCACTCGGCGGCGAACTGCTGGCGACCGGCGGCTTCGTGGCCGACGCGCGCGAAGGCGCGGACAGGATACACGCGGCCTTCGACAGCGGCCGGGCTGCGGAATTATTCGGCCAGATGGTTGCCGCGCTCGGTGGTCCGGCCGACTTTATGGAAAAGGCGGAAGCCTATCTGCCCTCAAGCCCCGTCGTCCGCGAGATCCGCGCCGATGATGCCGGTCTGGTCCGCGCGATTGACGCACGTGCCGTCGGCATCGCGGTTATCGAACTCGGTGGCGGCCGGCGCCGGGCGGAAGATGCCATCGATCCGCGCGTCGGCTTCACGCAGCTTGCCGGCATCGGCATGCCGGTCGGGCCGCAAGAGGAGCCGCTGGCGGTGGTTCATGCCGCCGACGATGCCGCCGCAGACAGGGCGGCTGAGGCCCTGCGATCCGCCTACACGATCGGTGGCGAAATCGCGGATCACGATGTCATCGCCCGCCGCATCGCGCCCTGAGCGCCGCGCTGCGTGATATCGAATTTGAGCGGCACGTGAAAAGTGCCCTTTCCGGCCTCGATGGCCGGCAGCGACAATGAGGAAACCCAATGGGCCGTGCCATTTTGATGGTGCTTGATTCCTTCGGGATCGGTGGCGCCGGCGACGCCGACCGCTTCGGCGATTTCGGGGCCGATACGCTCGGCCATATCGCGGAGGCCTGCGCGCGCGGCGCCGGCGACAGGCCCGGCCTGCGCTCCGGCATCCTGCAGCTTCCCAACCTGGACCGTCTCGGCCTCGGCAACGCGGCCGTCGCCTCCAACGGCATCCGTCCGCCGGGACTTGAATACTACGGCGCGCCGGAGGGGCTTTGGGGCTATGCGGCGGAGGTCTCCCACGGCAAGGACACCCCGTCGGGACACTGGGAGATCGCCGGCGTTCCGGTTCTTTTCGACTGGGGCTATTTCCCCGATACGGTTCCCACGTTCCCGCAGGAACTGACGAAGGCCTTCATCGCCCGCGCCGAAATTCCGGGCATTCTCGGCGACAAGCATGCCTCGGGCACGGAGATCATCAAGGAGCTGGGCGAGGAGCACGTGCGGACGGGAAAGCCGATCTGCTACACGTCGGGCGACAGCGTTTTCCAGATCGCCGCGCATGAGGAGCATTTCGGGCTGGAACGGCTCTACCGGATCTGCGAGATCGCGCGCGAACTGGTCGATCCCTACAACATCGGCCGCGTCATCGCCCGCCCGTTCGTGGGAGAGAGCGCCGAGAATTTCCAGCGTACCGGCAACAGGCGCGACTATTCCGTGCTGCCGCCGGAGCCGACCCTGCTCGACAGGGCGAAGCAGGCGGGCCGGAAGGTGATAGCGGTCGGCAAGATATCCGACATCTTCGCCCATCAGGGCGTGACGAAGGTGATGAAGGCGACAGGCAACGAGGCGCTGTTCGAGGCGAACCTCAAGGCCGTCGACGAGGCCGGCGACGGCGATCTCGTCTTCACGAATTTCGTCGACTTCGACATGCTCTACGGCCACCGTCGCGACGTGCCGGGCTATGCCGCGGCGCTGGAGGCGTTCGATAAGCGCCTGCCGGAGATCGAGGCTCGTCTGAAGCCTGGCGATATCGCCATCCTGACCGCCGACCATGGCTGCGATCCGACCTGGCACGGCACGGATCACACGCGCGAGCATGTTCCCGTTCTTGCCTTCGGGCCGGGTATCGCCGGCCGCCCGATCGGCGCGCGTCCGACCTATGCGGACATCGGGGCGAGCATCGCCCGGCATCTGGATCTGCCCCCGGGCAAGCATGGCCGAAGCTTCCTGTGAGGTCGGCGCTTTGACCGCAAGGATGGATCCAATGCAGGCAAGGCGCTTCAACGCGACGGAGGACGGACGGCTGGCGCACAAGCGGGCGCCGAACCGCTCGCGGCGCTCTCGCCATGCCTTCGATCTGCAGGGCGGCGATGGAACGGCTGAGCGGCCGTCCGACAACCGGCTGCGTCGTTCTGCCGACAAGCTTATGCGTGGTTTCTGAATGCGCCCGACGGCGGAACTCCATTGCCATATCGAGGGGGCCGCTCCGCCTGCTCTCGTGCGCAAGCTCGGCGAACGCCACGGCATTTCGCTCGATGGTCTCTTCACGCCCGAAGGCGGCTATGCGTGGCACGATTTCACATCGTTCCTCGCAGCATATGACCGGGCGGCCTCCGTCTTCCGCACGCCGCAGGATTACGCCGATCTCGCGCACACCCATTTCGCGACTTCAGCCCGCGAAGGCATGATCTACGGCGAGATCTTCATCTCGCCCGATCATGCGGCCAATGCCGGCCTTTCCTACGCCAGCTATGTTGAAGGGCTGGCGGCCGGTATCGAGCGTGCCCGCGAGGAGACGGAGGTGGAAGGCCGGATGATTGTGGTCGGCGTCAGGCATCTCGGCGAAGAGGCGGTGGAGCGCGCCGCGCGCATAATGGTTGAGGAGCCGCACCCGCTCGTCACCGGGTTCGGGCTTGCAGGCGACGAGAGACAAGGGCGGGCTGCGGACTTTGCGCGGGCCTTCACGCTGGCGGGGGAGGCCGGATACGGGCTCACAGCCCATGCCGGAGAGTTTGGCGGTCCGGAGAATGTCGCAGACGTGCTGGACCATCTGGCCGTCTCGCGCATCGGCCATGGTGTGCGCGCGATCGAGGATCCTGCGCTTGTCGCCCGGCTTGCGGACGAACAGGTTGTGCTGGAAATCTGCCCGGGCTCGAACATCGCGCTTGGTGTCTGTTCCGATCTTGCCAGCCACCCCATCGGCCTGCTGCGCCGGGCCGGCGTCGCCGTCACCCTGAATTCCGATGACCCGCCGTTTTTCGACACGACGCTTGCCCGTGAACACGAGGAAATGGCACGGACGCAAGGCTGGGACGACAGCGCGCTGGAAGCGTTGACGAGGACCGCCCTGCGTGCGGCCTTTTGCGACGAGGAAACCCGCGGCCGTCTGCTTGCCCGCCTTGACGGCCAGGATGTCGCCAACCCTCCCTTGAGGCTCACGCCATGATCAAAGACGAGAAATCCGGCTTCGGCCCCGTCGCGGACGACCTGCCCGAAGGCTATGACGAGGCGCTTGCTCACGAGGCCCGGCAGCTCATGACCAGTGCCGCCGTTCGCAGGCGCGCGGATCTGTTGTTTCGGCGGGCACTGGGGCAGGGGCTCGATCATGTGGCGGTAGACATGAGCGCGCTTGATCCTGCGGCCGACCGTGTCGCCGCTTTGATCCAAGAGCGCTGGCCCGATCTTGCCCTGCCGTTCCATTCGCTGTGGCGCCGCTTCGAAGCCGGCGGCCATGATCGCTTCGCTGGTCTCGCCAATGCGCGGCAATGGGCGGACGTGCGCGAAATGGGGCGGGCTGCCTTCGACATGGCGCTCGTCAGCGGCTTCCTCGGCATCGTTGCGCCCACTGACTGGGGCTATGATGACGGAATATCGCAGGAACGTTATGGCGGCGAAGAGGGACTTGCGATCGCAAGTCTTGCGATGATTGCGAGCGGGCTCTTCTCCGGCGTCCCGGGCGATCCGCTGCGTGCCGATGCAGGGCAACTGGTGCGGATATCGACAGACGAAATCGCCTCCGGCCTGCAGGTCGGAGCCGGAGCTGATGCGGGGCTGATGGATTGCGCTGGCCGGGCCGAAGCGCTGCGGCGACTGGGCGAAGCTGTGGGCCTTCGCGACGATCTCTTCTCTCGCGAGGACGATCCGCGTCCCGGCGGTCTTTTCGATCTGCTTTTCGACGAGGGGCTTTCCGGCCCCCTGTCTGCACAACGCATTCTGGATGTGGTCGCTGACGGTTTGGTGCCGGTCTTTGCCGGCGGGCCGCAGCTTGGCGGTATCCCGCTTGGGGATACCCATCACCATCCGGCCGTGGCCGGCGAGGGGACCGCGCCGGCGACCGAAGGTCTGCTGCCGCTTCATTCCCGCCTGCAGCGTCTCGTGACCGACCTTGCCGAACCGCTCGTCTGGGCCGGTGTTGAAATCGTCGGGCTTGAGACGCTGACAGCCTGCAGCGATCCGCAGGCCGTCGGTCTGCTTTTCGATCTGGCGCTCTTGAAGCGGATCGGACCTGCCGTCACGCAGACTGAGCCCGATATTGGCGATGCCCTGGTGGTTGAATCTCGAGGGCTTACGGTTGCGCTTTTTGATCGACTCGCGGCAAAGGTGCGCGAACGTCTGGGCGTCACCGAGGAGGAAATGCCGCTCGCCGGCCTGCTGGAAGGCGGCATGCGATATGCCGCAGGCAAGATTGCACTGGAAAAGCGCGACAGCGCGGCGCCGGCACTTCTGTTCGCAGGCGCCGACAGGTTACTGTGAGCCATCAACGATAGACTTGAGGCCGGCAGGCCAAGAAAAGGAGTTTCCGGCATGAGCACGGCGACCGTCATCGATCATCCGCTGGTGCAGCACAAGCTCACCATCATGCGTGACAAGGAAACCTCCACATCGAGCTTCCGGCAGCTCCTGCGCGAGATCGCGCATCTGATGTGCTATGAGGTCACCCGCGATCTTGAGCTGACCGAAATCACCATCGAGACGCCGATTGCCGAAATGCGGGCGCCGACGCTGGCCGGAAAGAAGCTCGTCTTCTGTTCGATCCTGCGCGCCGGCAACGGCTTGCTGGAAGGTATGCTCGATCTGGTGCCGTCGGCCCGCGTCGCCCATATCGGCCTCTACCGCGATCCCAAGACGCTGATCCCGGTGGAGTACTACTTCAAGGCGCCGGAGGATCTTGAGGACCGGCTCATCATCGTCGTCGATCCGATGCTGGCCACCGCCAATTCCGCCATTGTCGCCGTGGAACGGCTGAAGGAGCGCGGCGCGAAGAACCTGCGCTTCGTTTGCCTTCTGGGCGCCCCGGAAGGGGTAAGGAAATTCTCCGAGGCCCATCC
This sequence comes from Breoghania sp. JC706, assembly GCF_037026715.1. Taxonomy (NCBI): domain Bacteria; kingdom Pseudomonadati; phylum Pseudomonadota; class Alphaproteobacteria; order Hyphomicrobiales; family Stappiaceae; genus Breoghania; species Breoghania sp. JC706. Next base: position 93,438 of record NZ_JBANCG010000006.1, read on the forward strand.
GGACGTGCCGATCTTCACAGCCGCGATCGACGAGAAGCTCAACGAGCACGCCTATATCGTCCCCGGCCTCGGCGATGCCGGCGATCGCATGTACGGAACGAAGTAACACCTGGAACGGGGCATGGCTCGCAGCCGATCCCTGTGCGTCCCGACCCGTGCCAGTGCAGTGCCTGTGTGCGCTCCGGCCTATTTCACCAGCGTTTCCAGGAACGCGGCGAGATCGTCGGTGACGTAATCGACGTGCGGGGCGTTGCGGCCCTTCAGTTCCCAGTCCTCGCGAAAGACTTCGCGCGTCCCGCCCGGCACCACCAGCACGGTGCGCATGCCGAGATCGTGCGGAACTTTCAGATTGCGCGCCAGGTCCTCGAACATCGCGGCTTTGTGTGCCTCGATACCGTAGAGCCGGATGAAACGCTCATAGGTCTCCGCATAGGGTTTGGGCATCAGTTCGGCTTCCTCGATGCCGAACGTGTCGGAAAAATAGTCGAAGATGCCGAGCTTGGTCGCAACCGCGCGCGCGTGGTTGCGGGTGCCGTTCGTCATGATGAATTTGCGGCCTGGCAAACGGCCGATCGCCTCTCCGAGCCTCAGATCCGGCCTCAGCGCCTCGTGATCGATATCGTGCACGAATTCCAGAAAGTCGTCCGGCTCGATGGCATATTCCATCATCAGCCCGCGCAGCGTCGTTCCGTAGCGTCGGTAGTAGTCCTTCTGGATCCGTTGCGCATCCTCGCGGCTCATGCCCGTCAGCCGGATCACGTAGTCGACGATCCTGTCATCGATCTGGGCGAACAGGTTCGTCTGCGCCGGATAAAGCGTGTTGTCGAGATCGAAGACCCAGTCGGTGACCGAGCTGAACGCGTTCATTGGCATCGGGGGAGGGCTCGTGAGATTGGCGCCGCCGCGGGAATGCGGCGGCTGGGTGCCGGGGCAGGCAGGCGACCGCCTTCGAATAGGCGTCTGCACGCCGAGCGTCAATCGGGGGAAGCGCGTGGCCGCGTGGCCGCACCGGTCGCGCATGACCGCGAACGCGCTGCGTCGGCTTGCCGGAACCCCGAGGGGCTAACGCGTGATAAGGGTGCCCGCACCGCCTTCGGTGAAGAGTTCCAGAAGGACGGCATGCGGGACCTTGCCGTTGAGGATGACGACACCCTCCACGCCCCGGTCAAGTGCATCGATGCACGTCTCGACCTTCGGGATCATGCCGCCGGAAATCGTCCCGTCCACGATCAGCGCGCGCGCCTCGGCGGCGGTGAGCCGCTTGATCAGCTTGCCGTCCTTGCCGAGCACGCCCGCAACATCTGTCAGGAACATCAGCCGCGAGGCGTTCAGGGAGCCCGCGATGGCGCCCGCGAACGTATCGGCGTTGACGTTGTAGGTTTCGCCGTCCGCACCAGGCGCCACGGGGGCAACTACGGGGATCAGGTCTTCCTTCAAGACCAGCTTCAGCACGGTCGGGTCGACCGTCTTCGGCTCGCCCACGAAACCCAGATCGACGATCTTCTCGATGTTGCTGTCCGGATCGACGACCGTGCGCGTCAGCCTGTCCACCACCACCATGCGGCCATCCTTGCCGCAAAGTCCGACCGCGCGTCCGCCTTCGGTATTGATGGTGTTGACGATGTCCTTGTTGATGCCGCCGGCCAGCACCATCTCCACGATCTCGACGGTCGCCTTGTCGGTAACGCGGAGCCCGCCGCGGAACTCGCTCTTGATGCCGAGCCGCTCCAGCATGGAGCCGATCTGGGGGCCGCCGCCGTGCACGACCACCGGATGGACGCCCGACTGGCGCAGCAACGTGATGTCGCGCGCGAACGCTCGTGAAAGCTCCGGGTCGCCCATGGCGTGGCCGCCGTACTTCACCACGACCGTGCGGTTGTCGTAGCGCTGCATGTAGGGCAGGGCTTCGGAGATGATGGTGGCGCGCGTCTGCGCGGGCGTCGAATGATTGTTCACTGCGGAGGTGTTTTCGTCGGTCATGTCCGATCCTGTGCCCGGTTCGGAAAGCGTCTATAGACCAATTTGCGTTCCGGGTTAACCGCAATTGCCGATGGAAATATTCCGCAGCGCAAGCAAGGCGCCGTTCGTGGCGTCGGTTCAGCGCGGGAGGGCGGGGGCGACGAAGCCTCCGAGTTCCGCGATCGTCGCGCGCAACTCGGCAAGCCCTGTGCCCTTCTCGCTGGAGGTCGCGAGGACGACGGGGAAGGCGGCCGGCCGCCGGCCGATCTCCTCCTGCGTCTGACGGATGAGCTTCTCAAGCGCCGGTGGCTTAACCTTGTCTGCCTTGGTCAGCACGATCTGGTAGGTCACTGCGGCCGTATCCAGCGCCTTGAGGGCGGCGAGGTCGTTGCCCTTGAGCCCGTGCCGGGCATCGACAAGCACGAACACCCGGCGCAGATTCGGTCGTCCGCGCAGGTAGTCGAAAATCAGGCTCGTCCAGGCATCCACGGTCTTCTTTGGTGCCTCAGCATAACCGTAGCCGGGCATGTCGACGATGGTGATCGGCTCCGCTCCGCCAAAATCGGAGGTGGAGAAGAAATTGAGGAGCTGCGTGCGACCGGGCGTGTTGGAGGTTCGCGCCAGTCCGTTGCGACCGGTCACCGCGTTGATGAGGCTCGACTTGCCGACATTGGAGCGGCCCGCGAAGGCGACCTCGACGCCCTTGGGCGGGACAAGCTGATCGTAACGCGCGACCGATGTCACGAAATCCCAGGTGCGGGCAAACAGAAGCCGGCCGGCTTCAAGAGCCGCGGCGCGCGCTTCGCTATCGTCTGGGTTCTGGTCCATGGATCTCTTCTAGGGCAACTCGTTTTCCGGGGGAACCACCGAAAGGGTGGCAAAGGGTTCGTATTATTCGGGCGACGCAGGAGATTGACTGGCTCCTTGCGCGCTAGGCAGCGAAGTCGCGGCGCGTTCCAGAGCGTCGATATCGGCGCCGCGAATGCGGTCCAGGTGGCGGCCGATCTGTTCCGCCGGCCAATTCCACCAGGCGATGGCCAGCAGCCGGTCGATGGTCTTGTTGTCGAACCGCCTGCGGATAACGCGTGCCGGGTTGCCCACCGCAATTGCATAAGGCGGAATATCGCTGGCCACGACGGCGCGCGTCCCGACGATTGCACCGTCGCCGATGGTGATGCCCGGCATGATCGTCGCTTCCCGGCCGATCCAGACATCGTTGCCGATGGTCGTATCGCCGCGCAGGCCCGCGTCGATCGTGGCAAAGTCGAAGCCCTCGTCCCACCCTTGTCCGAATATGTTGAAGGGATAGGCGGAAAGCCCCGTCATCGCATGATTGGCGCCGTTCATGATGAACTGCGCACCCATTGCGATTGCCGTGAACCGGCCGATGATCAGCCGGTCGCCGAGAAACTCGAAATGGTAGCGAACGCAGCGGTCTTGGAACCCGGCCGCGCCATCGTCGTCGTGATAGTAGGTGTAATCGCCAACGAAAATGTTCGGCCGGGATATGGCGTTTTTCAGGAAGACCGTGTGGGGTTCGCCGTTGAACGGGTAGAGGCAGTCCGGATCGGGGCCATGCATGGTGTCGTCCTCATGCTGGAGAGAAGATGCCGGCTCACATGCGATCGATCGCATCGGCCGACAGCCTGTTCCGCTTGATCCGCTCCATGGGCATGATGATGCCGGAATGCGGATCGCCTCTACCTGATCATGAGCGCGAACTCCTCTGGGATCGTCGGGTCGGCTGCTGCGGCGCGGTGCGCCGTCAGCTCTTTTCCGGCGCGTCCTTCTTGCGCTTGAACGTGCCGGCGACGTTGCCGAACAGTTCCACCTTCACGCCCTGCCGCCGCATGATGACGTACTGCTGCAGGATCGAGAGGGTGTTGTTCCAGGCCCAATAGATGACCAGACCGGCGGGGAACGAGCCCAGCATGAAGGTGAACAACACCGGCATCCAGTTGAAGATCATCTGCTGCGCGGGCTCGGCCGGCGTCGGATTCATCTTCATCTGGAAGAACATCGTGATGCCCATGATGATAGGCCAGACGCCGATCATCAGGAAGTGCGGCGCATCCCACGGCAGATATCCGAACAGCGTGAACACCGACGTCGGGTCCGGTGCGGACAGGTCATGGATCCAGCCGAAGAACGGCGCGTGCCGCATCTCGATGGTGATGTAGAGCACCTTGTAGAGCGAGAAGAAGACCGGGATCTGAACCACCACCGGCAGACAGCCGGCCAGCGGGTTGATCTTCTCCTTCTTGTAGAGCTCCATCATGGCCTTCTGCTGGGCGGCCTTGTCGTCCTTGTAGCGCTCGCGGATCTCCACCATCTGCGGCTGGACCTTCTTCATCCGGCTCATCGAGACGTAGGACTTGTTGGCGAGCGGGAAGAAGATGAGCTTGACGACGACGGTCGCCAGCAGGATCGCGATGCCGAAGTTTCCGACCAGCTTGTAGAAGAAGTCGATCATGTGGAACATCGGCTTGGTGATGAAATAGAACCATCCCCAGTCGATCAGCAGGTCGAAATTGTGAAGCTTGTACTCGTCGTCGTACCTGTTGACGATCGCAACTTCCTTGGCGCCGGCGAAAAGCCGGGTCTTGGCCTGCGATGAACCGCCTGCGGGCACGGTGATCGCATCGCCCAGATAGTCGGCCTGATAGCCGTCCACGTTGGGGATGTAGGAAAAGCGCGGCTGGAACTCGCCGCCTTCATTATCCGGCAAAAGGGCCGCGGCCCAGTACTTGTCGGTAATGCCCAGCCAGCCTTCCTTGATCTTGTCGCCGCGGATGGCCTTCTCTTCCTTCAGATCCTTGTACTTGACCTCTTTCAGGCCTTCGTTGCCGAAGACGCCGATCATGCCTTCGTGCAGGATGTAGAAGTTGGCCGTGTGCGGCGTGCCGTGCCGCGAGATCAGGCCGTAAGGGTATAGCTTCACCGCCTCGCCGGTCGTGTTGTCGACCGACTGGGTGACGGTGAACATGTAGTCCTTGTCGACCGCGATCGTGCGATGGAAAACGAGGCCCTGGCCGTTGTCCCAGGAAAGCTCCAGCGGATTGGTGGTCGTCAGCGGGCCGGAGCTCGTCTGGGTCCAAACCGTCTGCGCATCGGGGAGCTTGATGTTCGCGGCCGGATCCGCGGCCCAGTCGAACTCGGCATAATAGGGCGTGGCGGAGCCCGACGGCGAGAACAGCGTGATCGTCGGGCTGTTGTCGTCCACCGTCTCGCGGTACTTCACCAGATGGATGTCGTCGATGCGCGCGCCGCGCAGGTTGATGCTGCCCGACAGGCTTTCGGTCTTGATCTCCACGCGCGGGGAGGCGGCCAGCGCCTGCTCGCGGCTCATCGCGGCATCAGGCTGCGCGGCGGTTCCGGCTCCGGGAGCGGGCGCAACGCCCTGTGCTTCGCCCGGCGTCGGCTTGGTGGACGTCGGCGCCTCGGGCGTCGCACTCTCGCCGGGCTGCTTGGAGGCGGCCTCCTGCTGGGCGATTTCCTGCTGCTTGCGCTGTTCGTCGATCCGCGGTTGAACGATCAGGAACTGCCAGCCGAGCAGGATCGCCAGGGAAAGCACGATCGCGATGATGTAGTTCTTGTTCTCGAACATGCCTCTGGTCTCACCGTTACTCTGATTTCGCCCTGGGCGCGGTGTTTGGCTTGTCGCGGCGCCTGAGCGCGCGGTGATCCCGTTGCGGATGATCCTGTCCGTCAACGGGAGATCTGGCGTCCTTATGCACGCGGGCAAAGCCTGCGGCCAAATCCTTTTTCAGATCGGAAAAGGAAATATCGAGTGCCGCGCGTCGACCTATGAGGACATAATCGCATGCCGGCCTGGCTGCAAATGGCGCCACCTCACGGATGGCCGCCCTGAGACGCCGCTTGATGCGGTTGCGTTCCACGGAATTACCCGTCTTCTTGGTGACGGTGTAACCGATGCGCGGCATGTGGCCGCTGTCGGAATCGCAGAGCGCTTGCAGCACGAAAGCGCGCCGAGGTGCCCGCACGCCCTTGGCGACTGCGAGAAACTCGGAGCGCTTCTTCAGCACAGGCATGGAGAAGGGCGGTACAGCCATTGGCAATCCGCCTCGTTCAAGCCTCAGGCGGACAGCCGCTTGCGGCCCTTGGCACGGCGGCGGCTGATGACCTGACGGCCATTCTTCGTGGCCATGCGGGAGCGAAAACCGTGGCGGCGCTTGCGGACAAGACGGCTCGGCTGATACGTGCGCTTCATTGTTTCCCACCGCGCCGGACGCGGCCCTTGACTTAAAAACTGACTAGACGATCGGTGTTCGGCTGAGGATGCGCCCGGCGCGCTCGCTCAAGCGCACGTTCCAAACGGACAGGGCGCACGTCACGTGCAAAACCGCAGCCGGAAAGAACCGGTCGGGCGACAGGTCCTGATGGAGCGCGCTTATACGGGCGGCGTTCGCCTAAGTCAACGCAAACGGATGTCGAACAGCGAAGGCAAACGGACTGGCGTTGTCCATGCGCCGCCGACGGCGAGGGTAGCAAGGATGCCTGTCGGCCGCTCGCAAGGCACGCCAGATGCGGGTCGTTGGCCGTTTTTAGGCCTCACGGGGGCTTGATGCCCTTCCGAATATTCATCAATTCCGGGTGAAGTGGCCTGTTTCAGCGCGCGCGAAGCGGCGATGATCTCTAGATAGCTCAACTGAGGTGCTGGACGACGTGAACCCGATTTCGCCGCAGCCTGTGCGCATATCCCGGTAATCCACAATCGCGTGGGAAAGGTCTGACGGGCGCGCGCCGATGGCGGAAGCGCGCGGTGCTGTCCAAACGTAATGCCGGAAACCGGAGGCCCGATGCCGAGACACGATCAGATCGAGCCCTCCGCGCAGCGCCCGAGCGAAACGGGAGGCCCGGCGAAAACGTCGGCCTGGAAGCGCTGGTTGCCGCTCGCCGGCCTCGCCGCGCTGATGATCGTCGGTTTCGCGCTTGGCTGGCACCGATATCTTTCCCTTTCGCAGCTCATCCGCCACCGTGCGGAACTCGCCGATGTGGTGGCGGGCAACTGGATCATGGCGGCGGGGATCTTCTGTGTCGCCTATGTGGGTGCCGTGGCGCTGTCTTTCCCGGGAGCCTCGCTGCTTACGATGGCCGGCGGACTGCTCTTCGGGACGCTTGCGGGGGGGACCATGACGGCTTTTGCCGCGACCGCCGGGGCCGTGATCATTTTTCTGGCCGCACGCAGTTCGCTCGGCCATGCGTTGAAGGATCGCGCCGGCCCGATGACCGCACGCCTAGCCCGGGGCTTGCGCGAGGATGCCTTCAACTACCTGCTTTTTCTGCGCCTCACGCCGATCTTCCCGTTCTGGCTGGTCAACGTCGCCCCGGCGCTCGTCAACGTGCCGCTCCGCACCTACGCCGCGGCAACCTTCATCGGCATCCTGCCTGGAACCTACGCCTACGCAGTTCTGGGCTCGGGGCTCGACAGCCTGATCTCGGCCCAGGAAGAAGCAGATCCCGGATGCGCGGCGCGCGGGGATTGCCATCTGGATCCGACGGCCCTTGTCACGCGCGAGATGATCATCGCCTTCGTCGCGCTCGGGCTGGTTTCGCTCATTCCCGTTGTCGCCAAGCGGTGGCGCCGCAAGCGCATGGGAGAAAAGACATGACCCGGCGGACCATTACCCCGGACATCTGCGTCATCGGCGCCGGTTCCGGCGGCCTCAGTGTCGCCGCTGCCGCTACCGCCTTCGGCGTCGATGTGGTGCTGATCGAGAAGGGGCTCATGGGCGGGGATTGCCTGAACCACGGCTGTGTTCCCTCCAAGTCCCTCATCGCCGCCGCCGCCGGCGCGGCATCGACCCGCGCCGCGGCCGCGTTCGGTGCCGAGTGCTCCGACCCGCGGTTCGACTATTCCCGCACCCACGCCCATATCCGCGATGTCATCGCCGCGATTGCCCCGCACGATTCGGAGGAGCGGTTCGAGGGGCTCGGCGTGACGGTCCTTCGCGATCATGCCCGTTTCGTCGACGAAAGGACGGTTGAGGCCGGCGACATCCGGGTTCGCGCCCGGCGTTTCGTCGTTGCCACCGGTTCCTCCGCGGCCGTGCCGCCGATTCCCGGCCTTGATTCGGTCGCTTACCTCACCAACGAGACGATCTTCGATCTCACCTCCCGTCCCGATCGTCTTCTTATCGTCGGAGGCGGTCCCATCGGGATCGAACTGGCACAGGCCTACCGCCGGCTCGGGGCGGAGGTTGCGGTCGTGGATGCTGCTCAGGCTTTGTCGCGCGAGGATCGGGAGGCCGCCGCCGCCGTTCTCGAAACGCTGCGTTCCGAGGGCGTCCGCCTTTACGAGAACGCGAAGATCACACGCGTGGAGCCCGACGGTGACGGCATCGCGGTCGTTATGGAAACGGCGGAAGGCGAGGGACGCCTGTCAGGTTCCCACCTTCTCGTCGCTGTCGGTCGCACGCCCAATGTCGCGGGGCTGGATCTTGAGGCGGCCGGTATCGAGCACGATCGTTGGGGCATCCGGGTGGACGGTTCGATGCGCACGTCCAATCGCCGCGTCTATGCCATCGGCGACGTTGCCGGCGGCCTTCAGTTCACCCATGCGGCGAACTACCACGCCGGGCTGGTGGTTCGCGCCATCCTGTTCCGCCTGCCCGTACGCAACAAGCCCATTCTGGTTCCGCGCGTCACTTTCACCGACCCGGAACTCGCCCATGTGGGAATGAGCGAGGAAGAGGCGCGCGGGCGTCACGGCGATTCGATATCGGTGCTTCGCGCGTCTTTTGCGGAAAACGACCGGGCCCGTGCCGAAGATCGCACGGAAGGGTTCGTCAAGCTCGTGACCGACAGGCGCGGTCGCATCCTCGGCGTCACGATTGTCGGCGCCGGTGTGGGAGAACTGATCTCGCTCTGGTCGCTTGCCGTATCCCGGCGCCTGAAGGTCTCCGCCATTGCCGGCCTCGTCCTGCCCTATCCGACATTGTCGGAAACGGGAAAGCGCGCGGCCGTCGCTTTCTATTCCGCAATCCCGCAAAAGCCGTGGGTCAGGCGGCTGGTTCGTTTCCTGCGCATCTTCGGATAAGATGCGGCCGATCCCGTCACCGGACGCGCACGCAACGACCGTCATGCCAGACACCGCCGAAAACGTCCGCTCTGCCGAATCCGCGGCCTTAGGCACGCGGGGGCGACGCGTCGGGCTGTCCGCAAAGCTCCTCATGCTCACCGTCATCTTCGTGATGCTGAGCGAGGTACTGATCTTCGTGCCCTCCATCGCAAATTTCAGAAACAACTGGCTTTCGGACAAGCTGCGCACCGCGGGTGTCGCCGCCGCGGTGCTTGCGGAATCCGACGTCATTTCGCCCGCCCTTCAGACGCGGCTGCTTCAGGCGACGGGATCGGATGCGATCGCGCTCAACGATGGCCCGACCCGACGCCTCATCGCCATGGACACCATGCCGCCCATGGTCGACGAGGTTGTCGACATGAGCCGGATGAATGCGTCGGCCTCGATCGTTCAGGCCTTCGATACGCTGATGAACGGTGCAGGGCGGACCCTGCGTATCATCGGCAAGGCCGAAATGGGCATGAGCGGCACGATAGAGATCGTCATGCCGGAGACGCCGCTGCGAAAGGCGATGCTCGGGTTTGCGGTCCGCATCCTCGGTCTGTCGCTGGTCATTTCGATCATCACCGCATCGCTCGTCTACATTTCGCTGCGCTGGCTGTTCGTACGGCCGCTGCAACGGCTCTCCGCCAACATGGCGCGCTTCGGCGAAGCTCCGGAGGATGCCTCACGGGTGATCGTGCCGTCGGGCCGCGCCGACGAGATCGGCGAGGCCGAAGAACGGCTCTCCACCATGCAAAAGACGCTCGGCCAGACGCTGCATCAACAGCGCCGGCTCGCCGACCTCGGTCTTGCGGTCTCCAAGATCAATCACGATCTGAGAAATCTTCTCGCCTCCGCCCAGCTTTTTCTGGAGCGCCTGGAGACGAGCTCGGATCCGCTCGCGGCCCGGCTTGCGCCCAAGATCGTCTCCACGCTCGACCGTGCCGTCGGATATACCCGCGCGGTGCTCGCCTACGGCCGCGCCCAGGAGGCGCCGCCCGCCCGCCGGATCGTGCGTCTTGCCCGCATCGTCGATGATGTCGGCCAGGTGCAGGGGCTTGTCGAACACGAGGCTATCGCGTGGGAAAACCGGGTCGCCGAGAATATGGAGATCGATGCCGACCCGGAGCAGATCTTCCGCGTCCTGATGAACATCTGCCGCAATGCGGTGCAGGCGCTTCAGGGAGAGGGCGACCCGGCGGTGGTTAAACGACTCTCGGTTGCGGCTGAGCGCACCGGCACGGTGGTGACGATTCGAATCGCGGACACCGGTCCGGGCGTGCCTGCGGCCGCGCGGGCGAATCTCTTTCGCGCCTTTCAAGCTTCCGCCCGGCCGGGCGGCACGGGACTGGGGCTTGCCATCGCTTCCGAACTCGTGCGTGCCCATGGTGGTGAAATCGCCCTGGAGGAGCATGGCCCCGGAGCCGTCTTTCGCATCACGCTGCCCGACCGACCATTGGATTTCACCCGGGCTCGGGCGGTTCAGGACGGTACACGCAGGCTGGAGCGGGACTTCGGCAATGCGCCGGACGAGCGTGCCGGAGATCCTGGAAACGGTTGACATAGCGACCTGCCAAAGGGGCGATTTCCACAGGCATGACCACTGGTTGGGCCTTAAAACAGAATTCGCGTTCGCCACGCTTGCAATCGGAAAGCTTAGGCAGTAGAGGTAGCGCGCTGTTCGGGAACGCCTTAAGCGCGCCGCACAGAAACGACAGGCGGATGTCCCGCATCCGCCGACGACCCGGGCGAAAGCCCACGGCAGGCGCCGGTAGCTCAGCTGGATAGAGCACCAGACTACGAATCTGGGGGTCGGGGGTTCGAATCCTCCCCGGCGCGCCATTGCCTCGACAATGGCGCACCTCGCCTTTCCGAATAAGCTCAAATCCCTCTGGGGACGCAGCTGAAACCCCCTCTGTCATCTGTCACGCAAAACCGATCATTCCGCCGTTGTGTGGGGCGATTTGTGGTGCGGGCGGATTTTGTCGTGCGCTTGAAGGAGTGGAACCGATGACGAAGACAATCTCGGATTATACGGCGGCCAACCGTGCTGTTTGGGAAGCCTCCGCCCCGCTTCATGAGCAGGGCGACGAGTGGGATGCTCTCCTTGCCCAGGTCCGGGAACCCGGGTTTTCGGTGCTGGACAGCTGCCTGACGGAAACGCTTCGGGCCCTGAGCCTCTCGGGTGCAACGGCATTCCAGGTCGGCTGCAACAATGCCCGCGAGCTTTTGTCGCTGCAGGCCCTGGGGCTCGTGCCCAAGCTTGGAATCGACCACTCCGCGGCGTTCATCTCGCAAGGGGCGAGGCTGGCGGCGGCCTGCGGCGCCGATGTGCGGCTGGTCGAAGCCGACGTCTATGATCTGCCCTCCGGGCTCGGCAAATTCGATCTGGGGCTGATCACGATCGGCGTTCTCAACTGGATGCCTGATCTGCCTGCGTTCTTCCGGATCGTCTCGGAACTGTTGAACGACGGGGGGCGGCTCGTCGTCTACGAAACCCATCCCATTCTGGAGATGTTCGATCCCGCGAGCGCCGCGCCCCATGAACTCGCGTTCAGCTATTTCGAGCGGCAACCGCAGAAGATCGAAGAGATCATCACCTATGACGGGCTGGATCACGGCAAGGGTGAGATCGGCTACTGGTTTCAGCACACTCTGGGAGACATCGTGACGGCTTGCGCGAATGCAGGGCTGCGGATCGCCGAGCTGACGGAATACCCGCACAGCAACCGTGAGCCGCAATACGATATTTACCAGGGTCGTTCTGCGCAGATCCCGATGTGCTACTGCCTGGTCGCCACAAAGACGGTCTGACCGAAAGGGGCGGACGGACCGAAATTGCAGTGGGGGCGCCGCAGCCTTGCTGCCGGCCTCGATGCGGTACGGGGCGCGTCAGCTTTCTACCGTGAGCTGGACGCGTTCGGCCGCAAAGCGCGTGCGGGCCACCTGGATCGGCTTGCCGCCTGTATCCACGTTCAGCACGGCCGTAACGAGAACCGGGGCATCGGGCGGTATCTGCAAGAGGCGCGCTTCGTCGGGTTCTGCGATGCGCGCCGAAATATCGGTTCGGGCGCGGGAATAATCCGTCACGCCGTGCGCGGCGAGGGCCTTCGTCACCGATCCTGTCTCCGCATAGTGCAGTACAAGATCGGGGAAGCGCGCGGCAGGGAACCAGGCGGTTGATACCGAAACCGGAATACCGTCCGCCACATGCAGCGTTTCCAGCCGGTGCAGGGCGGAGCCGGCCGGCAACTGCAGCTTGTCCGTCAGCCACGGTGCCGCCGTTTCGCGGAACGAAGCGATCAGCCGTCCGCCCGGTTCCCGGGCCTGTCGCGAGATGATCTCCGAAAAACGGGTGCGCGAACCGATCGGATAGCTGATCGGGGCGCTCTCAACGAACGTTCCGCGGCCCTGGCGCGACGATACCAACCCTTCGTTGGCGAGTTCGCCGACCGCCCGGCGGATCGTGTGCCGATTGACGCCGAAGCGCCGGGCAAGCTCCGCTTCCGCCGGCAGCTTCGCACCTTGCCCCCAAAGACCTGCGCGGATGTCACCTTTCAGCCGCTCCGCGATCTGCCGCCACAGCGCCACGCCGCCGCTGCGCTCCATCGAGATGCCGGTCGTGCTCCCGTCTGTCGCCGTCATCGGCCCGATCTTCCTCTCCTGATCCCAAGCGGTCATCTGCCGCCACGGTCCGTCACATATCCGGTCGGGCCCTTTGTGTCATCGCTGCGTCATTGAAATCGGATACCCCTTGTCGTGAAAGATACACTTGTATAGATAACTATACAACACGCGGTGTTCTCGCCGGATCTGGCGACGCGGTACGGGCCGTCATGAGAGTCTGCCGCAGTCGAGGGACGCGAGCCTGACAGGAGAGGTTTGTCGATGGAACGACGGGAAGTGATGGGCATCCTCGCACGTGCCAGTGTTGAGGAGTTGCGCGGCGCAATCGAAGCCTGGCCCGAGGACGCGCAAGCAGAGCTGCTGCGCGGTCCCGAGACCGGTCTCGTCATGCTGCGCGGGCGTGCCGGCGGTGCCGGTGCACCGTTCAATCTCGGCGAGGCGACGGTTGCCCGCGCGACAGTCCGGTTGTCTTCCGGGGAGATCGGCTTTTCCTGCGTTCTCGGCCGAGATCTCGAGAAGGCGCGGCTTGCGGCCGTCTTCGATGCGGTCTGGCAGCGCGAGGCGGAGGCGGTCGATACGCATCTGCTCAGCCTCGTGCGGCGGCGTCTTGCGGACGAGGCGCACCGCAAGGCGGAAGAAGCCGCCGCCACCCGGGTCAACTTCTTCACCATGACACGCGGAGAGGACCAGTGAACGGCGAACCTCGCAACGACATCCATTCAGGCAATTATTCCGGCGGCTTCCGTAACCCGGTCTTCGATGCGCAAGGCGTTTTCCGGATCGTCCTCGATGCGCTGGCCCGTCCCGGCACCATCCTGCCGCTTGACCCTCGCACGAAGCCGCCTCGGGAACTCCCGCCGCTAGCCGCCGATATCCTTTGCGCGCTTGTCGATCCGGACACGTCGATCTTCCTGTGTCCCTCGCTTGCCAGGGCGGCAGGCACTGCCGACTGGCTGCGGTTTCAGACGGGCGCGCCCCTGGTGAAGACCCCGGCAGACGCCGACTTTGCGGTCGCCGCAAATCCGGAAGATCTGCCGCCGCTTACGCAATTCGGTCCCGGTACGTCCGACTATCCGGATCGCTCCGCCACGGTGATTGTCGCGGTATCCGGCTTTGCGGGTGGTATGCCGGTCGCCCTGTCGGGCCCGGGTATCAAGGAGAGGCAGCCCTTCTCGCCGAACGGCGTTTCGGCAGCCGTCTGGCAGCAGCTGATTGCCAATCACGGGCTCTATCCACGTGGGATCGACGTGATCTTCGTCTCGCGCGAGGCGGTCGCCGGCCTGCCGCGTTCCACCGCAATCGAGATCGGGGAGGCCTGAGCCCATGTATGTCGCCGTAAAGGGTGGCGAGCGCGCCATCCGCAATGCTCACCGGCTCTTGGCAGACAAGCGCCGCGGCTTTCGCGATGTTCCCGACATCACGTTGGAACAGATCGCGACGCAGCTCGCGCTCTCGGTTGACCGCATCATGTCGGAAGGCTCGCTCTATGACCGCGATCTCGCCGCGCTTGCGATGAAGCAGGCGCGCGGCGATCTCATCGAGGCGATCTTCCTCGTGCGCGCCTGGCGTACCACGGCGCCCCGCTTCGGCTTCTCAGAGCCAATCGACACATCGAAGATGCGCATTGAGCGCCGCATCTCCGCCACCTTCAAGGACCTGCCCGGTGGCCAGCTTCTCGGCCCCACTTTCGATTACACCCATCGCCTGCTCGACCCGACGCTTGAAGGCGCCGACATCGAGGAGCCCGCCCGCGCCGAGGTAACCGATGAGGATCGGCCGATGCCGCGCGTCACCGATCTTTTGGCCCACGAGGATCTGATCGAGGGCGACGGCGAGCAGGAAGCGGGGGCGGAGGTCGGCGACCTCACCCGCGAACCCTTGTCCTTTCCGGCCGACCGCGATCTCAGGCTTCAGGCGCTCGCCCGTGGCGATGAGGGCTTCCTGCTTGGGCTCGGCTATTCCACCCAGCGCGGCTACTCCCGGACCCACCCCTTCGTCGGCGAGATCCGCATCGGCGAGGTCGAGGTCGAAATCGAGATCCCGGAACTTGGCTTCACCGTCTCCATCGGCGAGATCCAGGTGACCGAATGCCAGATGGTTACGCAGTTCAAGGGTTCGGCCAAGGCGCCGCCGCAGTTCACCCGCGGCTACGGTCTCGTCTTCGGTCAGGGCGAGCGCAAGGCCATGGCCATGTCGCTGGTCGATCGGGCGCTGAGGGCGCGCGAATTCGGCGAGGACGTCGTGGCACCCGCGCAGGATGAGGAATTCGTGCTCTCGCATTCCGACAACGTCCAGTCCACCGGCTTCGTCGAGCATCTGAAACTGCCCCACTACGTCGACTTTCAGGCCGAACTCGACCTCGTGCGCCGCATGCGCCGCGAATACGAGGAGCGTTCGGCGCAGGAGAGCAAGGAGGCCGCGGAATGAACGAGTTCTCCGCAATCGACGGCAAGGATGCCGCCCCCGTCTACAATTTCGCCTATCTGGATGAGCAGACGAAGCGGATGATCCGCCGCGCGCTTTTGAAAGCCGTGGCGATCCCGGGCTATCAGGTGCCCTTCGCCAGTCGCGAGATGCCCATGCCCTACGGCTGGGGCACCGGCGGCGTGCAGATCACGGCCTCGGTGCTGGGGCCGGACGACATTCTCAAGGTCATCGACCAGGGCGCGGACGACACGACCAACGCGGTCGCCATTCGCGGCTTTTTCGAGACGACCGCCCGGGTGCGCACGACGACGGTGACGGAGGAGGCGACGGTCATCCAGACCCGCCACCGCATTCCCGAGACACCGCTTGGCGCCAACCAGATCCTCGTCTATCAGGTGCCGATCCCGGAGCCGCTGCGCTATCTGGAGCCGCGCGAGGTGGAAACCCGCAAGATGCACGGGCTCGCCGAATACGGCCTCATGCACGTCAAGCTCTACGAGGACATCGCGAAACACGGCCACATCGCCACAACCTACGCCTATCCGGTGAACGTGAACGGCCGCTACGTGATGGACCCGTCCCCGATCCCCAAGTTCGATAATCCGAAGATGGACGATTGCGAGGCCTTGCAGCTCTTCGGCGCGGGTCGTGAAAAGCGCATCTATGCCATCCCGCCGCACACCTCCGTCGTCAGCCTCGATTTCGAGGATCATCCCTTTAAGATCCAGACCTTCGACGAGCCCTGTGCGCTGTGCGGGTCGCGCGGCGTCTACCTCGACGAGGTCATCCTGGATGATGCGGGCGGTCGCATGTTCGTCTGCTCCGACACGGACTATTGCGAGCGCCACAGGCCCGAAGATGGCTCGGCTCCCGTTGCCGGTTGGGAGGTCGATCAATGAACGAACACGTTGAAACCCCGCCGGTCGCCATCGAAGACTTGCCGCTTCTGCGTGCCTCCGGGCTGACCCGCTTCTACGGCGACCGGATCGGCTGTCGCGATATCTCGCTGTCGCTCTGGCCCGGCGAAGTTCTGGCGATTGTCGGCGAAAGCGGATCCGGCAAGACGACGCTTCTGAACTGTCTCGCCTCGCGCCTGACGCCGACTGCCGGCTGCGTCGAATACCGCATGCGCGACGGCACCGTGCGCGATCTCTTCCGCATGTCGGAGGCCGAACGCCGCGTGCTGATGCGCACCGACTGGGGCTTTGTCCATCAAAACCCGATCGACGGGTTGCGCATGTCGGTCTCAGCCGGTGCCAATGTTGGTGAACGGCTGATGGCGGTCGGCGCCCGTCACTATGGCAAGATTCGGGGTGAGGCAGAACACTGGCTGGAGCGCGTCGAGATCGCCACCGATCGCATCGATGACGACCCACGTTCCTTTTCCGGCGGCATGCGTCAGCGCCTGCAGATCGCGCGCAATCTGGTCACCGCACCCCGCCTTGTCTTCATGGACGAGCCGACCGGCGGACTTGACGTTTCGGTGCAGGCCCGCCTGCTCGATCTCATCCGCCACCTCGTCGCAGATCTCGGGCTGGCTGTCGTCCTCGTCACCCACGACCTTGCCGTCGCCCGGCTGCTGTCCCACCGGATGATGGTGATGAAGGGCGGTTCGATCATCGAGCAGGGACTCACGGATCGCATCCTCGATGATCCGCGCGAGCCCTATACCCAGCTTCTCGTCTCTTCCATATTGCAGGTGTAGCCATGCCTTCCCGTCTCATTCTCACCGATATCGGCAAGAGTTTCGTCATGCACTTGCGCGGCGGTGTAACGATCCCGGTCGTCTCCGGTGTCTCGTTTTCCATCGACGCGGGCGAATGCGTCGTGCTCGGCGGTCCCTCCGGCATCGGCAAGAGCTCTATCCTGAAGATGATCTACGGCAACTACGGCGTAGAGGCCGGCCAGATCATCTGCGCCTGCGAGGATGGCAAGCTCATCGACATCGCGTCTGCCGATGCCCGGACGATCCATGCGCTGCGCCGTCGCACCATCGGTTATGTCAGCCAGTTCCTGCGCGTCGTCCCGCGCGTCTCCGCGCTCGACGTGGTGGCCGAGCCGCTGGCCGCGCAGGGCGCAAGCCACGAGGAGGCGCGCCGTCGCGCGGCCGAACTGCTCGCCCGCCTTAACCTGCCTGAAGCGCTGTGGGATCTGCCGCCCGCGACATTCTCCGGCGGCGAGCAGCAGCGGGTGAACATCGCGCGCGGCTTCATTACCGACCACGCCATCCTGCTGCTTGATGAGCCCACCGCCTCGCTCGATGTGCAGAACCGTGCCGTGGTCATTGATCTCATCGCGGAAAAGAAGAAGGCCGGCGTCGCCATGCTCGGCATCTTCCATGACAGGGATGTGCGCGAGGTTGTGGCCGACCGCGTCATCGACGTCGCGGCCTTCTCAAGACGGAGCAATGCGGCATGACGAAGCTGTCCGAAACCCCGGACGTCCACGAAAGCGCGGAGGTCGTCGCCTCCACGCTCGGGCGTTACACCGCCGTGGGCGAGCGCTGCCAGGTCACCGAGAGTACGCTCGGCGACTATTCCTATCTCGTGCGGGACTGCGAGATCTGGGCCTCCGATATCGGCAAGTTCTCCAATATCGCCAGCCACGTGCGCCTCAACGCCACCAACCATCCGATGGAGCGCGCGACGCTCCATCACTTCACCTATCGCGCGGGCGACTATTTCGATGACGCGGAGCACGAGGCCGATGTCTTCGACCGGCGTCGCGCCAACCGGGTGCGGATCGGGCACGATACCTGGATCGGGCACGGCGTGACCGTGCTGGCCGGCGTTACGATCGGCAACGGTGCGGTGATCGCCGCCGGTGCCGTGGTGAACCGGGACGTGGCGCCCTACACGATCGTCGGCGGGGTGCCGGGCAAGCCGATCCGCCGCCGTTTCCCTCAGGAGATCGCCGATCGGCTCGAAGCGCTGGCTTGGTGGGACTGGTCGCACGAGAGCCTGCGGCATGCCCTCGACGACTTCCGGTATCTCCCGATAGAGGCGTTCCTCGATCGTTATGAGGCCAATCCGCCCATGGCATGACGCAGTGGAAGTGCGGCGCGATTTGCCGTGTTGCTCAAGTTCGTCAACAAGTATCTGGAAGTTAAATCGAAATCGGTGCTGGTGGTTATTTTACGGCATCGTTTTCAACAGTCACGCAACCGTCACAAAAGCGAGACACAGGTGCAACAGATACGCGCTACCCACAGTGAGCAAAACACGGGATGCTCACATGGTTGCCGTATCGATTGACGGACTGACGAAAACGTTCGGCCGCAAGCGCGCTCTCGATGGCGTAAGCGTCGAAATCCCGGCCGGTCAGATGGTGGCGCTCATCGGAGCTTCGGGCTCCGGCAAGTCGACCCTCATCCGCCATATAGCCGGGCTCGAACGCGGCGATGCCGGACGGATCGCCATTCATGGCCGGGAGATCCAGTCCGCCGGCAAGCTCTCAGCGGAAGCGCGCGACATGCGTCGCTCGATCGGCGTCATCTTCCAGCAGTTCAATCTGGTTTCCCGTCTTCCGGTCATCACCAATGTCCTGATCGGCTTCCTCGGCCAGATCAGCCGGTTGCGGGGCACGTTGGGTTTTTTCTCGGAGTCGGAGAAGCAGGCAGCGATGCGTGCGCTTCACCGTGTCGGCATTTCCGAACAGGCGCGTCAGCGCGCCTCCACCCTCTCGGGCGGCCAGCAGCAGCGTGCCGCGATCGCCCGCGCTCTCGTCCAGGGTGCCCGCCTGATGCTTGCTGACGAACCGATCGCCTCGCTCGACCCGGCCTCGGCGCGCCGCGTCATGGAAATTCTGGCGGGTATCAACAAGGAAGACGGCATGACCGTCGTCGTCTCGCTGCATCAGGTCGAATATGCGCGCCGCTACTGCCCGCGCACCATCGCCATGAAGGACGGAGCCATCGTCTATGACGGCCCCTCCGTGGCGCTCGACACCGCCTTTCTGAAAGAACTCTACGGCGAAGCCTCCGAAGAGCTGATCCTGCCGGATGCCCCGGTTCAGGACCGGCTCCGCGAGCGGCCCGTCGTGGCCATCGGCTCCGGCGCACCGGCGCTGGCAACTGCCTGACCGGATACGTCGGGCCCATTCGTCCACATGCCCAAACCGTCCAGATGGAGGACAGTATGAACGCGTTTTTCAAGGGGGCCGCAGCGGCCGCCCTCGCCCTTTCGCTCGGCACCGCCGCGCACGCCGAGACGAGCGAAATCAACTTCGGCATCATCTCCACGGAATCGCAGCAGAACCTGAAGCCGCAGTGGGACCCGTTCCTTGAGGCGATGGAAAAGGCGACGGGCATGAAGGTCAACGCCTTCTTCGCCTCCGACTATGCCGGCGTCATCGAGGGCATGCGTTTCGGTAAGGTCGATGCCGCCTGGTTCGGCAACAAGTCCGCGATGGAAGCCGTCGACCGCTCCGGCGGCGAGGTCTTCGCCCAGACCGTCGATGTCGAAGGCAACCCGGGCTACTGGTCCGTCCTGCTTGCCCAGAAGGACAGCCCGCTGAACTCGCTCGACGACGTTCTCAAGTGCGACAAGTCGCTGAACTTCGGCATCGGCGATCCGAACTCAACGTCCGGTTTCCTGGTGCCGACCACCTTCATCTTTGCCAAGAACGGCATTGATCCGAAGGAGTGCTTCAAGACGGTGCGCAACGCCAACCACGAGACCAACGCTCTCGCGGTCGCCAACGGCCAGGTCGATGTTGCCGCCAACAACACCGAAAACCTCGCGCGTATCGAGAAGACCAACCCGAAGGCCTTCGCCAACCTCAAGGTCATCTGGAAGTCGCCGCTGATCCCGGCCGATCCGATCGTGTGGAACAAGAAGCTCGATCAGGCCACCAAGGACAAGCTCTACACGTTCTTCATGAGCTACGGCCGTCTCGGCACGCCGGAAGAGGTGGCCAAAGCCCGCAAGGTGCTGGCCGGTCTCGCTTGGGCTCCGTTCAAGCCCTCCTCCGATGCCCAGCTCTACGCAATCCGCGTGATGGCCATCACCAAGGACATGTTCAAGATCCAGGCGGACGACAAGTTCTCCGCCGAGGAGAAGGCCGCCAAGCTCAAGGAACTGGCTGCGGAAAAGGCCAAGTACGAGAAGCTGATGGAGACCGTCCCGCAGGTCTGATCCTGCGCCATGCGCGCTTATCCCGGCGGCGGCACGATACGTGCCGCCGTTTCGGGGCGGATGGGCCACACGAACACACTCCCACCCCGGTCCCCCAAAAGCACGAACCCGCTCGCCCGCAACCCCCGGAAATCCTCATGACGACATCCACCCCGACCGCCGCGCCGCAGACGATCGCCTTGCCGCCCAAGGATCTTTCGCGCAGGCTTTACGCCTATGTCGTGTGGGGGGCACTGGCGATCGCGCTCGTGTGGAGTTGGGCGCCGGCGGAAATGGGCCGGTTCACCTATCTCTTCAGCGATTCCGGCAACATGGCGGAATACGCGTCAGGCTTTCTCAGCCCGAATTTTCATGACTGGGACTACTACGTCCAGGAGATGATTCTCACCGTGCAGATCGCGCTGTGGGGCACGGTGCTTGCCATCTTCTTCGGCATTCCCTTCGCGATCCTCTCCTCGTCGAATGTCGCACCGATCTGGATCGTCCAGCCCGTGCGCCGGCTGATGGATGCATGCCGCGCGATCAACGAGCTGGTGTTCGCCGTGCTTTTCGTCGTTGCCGTCGGTCTTGGACCCTTTGCCGGCGTCATGGCCCTCTTTGTCCACAATCTCGGCATCATCGCCAAGCTCTTCTCCGAGGCTGTGGAGGCGATTGATCCCTATCCGGTGGAAGGCATCCGCGCGACCGGGGCATCCAAGCTGCAGGAGATCGTCTACGGCATCATTCCGCAGGTGGCGCCCCTGTGGATCTCGTTCTCTCTCTACCGCTTCGAGACCAACGTGCGTTCCGCCACGGTTCTCGGCGTCGTGGGCGCCGGCGGCATCGGACAAATCCTGTTCGAATCGATCCGCGGCTTCTACTATGGCGAAACCGCAGCGATCCTGATCATCGTCGTCATTACCGTCACGTTCGTCGACCTGCTGTCGCAGCAGCTTCGCAAGCTTGCGATTTAGCCGGTTAACCGACGTCTGCCGGCCGATGTTGATCGGGGGGATCCGGCCCGGTTCGGGATGTCCGATCGGGCAAGGGACCGACCGAGGCTGCGACAGGGAGCCGGTCATGTCTGGTGCCCGCACGCCGACGGACCAGACAAGGCGTCTGGTCCGGACATCAGGCCGGCCTTTTGCGCCCGGTCCGTTTGAGGATCCTTTGCCAACCATGTCCCGGATGCGTACCGCCATCTACTTCACGCCGCCGCCCGACCACCCGCTCACCCTGGCCGCCTCCCGCTGGCTTGGCCGCAACGCCTACGGGGATCCGGTTGTCGACGGCCCCTTCCTGAACGGGCTCGCGCCGGAGGAATGGGTCGAACTCACCGCCGCGCCGCGCCGCTACGGCTTTCACGCCACGCTCAAGGCGCCCTTTTCGCTGGATGTTCACCGCTCCGTCGCAAGTCTCGACAATGCGCTCCAGTCGTGGTGCGCGGAAACCGCTCCTTTCGTGCTGCCGTCGATGGAGATCCGCCAAATCGGATCATTCTTCGCCCTCGTTCCGGCCGCGCCGAGCGCGGAGTTGCAGAAACTGGCCGGAGATGTCGTGCGCGCCTTCGAACCGTTCCGCGCGCCGCTCGACGATGCGGAATTCGCCCGCCGCACCGCGGCTAAGCTGACCAAGTCACAGGTCGAGAACGTGCGCAAATGGGGCTACCCGTATGTGTTCGACGATTTCCGCTTCCACATGACGCTGACCGGTCCGGTTCGCGAGGGAAGAAGCGCCGAAGTCGTGAAGCTTCTTGTCCGTCAATTCGCCGGATTCATTGGCAAGCCTATGCCCATCGACGCGCTGACGCTCTTCGTTGAGCCTGCTGCCGGCGCCAATTTCACCGTCTTCTCCCGCCACGCCCTGCGCGATCCCTGACCGCCGGAGGCAAGGTTCCGTCCCGTTCGGGCGCAATGTCCCGCAAAGAGGCTCTGATGACCGAAACCGTGTTCCGCAATGCCCGTCTGGTTCTCCCCGACACCGTGATCCAGGGCGACGTTCTTGTGCGAGACGGGCTGATCGCCGCGATCGATGCCGCGTCTTCCCCGGATCGGGGAGAGGACATGGCGGGCGACTGGCTGGTGCCGGGGCTCGTCGAGCTTCATACGGATCATCTGGAAAGCCACTACATGCCGCGCCCCAAGGTGCGCTGGAACGCGCTTGCCTCCGTCCAGGCCCACGACGCCCAGGTCGCAGCCTCCGGCATTACCACGGTGCTCGATGCGCTGCGGGTCGGCATGGACGAGGATTCCCGGGTCACCTCCGCCGACATGCGGCTTCTGGCCGATGCCATCGAGCACGCCCAGAACGCGGGGCGCCTGCGCGCGGACCACTTCCTGCACCTGCGCTGCGAGGTCTCCTCGCCGGACGTGATGGAAGGCTTCAAGCTGTTTGAGGCAGACGACCGCGTCCGTCTCGCCTCGCTGATGGATCACACGCCCGGCCAGCGCCAGTTCGTGAGCCTCGAGGCTTACAAGATCTATTATCAGGGCAAGACCGGCATGTCGGACGACGAGTTCGCAGCCTTTGCCGCCATGCGCCAGTCGCTGGCCGGCAAGTATTCCGACACCCACCGTGAGCAGATCTCCGCCGTCTGTCACGAGCGCGGCATCGTTCTCGCCTCCCATGACGACGCAACCGACGCCCACGTGGCCGAAGCCGAGGCCCAGGGTATTGCGGTTGCCGAGTTCCCGACGACGCTGGAAGCCGCCCGCGCTTCGCACAAGGCCGGCCTCAAGGTGCTGATGGGCGCGCCCAACGTGGTGCGCGGTGGCTCGCATTCGGGCAACGTGTCCGCCCGCACGCTCGCGGAGGAAGGCTTGCTGGATGTGCTCTCTTCCGACTACATCCCGTTCTCGCTGATCCAGGGCGCCTTCATGCTGGCGGAAAATGTCGACGGCGTTTCGCTGAACCAGGCGATCAACATGGTCACCAAGGCGCCGGCCGAGGCGGTTGGTCTCACCGACCGCGGCGCGATCGAGGTCGGCCGCCGCGCCGATCTGGTGCGCGTCTTTACCGAGGAGGAGGTGCCCGTGGTGCGCTCCGTCTGGCGCGAAGGCGTGCGGGTGTCCTGATGGACATGGCGAAGGCGCGCGACGGCGAGAGCCGCTCCGGTACCGGGCCGATGACGGGCTGCTTCGTCGCCGTCGTCGGGCCCAGCGGTGTCGGCAAGGACAGCCTCATCGCCTATGCCCGGGAGCGTCTGGCCGGCGATCCGCGCTTCGTCTTCGTGCGCCGGATCGTGACCCGCATCGCGGATGCGAGCCTGGAGGACCACGACAGTCTGAGCCCCGCCGAGTTCGATGATGCGCGCGCTTCCGGCCGCTTCGCCCTTGCGTGGCGTGCCCATGATCTGGGCTACGCGCTGCCCGGCGAAATCCATCGCGATCTGGCGATTGGCCGGACCGTCATCGCGAACATTTCGCGGGCCAGCATCGAGGTCGCCCGGATGGAGTTTTCGTTTTGCCGCATCGTTTCAGTTACCGCGCCGCGCGATGTCGTGGCGCGTCGGCTCGCCGCGCGCGGGCGCGAAAGTGCTGCCGAGATCGAGGCCCGTCTTAACCGTGATCAACCGTGCCCGTCCGGGCCCGGCGTGATCGAGATCGACAATTCCGGCGAACTGGCGGATGCTGGCGCACGTCTGGTTGCCGCCCTTGAGGAACTGACCGCGTCGCGCGTGTGAAGGCGATGTGGATATTCGGGCGGTGACGATGTGGGCCGCCAGGCGACGGAGGAGGCGACGTGACCGAAAACCCGGGACAGCGTTTCATGTCGGCTGCCGCGCGCAAGGACTGGCCCGTTGCCGAGGCCGCCTTGCGCGATCTCCTGAAGAGCGCCCCGGACAATCCCTCCCTCCACTACAATCTCGCTCTCGTTCTGCGCAGACGGGAGCGGCATGAGGCCGCGCTTGCGGCCCTGCGCGCCTGCCTCGCGCTGAACCCCTCCCATCGGGGAGCCCGGTTCGAGGACGCGGCTTGTCTCATGGATCTGGGCCACCTGCGCGCCGCAGAGGCCGCCTTCACGGCCTATCTGGAGGCTTTTCCCGGCGATACGGACGCGCACGGCTATCGCGCCCGGCTGCGCCTGCGTCTGGGCGAGCCGCAAAAGGCGCTTGAGGATTGCGAGACGGCACTGAAGGGCAATCCGGAACTCAGCCTCTCGCGGGCGCAGGCCGTGTGGGATCTCGGCAGCACGGAAGCGGAGGAGGCCATTCTCTGTCCGCTCTATCGCGGTGCGCGGAAGCTCCGTCCGGCGATCCTCAGGTTGATCGGCTCGGGGCCGAACGGCAGCGTGACGCTGGATTCGGGCGCGCCGAGCTGATCCGCGGCCCGTTCGCTCAGCTCACCTTCGTGAACAGTTCCCGGCGTTCGATCACGTCGCCGGCGATCATGAACTCGCCATCGCCCATGTAATGGATGGTCTTGGGATGTTCCATCCCTTCTGCCACGTGCGCCTTGACGATCTCGAAGATGAAATAGTTGTAGTTCGGCACCATCGCGTCGTCGTAGAGCTTGCACTCGAAGGAGGCGAAGCACTCGTCGATCAGCGGCGCGGAAACCCTTTCCGCCGGGCTTGCCGTCAGGCCGAACTCGGCGAACTTGTCGACCGCGGTCCCGGTGCAATTGCCGATCTTGGAAACGATGTCGGCCAATTCCACCGTCGGCAGGTTGATCACGCACTCGCCCGATTGCCGGATCATCTCGAAACTGTGGTTGCCGGAAGAAATCATGCAGCCCACAAGTGACGGCGCAAAGGCCAGGATGGAATGCCAGCCGAGCGTCATGATGTTCGACTTGCCGGCATGATGGGAGGAGACCAGCACGACGGGGCCGGGCTCCAGGAAATGGCGGGCCTCGACGACGGGGAAGTCGTGCTTTTCGGGCCTGGTCATCGAAGTTCCTTTCGAACCTGTTCTCCGGCGCGCCCTTAAAAGGCTGTGCGCCATTCGAATTGGTCCTCCCGTTCCTCCCCGTGATCTGTTGCCTCCCGGCCGTCCCTCCGTGGCCTCTCCTCCAGCTGCGAGCTTATATCATTCAAGGGTACAACTTCCGCAAGGCAATCTGCCGCATGGGAGCCTGTCGCATGTGCATGGCTCGCCACTTTTCGCTGAGCATGGTTGACGCAGGGTTGCCTGTTTGTGCCTGCCGCTCAGGCTTCCGCATCCGGTTGCCGCATCGGGGCTGCAGCCGCGAAGGCCTCCACCTCCTGCAAGGCATCGAAGATCCGGTTGATCGTCGGATAGGGCGTCATGTCGACGCCGAAGCGGGCGTTGTTCAGCACCTGCGCGTAAAGGCAGCAATCGGCAAGCCCCGGCGTGTCGCCATGGCAAAAGCGGCCCGTATCTGCGTCTTCGGCGAGCACTTTTTCCAGCGGCGCGAAGGTTTCCGCCACCCAGTGCCGGAACCAGGCGGCCACGGCCGCCTCGTCGGCGCCGAACTCGGTTTTCAGATGCGTCAGCACCCGAAGGTTGTTGACCGGATGAACCTCGCAGGCAATCGCGTAGGCGATCGCGCGCACCCGCGCGCGGCCCAGCGGATCGCGCGGCAGGAGCGGCGGTTCGGGGTGTACCTCATCGAGATACTCCATGATCGCCAGCGATTGCGTGAGAACGGTGCCGTCATCGAGTTCCAGCGCCGGCACGAGCCCCTGCGGATTGAGCGCGAGGTAGCGCTGGCTGCGCTGCTCGCCGGCCTTCAGGTGCCAGGGCTGATAGCGGGTGCTGATCCCTTTCAGGTTCAGCGCGGCGCGCAGCCGGGTCGAGGTCGATGAGCGGAAATAGCTGTGCAGGATCATTCAGGCGTCTCCTCCCGGTGGTTTGCCCGTCGGATCTGCCTATAGCACGCCTTCAGGCTTCATGCCTTGAGCGAACCGCGGCGCCACAGTCCCGGTTCGCTCAGCCAGACGACGAGGGCCAGAAGCGGAAGCGCGAAGCCGATCAGTGAGGAAAGCAACCAGCCGCCTTGCGCGAACGACCAGCCGCCGATCGCCGAGCCGGCCGCACCCATCAGGAAGAACGAGGCCATGAACACGCCGTTGAGGCGGCTGCGATATTCCGGGGCGAGCGAGAAGATCTCGCGCTGGCCGAGCGACATGCTCGCCGTCGTGCCGAAATCGACCAGTACGGCGCCGAGGACCAGCAGGGCGAGGGAGACGGGGGTGCCGGGCGTCGCCACATGCGGGATCACGAAGGCGAGCGCGCTCACCAGAAAGGCGGCGGCACTCGCCGGTCGCGTCCAGCCGCGATCGGCAATGCGTCCGGCCACCGGCGCGGCAATCGCACCCGATACGCCGGCCAGCGCAAAAAGCGCGATGGCGCCCTGGCCGAGCCCGAATTCGGGTCCGCTGAGGTAAAGCGGAATGGCCGTCCAGTAGAGCGAGAACGCGCCGAAGAGACAGCCCTGATAGAAGGCGCGTCGCCGCAGCACCGGTTCCGTCCGCATCAGGCCGAGCATGGAGGTGATGAGTTGTCGGTAGGAGAGCCGTGAGGCCGGGCGCCGCCGTGGCAGCGTCGCGATCAGCAAGGCGCCGAGCACGACCATCAATCCCGCCGACAGGAAGAAGATCGTGTGCCATGAACCGATTTCGGCGACGAAACTCGCCAGCGGGCGGGCGAGCATGATGCCAAGCATCAGCCCGCTCATGACGTTGCCGACGACCTGGCCGCGCACCTCGTCGGGGGCCATGTGCGCCGCGTAGGGCACCAGCACCTGCACCGCCACCGAGCCAAGGCCGATCAGCGCCGCCGCCACGAACAGCGTCGCGGCGCCGGGCGCGAGTGCTGCGCCCAGAAGGCCGAGCGTCGCCAGCCCGATCAGCGCCAGCACCAGCTTGCGCGTTTCCACCAGATCGCCGAGCGGAACGATGAACAGCAGCCCCGCGCCATAGCCGAGCTGGCTCAGCGTGACGACAAGGCCGGTCGCCTTTTCCGAAAGCCCGAGCGAGGCGCTGATCGGGCCGGCGAGTGGCTGGGCAT
Source organism: Breoghania sp. JC706 (assembly GCF_037026715.1). Lineage (NCBI taxonomy): Bacteria > Pseudomonadati > Pseudomonadota > Alphaproteobacteria > Hyphomicrobiales > Stappiaceae > Breoghania > Breoghania sp. JC706. The sequence goes on from NZ_JBANCG010000006.1 coordinate 120,622, forward strand.
AATAGATGTTGGCGACAATCAGGCCACACGATGCGGCGAGCAGCAGCGTGATCCAGAAAGAAACGGCCCGCGGGCCGGCTGCGGGGCAGCTGGTCGAAGACATGGTGGCTCCGGTGGAACGGGGTGGATGCGGCAACAGGGCGGGAAGGCGCGCGCCGCAAAGGGCCTGTAGAAAGCGTCCTGCCGCGATTTAGGCAAGGCCCGTCGCCATATCAAGTGCCAAATCCCCATCCCCCCCCCACTGTCAGGCCCCCCCCGGGCTGCATCGCTTGGCCGTCTTGCGTGTCCAGCACAGACCTGCTTCAACGGGAAAGGGCGCGCGGCGCCGGAGGAAAACGAGGAAAATCAGATCCATGTCTCTTACCATGCGCTTTTGCGGAGCGGCCGGGACGGTCACCGGCTCCTGCTACTGGCTGACCACGTCGCAAGCCTCGTTCCTCGTCGATTGCGGCATGTTCCAGGGTAACAAGACGCTACAGGCGCTGAACTACGAGCCGTTCCCCTTCGAAGCCGCTGAGATCGATTTCGTCCTCCAGACCCACGCCCATATCGATCACTCCGGCCTGCTGCCGAAGCTCTATGCGTCGGGTTTTCGCGGCGCCGTCCACATGACGTCCGGCACCCGCGATCTTCTCTCCTTCATGCTCGCCGACAGCGCCTTCATTCAGGAAATGGAGACCGAGCAACTCAACCGCCGTAACGCGCGACGTGGACGGCCGCAGGTCGCGCCCGCCTATACGAAGGCGGATGCGGCCGAATGCCTGAGGCTGTTTCGCGCCGTGGATTACGAACGCTGGGTGGAGGCCTCGCCGGGCATCCGCTTCCGCCTCTGGAACGCGGGCCACATCCTGGGCTCGGCCTCGATTGAGCTGGAGATATTGCAGGAGGGGCAGGAAAAGCCGCTGCGCCTGTTGTTCTCCGGCGACATCGGGCCCGACCACAAACTCTTCCATCCCGATCCCGAGGCCTCCAGCGACTTCGACGATGTCATTTGCGAGTCGACCTATGGTGGCCGTGCGCGAACCCGGCGCAACGAGGAGGAGCGGCGCGAGATCCTCGCGCACGAGGTGCGCGCTGCCCTTCAGGCGGGCGGTAATCTGCTGATCCCGAGCTTCGCTGTGGAGAGGACGCAGGAACTGCTTGCCGATCTCACGTTGCTGGAACAATCGGGGGCAATAGATCACGCTCCCGTCTTTCTCGACTCTCCCCTCGCCATCCGCGCGACCGAGGTCTTCGAGCGTCATGCCCGCGAACTGGAGCATCTGAGCCGTCAGCCGCATCTCATCGACAATCCCAACATCCGCTTCACCGAGACGGTGGACGAGAGCAAGGCGATCAACCGCATTCGCGGTGGCGCGATCATTCTGGCGGCAAGCGGCATGTGCGATGCTGGCCGCATCCGCCACCATCTCAGGCAACACCTGTGGCGGCCGGATTCGACCGTGCTTCTCGTCGGCTACCAGGCACCAGGCACACTGGGACGACTGCTGAGTGACGGCGCATCGGAGGTCACGATCCAGGGCGAACCGGTCAAGGTGCGCGCCCGCATCCGGGAGATCGACGTCTATTCCGGTCATGCCGATCACGGCGAACTGGTCGACTGGATTGGCGACCGCATGCCGATCCGCCAGCTTATCCTCACCCATGGCGATCCCGAGGCGGGCGCCGCCTTGCGCGAGGCGGTCGTCGCCACCGGCTTTGCGGCGGATCATGTGGTTCTGCCGCAGATCGACGACGTCTTCGATCTGGAAAGCGGGCGATTGGTGCCGGGCGATCGCCGCAAGGCGCGCCGGGTGGAGCCCGATGTGATCGTGCGGCCCGACTGGCACAACGACGCCGCGCAGCTTCTGCTCGACATTCGCGAGGAGATCGACCGCGCTGCGGACGACCGGGCCCGCAAAGTGGTGATCCGCCGTCTGAGGCGAGCTCTTGAAGAAAGCTGATCCCTGATTTCAAGGGCTTACTGCGCAGCATGGGCGCAAAACGGACGCGCGGACGGGGACGCGGAAGTCCATGTCTTTGGGGCCGGGCCCTTATTGGGCCGCATTCGTCACGCTCCTGTGAGCGGAGCAGGCGATGCTTTCATTGACTTTGGAAGTGCCGCCGGCACAGTCGATGCATCATGTGTGAAAGGCCCCGTATGACCAAGGCACGGTGGCTCTCGGCGGGCGGCATCAAGCTCCTCGGCCGCGGCTTTCTCTGCGGTGCCGCTTTCGCCGGCCTGATGCTCGGGCTCACGCCGGCGGACACGGCGGAAACCAAACAGCCGCCTGCGCTGCCCGGTTGCGGTGTAGATGAACCGTGCCGCGTTCCCGATGGCGAATACCGCGTGCGCATGCCGAAGGGCTGGGACGGGTCTTCCCGCGTCGGCGCGATCCTGTTTCTGCACGGTTACGGCGGAACCGCCGAGCATGAGATCAACAACAAGGGGCTGATCGCCGCGGCCTCGGAGCTGGATCTCGCCCTCATCGCCCCGCAAGGGCAGGAGCGTTCATGGTCCTTTCCCGGGCCGTACCGCCAGCAGCGCGACGACCTCGCCTTCATCCGCTCCGTCCTCGACGATACGGTGGCGCGCCATTCCGTCGATCCCGACCGGATCATGGCCTCGGGCTTTTCCGTCGGCGGATCGATGGTCTGGTACCTTGCCTGCTACATGGGCGACCGGTTTGCCGGCTTCGCACCTGTCGCCGGCGCCTTCTGGGAACCTCTGCCCCAGGATTGTCCTGGACCGGAACCCAATCTGTTCCACGTTCACGGAACGCATGACACGGTCGTGCCGATGGCGGGGCGGATGATCAGCGATGTCGGTCGTCAGGGCGACGTCCGCAAGGGCTTTGCGCTGTGGGAGGCGAAGGGCGCCTGTACGGACGAGGCATCGGTAGAATTCGCACCGGAGGGACTGGAGCTCGCCTGCGAGCGGCGCACCGAGTGTGCTGGAAAGACAATAGAGCTCTGCCTGCATTCCGGCGGGCATGTCTTCAAGACGGCTTGGGTCAGGCGCGCCTGGCAGGAGCTTGCGGCGATCAAGGGCTGGAAAGTGCCAGCCCGCGTCGAATGAGGCGTGCCGGGCGGAGAACGAAACGACTTGCGCCGGCAGGCGAAGGCTCTCGTTCTCGCTCGAAATCTCCACCTGTCTTGCTTGCCACAAGTGCAGCGGCCTCAGTTCACCCGGGGTGCTGGGACCTGTGACCCGTCTTCTTCGTCGGAACGGATCGTGCGCACGGCGATCGCCTTGAAAACCGCGTCCAGTTCGTCGGCGACGGCGCGCAGCGTGTCGCCGCCTTCCTCGAAATACGGCTTGAAGATCATGTGCGGCGTCTTGTAGGCGAGCGTTGCCGTTCCGTCAGCGTTTTCCGTCACGTAGAAACGCACGGGCGCCTCGATGCCGGCGGCGATGGAGGCCGACAACATGCGGCGGGCGAGGTCGTTGCGAAACACGCCAAAGATCCGGTTGCCGCGAATGTCGATCCCTTGCGCGCGTGCGCTGTCGGAGGCGCTGGCCTGCGTGACCAGGTTCATGTTCTCCGCCGCAATCGCCCGTTTCAGCCGATCGCTCAGATCGTCGAACGTGTAGGGCGTTGGCTGGATGATCCAGCCGGGTCGCTTGGGCCAGATGGGTTCGGCCGAAGCGCCGAGCGTGCCCGCCATGAGAAGGGCTGCCAGGGCGAGGGCGATGATACGCATTCTACTCTCCGGGAAAGAATCATCTTTTCGTCCCGAGATAGGCGAAAAGACGATCCGTATACCGAAGAAAAATGCGGATTCCGATCACTTCCGCACGCTTGCGACAACAGGCCCTGAAGGCGCCGTAACGGCATGTTGGGGGCGGGCGGGATCCATGCCGGCGAGACGCCGCAGCGGCAATGCGGCAACCGAACCGGCGAGCGCGAAGGCAAACCAGATCCAGCCGTGCAGCGAGCCTGAGATGATGCCGCCGAGATAGGCGCCGATGTTGCAGCCGAACGACAGGCGCGCGCCGTATCCCATCAACAGCCCGCCTGCTATGGCGGTTGCCGCCTCCATCGCGGTGATGGAGCGCTTGGGCCGGAACTTGCCGGCAAGTGCCGCCGCCGCCATGGCGCCCGCGATGATGCCGAAATTCATGACCGAGGTTGCATCCGCGAAGACCGAGCGCTCCGTCACGGCCGCTTTCATGCCGCGCCAGTACTCCCAGCCGGTGACATCGATGCCCATCGCATAGGCGATCTTCGCGCCCCAAAGCGCAAACCCGGAGGTGATGCCCCAGGGGCGGCCAAGAACGACAAGCGTTGCGATGGAGACGACCGCGATGGCGACGGCGCCGAGAACGAGAGACCAGGGACCGGTCAAAAACGAACCGGCCCGGCCCGTCTCTTCCAGCGCGCCATGTTTGCGCTTTTCGAGCCGGATGCTGACGAGCGCGATGAGCGCGAGCAGGCCGGCGGTCACGGCGAACGCGCCGAACGGTCCGAATTGCGCGATGAGTGAAAAACCTTTTTCTTTTGGCAGCGAATTCCAGAACGGAATATGCGCCGTTGCGATCACCGAGCCGGCCACGAAGGCGGCGAGCGTCACCACCATACGGCTCGATCCGCCGCCCACCGTGAACAGCGTGCCCGATGCGCAGCCGTTCGCGATCTGCATGCCGATACCGAACATGAACGCCCCGACGACCAGCGCGACGCCGATCGGGAACACGAAGCCGTTGACAGGAATTCCGAAATCGCGACCGTAGTGCATCAGCGGATAGGCGATCGCGACGGTCGTCACGATGAGCACGAACTGGGCCCTGAGCCCCGCGCCGCGGCGCTCGCGCAGGAACCGGCGCCACGCGGCGGTGAAACCGAAGCTCGCGTGGTAGAGGGCGAAGCCCGCAAGGATGCCGATCATGGCGCCGACGCCGACGCGCCAGCCTCCTGCCTGCCATCCGGCGACCGTCACGAGCGCCATTGCCGTGCCGGACGCGCCCAGCACACGGACTTGTGTGTTGCTTGTAATCATTGGACTAACGAGGGTTTTCCTGACGCGTTCCGCAGCTGCGGCCGATCATTTTCAACAGGAGATTTCATGCGAGCCGACCTGCTGCCCGTCACATCCGCCCAGGCATTGTGTCGCCTGCTGATGGAACGGCCGAGGTTGGCCGAAACGGCTGGACAAGCGCATCGCATGGCCCTGGAGATCCGTCAACGCAACGGCGCCGGATCGGCTGAAACGCTTTGTCTTGACAGTCGGGCGCTTTGGTTGCAGCGCCGCCGCGGCTCGGATGTCTTCGCCATTCGTCGGCCCGCCGTCATCGCCCGGACGTTGGGGAAGGGAACGTCCGGGGCGGTAGCGCGTTCTGCATGTAGGCACTGCCACAAATTCGTCGCAAGATTCACGAAATGACCCTTTGACGGCTATGCGCGGATCAGGCAGGAAATTGCGCCCCCGACCGCGGCGATGCGGGACCGGTGGCAGTCCGGACCGGACGAGGCGCCTTTTAGCCTGCGCCTGCCGGGTGACACAGAGGTTCCCGCTCAAAGAATGGACAAGACCCCGCCTCTCACGCTTGCTGCCCCGACTTCGGCCCCTGATCTGGTGTCCGATCTGGCAAGCGATCATCGACCCGGCCAGCGCCGACGCGATCCGCGTCTCGATTTCTTCCGCGGCCTCGGCATGTTCATCATCTTCGTCGCCCACCTGCCCGGCAACTGGGGCGCCTTGTGGATCCCCGCCCGTTTCGGCTTTTCCGATGCGACCGAGATCTTCGTCTTCTGTTCCGGCATGGCTTCGGCCATCGCCTTCGGCCGCGTTTTCGAATTCATCGGTTGGCGCATGGGCACCGCCCGCATCCTCTATCGCATGTGGCAGGTCTACTGGGCGCATGTCTGCCTGTTCCTGGTGATCGCCTCCATGCTGGCGCTGGCAAACGGCTCGGGCTGGTTCACGCCCGACTATGTCGGTGAACTGAACCTGCACTATTTCTTCGACAATCCGGCCGTCAACCTGCCGGCCTTCCTGACGCTGACCTACGTGCCGAACTATTTCGACATCCTGCCCATGTACATCGCCATCCTTGCGATGGTGCCTGTCGTCATGGGGTTGAGGAGGATCGGCGGGCCGGGCCTCGCCATGGCCGCAGTTGTGGCGATGTGGCTCGTTGCGAACTTCCGCCTGGTGGAGCTGCCGGCCGAACCCTGGTCGGACAGACCCTGGTTCTTCAATCCGTTTGCCTGGCAGCTCTGCTTCTTCACCGGCTTTGCCTTCATGCGCGGCTGGCTGGCGCCGCCGCCGGTCTCCCGTCCGCTGATGATCGCGGCGGCCGTGGTCGTCGTCGCAACCGTTCCCTTTGCCTATTTTCGCATTCTGGAAGCGGTGCCAGCGCTGTTGGAAGCGGCGCGCACGATCCTGCCCGTCACCGACAAGACCCATTTCGGCATCCTGCGCTACGTTCATTTCCTGTCGCTCGCCTATCTCGCCTGGATCGCCGCCGGCGAGGGCGGACGGCGCCTCTTGGGCAGCGGCGCATGGGGTGTCTGCGTGCGTATCGTGCAGAAGGTCGGTCAGCAGTCGCTCGCCGTCTTCCTGATGAGCCTCGTCGCCGCGCAGGCCATCGCCATCGCACGCGACACCGTCTCCGAGAGCGGTTTCGTGGCGCAGGTCCTTTCGAACCTCTTAGGCTTCGCGATCCTGATCGCCACCGCCTATCTGGTCGGCTGGTTCAAGCAGGCCCCCTGGGCGAAAAAGCACCAGAAGCCGTCGTCCGGTCATCGCCAGGTTCCGTTGCCCGCACAACCGGCGACTGCCGCAGCGGAATAATTGCAAGTGGAAGTTGGTCTTTGGAGAAAAAAGAACTAGCGTTCTCAAATATTTCTGGGCATCAGGCTTCCCGACGATTTCTTACCGCGCTTTCTTGTCTTATCCTCTAATTCGCGTTTGTCGCGGCAGGTGGCGTGCCGTCGCAGAAGTGTGAAGAGGGGGCGCGTCTTGAAAGCCGTGGGGCCGGTAGGCCGCGATCTGCGAGCTGTCGCGATTTTTGAAAAACTTCCCGACGATGCGCTGGCGCGTCTGTCGGTGGCGTGTCAATGGGGCGCCTATGACGAGGGCGAGGAGATCGTCCCCTACCTCGATGAACGCGACGATGTCTATTTTCTGACGAGTGGTGCCGCGCGGGTGATGATCTATTCGCGTGCGGGCAAGGCCGTCGCGTTCCGCAATCTGCAAACGGGCGACCTTTTCGGTGAGCTCGCAGCCATCGACCATGGGCCTCGTTCGGCACGGGTGGAAGCATCCGACACGTGCGTCGTGGCGCGGCTTTCCGCTGAGGACTTTTACAGGGCCATGCGCGACGAGCCCGGCGTCATGGAAGCCGTGACCCGCCACCTCGTGGCCCAGATCCGCGATCTGACGGCCCGCGTCTTCGCGTTTTCCACCTTGCCGGTCAGGGCGCGCATCGAGGCGGAGATCCTGCGTCTGGCCGGCGATCCGCCGGACGATGCGGCGCCTGTGATGATCCGCCGCTTTCCCACCCACGGCGATCTGGCGGTGCGCGTTTCCACCCACCGTGAAGCCGTGACTCGGGAGATCAACCGGCTTGCGCGCCACGGCATCCTGCGCCGTGCGGGCCGCGATCTCGAGATCCTCGATATCGCGGCTTTGCGTGCGATGGTGGAGGAAAGCGGCAGCGAAGAATAGTCGAGGCTGTCCCAGTCGCGTCCGTTCACTCGATCAGCGCGAAGCGGTCCACGTCGAACATGCCGAAGTCGGTGATCTTCAAGTGCGGGATCACCGGCAGGGGCAGGAAGGCGACCTGCAGGAACGGCTCCGGCAGCGTGCAGCCGATCTCGCGTGCCGCCGCGCGCAGCACCAGAAGCGCGTCATGCACCTTCTCGAAGGGTTGGTCCGACATCAGTCCGGCGATCGGCAGCGCAAGCTCCGCCCGCACGACGCCGGCCTCCGCCACCGCGAACCCGCCCTTCAGCTCGATCAGCCGGTTGACCGCGGTCGCCATATCGGCCTCGTTTGCTCCCACGACGCAGATGTTGTGGCTGTCGTGGCCGACCGAGGATGCGATCGCCCCGCGCTTCAGGCCGAAGCCCGTGACGAAGCCACGGCCGATATTGTCGTTGATGCCATGCCGCGCCACGACAGCGACCTTGATCGCATCCTGCGTGGTGTCGATCGAGGCACCGCCGTCATGCACCGGCAGGTACATCTCGCGGTGCTCGGTCAGGATCAGCCCGGCCTTGACCCCGATCACATGCGTTGGGCCGTTGTGCGCCGGCACCCTGAAGCTGTCGGCGGTCACCGGCTTTGCCTTCATGCTCGAAAGCCCGACCGGATCGACGGCCTTGCGCGCCGCAAAGGCCGGCGGTTCGACGGGCCGGCCGCCGGCCACCACCGAATGCACCTTGCACCGTTGAACGTCGTCGAGCAGCACGATATCGGCCCGCCAGCCGGGCGCCAGGATGCCCCGGTCGCGCAACCCGAAGGCGCTCGCCGCCGACCAGCTCGCAACCCGGTAGGCATGGTGGAGCGGCACGCCGCGCGTCTTGAGGTCCGCGATCAGCCGCCCGATCATGTGGTCGAGATGGCCTTCCTCCGCGATATCGAGAGGGTTGCGATCGTCAGTACACAGCGCCATGAACGGGGAAGTATTCTCGTTCACCAGCCCCTTCAGCGCCTCCAGATCCTTGGAAACGGAGCCCTCGCGGATCAGCACGCTCATGCCCTTGGCAAGCTTTTCGCGCGCCTCGCGCGCGTTCGTCGCCTCATGGTCGGTGCGGATGCGGGCGGCGAGGTAGCCGTTCAGATCGAGCCCGGCGAGAAGCGGCGCATGCCCGTCGATATGTCCGCCCTGGAAGGCCGCGAGCTTGGCGATGACGGCGTCGTCCGCCGCCAGAACGCCCGGGAAATTCATGAACTCGGCAAGGCCGATCACCTTGGGATGGTCGACGAACGGTAGCAGATCGGCGATTTCCAGCCGCGCGCCCGAGGTCTCGAACGCGGTCGCCGGCACGCAGGAGGAAAGCTGCACCCTCAGGTCCATCACCAGCGTCTCGGCGCAGGCCAGGAAATAGCGGATACCCTCCGCCCCCAGCACGTTTGCAATCTCGTGCGGATCGCAGATGGCGGTGGTGACCCCGTGCGGCAGCACGCAGCGGTCGAATTCGTGCGGGGTGACGAGAGATGATTCCACGTGCAGGTGGGTGTCGATGAAGCCCGGCACGGCGATCCGGCCGGCTGCGTCGATTTCGCGCAAGCCCTCGTAGGTGGCGTGGGTTCCCACGATCCGGTCGCCGACGATGGCGATATCCGTCGGCGTCAGCGATCCGTCGATGACGCTGAGCAAGGTCACGTTCTTCAGCACAAGATCGGCCTTTTCCGCGCCCCTGCCGGCTGCGATTGCCCTTTTCAGGAAATTCTCGTCGTGCCTCATGGTCATTCCTTTCGAGGGTTTCAGGCCGCGTTTCGAATATTTACTTAGCCGGCTATATGAGTATTCCGCAATTTGCGGGCTTGGACAGGTCGCTGGCCGATATTAGTCTTCGCCCGGTCTTATCGACCTGGCAAAAAATTGGGGCGCGCGTACCATGTCTGCATCGAACCGGGAAGCCGAACTCAAATTCGAGTTGCAGCCAGCCGAAATGGACCGCCTGCGCACCCACGCCGCCCTGCGCGAGCTGACCGTCGGCCGCGCCAAGACCCAGACACTCCTCTCCATTTACTACGATACCCCGGATGACGCGCTGTTCAACGCGGGCCTTTCGTTGAGGGTCCGCAAGGTCGGGCGCAAGTGGATCCAGACGGTCAAGCAGGGCAAGGCGCTGAGGGGCGGCCTGTCGACGCCGATGGAGCTGGAGGCGCCCGTCAAGGGCCGGGAGCCCGACATGGACGCGATTTCGGAGCCCGCGATTGCGGAAGAACTCGTCCGGCGGATCGGCGAAGGCCCGCTTCTTGCCCGCTTCGAGACCCGCATGCGCCGCACGACGCGCGTCCTCAGCGTGGAGGAGGGCGTCATCGAGTTCGCGCTCGACAGCGGCGAGATCGTCGCCGGCGAACAAACGACGCCGCTGGCGGAGGCGGAACTGGAGCTCACCTCCGGGTCGCTCGGTGCGCTCTATACGGTTGCGGCGCGGTTGTTCGACGACGGGCCGATCCGCTTTTCCGCGCTCAGCAAGGCGGCACGCGGCTACAGGCTCGCCCGTGGCGAGGCGTCCGACACGATCGAACCGTCGAAGGGGCTCGATCATCGCATGGACCCGAAGATGACGACGGAGGAAGCCTTCGCCGATATCCTGCGGGCCTGCCTCGACCAGATCGCCCTCAACCGGCTTGCGACAATCGCCGGCGACGATCCGGAGGGCCCGCACCAGCTCCGCGTGACGCTGCGCCGCCTGCGCTCCGCGTTCAAGGTGTTCGCGCCCATCGCGGATACGCCGCAGACCCATCTGCTAGACGCCGAGGCCCGGCGCATCGGTCTGCTGGTTGGCGCCTTGCGCGATGCCGATGTGATCATCTCGGATATCGTGCAGCCGGCGGCCGGTTCCGCCCCCGATGGCGCCAGGGCGCTTACCGCGACACTCGAGTCCCGCCGCGTGAAGACCCGTGCTCAGGTGGTGGCCGCCCTTTGCGAGCCTTCCGTCAATGCCTTCCTGCTCGATCTCGGCCGTTATACGGAAACCCGCGGCTGGTTGAGCGAGGAGATCGACCAGAGCGCGCGCCTCGCCGGCCCGATTGGTGAATTCGCGTCCGGTGCGCTGGAGCGACGTTGGAAATCCTGCGCGAAGGCCGCAAAGGGGCTTTCGAAGCTCGACACCGAGCAGCGACACGCGCTGCGCAAGAAGCTGAAGAGCCTGCGCTACACGGTGGAATTCTTCGCCGCTCTGGCTAAGCCGAAAAAGCTCAAGCCGTTTCTCGATGATCTGAAGGCGCTGCAGGATGTCTTCGGCTATCTGAACGACGTCGCCATGGCGCGCCGGCTCGCCGACGTCGATCCCGGCACGCGCTCCGACCGTGATCAGGCCCTCATGGCCGCCGGCTACGTGATGGGCTGGCATCAGGCCAATGCCGACCACGCCTGGGGCGATGCCAAGGCGAAATGGAAGGCGCTGGAACAGGTGGCCAAGTGGTGGCGGTAGCGGGCGCCGGTTGCCTTCAGGCGGGCTTGTCCACCTTCTTCCTCTCCGGCGCGCGGTGAATGTGCTCACCGATCCTGGCACACTGTGCAATACTGGCCTTCCATTCCCCGAAAACTGAATCGGAACACCCCATGGCTCAGCATCGCTATACCTCCGCCAAGGATCAGGCCGAGGCGATGTTCAAGAAGGTCACGACCAAGCCCGCCCCGGAAACCCCGCAGGTGAGGCGCAACACCATTCCCGCCGGCAAGGAAAGCGTCACTCTGCGTCTCGACAACGATGTGCTCGCGCATTTCCAGGACGATGGCCCCGGCTGGCAGGATCGAATCAACGCCGCGCTGCGCAAGGCGGCCAGGCTGGAGTAGGGACTGTCGCCGGCGCCGGACGCATTTTCACGACGCAACGGGCGTCTTGCGGCGCTGTCGAGAGGTTCGACTGTGAAGGATCTGTTTCTCACCTGGCAGGTATGGGCCGTGCTCGCGGCCTGTTTCGCGGCACTGACCGCGATTTTCGCCAAGATTGGTGTCGAGAACGTCGGCTCGGATTTCGCCACGCTCATCCGCACCGTGGTCATTTTGCTCGTCATCGCCGGCATTGTCGTGGCTACGGGGCAATATCAGTCGTTTGGCTCGATCTCGGGTCGGACCTACCTGTTCCTGATCCTGTCCGGCATCGCGACGGGGGCGTCTTGGCTTTGCTATTTCCGCGCGCTGAAGCTCGGCGATGCCGCCCGTGTGGCGCCTATCGACAAGCTCTCCGTGGTACTGGTTGCGGTGTTCGGCGTGATCTTTCTCGGCGAACGCCTTTCGATGCCGAACTGGGCAGGTGTGGCGCTGATCGGGGCCGGCGCCGTTCTCGTCGCCTATCGGGGCTAGGATCGCCTTACTTGACGACGGTGATCTTCTCCGCCGCACGCGTCACCGCTGTGTAGAGCCAGCGCGCCTGATGCTCGCGAAACGCCCAGCTTTCGTCGAACAGCACCACGTCGTCCCACTGCGAGCCCTGTGCCTTGTGCACGGTCATCGCGTAGCCGTAGTCGAATTCGTCGGAGCGCCGGCGCAGCGCGTAGGGCAGATCGTCGGCGCCTTCGGAAAACAGCTCCGGCACAATGGAGACCCGGACCGACCGGCGGCGCGATCCTTCTTCCGGCTTGACGTCGTATTGCAGCTTGCCGCGCTTGGGCGGATGCGCGGTCTTGACGGTCCACAAGCCCCCGTTCAGCAGTCCCTTGGCCTTGTCGTTCCTGAGGCAGACGAGCTTCTCGCCCACCTCCGGCATCTTCGAGGAATAGCCCATCAGCTCGCGGATGCGGTCGTTGTAGAGCCGGCGCGTCTTGTTGCGTCCCACCAGCACCTGGTTGGCCGCCAGGATCGCCTCGGCATCGATCTCGCGACGGTGGATGACGCGGCTCTCGCCGTAGGTGCCGTAGTCGAGCGCCTTGCCCTCGCGGATGTCCATCGAAAGCCGGATGATCGGATTGTCGGCCGCCTGCCGGTGCACTTCCGACAGCATCACGTCGGGCTCGGCCTCGGTGAAGAAACCGCCGCCCTTCACAGGCGGCAACTGCGCCGGGTCGCCCAGCACCAGAACCGGCGTTCCAAAGGACAGCAGATCGCGGCCGAGATCCTCGTCCACCATCGAGCATTCGTCGATGACGATCAGTGAGGCCGACGCCGCCGCGCTGTCGCGGTTGATGGTGAAGGAGGGGCCCTCGCCCTCCTCGTCCTCGCCGCGCGGGCGGTAGATCATCGAATGGATGGTGGAGGCGCCGTCACAGCCCTTGGTCCTCAGCACATGCGCCGCCTTGCCGGTGAACGCACCGAAGGCGACGTCGCCCTCCACGCCTTCCGCAAGATGCCGGGCGAGCGTCGTCTTGCCCGTGCCGGCATAGCCGAACAGGCGGAATACCTGGGTGGGGCGGGCCTTCAGCCACGCCGATACTTCGCTCAGGGCTTCTTCCTGCTGCGGCGACCAATCCATGACGGGTTCGCGAATCCTTGGGCGTCGTTAAGGGTTCACGGTTCGTACACCGGGAATGGGGCGCGGGGGAAGGGGCGGAAAGGAGGGGAGAGGGAGGAACGCGAGAGGGAGAGAGGAAAATGGAGCGCCCTTTCGGGCGCGCTGATTACTGGATTCCGGATCAGCGCTCGGCTGCGCCTCGCTTGTCCGGAATGAGGGAGGTTGGGGCGGGCTTCAAGCTAGCCCCTTGTTCCTCATTCCGGGCGGTCTGTCGCGAAGCGGCATGGCCAGATCCGGAATCCAGCGCAAGAAGGGCGGCGAAGCCGCTCCACAGTTCTTTTCCGAGTGCTCCCCCGGCCCTCAAGCCCCGGTCTTTTCCTTGAACTCCGCCCCGTGCTCGTCCCTGAGCACATTCTTCTGCACCTTGCCCATGGTGTTGCGCGGCAGGGCGTCTGCGAAGAACACGCGCTTGGGCTGCTTGAAACGCGCGAGCCTGTCGCCGATCGCCGCCTTCACGCCATCCTCGGAGAGATTCGCGCCCTTCTTCGGCACGATGACCGCGACGACGCCCTCGCCGAAATCGGGGTGTGGTACGCCGATCACGGCGGATTCCGACACCCCGTCGAGTTCGTCGAGCACCAGCTCGATTTCCTTCGGATAGATGTTGAAACCGCCGGAAATGATCAGGTCCTTCTGTCGGCCGACGATGTGGACGTAGCCGTCGGCGTCGATCTGGCCGAGATCGCCGGTGATGAAGAAGCCGTCGGGCCTGAACTCGGAAGCCGTCTTCTCAGGCATTCGCCAGTAGCCGGAAAAGACGTTCGGCCCCTTCACCTCGATCATGCCGATCTTGCCCGGCTCCAGCTCCCCGCCCGTCTCCGGGTCCGCGATGCGCAGGGAGACGCCCGGCAGCGGGAAGCCCACGGTGCCTGCGCGGCGTTCGCCGTCATAGGGGTTGGAGGTGTTCATGTTGGTCTCGGTCATCCCGTAGCGCTCGAGAATGCGGTGACCGGTGCGCTCTTCGAACTCCACATGGGTTTCCGCCAGAAGCGGCGCGGAGCCGGAGGTGAAGAGCCGCATGTGCGCAACCAGTGGCCTGGTGAAGTCCTCGCGCGCAAGAAGCCGTGTGTAAAAGGTCGGAACCCCCATCATCGAGGTCGCGTCCGGCAGATGCGAGATGATCGCATCCGCGTCGAACTTGGGCAGGAAGATCATCGACCCGCCCGACACCATCACCGTGTTGCAGGCAACGAAAAGCCCGTGCGTGTGATAGATCGGCAGCGCGTGCAACAGAACGTCGTCGGCGGTAAAGCGCCAAGCCTCGACCAGCGTACGGGCGTTGTCGAGGAGGTTCGCGTGGCTCAGCATCGCCCCCTTGGAGCGGCCCGTCGTGCCCGACGTGTAGAGGATCGCGGCGAGGTCTTCGGCGGCGCGGGGCACATTTGCGAAATCGTCCGGCTGGCCGGCGGCGAGGTCCATCAGGCTGCCCGCGCCGTCGGCGTCGAGCGTCCTCAGCGCTGCCGCCGCGTCGCGGTCGATCTCGTGCAGGACCTTTTCCGAACGCGGATCGCAGACGATGAGGCTCGGCGCCGCATCGCCCACGAAATAGCCGATCTCGGTCGCGGTATAGGCGGTGTTGAGCGGCAGGAAGACGGCGCCTGCGCGCACCGTGGCGAGATAGAGCGCCAGCGCTTCCGGCGACTTCTCCACCTGCACCGCCACCCGGTCCCCCGGCTTCACGCCCAGCGCGACAAGCGCGTTCGCAAGCCGGCCCGTCAGCGCGATCATATCCGCGTAACTGATCTCGCCGCCGTCGGGGCGTCGGATCAGCGTTTTGGCCGGATCGCGCGGGCTGCCCAGCAGGGCGTCATAGAGCACGTTGGGGGAACCCTTCGTCATGCCGTATCCTTGTCCTTCTTTTCGATTTCGGGCTTCTCGATTTCGGGCTTTTTCGCCTTCCGCTCGGTGGAGGGCACGAGGCTGCGCACCGAACGGGCCGCCTTCACCTCGCGACGTGTCGCGTAGGCCTCGTGATTGGCCTCCACTTCCCCAAGGTCGTAAAGGTAATTGACCATCACGCCGGCCGACTGCGCGAGCCCCTTGGACGAGGTGTCGCCGAGCCAGTCGATCTGGCGCAGCATGGCGCCGTTGCCGAGGTGAAAGCGCGCCACGGGATCGATCGGCTGACCATCCGGGCGCTTGGCGTTGAGATAGTATTCCGCCGCCAGACCCTTGATCAGCGGTTCGGCCTTGCCCGCGACATCTTCATCGCGATGCCAGCCTTCGGTGGCTGTCAGCGCGAGCGCCTGTGCCGCGCGTCCATCCGGATCTTTCTCCGCCTGAGCCTGGATCCAGCGCGTCAGACCCGGTGCGGGCGACAGCGTGACGAAGGTCTTCAGCCCCGGTATCTCGTGCGCTAGATCCTCGGCCACCTGCTTGATCAGGAAGTTGCCGAAGGAAACGCCCCTGAGGCCCGTCTGGCAGTTGGAGATGGAATAGAAGGTTGCTGTCGTCGCCTTGTCCGGGCTCAGCACCTCGCGCTCCTCCGACAAGAGCGTCTGGATCGAGTTAGGGATCTCGCGCGACAGAGCCACCTCCACGAAGATCAGCGGATCGTCCGGCATGGAAGGGTGGAAGAAGGCGAAGCAGCGCCGATCGGCCGGCTGCACCCGGCGGCGCAGCTCGTCCCATGTGTGGATTGCGTGCACCGCCTCGTATTCGATGATCTTTTCCAGGATGTGTGCCGGGGTTTCCCAGTCGATGTGGCGCAGCACCAGGAAGCCGCGGTTGAACCACGAGCTGAACAGCCGGCCGAAATCCGCATCGACCCGCGCCAGCGCCGGATTGTCGGCAAGCAGCGGCAGCAGCGCCTCGCGCATGTGCACGAGCGCGGGCGTGCCGCCCGGCGCAAGATTGAGCCTTCGCAGCAACTCCTGGCGCGGAGGTTCGCTTGCCGCGATCAGTTCGGCCAGCGCCTCGTTGGTGTGGTTCTCGCGGTAGGCGGCGGCGGCCCGCGCCACACGTTCCGGGTCCGGATCGTAGGGCTCGCCGAGGAGGATCAGGAATGCCTTGCGACCTTCCTCGTCCAGCGTATCGAACCCGCGCAGGATCTCGCTTGCGAGCGCCACGCCGGATGCCTCGCCGCGCGAGGAAAGCAGCGCCTGGCACAACGCCTCCAGGCTTTCGGCGGAGTAGGTGCCGTCGCGCCCCTCCATCAGCCGTGCGCCTCGGCTCACCAGGGCCGACAGCATGTCCTGCAGCATGCTCATGCGCTTGGTCTCTCCCCGTTGTTCGATCGTCGTCATTTTCAGTCCTTTCCGGGTCACCCCATCATGGTCTTAGGCAACCATGTGGCGATCTCGGGAAAGACACACAACAGCACGATGCCCAGAACCATGCACAGTACATAGGGCAGCGAGCCGCGAAGGATCTGGGAAAGCCGTATATCCGGCGCGATTCCATTGATGACATAGAGATTGAGCCCCACCGGCGGGGTGATCAGCCCGATCTCCATGTTGATGGTGAGCACCACCGCGAACCAGTAGGGATCGAAACCGGCCTGCGTGATGATCGGCAACAGGATCGGCGCCGTCATCAGGATCACCGCGACCGGCGGCAGGAAGAAGCCGGCCACCAGCAGGAAGAGGTTGATCACCCCCATCAGCACCCAGCGGTTGACGTCCAGATCTGCGATCCAAGCGGCGATGGACTGGGTTATGAACATCGACGACAGCGTGAAGGAAAAAAGCTCCGAGGCGCCGATGATCATCATGATCATGACACTTTCCTTCAGCGTGTCGCGCAGCACGGCCCATAGCGGCCGTGCCTTCCACAGCCGGTAGATCACCATCACCAGCACGATGCAGAAGACCGCGCCCACGCCCGCCGCTTCCGACGGCGTCGCCACCCCGCCATAGAGAACGTAGAGGATCCCGGCGATGATCAGCAGGAACGGGATGACCTTCGGCAGCACCTCGAAGCGTTCGCGCATGGTGAAGCGCTCGGTCACGTCCGATAGTCCGATGCCGCGGCGCCGGCAGGAATAGAGCGTCCAGGCCATGAACAGGCCCGTCAGCATGGCGCCGGGCAGGATGCCCGCCAGGAAAAGCCGGCCGATCGAGGTTTCAGTCGCGATGCCGTAGACGATCATGGTGACCGACGGCGGAATGAGAATGCCGAGCGTGCCGCCGGCGGCGATGGAGCCGGCGGCGATCTCCTTCGGGTATCCGCGGCTCGTCATTTCCGGGATGCCCATCTTGCCGATGGCCGCGCACGTTGCGGGCGACGAGCCGGAAAGGGCGGCGAAGATCGAGCAGGCGCCGAGGTTGGAGAGCACCAGCCCGCCCGGCACCCGGTTCAGCCAGCGGTCGAGCGCCAGATAGAGATCCTTGCCGGCCGGCGAGGAGGCGACCGCCGCGCCCATCAGGATGAACATCGGAATGGAGACGAGCGAGAACGAGGCGAGCCCGCCGAAGAACGTTTCGCCGAGGATCGACAGCGAACCGGTGCCTTCCACGACCATCAGCGTGACGATGGAGACGAAGCCGAGCGCGAAGGCGATCGGCGTGCCGATGGCGAGAAGCGCGATCAGCGCGAGAAGAACCAGCGCTCCGATGGCGAGAGGCGTCATAGGATGGCCTCCTTGCGCCCATTGCCGGCAAAGGGGCGCAGGATCTCCGCCACGTATTGCAGGCACAAAACGCCGATGCCGAGCGGCAGCGGTGCCAGCGGGATCCACAAGGGCGGTGCCCAGACCGTGTCCGTCGTCCAGCCGTTGGTCCACGCTTCCTCGAAATAGATCCAGCCCGACCAGGCCAGCAATGCGGCGAAGGCGAGCCCCACGAGGCCGGCCACCACGTTCATGACCAGCCGCACCGGTCGCGGCATGGCATTGGGCAACAGGTCGACATTCACGTGTCCGCCTTCCAGAAGCACGAAGGGCGAGCCGAGAAACGTCGCGGCGACGAGCGCATAGATGACGAACTCGGTCTGCCAGACGGTCGAGCCGTTCAGCACGTAGCGCACGAACACCATCTGGCACACGACCAGCGCCGCACCCGCGACCAGCAGGATCGCAATGACGCCAAGGACGCGAGAAAGGCTCGAGACGAGGGAGATATAGGCTTTCATGAAGGTGTCCTGACGCGGGCCGAGGCTCTCGGAAGTTGGACGTGTTCCGGGTTGGGTGGCTTGCGCCCTCTCCCCCTTGTGGGGGAGATGTCACGCTCTCGCGTGACAGAGGGGGGGGGGAGGCGGCAAGTTTGGTGCGGGCGGCTCACCCCCCTCTGTCGGCCATAGGCCGACATCTCCCCCGCAAGGGGGGAGAGGGGTGCAAGCCTCGGGCGCTCGGGTGCCCGCACCATAAGGCGGCCGGGTTTGTCGCTATTCCACCGCCAGCGCGGCGTCGATCATCGCCTGTCCGCCTTCGACCTTTTCCGCGAAGTTCTTGTAGGAGGTCGCCTTCGCGATCTCGAGCCAGGCCTGATAGTCGTCCGAGCTCATTTCCACGACCTCGACGCCCGCATCCTCGAAGGTCTTGACGAGCTTGTCGTCGAGCCCCTTGGCCTCGCCGGCGAAGTAGTCCTGCGCCACCTTGCCGGCCGCCATCAATGCGTCCTGCTGCTCCTTGCTAAGCGCATCGAAGGACCGTTTGGACATCAGGATCGGCTCATACATGAACCACAGCGCATTGGCGCCGGGCTTGGTCAGGCACTTGACCTGTTCGTAGAGCCGGTAGGAAACGAACGATCCGGACGAGGTGTTTGCCGCGTCGAGCACGCCCGTTTGCAGCCCGGTGTAGATCTCCGACGAGGGCATGGAGGCGATCGAACCGCCGGCCCCCACCAACATCTGCTCGAAGGCGGGGCCCGCGGCGCGTGTCACCTGCCCCTTGATCGTCTCCGGCGAGGTGATGCAGCGCTCCTTGGAGGCGAACGCTCCGGCGAGCCATGCGTCAGACAGCACCACCACGCCGGCGTCGTTGATCACCTGCTTGATCTGCTTCATGAAATTGGAGGAATTCAGCCGCGCCGCGCGCTCGTGATTGCGCACCAGCCCCGGCATCAAGGTGGCGGAGAATTCCGGGTGACGGCCGGACGCGTAGTCGAGCGGGAAGGCGGAGATGTCGAGCTGGCCCTTGACCATCGCGCCCCATTGTTCCTTCGCCTTGAACAGCGACTGGCCCGGATAGACCTGGATCTTCAGGCCCACATCGGCCTTTTCCACTTCGCGCGCCAGGATCTGCACCATCTCGTCGCGCACGTCGCCCTTGCCGCCGGGCCACTGGTGTGAGGCCTTGAGCGTGACGTCGGCGGCCGAGGCGATGCCCATGAGGCCTGTCGCCCCCAGGGCTGTGGTGATGGCGGCCACAGTGATGGATTTCCGCAAGGCGGTTGTCAGCATGTCGTTTCCTCCCGCCGGTCGTTGCCGGCATTTTTATAACGTTAGGGAAGTGTAGCTTGACGGAGGCGTGCACACAGAGTCAAGGTTGTTGTATACAAGAAATGACACAAAAATAGGCGCTTTATGCCGTAGGGGACGTGGAAGCCTAAACGGTTGTCTCAACAATTCCGTTTCGTCGCGGGGGCATGACCTTGAAGCCGGGAAAAGATTTTGCGCCGTTTCGTCCCCCGGGCTCCGGTGACGTCACGAGCGGGGGAGGGCTCCCTATCGCGAGCGCCGGGCGCAGATGGGAGCAGGATGCGATGGAGCAGGGGTAACGTGAGGCGTGTTGATGAGTGAGCGTATCGCCGACCGGCTGCGCGACCAGCTTGAACAGGACATCCTGACGGGAACCTATGCGCCCGGCGACAGGCTCGACGAGGTGCGCCTTGCCACCCGCTTCGATGTCTCGCGCACCCCGATCCGTGAGGCGATCCAGCATCTTGCGGCCTCGGGGCTGGTGGAACTGAAGCCGCGCAGGGGCGCCTTCGTGCGCAAGCCGTCGATTTCGGAGATCATCGAGATGTTCGAGGTGATGGCGGAACTCGAAGGCATGTGCGGCCGGCTTGCGGCACGCCGGATCACAAGGGCGCAGACCGTGGAGCTGACCGCCGCTTTGGAGGCCTGCGAGGCCTCCTGTTCGCGCGGCGAACTCGACCGCTACTACTACGAGAACGAGCGCTTCCATTTCCTGATCTATCGCGCCGGCGGCAACGGCTATCTCTGCGCCCAGGCGATGGCGCTGCATCGCCGGCTGAAGCCCTATCGACGCCTGCAACTTTGCGTGCGCGGGCGCATGCGCCGCTCGCTTGCCGAGCATCGCGCCATCGTCGCGGCCATCGTCAGGGAAGAGCCTGAGGAGGTGGAAACCATCCTCAAGAGCCACATCCTCATACAGGGCGAGGGGTTTAACGACCTCGTCGCGGGCCTTGAGCGCGAGAAGGGGCTGGCGGAAGCTGGATAGGCCCTATCCGGGCCTAGAGCGCTTTCCGTTCAGACGGAATCGTCTGAACGGAAAGCGCTCCAGATCAATCCCTCTGGCACATTGGCTCACATGCGGCGATAGGGCCGGATTTTGCCCTCCAAATCCACCGGCTGAGACCCTATATCGGAGCCATGCGCACCTTTATCGCCCTGCTGCTGCCCGTCCTTGTCGCCCTTGCCCTTGGCTCGGTCGCCGTCGCGCAGCTGTCACCGAGCGGGGCGGAACTGTTGCAGCGCCAGCAACAACAGACCGATCAGGCGCTGCGCGACTCCCTGCGCCAGCGCCAGCAGCAGATCCGCGATCGCCAGAACGACGAGACCCGCCGCAAGGCAGACGAGCTTCTGCGGCGCCAGAACACGCCAGCCTATACCCGCGATCCCTTTGCCCCGCCGCCGATCAGGCGCCGGTGACCATCCGCATGAGCGTGCGGTCGCGGCGGATGTAATGGTGATAGAGCGCCCCGGCGATATGCATGAGCACAAGCGCCGCCATCGCCAGCCCCAGCGTCTCGTGAAGCTCGAAGAACGTGTCGGCCATGGCCTTGTCCTTGCCGACGACGGGCGGGAGCACGAACAGCCAGAACACGGTTATGGGCGCACCGAAGGCCGATGTGCCGATCCAGCCGATGATGGGCTGCACCAGAAGCAGCACATAGAGCAGGACGTGGACGATGTGCGCGACAAGTCTCTGGAGGGCGGGAATGTCTTCGATGATTGGCGCCGGCGGCGATTTCAGCCGCCACAGGAGCCGGCCCGCGGTAATGACGAAAAGCACCACTCCACACGAGCGGTGAAAGTCGAACAGGAAATTCTGGAGTGCACCGGACGGCACGTTCCCCATCGCGATCCCGGCTGGGATCATGGTCAGGACCAGCGCGGCGGTGACCCAGTGAAACGACCGCGCCGTCGCGCCATAGGCGACTTCATCTGTCTGCATGCAATGTCTCCCCTCCGAAAGGCGAAGGAAACACTAGCCGAAAATGCGTAGTCTGTCGTTAGGTTATGATGCCTGCGCCAGGGCATCGGAAACGCGTCCGATCGGCCGAGTCGCCAGGCGTCAAACCGTCTCCAGAAATCCGGCCGTATCGAGCAGGTGTCCGGCGCGGCGCGCCTTGGTTTCCAGGTAACGGCGGTTGTCGCCATTGACCTCGGTTACCACCGGCATCCGGTCGACGACCTCGATGCCCGCATCCGCAAGCCCCCGGAGCTTGGTCGGATTGTTGGTCAGAAGCGTGATGCGCTCCCAACCCATGCGCTTCAGCATGAAGCCTGCTGCGTGGTAGTCGCGCTCGTCGTCGTGGAAGCCCAGCACCATGTTCGCATCGACGGTGTCGAGCCCCTGATCCTGCAGCGCGTAGGCGTGCATCTTGTTGGCAAGCCCCAGCCCGCGCCCTTCCTGATCGAGATAGATCAGGCAGCCGCCGCCGAGTTCGTCCAGCCTGCGCAGGGCGAGCTGTAGCTGTTCGCCGCAATCGCAGCGTCTGGAGCCGAAGATGTCGCCGGTGAGGCAGGAGGAATGAACGCGCACGGGCACGGGCTTTTCCGCGTCCGGCTCGCCAACGACGACCGCCGTGGCGATGCCGCCGATGGCATTGCGGAAGATCACGAAACGCGTCGATATTCCTTCCGCGATGGGCACGCGGGCCTCGCTCACCGGCTTCAGCGTGGCCGCCAGCCGGGCCCGGAAGCGCTCCACCTCCTCCGCCTTCACCACGATCAGGCTCTCGTCGACGGGGGCAGGCGCGGGATTGCGCGCGACCAGACAGGCCGGGATGCGCTGTGCGAGCTTGGCAAGCTCCACCGCGGCTGTCGCCGCGCGGCCTGCCGCTTCGAACGGCAAGACCGAAGCCGGCTGCGATATCAGCTCGGGTGCGGTCGCGATTTCCATCAATTGCAGGGCGCCCGGGCCACCCGCCGCCGGCGATGCGACGGGCGTGGCGACGGCGCCGTGCGTGATCTCGGGCGCAAGCCGCATCATCCTTGCCCGAACCGCCGACAGCACGAGATCGGCCTCTCCGCCGCACAAACCATCGATGAATGCAGCGATCTCGTCGTCGCCGCACCCGTCCAGCACCAGCGCGAAGCGCAAGCCGTCCTCGCAAGCGACGGCGAGCGGCCGGCGACCCTGCATCTCGCCAAGGGACCGGTGAACCGCCGTCAGGATCGGGTCCCCGAAGGACTGGAACGAAGAGCTAGTGTTCTTTTGCAGCATCACACGCGTTTCATGACTGAGAGGCCACGACGTGGCATCGGGGGTGGCGATCCGGCGCTCAATCCGGCACGAGCGACGGCAGACCGCTCAAGCAAACTCCGGCGGCCCTTTCCGGTTTCCACGGGTCCAGTTCCCAAGGGGCAGCCACCCTACCAGAGGCGGTTGCCGGAAAAAGCCATATTTTCTACACGCTGCCGTGAACGGCGGTTGGCACGTCGGCTTGCGGGCGGGCGAAGACATCCACGTGGCCGACGCGAATGCACGACCTGCCCGCTGCGACCGCCGCGAGCCGAAACGCTTTCCAGTCCGCTAGATCGTCGGCGGAAATCCCGCCGGTTTCCCCTGCCGCCAGTGCCCAGCCGCCGATCAGTTCGCTCTGGAAGATGGGTTCGCTTGTCCGGCAAGTCCAGTCGGAGCGCGCCTGCATCACGGAAAAGTCAGCCCTTTCAAGGAGCTCGACTATCTTCTGCGCCGCGTCGGGACCGAGTGCCGGACCAAAACCCTTGTCGCCGCGCTGATGCCGGTTGACGCGTTCCGTGATCCTGTCGTCGAGGGGATGTGCCGGCTCGCAGCTCACCCGTCCGTCGTAGCTGAGTGCCGCGTAGAAGGGCAGACCGCGGTTCGCGAGCGTCGCGACCAGGCGCGCCGCCCAGTCCTCGGAGACGAGATCGAGAAAGGCCGAGGTCGTGACGAGATCCGCGTCCGCGATCACCGCTCCAGGATCGTCGGCAAGGTCCGCCGCGATCGTCTCAAGTTCCTCGATGCCGGCGCGCCCGCCACATTCGCTGCGCGCCCGCTCAAGCAGCGCCGGATCGTTATCGACGAGCCGCCAGCGCTGGGCGGAGCCGATCGAAGGGGCAAGCGCCCGCAGCGTCGAGCCGGTGCCGCAGGCGAGATCGACAATGCGCGGTGCGGCCTTGCCGGCGACTGAGCGCACGGCGGCGTCGCGTATCTCGCGGGCGCGGGCCCGTTCGTCGGCCGGTTCGCGCAAGGAGAGCCAATCGGCAGAAAATCCTGTCATCGCGTCTTCTCCCTCGGTTGTGTGAAGCGCGCGACCGCGGCCGCGAATTCGTCCGCAGCCGTGTCCCAGTCCGGCAGGCGCGCCGCGGCCCTGCGCGCACCGGCGGCAAGCTCTTCGCGCATGGCGGCATCTGTCAGCAGCTGTCTGAGGGCCTTGCGAAAGCCGGCCGCATCGGCCGCGGGAAACACCCGCCCCGCACCTTCGGGCACCGTTTCGGCTACCGCACCGTCGCCAGTCGCCAGCACCGGAACGCCATGCGCCACCGCTTCGGCAAAGACCATTCCGTAGCCTTCGTAGCGGGTAGCGAGGACGAACAGATCCGCCTGTCCGTAAAGCGCGTCGAGTGCCTCTCGTCCGACGACGCCGTGCAGCGTCACCCGACCGGCGAGTGCCGGGGATCTTGCCTTCTCGCGGATCCGTGCCGCGCAATCGGGATCGAAGTCAGGACTGCCGGCGATATCGAGGTGGAACGGCATGTCCGCCATGGTCGAAAGGGCATCCAGCAGGATCTCGTGTCCCTTGCGCGGCACCAGCGATCCCACCGCGAGAAGCCGGATCGGGTCATCGCTCGTGCGCTGTCGGCGGTCCGGCGCCGGCCCTGACCCGCCGGTCCCATGCGTACCCGGGCGCACGACGACGATCTGAGCCGGCGCAACTCCGTAGTCTGCCGTCAGGACGCGTGCGGTCGCCGGGCTCGGCACGATCACGCCCCTGCATCCGGCAAGCGCGTGACGCTCGCTCGTCCGCAGGCCCTCGGCCGTTTCGCGGGACAAGCCGCTTTCGAGCGCCAGCGGGTGATGGACGAGGCCGATCAGCGGTCGTCCGGCCCCCAGCGTCGCTGCCGCCGCCGGCAGCACGCCGAGCGCCAGTCCGTCAATGACCACGGGAACCGCCTGGGGCAGGCCGGAAAGCTGCGCCAGGGCCCGCTCGCACACCTCGGTTGCGGCGAAGGGAAACCCAACGCCCAGAGAGAGCGGCATCAGCGACCAGCCGCGCCGCTCCAGCCCGGCCATAATGCGGCGGTCGTATTCGTAGCCGCCGCTCGGTGTGTCGAGCGCGCCGGGATAGGCGAAGACGAGCCGTGCGCCCGTCATTTGCCGCCGCCGCTCTCCGCGCCGATCGGGCCCTCGTACCAGGCGCGCGCCACGTGGCTTTCCGAAAGCGTGACGCGGATCCTGTCGATTTCCGCGCCGGGGCGCCCCAGCCCGTCCGCGCGCGCCACCTCGCTCAGCTTCTCGTGGATGTAACCGGTCAGGAATTCCGTCGTGGTGTTGATGCCGGCAAACGCCTCGACCTCGTCGAGATTTCGGTAGTTGAGCGGCGCCAGGATCGCCTTCAGCGCCTCGTGCGCCCGCCCGATATCGATGACGACGCCATTGGCATCGAGACTGCGCGCCAGGAAGGCGGCATCGACCACGAAGGTCGCCCCGTGCAGGGCCTGGGCCGGGCCGAAAAGGCTGCCCGCAAAACTGTGGGCGATCATGATGTGGTCGCGAACTTCGACGGCAAACAAGCGGGTACACTCCGTGGGTTGAATCCGGTTTCGTTCGGGCGGGGTCCTCGACGCGCAACAGGATGGCTTCGCCAACTTCTCGCGCGTCACGCCGTGCCGTAGTCCACCACCTGGCAGAGCACGCCGCTCTGCCTGTCGAAGATGCGCGGCAGCGCTTCGGGCAGGCTGCGGAAGGCGATCGGCTCCTCAAGAAGCCCATCGAGGCGGGCATCGTCAAGAAGCGCGATGGCGGTCCGGTTGCGCCGGGCGAAATCCCAGCGGGCGCGATGGTCGGCCGGAATGCGTCCGACCTGGCTTGCCGCGATCCTGAGCCGCCGGCTGTGAAAGGCCCCGCCGAGCGGCACTTTGACGGGCTTTTCGCCGTACCAGCTCATCTCCAGGACAAGGGCCTCGTCGCCGGCAAGCGACAGGGCCGTCTCCAGCCCGGCCTCGCTGGCGCTGGCATGGATCACGAGGTCGTTATCGGCGCGCGCGCGATCCGGTGTGGCGAAGGAGAGCCCCAGGTCTTCGGCAAGCCGAGCCCGCGTGCCGTTCACGTCGACAAGCTCCACCGAGGTTGCCGGGATCTTCGCGCAGAGCCAGGCGGTCAGCAATCCGATCACGCCGCCGCCGACCACACTAATGTGATCGCCCGGCGCTGGCCGTGCATCCCACGTGGCGGTAAGGGCTGTCTGCATGTTGCCGCAAAGAACCGCTCTTGTTGGCGGAATGTGATCGGGCAGGAGCGTCGCCGCGGAAACCGGCGCGTCGAAGAGGGTCTGGTGAGGGTGCAGAACGAAGACGGTCCGACCGATCCATTCCGATGGCCCGGCCGCCACGCGGCCGACGCTCTGGTAGCCGTATTTGACCGGGAAGGGAAAGCTGCCGGCCTGCATTGGCGCGCGCATGCGCTGCCATTCCTCTTCCGGCACCGCGCCGGCAAAGACGAGGCTCTCGGTTCCCCGGCTGATGCCGCTGCTAATGGTCTCAACGCGAATGTGATCGGGCGGAAGCTCACCCAGCGTCTCCTGCCGTATTGCGGCGCAACGAGCGCCGATGTACCAAAGCGCTTCGGCCACCGTGGACCCCGTCGTTGCTCTTTCAGCCATTGCCGGTTTCCTTCATCCGCCGCAGTCGGGTCGGCGTCATTTCGAGTAAATCAGACATGAGTTCTGCCGCCGTGTTCCCTGATCGATCCGCGCATGTCTCGCCCAGTGCAATGACCCGCCGGCGCATCGTCTTTGCCGTGCTGGTCGGTGCGAGCCTCGCCGGCCTCGCACTGCTGATGTTCGCCTCCATGCACCGCGGCGGCATCCTGCCGGTCGAGGGCGTGTTGCTGGCGCTCTTTCTCGTCACGCTGCCCTGGCTCGTCATAGGCTTTTGGAACGCCGTGATCGGCCTTGCGCTCATGCGCTTGTCCCGCAATCCGGCCGTCGCCGTCAATCCGCTGCTGGCCGACGAGGACGCCTTGGCGCCGATCGCGCGTTCCACCGCGATCCTCGTGTGCCTGCGCAACGAGGAGGTCGAGGGCGTCGCCCGCAGCGTGGAAACGATGCTGGAAGGACTGCTTCAGGAAGGCGTCTGCCGGCATTTCCATCTTTATCTGCTCTCCGACAGCTCGTGGGACGAGATCATCGGCGCGGAGGAGAGGCTTGCCGCCTCCCTTCAGGCGCGCTGGGGTGCGGATATCGCGGTCACCTACCGCAGGCGGAGCGACAATCACGCCTTCAAGGCCGGCAACATCCGCGATTTCTGCGAGCGTTGGGGGGCTGCGCACGATTTCGCCCTCGTGCTCGATGCCGACAGCTACATGGATGCGCCCGCCATCCTGCGCCTCGTGCGGCTGATGCAGCGTCACGAGAGGCTCGGCATCGTGCAGAGCCTCGTGGTCGGCCTGCCGACGATGAGCGCCTTTGCCCGCATCTTCCAGTTCGGCATGCGGCTCGGCATGCGCTCCTACACGCTGGGCTCGGCCTGGTGGCAGGGCGACTGCGGCCCCTACTGGGGACACAACGCCCTCATTCGTCTTGAGCCTTTCATCGCCGCATGCCACCTGCCGGAGCTTTCCGGCAGCGGGCCTCTGTCGGGCCCCGTCCTCAGCCACGATCAGGTGGAGGCCGTGCTGATGCGCCGGGCGGGCTACGAGGTCCGCGTTCTGCCGCTCGAAGGCGGCAGCTTCGAGCAGAACCCACCGGACCTGATCGAGTTCATCCGCCGCGATCTGCGCTGGTGCCACGGCAACATGCAGTATCTGAAGCTTCTCGGCATGAAGGGCATCCGGCCGGTCAGCCGCATGCAGCTCGTGCTCGCCATACTGATGTTTGCCGGCTCGCCGGCCTGGGTCGCCTTCATGATGCTCTCCGCAGGCCTTGTCATCTTTCAGGACAACGCGGTCCTGAATTTCGATCCGGTGCTCGGTGGCGCGCTCTTCGCCAGCATCATGGGAATGGTCTTCGCGCCGAAGCTCGCCACCGTCCTCGATATTCTCGCGACCCCGGAGCGCCGGCGCGCTTTCGGCGGCACGGCGCGGATCCTCGCGGGCGTTGTCGCGGAGATTGTCTTTTCCATGCTGCTCGCGCCTGTCATGGCGCTCGCCCACACCGTCTTCATCGCCAGGCTGGCGCTGGGGCGCGGCGGTACATGGTCTGCCCAGCGGCGGGGGCTCCACGCGGTGCCCTACGCCAGCGCCGTACGCAGGCTTTGGCCGCAGACCCTGTTCGGCGCGGCCGGCGTCGCCTGGTTCGCGTCCTTCGCCACGCCCGTTCTGATCCCTGCGCTGCCAGTTTTCCTGGGGCCGCTCGTTTCCATTCCGCTGGCCAGATGGACGGCATCGCTTTCCTGGGGACGCGCGGCGCTGGCGAGCGGGCTTTGGCGCATTCCCGAAGAGGCCGCGCCCAACCCGGATCTGTGCAAGCTCGGCCTTCCCGCCCTGCCGGCGCTCGAACCCGGCGCCGCGCTGGCCGAAGCACCGGTGGCTGCCGAATAGCCAGGGAAGAACCGTCTTGGGCGACCGGCGTCTTGGGCGACCGGCCGGCAGGCGCGTGGATCGCCCGCTCAGGCGGCGTTTTCTTGCAGGAAGGTTTCGAGTAAGGCCATGCCCGCGCGGTCCTCGCCTTCGCGGCAGCGTTCCAGGGTTTCGGCGACGACCGTACGCGCCTCCTTGCACCGTGCCGTTGCGGTGAGCCAGTGGCCGAAGTCAAGCGCGGTGCGGGCTTCGAACAGCAGCAGTCCGCGCTCGCGCGTGCGCCTGAGGGCGGCGGTGAACAGGCGTTCGGTCCGCCGGGGTGCCGCCGTATCCTTGCCAAGCAGCGCGCGTGCGCGCCACAGCTCGCTCTCAAACAGCGTTTCTCCATCCTCCCGCGCGATCCGGCACGCTGTCTCCAGCCGCTTGAGGGCCCGTTTGTCCGCACCCAGCCTCTGGTCGCCATTGGCGAGGATTGCGATGAGGTGAGGGCGCGCCACGCCCGCTCCGGTGCCGATGAAGGCATCGAAGCCGGCCTCCGCCTGCCGCAGCCCCTCCGCCGCGTTGCCCATGCGGATCAGCGCGTTTCCCTGAACGACCCGCGACCAGGCGGCCCAGAACCGCAGATCCCGATTGGTGCAGAATTCGACCGCCGTTTCCGCCGCATCGCCGCATTCGGCAAGCTCCAGCAGGTCGAACAACATGGCCCGGCACAGCAGCGCATAGCCGAGATTGTGATTGTGATTCGTCTCCATCGCGATGCGCATTGATTGTCGGCTCGTCTCCAGCGCGGTTTCGCTCAACCCGAGCAGAGCCTGCGACAGCGCCAGCAGCGAGAGCGAGGCGGTGCGCAGATCGGGGCCAAAAAGCACGGAGAGATAGCCCGGCCGCGCCTCCTCGTGGCGCAGCGCGACAGTCGAGAAATGGCGGCAGGCCTCCTGCAGGCGGCCGTTCCAGAACAAGGCCACGCCATATTGCCGGCGGGCTTCCATTTCGTAGGAGCGTTCCTGCGCAAGCTGCGCCGTCGCAAGGCAGGTGCGGGCAAGACCGAGCGCTTCGCGGTTGCGTCCGCGCACGGTCAGGATGAGCTGCTTGCCGAGCTGCGCCGACGCGGTCAGGCCACGGTCGCCGTTCTTTTCTTCGCCGAGCTTGCGCGCCTCGTCGAAGCAGTGTTCCACACCGAGCCCGCCGACGCCCTTTTCCATCATCCGCACGGTGCCGAGCGCGACCAGCGCCTCCAGCTCTGCGTCCGTGCGCTTGGTCTCGTCTGCGATGGTGCGGGCGATCCGCCGCGCCTCCTCGTAGCTCGACCGCGCCTCCGTCATGTTCGAGCGTCGCGCGGCGTGCTGTCCCGCGGTAAGCCAGTGGCGGACCGCGGTTTCCGGCATGCCGGCCCTGCAGGCGTGATGGGCGAGCAGCTCCGGCCTGGCGCCGGAAGCCACGCTGCCGGCCACTTCGGCGCCGCCGTTTTCCTCCAGCAGCGCCAGCAGGCAGGCGTGGATGTATTTCCTGTCGTCGCGCCACAAGCCGGCATAGGCGGCGTCCTGCACCAGCGCGTGCTTGAAGCGATAGCTGTCGCCGAGATCGGAGACGGGACAGATCAGATCCGCTTCCACAAGTCGGTTCAGCGCATCCTGAAGCAAAGCCTCCCGCTTGCAGGGGCCGTGGGTTCCCGGCATCGCTATGCCGGGCATGTCGGCAAGCCGCATGAGCATCTCGCGCGAGAATTCCCGCCCGATGCAGGCACCGATCTGGGCAATCCATTTGGGCGAGGGGCCGCCGGGCAGGCCGAATCGCAGGCGGTCCAGGCGGGCGGCCAGCGAATCGCGCAAGGTCGCGGGAATGCCGTCGTCGGGGCCGCGCACGGAGCTGTGTTGGGGCAAGGTGGCTGCATCGCTCGCCTTGTCGATGACCGCCCGCGTCAGTTCCTCGATGAAGAGCGGCACGCCATCGGAACGCTCCACAATCCGGTCGATCCAGTCGCCACGAAGCGGGCCGGCTCCCGCAAGGTGCGCGATGCTGGCGGCGATCCGTGCTGCATCGCGGCGGCCCAGCCTTTCCAGTGTGAGCACGCGGCTGTTGGGGGCATTGTGCAGCGCGTCCAGCGGTGCGCATGGCCCGGTCCGGGGGGAAGGGCGAGAGGTGAGGAGGATCATAACCGGCCTGCACACGCTTCCCGCAGCCAGCGCCTCGATGAGGTCCAGAGAGGCCGCATCGGCCCAGTGAACGTCCTCGACAAAGAGGATGACGGGATGGCGGTCGGCAAGTGCCGCGAGGCACGTCACCATCAGCGCCGCAGTGCGCCGGGCTATTTCGGTCTGCGTCAGCATGCCCAGAAGCGGAAGGCATTGCGCCGCCGCAAGGCCGATCAGATGGCCGAGCAGCGGCACCGAATAGCCGTCGCGGATGCCGAGCCCGGCAAGGAAGGCACGCAGCCGGTGGACCTTGGCCTCCTCCGTGTCGGTCTCTTCCAGTCCGATGAAATGGCTGAGGCCGGCCGCGAAGGGATGCAGCGTCGTGCGCGAGCACAGTGCGGAACATTGCAGCTCGATATCGCGCGGGCGCGCCTCGCCGAGGCCTTCCAGGAAGTGCCGCACCAGCCGCGACTTGCCGATCCCGGCATCGCCCGTCACCAGAACCACCTGTCCGCGGCCGGCACAGGTCTGCCGCCAGGCGTCGCACAGGGCCGATTGCTCGTGCGCGCGGTTGACGAATTCGGAAAGCCTGCCGCCGCCGCTCCGCTCGAAGCGGGTGCGGCGGGGCTCCGCGGCCACTGGCCGGTGCACGGTGATCGGGTCGCGAAATCCCTTCAGCCGGGCCGTGCGGGCGGGTGCGAAGCGGAATTCGCTCCGCGTCAGGCGATAGGTCGTGTCGTCCACCAGCGCCATGTTCTGCCCCGCGCCGGTCTGGAGACGTGCGGCCAGGTTCGGTGCGGGGCCGAGAAGCTCAAGTCCGTCAGGATCGCTCGCACGGTTGTCGACGATCGCCACTTCGCCGGTCGCGATGCCGATGCGCAGGCGAAGCGGCGTTGCGCTGTTGTCGCCGACCGCGCAACGCCGGTTTTCGCGTTCCATGTGGGACAGCACGCCAAGCGCGGCCATTACCGCGCGGCTCGCATTGTCCTCGTGCGCGGCGGGATATCCGAAGCAGCACAGAATGCCGTCGCCCTTGTGGTGGCAGATGATGCCGCCCAGCGAACGCACCATTTCGCGGACGGTTTCGCGATAGCGGTTCATCACCGCCCAGAGATCTTCCGGCTCCAGCGCGCACGACATGGCAGTCGATTGCACGATGTCGCAAAAGATAACGCTTACCTGCCGGCGCTCGGATGTAACTCCATGCGCCGGTGCGCGCGCAACGTCTCCTGGGGTGCTCAACGGCAGTAACCCGACCTGCTGCGGTTAATCCGAAGTGCACAACGAACATTGCGCCGCTCGATCGTTCGATCGCGGCAGCCTATTATTTTCCGTTAGGTAAATCTTGTAGCGGAAGAGGCCGTTTGTCCAGTCTTCCATTTGATAGAGGCCGGGCGGCAATACGACGGCTAAGGGCTGTCAGCGGCAGCGCCGTGCCGCCTGCACCATGTTTTCAAGCGCGGACAGGAAGGCGGACCGATCCTTCTGGCTCACCGCCCGTCCGCCTCCGCGAATCTCCCCTGTTTCGCGCAGGTGCCGGTTGAGATCGCGCATGGCAAGCGCCATGCCGATGCCCGCCCCGTCGAACGGTTTGCCGGACTGGCCCAGAACCTGCGCGCCCTTCTCCAGACAGCGCGAGGCGAGCGGGATGTCGTTGGTAATGCAAATGTCGCGTGCGGTGATGGCGTCTGCGATCCAGTCGTCTGCCGCGTCCGGACCTTCGGGCACAATGACGCGCTTCACCAGCGGGCTGTCGTCGAGCCGCATCCACTGGTTGGTGACGAAATGCATGGTGAGCCCGTGCCGTTCGCCCACGCGCACCACCTCCGCCTTCACCGTGCAGGCGTCGGCGTCCACGTAAATCTCGGGCAGGGCGGGCTTTTCTGCGTTCACCGGCCTTCCAGCTCCTCGCGCAGCATTTCCAGTTCCAGCCACTGTTCCTCGGCTGCCGCCAGTTCGCCCTCCAGCCGCTCCAGCTCCGCCGTCACCTGGGAAAATCCGTCCGCATCGCGCGAATAGAAGGCGGGGTCCGCGATCTTCGCGCGCCGCGTGGCGATATCGGCCTGAAGCGTCTCCATCCGGCCGGGCAGGGTCTCCAGCGCGTGCTTTTCCTTGAACGACAGCTTGCGCTTCGCCGTCTGCGGCTTTCCTGCCGGTGCGCTGTCCGGCGAACCCGTCTGCGGCTTGCCGGGCTTGGCCGACGCTTGCGCACCCTCATTGCGCGCCCGCACCCCGTGGCCGCGCTGGGCGACCATGTCGGAATAGCCGCCGGCATATTCGATCCAGGTGCCGTCGCCCTCGCCCGCGATGACCGATGTCGCCACCCGGTCCAGGAAATCGCGGTCGTGGGAGACAAGGATCACGGTGCCGGTGTAGTCGGCGATCAGTTCCTGAAGGAGATCGAGCGTCTCCAGGTCGAGATCGTTGGTCGGCTCGTCGAGCACCAGCATGTTGGAGGGCGTGGCGAGCGCGCGTGCCAGCATCAGCCGGCCGCGTTCGCCGCCCGAAAGCGCGGAAATCGGCGTTCCCGCCTGTTCCGGAGTGAACAGGAAATCCTTCATGTAGGCGACGACGTGCTTGGTGACGCCGCCGATCTCCAGCTTGTCGCCGCGTCCGTCGGTCAGCGCCTCGCGCAGTGTCCATGCGGGATCGAGGCTCGCCCGGCGCTGGTCGAGCGTCACCATCTGGAGGTTGGTGCCGAGCTTGATCTTGCCGCTGTCGGGCTGAAGCTTTCCCGTCAGAAGGTTCAGCAGCGTCGTCTTGCCCGCGCCGTTCGGCCCGATGATGCCGATCCGATCGCCGCGCTGGATGATGGTGGAGAACCGGTCGACGATCGCGCGCTCGCCAAAAGCCTTGGAAATCTCCTCGGCCTTGACCACCTCCTTGCCGGAGGTTTCACCCTCGCTTGCGGTCAGCTTGACGTTGCCCTGGGACTTGCGCTGTTCGCGGCGTTGCGTGCGCAGGTCGGCGAGGGCGCGCATGCGTCCCATATTGCGCTTTCGCCTTGCGGTGACGCCGTAGCGGACCCAATGCTCCTCGGCCACGATCTTGCGATCGAGCTTGTGGCGGTCGCGCTCCTCCTGCTCCAGAACGTCGTCCCGCCATGCCTCGAAATTGGCAAATCCCTGGTCCATCCGACGCAAGGTGCCGCGGTCCAGCCACAGCGTGGAGCGGGCGAGATCCTGAAGGAAACGGCGGTCGTGCGAGATCAGGACGAGGGCCGAACGCATGGAGGAGAGCTCCTCCTCCAGCCACTCGATCGCCGGCAGGTCGAGGTGGTTGGTCGGTTCGTCCAGCAACAGGATGTCGGGAACCGGCGCCAGAACCCGCGCCAGCGCCGCCCGCCGGGCTTCGCCGCCGGAAAGCTGCTCGGGGTGCTCCTCCCCGGTCAGGCCCAGCTCGTTCAACAGATATTGGGCCCGGTAATGGTCGTCTCCCGGCGCAAGCCCTGCTTCCACGTAGGCGAGCGTGGTCGCGAAGCCGGAAAGGTCCGGTTCCTGCGGCAAGTAGCGCACCGTGGCACCGGGCTGCACGAAACGGCGGCCGCCGTCGGCCTCGACAAGGCCGGCGGCGATCTTCAGCAGGGTCGATTTGCCGGAGCCGTTGCGCCCGACGAGGCACAGCCGGTCGCCCGGCGCGACGGCCATCTCGACATCCTCGAACAGCGCGGTGCCGCCGAAGGTGAGCCGGATCGATTGCAGGGTGAGGAGCGGTGGAAGAGCCATGATACATGCGCATGTACCCTTGCCGCGCTCGCCCGGCAAGGCTCGCGTAAGCTTGCGGTGCATGATCCTCGGTCTACGACCCGGTCCATCCGGCCCTTCGCCTTCTGCCCGGCCCCTCCTGCCCAACCCGTCCCGGGAGGGGCGGCTGTGCGAGGGGCGCCGGGCTGGTCTCTTTCGCTGGGTGCTCTTGTCAGGCCTCTTGTCCGGGGCTCTCGCCCGGCCCACTTGTGCAGTCCACGTGCTCGGCCAGTCGGTTCAGCCAGTCAGTTCGGATCAGCGGCATTGTTTGCGATGCGGTAGCCGAAAACCGCTCGATATTCCGCAGGTGCAGCTGGAGCGAGGGGGTGTCGTGTCGCGTGTGTTTTGTCGTCGCCAAGAAAAGAGATACACGGCGCGCAATCGCAAGGTTACAAGGCGCGCCGGTTACGTTGAGCGAATCCGGGAGGCCGAGTGTTAGTAACCATAAAGTTATAAACCACTTGCCTCTATCTAGGGTTGGTCAAAAAAGAGATCTCCTTCCGTGTAACAAGAGACAATGCCAATTCCCGGAATGCGAATTATGTTTTCAAACGCTTGATCACGGAATGCAGATGCAGGTTCCGAAATACGAGCAGATCGCCGAGACCCTTGGCCGAGAGATCCGTGAGGGGATCCATCCCGAGGGCACGCTGTTGCCCACAGAGGCGCAGCTGTCCGCGCGGTTTCAGGTCAGCCGGCATACGATCCGGCACGGGCTCAGGGCGTTGCGCGAACGCGGCCTCGTCAAGTCGCGCCAGGGGCGCGGCACGGAGGTGGTGCGTGCGCAGGAACGTTCTGTCGGTGCCGGCTATCATGTGGTCGAGGGATTCGCGGCCTCGCCGTTCGACTGGCCTTTCCATCTGGAGGGCGTTTCCACGGTAACGGCGGCGGACAGGGCGGACTTCGATCTGCCGTCGGGCGGACCTATGCTGCGGCTTTCCGGTGTCTTTCGCGACGAGACGGCGGGTTGGGAAGCTGCGGCCCGGATCTATCTCGACGAGGCGTGTGGAGATGCCGTGCCGCATCTGTCAGGCGGGCATCTGCCCACGTTGCTGGCCTCCCTGCACGGGCTTCGCCCTGCCCAGATTCTTCAAGAAATCCGCTGCGAGGTTTCCCCCGATTTCGCGTCGGGGTTGTGTCGGCTGGTGCTGACGCGGCGCTACCTCAGCCCTGCGGGCACCGTCTACATGGTGTTGCGCGCGATTTGTCCGCAAGCGACCTTTGCGCTCAGGTCCATCCTGTCGACCGCCAACTGATTCGCTTCGCTGCTGCATCCCTTTGCTTCTGGCGTCTGCCGATCTTTGCCGTTGTTGCAACGCACACTCCGCGCTACGTTTGCAGCCGGAGGAAACGGCGCTCTTGGCGGCGCCAGGGCGCCTGCCCGTCGGTGCGGCTTTGCCGGGCCCGCGGCGCGGCGCTTCACAGGGAGGAGATTTCCATGAGTGCAGCAATTGTCGGCTGGTCGCATCTGCCCTTCGGCAGGCTTTCCGACGAGACCGTCGAGAGCCTGATCGTCAAGGCGGCCAACGGCGCGCTGGCCGACGCGGGGATTGCGGCGTCTGACGTCGACGAGATCGTGCTCGGCCATTTCAACGCGGGCTTCTCCGCGCAGGACTTCACGGCCTCGCTGGTGCTGCAGGCCGACCCGGCGCTTCGCTTCAAGCCGGCGACGCGGGTGGAAAACGCCTGCGCGACAGGGTCCGCCGCCGTCCATCAGGGGGTCCGCGCGGTCAATTCGGGTGCGGCGCGCTTCGTGCTGGTCGTCGGCGTGGAGCAGATGACGACGACGCCGGGTCCGGAGATCGGCCAGAACCTGCTCAAGGCCTCCTACCTTGCCGAAGAAGGCGACATTCCCGCCGGTTTTGCAGGCGTCTTCGGCAAGATCGCCGGGGCCTATTTCCAGAAATACGGCGATCAGTCCGACGCGCTGGCGGCAATCGCGGCGAAGAACCATCGGAACGGCGTGAAGAACCCCTATGCCCAGATGCGCAAGGATCTCGGCTACGAGTTCTGCCGCGCGGAGAGCGACAAGAACCCGATCGTCGCAGGTCCCCTGAAGCGCACCGACTGTTCGCTCGTCTCCGACGGTGCCGCCGCGATCGTCCTCACCAACACCGAGACGGCGCTTGGCATGAGGAAGGCCGTCGCCTTCCGCTCCACTGCGCATGCGCAGGACTTCCTGCCGATGTCCAAGCGCGACATCCTGAAGTTCGAGGGCTGTGCCACCGCCTGGGACCGGGCTCTGAAATCCGCCGGCATCACGCTCGATGATCTTTCCTTCGTGGAAACCCACGACTGCTTTACCATCGCGGAACTGATCGAGTATGAGGCGATGGGGCTCGCGCCGGAAGGCCAGGGTGCGAAGGCGATTCTGGAGGGCTGGACCGAGGTCGATGGCAAGCTGCCGGTCAACGTATCGGGCGGGCTGAAGGCCAAGGGCCACCCGATCGGCGCCACCGGCGTTTCCATGCACGCCATCACCGCCATGCAGCTTGCCGGCGAGGCGGGCGACATGCAGCTTCCCAATGCCGAGATCGGCGGCATCTTCAACATGGGCGGCGCGGCGGTCGCGAACTACGTGAGCGTGCTGCAGGCGCTGAAGTAGGGTCCCGGCCCGCGCAGCGCCAGGCAAGAAGTCATCGTTGGACCCGAGGCACAATCTCTCCGCTCGTCATCACCCGGCGCAGTCCGGGTGATCCATGGCCGTCGTCCTGACAGTCGCAGGCCGCGCTGGATTGCCCGGACTGCGCCCGGCAATGACGATGGAGGGTGTGGCGCATTTGGATAGCGCCCCAGCGCCCGAGGTCTCGGGGAATGAAAAACGCCCGCCGGTCTTCCGGCGGGCGTCGTTTCTTGCGAAATCGGGAACCGCTGACCTACTGCAGCGCCTCGGCGTCGCGTTTGGCGTATTCCAGTGTCTTCGCCACATCCTCTTCCCGCATCAGACGGTTGGCGACGAGTTCCTCTGCCGCTGCCTTGACCTGCGCGAGATAGGCATCCGTGCTCTCGTAGCGCTCGGCCAGGGCGTCGCGGCTGTCGTCGTCGACAGGTGTCGCCGGGAAGGCGATGAAGCTGCCGGTGGTGCTGAAGAGCTCGCCCTCGGCATAGCCCTTGGTGCGCAGGTTCCAGCCCTCGTAGGTTCCGAGCGGAGCGGCGAGGCGCGGCAGGGTCACGCCGCCCTGCGGGTTGCCGTCGGCATCGATCGTGGGCACCAGTTCCGGGTAGGCCTTGCCGCGGGTCGGCGGCAGCGTGGCGTAGTCCATCGCCTGAAGCACGTTGTATTTCGGCTTCATCGGCGTGCCGGCGATCTCGGGATAGGCGAGGTCGGCCGGTGCGGCCAGCGTGCCGTCGGTGAGGTTCGGGTAGCGGCTGGCCGGGGGCTCCGTGCCATCGGCAACCCAGGCTTCCATGTCGTCATAGAGCGCGCGCAGCACCGGCGTGGCGCTGAGCGGGTTGGTCGGATAGGCGGCCTGCTCCTTCGTCGCGGGCTTTGCGTCCCACAGCGAGAAGTGCTGCGTGCCGGCGATGAGATAGAGCCGGACGTTGTCCGGCATCGTCAGCGCGCTCTTGCCGTCGGTTGCGGTCGTCAGCAGGTAGCCGCGTGCCTGCCAGAATTCTGTCGAGCTGTCCGAATGCATGATCTTCGGGCAGGTCTTGGTCTCCTGGCACTTCTCGAGGATACCGTCGGTCTTGCCGGAGATCGCGTCCGTGGTCTTCACGTAGGTGAAGGGGAACTGATCGCCGGGGAAGTCGTGGTCCTCGTGCTGGCGGGAGTAGCGGCCGGGCTGCGCGAAGGCGTAGTTGACGAAGGTCTTGCGGGAACCTGCGATGTGGATCATCGCGCCGTCGAACACGCGCTTGCCGCCCTCGTCGGCATTGAAGCCCTGATAGATCATGTCGCGCATCAGGCGGCCGGACTGGGAGATGCCCATGCCGACGGTGTACGTGATGCCGTCCACGGGGGACTTAGCGTCGTGGCCGGGATTGCCGCGCAGGAACGACACGACATCGCGGATCGCCGCCATGCCGAGCCCGGCGGGAACGGGATCCTTGGCCGGGTAGACGAATTCGTAGATCGCGCCGGCGGGCGCATCGGCCGGACGGGTGATCTCGATTTCGCTCGGGCTGACATACTTGAAGGTGAGGCCCTTGGGCGTCTCGGCCTTGTCGGCGTCGTCGGTGCGAACGGTGAGCGTCGCCTTGGCCGGATCAAGATCGGCGGCCGGGTAGGTCAGCTTGATCGTGCCGGTTTCACCGGCCTTGTCGAAGATGGCCTGCTCGCGGGACATACCGGTTACGCCCTTCTCCACGGGCAGGTCGATGTTCATCAACTTGTCCGCCAGATGCGGCTGCCAACCGTTCCACACGATCGTGTCGCCGTGCGCGGGCAGGAAGCCGTCGCCGGCATCCTCCGCGGAGGACGGAATCGAGTTGGAATGCGCGCCATCGAGTGCCGAGAAAGCGAGGTTGCGGCCGCGGTTCACGATCTCGTAGAAAAGGAAGGGAGAGCGCTTGGCCGCCTCGCTCGGGCGCAGGATGGAGACCTCGGTGGAAAAAACGACGTCCCCGTTCTTGTCCTTCGGGGCCTTGTCGATGCCGACGATGACGGCGTTTTCCGGCGCCTTCGGATCGACGGCGATCGTGGCGATCGCGTCGATCCGCTCATAGGTGCCGGCATCCCCGTAGGACTGGCCGTCGAAGACCGGACCGGACGACTGGATCTTGAAGTCGATCACGCGCGCGGACGTCGGGCTGGTCAGCATCGAAGCGGCGAGCAGGCCTGCCACCCCTGCCGCTAAGGTCATGCACTTTTTCATCTTTTCTCCGAG
This sequence comes from Breoghania sp. JC706, assembly GCF_037026715.1. Lineage (NCBI taxonomy): Bacteria > Pseudomonadati > Pseudomonadota > Alphaproteobacteria > Hyphomicrobiales > Stappiaceae > Breoghania > Breoghania sp. JC706. Next base: position 159,499 of record NZ_JBANCG010000006.1, read on the forward strand.
TGGATCGGTAAGACAATAACGTGCACACGCTAGCTTGCTGCCGCAACGACGTGTCAAGCGGCGTTTTTTCGTGTGCCATTCTACCGCAACGATTCGCGCCGGATGCGGGGCTCCCGTTACACGCAGCGCCCGCCGTCGACCTCCAGCGCCACGCCGGTGATGAACTCCGCCTCGTCCGAAGCAAGCCACAGGGCGGCATTGGCCATGTCCTCCGGGCGCGAGAGCCGGCCGAGCGGAATGGTCGAGCGGAACTTCTCGCGCATCTCCGGCGTATCCTCGCCGAGAAAGAGATGCAGCATGCCCGTCTCGCCCGCGACCGGGCACAGAGCGTTGACGCGGATCTTCTTCGGCGCGAGCTCCACCGCCATCGACTTGGAGGCTGTGATCGCCCAGCCCTTCGACGCATTGTACCAGGTCAGCCCCGGACGCGGCCTCAGGCCCGCCGTCGATGCGGTGTTGAGGATCACGCCGCCGCCCGTCTCCTCCATCACCGGCACCGCCTTCAGCGTGGCCAGATAGATCGCCTTGGCGTTGACGTCGAAGAGCCTGTCGAAAGTCTCCTCGTCGATGTCCAGCATCGGGCCGTTCTTGTGGGTGTAGCCGGCATTGTTGACCAGAATGTCGAGCCGCCCGAAATTGCCGCGCGCCGCAGCCACCATGGCCTCCACGTCGGCCGTGTCGGTCACGTCGGCGGTGACCGCCACCGCGTTTGCCCCGATGTGGCTGGCGACGCGGGCCGCGCCTTCGCCGTTCATGTCGGCGATGACGACCTTGGCGCCTTCCTCGGCAAACCGCGTCGCGATGCCCTCGCCGAACCCCGACGCAGCGCCGGTGACGATGGCGACTTTCCCCTCCAGACGATTACCCATGACGTTCCTCCCTATGATTGTTGTTGGGGGGAGGGTAGCGCGCGCAAAATTGCTGCGGCAAGCCGCCGCAAGGGGAGGGGACGCCGCCAGAACATATTCCGATCGTCTCGATAGGAATTAGCTCAAACTGGCGAAAGCATCGGACGAGCAGGGAAATCTACTCAAACAGGTCCGGCCGCCGCGCCAGCAGCGCCTGGGTCAGTATCAGCAGTTTGGCGTCGTTGATCTCTCCGGCTTCCAGCATCGTCCCGAGGCGTGCTGCCGGCCATTCCAGCACCTCGATGTGTTCGTGCTCCTCCTCAAGCCCGCCGCCGTCGGCCACCCGGTCCTGCGGTCCATAGGCGGCAAGATAGAGCGCGATCTTCTCGGTCATGAAGCCGGGCGAGGTATAGACCTCTGCCACCCTTTCCAGCGTGTCGAGCCGGGTGCCGATCTCCTCCATCGCCTCGCGACGCACAGCATCCTCGGCCGTTTCCCCTGGATCGATCAGCCCCGCGCAGGGCTCCACCAGCAGCGCCGCGTCGCCCCTGACATAGACCGGGAAACGGATCTGGCGGGTCAGCAGCACAGTCTTGCGCACCGGATCGTACGGCAGGACGGTTGCGGCTGATCCGTGATCGTGGACGATCCGCTCCACGTGCTCGCGCGTTTCTCCGTCGGGTCGCGACAGCACCAGCCGCTCGGTTTTGACGCGCGGCGTGTCGATCAGCGTTTCGCGTTCCTCGATGCGGATATCGGACATTGAAGGCTCCTCGTGTTTCGCCGCATTGGAGGCGGATCGGAGGAGCCGGTCAAGCGAGATGGGGACGTGGGCGAGAAGCGGCAGGGATGCACGAATAGAAGGGAGATCAGGGCAGGAGTTTCCCGGACCCCCCATCCCTCCTCACGCCGGCCGGCGCAGCCACGGTCGCGTTCCCGTGGGAACCTCCGAAGCCCGGCCGACCGGTTGGTAGTAGTTGTCGACCTCCGGCACGTGCCCGGCCTCAAGCGCCGCGCGCGTGGGGGCATGGCTCACCTCGAAGGCGTCGATGCCGCAGCGCCGCATCAGTGCGATCTGGTCGATCAGCACGTCGCCGATCGCCCGGATCTCGCCGTCAAAGTCCAGATCCTCGCGCAGGATGCGCGCGGTGGAATAGCCGCGCCCGTCGGTGAATTTCGGAAAGGACACGGCCACCGCCGCCACATGCGCCAGCTCGTCGGCGATCGATCGCACGTCCCCGCCGGCTTCCACGACGACACCAGTGGCTGCGTTGCGTCCGCGCAGCACCGCGATGTCGGCGAGGAAACGGGAAAGCGACAGGAACACCGCGCCTTCGGCCGGAACCGGATCGTCGTCGGCCAGATACGTCCAGCTGTCGGGGAGGAACCTGCCGTCCCTGTAGATGTCGTTTGCCTGCGTTTCGGCCATGCTCAGATCCCGCTGCCGTCGATCTCGCGCCCGTGGGTGGGCAGGTGGATGCCGCATTCGGTCTTTTCAGCACCCCGCCAGCGTCCGGCGCGGGGGTCCTCGCCCGGCGCCACACGGTCGGTGCAGGGCATGCAGCCGATGGAGGGAAAACCTTGCGCGACCAGCGGATGCGGCGGCAGGTCGTGCGTCTCCGCGTAGGCCTTCAGCGTATCCACCGACCAGGTGGCGAGCGGGTTCACCTTGATGCGGTCGTTGGCGACCTCGAACACCGAAAGCGAGGCACGCGTGGCGCTCTGGAAGCGCTTGCGTCCCGTGATCCAGGCATCGAAGCCGTCGAGCGCGCGCTCCAGCGGCAGCACCTTGCGGATATGGCAGCACGTGTCGGTGTCGCGCAGCCACAGCGAGCCCTGCGGATCGGCGGTTGCCAGGTCGTCCGGGTCCGGCGTGGTGGTGCGCACGCCGGTCAGCCCGAAGCGCTCGATCAGCGCCTCGCGATAGCGCAGCGTCTCGCCGAAGAGCTTCTGCGTATCGACGAACAGCACCGGCGCATGCCGGTCGACCTGCGCCAACAGATGCAGCAGCACCGAGGACTCCGCGCCGAAGGAGGAAACCAGCGCGATCCTGCCGGGATAGAGCCGGTGAAGGACATGGTCCAGCAGGTCCGGTGTCGGCAGGCCGCCATACTGGACATTGAGCGCCTGGGCTTCCGCCCTGAGCGCGTTTTCGGGATCGAGCGCGAGGGCAGTCGCGTCAAGCTGTGCCATAGAGCGCCTCCTTGAAAGGTGCGTCGCCGACCCTGCGATAGGCCGCAAGGAAGGTTTCGTTGTCGTTGGCGCGGAGCTTCAGGTAGGTGTCGACCACCGTTTCCACCGCATCGACGATCCTGTCGCCGTCGAAGCCGCGTCCGATGATCGAGCCGATCGAGGTGTGCTCGTCGGCGGAGCCGCCCAGCGTCAGCTGGTAGAGCTCCTCGCCCTTCTTCTCCACGCCCAGAATGCCGATGTGGCCCACATGGTGATGGCCGCAGGCGTTGATGCAGCCGGAGATCTTGATCTTCAGATCGCCGATGGAGCGCTGGCGCGCGGCATCGCCGAAACGCTCGGAAATCTCCTGCGCGATCGGGATGGAACGCGCATTGGCAAGCGCGCAGTAGTCGAGCCCGGGGCAGGCGATGATGTCGGTGATGAGCCCGGCATTGCCCTCCGCCAGATCGGCGGCGACGAGCGCGTCGTGGACCTTGTCGAGATCGTCGAGCCGCACATGCGGCAGGATCAGGTTCTGCTCGTGGGAAACGCGCAGCTCGTCGAACCCGAATTCCTCTGCGAGCCCCGCGATCGCCTCCATCTGTTCGGCCGAGGCATCGCCCGGCACGCCGCCGATGGGCTTCAGCGAGATCGTCACCGAGGCATGGCCCGCCACCTTGTGCGGATGCACGTTGCGCTCCGCCCAGGCGGCAAATGCCGGGTTGCTGGCGCGCTTGGCCTCGAACCGTGCGCTCGTTGCCGTGGGGTCGAGCGCGGGCAGCGCGAAATAGGCCTCGATCCGGCGCACCTCGTCGGCGGGAAGCTGCAGCACGCCGTGGCGGATCTTCTCGAATTCCGCCTCGATATCGCCGCGCAACTCCTCGATCCCGGTCTCATGCACCAGGATTTTGATGCGCGCCTTGTACTTGTTGTCGCGCCGCCCGTAGCGGTTGTAGACGCGCAGGATCGCTTCCGAGTAGGCGAGCAGATCCTCCTCGGGCAGGAATTCGCGCACGAGCTTGGCGATCATCGGCGTTCGGCCCTGGCCGCCGCCGACATAGACCTTGAAGCCCAGCTCGCCCGCCGCGTTCCTGACGATCTGCATGCCGATGTCGTGCACCTGAATGGCCGCGCGGTCATGGGGTGCGCCGGTGATCGCGAACTTGAACTTGCGCGGCAGGAACGTGAATTCCGGATGCAGCGACGACCATTGCCGGATGATCTCGGCATAGGGGCGCGGATCGGCGATCTCGTCGTCGGCCGCACCCGCCAGATGATCGGCGGTGGTGTTGCGGATGCAGTTGCCCGACGTCTGGATCGCGTGCATCTCCACCTCCGCCAGTTCCTTCAGGATGGCGGGGATGTCGGAGAGCTTGGGCCAGTTGAACTGGATGTTCTGGCGCGTGGTGAAGTGGCCATAGCCACGGTCATAGGTGCGCGCGATATGGGCGAGCTTGCGCATCTGGGCGCCGTTCAGTGTGCCGTAGGGCACGCAGACACGCAGCATGTAGGCATGAAGCTGCAGGTAGACGCCGTTCATCAGCCGCAGCGGCTTGAACTGGTCCTCGTTCAGCTCGCCCGCAAGGCGTCGGCGCACCTGATCGGAAAACTGCGCGATGCGCTGGTCCACGAATTCCTGGTCGAATTCATCGTAACGGTACACGGGGCTACTCCTGGCGGATGGCTTGGTCAGGCCGCGTCAAAGGCTCGGGAGGCCTGCGCCTGCTTGCCGAGATCGGTTCGGAAGGTGGGGCCGGCGGCGCGGATGCGCTCGCGCAGCCGCACCGGCACGACGCCCGCGCCCTGGCGGGTCACGTCGATCGTGTCGACATCGACGATCTCGTTTGCGGCGACGGCCCTGACCGCTGCCGCTTCCGCCGCTTCCACCGCTGCGGGGTCCTCAAGCACGAGGGCGTTTTCGATGGTTTCGACCCAAGCGCCATGCGCCCCAAGCCAGACGACTTCGCCGTCGGCGAGGCGGTTTGCGGTGACGAGCTTGCAGATCGGCTTCATGACGGCCTCGTGGTCTCGGGCACGCGTCTTCACGCGGCAGCAAAGCGGGATACGGAAAGCGCGGGCGCGGTGTGCGGCGCGAGAGGTTCGGCGCGTTCCAGCGCGGCATGGGCGACCACCTCGCCGATGACGATCAGCACCGGGCCGTTGACGTCGTCGCGTGCCGAAAACGTCTCAAGATCTGTGAGCCGCCCGGCGAAGGACCGCTCTTCGCGTCTTGCAGCGTTCTCGATCGCCATCACCGGCGTTGCCGCGTCGAGGCCGGCTGCGCGAAGTTGCCCGGCGACGCGTCCAGCGACGGTACGGCCCATGTAGACGGCGACGGTGGCACCCGAAAGCGCAAGGCCCGCCCACTCGGGCAGCGTCTCGCCGTCCTTGTCGTGGCCGGTGGCGAAGACGAGGCTTGAGGCGACGCCGCGCAAAGTCAGCGGGATTTCGGCCGAGGCGGCGGCGGCGAAGGCGGCGGTCACGCCCGGCACGATCTCGTAAGGAACGCCGGCCTTGCGAAGTGCCGCGATTTCCTCGCCCGCGCGGCCAAAGATCATCGGATCGCCGGATTTCAGCCGCACGACGCGCAGTCCCTTGGCGGCTTCTTGCGCCAGTATCTCGTTGATGCGGCCTTGCGTGACCGAATGCGCACCCTTGGCCTTGCCGACCGGAATGCGTGCCGCATCGCGCCTTCCCATGGCGACGACAGCATCGGGCACCAGCCGGTCGTGGACGATGACGTCGGCTTCCTGCAAGAGGCGCTGGGCGCGCAGCGTCAAAAGGTCCTCTGCTCCCGGGCCTGCGCCGATCAGCCAGACGAAACCGGTCTCGTCCGCAGCCCCGTTGATGAGCCGCTGCGCGGCCGCGCGGGCCTCGTCGGTGCGGCCGGCATAGGTCGCATGCGCAACGGGGCCGGAGAAGAACGACGCCCACAGCCGGCGCCGGCTCTCCGGCGAGGGCACGAAGCTCGAAACCGTTTCGCGGAAACTCTCCGCAAGCCGCGCCAGCGTCCCCGTCTCGCGCGGCAACAGCGCCTCGATGCGTGCGCGGATGTGGCGGGCAAGCACCGGCCCGACCCCGGTGGAGGTAATGGCCACGGCGACGGGCGCGCGGTTGACGAGCGCCCCTGTATAGAAGTCGCAAAGCTCCGGCCGGTCGACGGCATTGACCGGAATGCCCATGTCGCGCGCCGTCTCCACGACCTCACGGTCGAGCGCCTCATCCTCGCGTGCGGAAAAGGCCAGCGCGGCTCCCGCCAGATGGTGTGCGGCGAAGTCCTCGGCGATATGCCGGGCGCGGGCCTTTTCGGCCGCCCGTGCAAGCGCCGGCGACATGTCGCGCGCGACGATGACGATGTCGGCATTGGTCTCGCCGATCAGGCGGACCTTCGCCGCCGCCTCGTCGCCGCCGCCGACCACCACCACGCGCCGTCCGGCGACCTTGTGAAAGGTCGGGAAGACGTCAAGGCGTGTGCTGCGATCGAATTCGTTGCTGTGCCGGCCCATGAGCCACTCCGCGGAAAACCCGTTGGTGTCCTAAAAGGGTAGGCATTGGGCCGGCGAATTACCGGGCATGGGGTTTCAAGGCGAAATCGAAAGAGGAAAAAGATTTCCGGTTTCTGGCAGGAAGGGAGTTGGGAAGGGGAGGAAGGCAACGGAAGACGGAAGGAAGGAGAAGGGAAACGGAACGGCTTCGCCGCCCTTGGTCGCTGGCTTCCGGATCGGCGCTCGGCCCAGTTCCGAATTGGGGCCTCGCTTGTCCGGAATGAGGGCATGGGTGGTGGGCTTGAAGCTTCCCACACGCGCCTTCATCCCGGGCGATCTGCGCCGAAGGCGCATGGCCAGACCCGGAACCCAGCGCAAGACGCGCGGCGAAGCCGCTTCGCGATCTTTTTATCTTGTCTTCGCCTGCGCCCCGCCGTGTGATGGGATCTCACACGTCGAGCAGGAACCGCTCAAGCCGCTCTTCCACCCGCGGGATCGCGTCGTTCTTGGCAATGATGCGGTCGCGGCCGCGGCTCTTGGCGGCGTACATCTGCTCGTCCGCCGCACGGATCGCCTCTTCCAGGTCGTCTTCGTAGCCCGACGACAGGCCGATGGAGAGCGTCACGTCCACCCGTTCGCCGCCGAAGACATGTGCGCGCGCGCGGAATCGGCTGTAGACGGCGGCGCAACAGCTCTTCGCCTCCTCGATCTCGCATCCGGGCATCAGCATGCAGAACTCGTCGCCGCCCAGCCGCACGGCCAGAACCCCGCTGCCGCAGGCGGTCACGAGATCCTCCGCCAGGTTCTTGATCACCAGATCGCCGGCCTCGTGGCCGTAGTGGTCGTTGACCTGCTTGAAGCGGTCGACGTCGATCAGCGCCACCGGCACGGGCTGTTCGCTGCGACGGCATTCCACGTAGAGCCGGGTGCCGGCATCGAACAGAAAGCGGCGGTTGTGCAACCCGGTCATGGCGTCGTGGTTGGCCGCATCCGTCAGCTTCAGGATCCGGTCGATCGTGTCGAGGTTCTGGCCGACGCGCAGCAGGAATTCTTCCGGCGGGCAGGTCTTGGCCAGCGCCTCGTTGGCGCCGCTCTTCAGAAGCCGCACCATGTCTGTCTGGTCGCATCCTTCCGTCAGCGACACCACGGCGACCTTTTCCGGCCCGCGACGCAGGCGCACCTGCTTGATGAGATCGATCGCATCGACGCCGGGCAGGTCCTGGTCCAGCACGAGAAGCCGGATGTGTTCGTGTTCGTTGAGCTGCTGCAGCGCGTCCTTGGGGTCGGTGACGCGGGTCACCGAAAGCTGAAGCCGGCGCAACTGCTCGGCCGCATCGCCGAGCGGAGCCTGGCCGCTTTCCAGCAGCAGCGCGCCGATGCCGCGATTGGAACGCAGCCTGAGCACCAGTTCGCGCAGATAGGAAAGGCTCGCGGGGCTGTCCTTCAGCACGTAATCGACGATGCCCTTGGCATAGAGGCGCGATTGCAGGGCGGGATCGAACCGGCTGGAGAAGACGATGGTCGGGACGCTGAACGCTGTCGTCAGGTCCACCGTCTCGACGTCGGTCGTGTCGGGCAGCGACAGGTCGACCAGGGCGACCGCGAAACGCGCCGCATCCTCTCGCAGGATGGCGGTGGCTTCGGCGCAGGTCTTGGCGACGACGATGTCGAACCCATCGGCGCGGCGGAAGCTGCGAGTCACCGCCTTTTCGAAGAAACTTGAATCCTCGACGAGCAATATCGTGTCCATGGGCCGATCCCGTGCCACTTCCGAAATGGTCTCCGCATCATTGCGGCAGGCCAGTTCCGGCTTGAAAAAGTCGCGCATCGGGCTGAATTCGGGGCTCATCCCCTCCAGACGCCCTTTGCATGGCCGTTACCCTCCCGCAGGTTTCCCTCAACCCGTTTGTGGCAGTTCCTCCAGGAACGTCGGCCGCCGCCGCGGAGCAGGTCGGAAAAGCAAACCCGCCCTTTGGCGACGGGTTAAGTAGAAAACACAATCGGATTAAAGCCATCTTAATTGGCGATGGCGGCAACTACGCCTGGTTGCGAAGGTTTTTTATGCAAGCAACACTATATTGGGGCGACGGTTCCCCTGCGGAGGTTTGGGGTTTCCGCCACGTTCTTCGGCGGAAATGATGGAAAAACCGCGGGTTCAATACACTTCGGGCGTGATTGCGAGCTAGAGCCGGTCGCGCAGTGCGAACCATGTCATCGCCAGTGCCTGTATCGGCGTTCTCAGCCATTTTCCGCCGGGAAACGGCATCATCGGCAATTTTGCGAACATGTCAAAGCGGGTGGCATCGCCGGCCACGGCCTCGCCGATGAGCCGGCCCGCGAGGTTGGCGATCGCCACGCCGTGGCCGGAAAATCCGCATGCGACATAGAGTCCGGGCCTGGTTCTGCGGAAATAGGGCATGCGGCTCGCCGTGATGGCCAGCGTGCCGCCCCAGGCGTGATCGATGCGCACGTTTGCGAATTGCGGATAGATCTTCGCCATGTGCCGGCGCACGAAGCCGGAGACGTCGGCGGGGCAGCGGCGCGAATAGGTCTCTCCGCCGCCGAAGATCAGCCGCCGGTCGGGGCTCATGCGCCAGTAGTGGACGACCCAGCGGCTGTCGGCCACCGCGTCGTCGCCCGGAATGGGATCGCGATCGCCCAGCGGTTCGGTCGCCAGAATGTAGTTGTTGATTGGCAGCACGCGGGCTTCTGTCGCCGGTTCCAGCCCCTCCAGGTAGCCGTTGGCCGCCAGCACCACGTTGGCCGCGCGCACCTCGCCCTTCTCCGTCTTCACGACGACGGGCTGTCCCGAGCCGATGTCGGTGACGCGCGTCGCCTCGAAGATCCGCGCACCCGCATCCTCCGCCGCCTTCGCCATGCCGAGCACGAAGTTGAGCGGATGCAAGTGGCCGGCGCCGGCATCGCGATAGCCGCCGAAATAGACATCCGTGCCGATGGCGGCCGCGAGTTCGTCGCGGTCAAGAAGCGTGATGGCGTCGTAGCCGTAGTCGCGCGCAAGCTCTTCCGCCTCGCGTTGCTCGGCGGCGAGCCAGGCCTTCTTGTGGACCGCATGGATGAGCCCGTCCGCCCAGTCGCAATCGATCGCGTGACGCGCGATGCGATCCTTGACGAGGGCCTTCGCCTCCTCCGCCATGTCCCATAAGACGTGCGCCTGATCCTTGCCGACATGAGCCTCCAGCCAGTGCTGGTCGCGCCGTTGGCCGGAATGCAACTGCCCGCCATTGCGCCCCGATGCGCCCCAGCCGATGCGCTTCTGTTCCACCACCACCACGGAAAAGCCCTGTTCGGCCAGATGCAGCGCCGCCGAAATGCCGGTGAACCCGGCGCCGATGACGCAGACATCGGCCGTCAGGCTTTCGGTCAGCGCGGGCCGCGGCCGGTCGTCGTTGATGGTGGCGGTGTAGTAGGAAGCAGGATCGTAGGACGGAACGGACATGGGCGGGGTCTCGTGGCGGACGAAGGAACAATCCTCAAGGTGAAGCCAAGGGGCGGAGCGGGGCGCCCATCCTTCAAGACGCCCGCTTGCGCGGGCTCCTCAGGATGACGTTGTGTTTGTGGATGAATTAAAGAAAACAACCACCCGATAACGTCATCCTGAGGAGGCCCGACAAGGCCGTCTCGAAGGATCGGCGGCACACCCGGCGCCACCTCTTCAAGGCAGGACGGGCCGCGCCTCAGGTGGCGCAGCAGACGGGAATTATCCCACCCTTCCCTCGCGTTTCAGTGCGGCATAAGTGTCGTCGAGCGTCTTTTCGGCGATCCGTGCCAGTTCGTCCGCTTCCTCGTGGGAAAGCACCAGCGGCGGCGACAGGATAAGGCTGTCGCGTACCGCGCGCATGACGAGGCCGTTGTCGAAGGAGAAGTCGCGCGCCATCGTGCCGACCGCGCCCTCATTGTCGAACTTCTTCTTCCGGTCTCCCTTGACCGGAACCAGTTCCAGCGCGCCCATCATGCCGACCATGCGTGCCTCGCCGACGAGCGGATGCGCGCCCAGCGCGATCCACTTCTTCTGGAGGTAAGGGCCGATATCGTCCTTCACCCGCTCGACGATTTTCTCGTCTTCCATGATGGCGAGATTGGCGAGCGCGGCCGCGCAGCAGGCCGGATGCCCGGAATAGGTGTAGCCGTGGTAGAACTCGCCGCCCTTGTTGATGACGACATCGGCGACCTTGTCGGACACCATCACGCCGCCGATCGGCAGGTAGCCGGAGGAAAGCCCCTTGGCGATCGGCATCAGGTCGGGCTCGATGCCGTAATAGGTGGAGCCGAACCATTCGCCGGTGCGGCCGAAGCCGGTGATCACCTCGTCGGCGACGAACAGGATGTCACGTTCGTCGAGGATCTTCTTCACCGCCGGCCAGTAGGTGTCGGGCGGAATGATCACGCCGCCCGCGCCCTGGATCGGCTCGGCGATGAAGGCGGCGACCTTGTCCTCTCCGAGCTTGTCGATGGCGACGGCGAGTTCGTTGGCCGCCCAGATGCCGAACTCGTCCGGGCTCATGTCTCCGCCCTCGCCGAACCAGTAGGGTTGGGCGATGTGGTGGACGCCGGGCACCGGCAGGTCGCCCTGTCCGTGCATGCCCTTCATGCCGCCGAGGCTCGTGCCGGCCAGCGTCGAGCCGTGATAGCCGTTCCACCGTCCGATGATGGTCTTCTTCTCAGGCTTGCCCATCAGGTCCCAGTAGTAGCGGACCATGCGGAAAACGGTGTCGTTGGCCTCCGAGCCGGAGCCGACGAAGAACACGTGGTTGAACTGGGCCGGCGTGAGCTTCGCGAGCTTTTCCGCAAGTGCGACGGCGGGCGGGTGCGTCGTCTTGAAGAACAGGTTGTAGTAGTCGAGTTCCTGCATCTGCCGGTGCACGGCCTCGATCACTTCGAGGCGGCCATGGCCGATCTGCGTGCACCATAGCCCCGCCATGCCGTCGAGAATGCGCCTGCCTTCCGAATCCGTCAGCCACACGCCTTCCGCATGAGTGATGACGCGCGAGCCTTCCGCGTTCAATGTGCGATGCTCGGAGAACGGATGAAGATGATGGGCGGCATCCAGCTCCTGCAGCGCCTTGGTGGGGTAGATGTTGGACTTGACGTTCATGGGCAGGAACTCCGAAGCAGGGTGATGTTGGGTCGTGACGGGTATCTCGCGGGTATTGAATTTCTCTCTTGATCAGGGGCCGCGTCGCTTTTTTGAAGGGGACCCCCACCCCTAACCCCTCCCCTCAAGGGGGAGGGGAATGGCGCGGTGCTCACTCGGCTGGTCAGGAATGCACCTGGCCAGCCAGGCTTGCCGAACCGATCCCCCTCCCCCTTGAGGGGAGGGGTTAGGGGTGGGGGTCTCCTCAGGCAAGAAGAGGAGGGGCTCCGAGCAAGCAAGGTGGCGGCCGCGATCAAAAGAAGCGCGCTCGTTACACGTTCAAGAGCAGATACTCGCGCTCCCACGCGCTGATCACGCTCATGAAGGTCTCGTACTCCTCCTGCTTGATGGCGCGGTAGGTGGCGACGAAGCGTTCTCCGAACACCTCGGCAAGCTCGTCGCACTCGTCGAACAGCTTCAGCGCCTCCGTCAGCCCGCGCGGGATCGTGTAGGGGCCGTTGGAGGAATAACCGGAGCGCGGGGCATCGGGCTTCAGGCCGTTCTTGATGCCGAGATAGCCACAGGCGAGCGAGGCCGCGATGGCGAGATAGGGGTTGGCGTCCGACCCCGGCACGCGGTTCTCCAGCCGCCGCGCGCTCGCCTTGGAATTCGGCACGCGCAGGCCCACAGTGCGGTTGTCGTGCCCCCAGAAAACGTTGCACGGCGCGGTCGAGTTGCGCATGAACCGGCGGTAGGAATTCACGTAGGGCGCCATGATGCAGGTCACGGCGGGCAGAAATTCCTGATGTCCTGCGATGAACGACAGGAATTCCGGTGTCGCGTCGCCATCCTCGTCGGAAAAGATGTTGCGCCCCGTTTCCGGGTCGATCACCGACTGGTGGATGTGCATGGCCGAGCCCGGCTGGCCGCTCATGGGCTTCGCCATGAAGGTGGCGTACATGTTGTGCCGGAGCGCCGCCTCGCGGATCGTGCGCTTGAACAGGAATACCTGGTCCGCCAGCTCCAGCGGCGCGCCGTGGCGCAGGTTGATCTCCATCTGCGCCGCGCCCTCCTCGTGGATGAGCGTGTCGATCTCCAGCCCCTGCGCCTCCGACAGGTCGTAGATGTCGTCGATGAGATCGTCGAACTCGTTGAGCGCGGAGATCGAATAGGACTGGCGGCCCACCTCCGGCCGGCCCGACCGGCCGACCGGCGGGGTCAGCGGATAGTCGGGGTCGGTGTTGGGGTTCACCAGATAAAACTCGATCTCCGGCGCGATGACCGGCTCCCAGCCTTCCTTCTCATAGAGCGAGAGCACGCGCTTCAGCACGTTGCGCGGCGCGGTTTCCACCGGCGCGCCTTCCTGCGTCACCGCATCGTGGATGAGCTGGGCGGTCGGGTCCGTCTCCCACGGCACCACCGCGAGCGTCGAATAATCGGCCTCGAAGAACAGGTCGCCGTCAGTGGGGTTGTGGTGGAAGCGGTCATCGTCCGGCGGGTAGTCGCCGGAAATGGTCTGGGCGAAGATCGAGGCTGGCATGCTCATCACGGGGCCGGAGAAAAACTTCTCCGTCGGCATCATCTTGCCGCGCACGATGCCGGCAAGGTCGGGCACGATGCACTCGATGTCCTGGATCTGTCGACGCCTCAGCCAGGCTTTGGCCTCTTCCATAGTCGCCACGCCGCGAACGGTCTCAGCGGGTTCGTTCTCGGCGCTTTCGGGCGTATCCCTCACGGTAAGTCCTCGGGTTCGAATGATCTCGCCGCCCGCGGAAAAGGCCGGTTCCGGGCTCGTGACGGGGCGCCACGGGCCGCGGTCGCGGCGTTTCCGCATGGTTCTTCGGCGGCATGCGAATTGTGATCACATTCCGATAATTGTCAATCCGGCCGCCGGGCGGCGCTCGTCTGGGGCTGTTTGGTGGCCGGTTTCCCCCGCCGAATGGCTTGCGGAGGTGGTCCATCCAGCACGGAGTGTCCGATCAGTCCCATCCCGTCAAGGATATCGCGTTCGATCGCCAGCCGTAGGCCTTCCGCATCGGCGTGCTTGATGGCCTCGATCGCCTCCTTGTGCCGGTCTTCCACCACCGAGGTGCCGACCCGACCATATACGGTGCGCATGAAGGGAGCGAATTGCAGCCAGACATGCTCCACAAGCGGCAGGATGATCTCCGACCCGGCCGCCCGGTAGATGCGGAAATGGAACTCGTGGTTGCGGCGCATGTAGGCGATGACATCGCCCGTCACGAGGCTCTCGTCGATGGCGTCATCGATGCGGACGAGTTCGCCGGCTATCTCCCGCAGGTTCGGCAGGGCAAGGGCTGCCAGATGCGGCTCCAGCAGCACGCGCGCATGCAGCAGCTCGTCGAACCGGCGACGCGTCATCGTCGGCACGCGGATGCGCCCGTTCGCCATCACGTCGAGCGCGTTGGCAGACGAGAGCACCCGGATCGCCTCGCGCACCGGCATCGGCGAGACGCCGAGCTGAGCGGCAAGCCCGCGAAGGGTCACCGCATGTCCGGGCACGAACTGACCGGTCAAAAGCGCATCCTCCACTGCCGCGATCACGCGGTCGCGCGTCACCACGCGTGCCGGCAGGTCGGGCGCGTCCGGCTTCGCGTTCATGCGCGGCCTCCGAAAGGGCGGTATCTGACCGTTGTCTGGAACCATGCAGCTTGCACCCCTCTCCCCCCTTGCGGGGGAGATGTCACTGCAGGTGACAGAGGGGGGTAACGCCGCTTTCTCGGAGCCTGCCGCATACCCCCCTCTGTCACGCGAAGGCGTGACATCTCCCCCGCAAGGGGGGAGAAGGGCAAGCGCTGCCCGGTCCCGGAACCGCGGCCAGCGTCAAATGCTCGGCACATGCTTGTTTTCCCTCGCAAGCTGGTCCCCTCATCCACCTGCATAGCTTGTGATCATGCCTCCGCTCTGTGCAACAGTTGACAGGCTTTCCAATACGTGATCACATTTTTGCCAGAACAGCAAACGACAGCAATCGCCGGGCCTCGCGCGATCCGGGGCCGTCGGCGACAAGTTCGTGACAACAACAAGTCAGTGACCGGCAGCTTGTTCCGGTCTGCAAAAACGGATGCCGCGTTCGGGGTGAGGAGAGGCTCTGAACAGGAAAGGCATCACGGTGGGGGTGTTGAATGGGTCCTCTGGCCCGATCCGACTTTCGCGCGCCTGACGGCGACATGATCGAGGCGGCCGAACGCTTTCTGGCCGCCCATCCCGATCTCGACACGGTCGAGGTGATCCTGCCCGATACCAACGGCGTGTTGCGCGGCAAATGGCTGCCCGGCAGCGCGCTCGCCAAGATCTTCGAGGACGGCGTCGCCTTTCCGTTCTCGCTGTTCGGGCTCGATGTCTGGGGCCGCGAGGTGGAGGAAACGGGCCTTCATATCGAGACCGGCGACAGGGACGGCCTGTGCTGGCCGGTGGCGGAAACGCTGCAGCTGGTGCCCTGGGCCGAGCGCGAGACCGCGCAGGTGCTTCTTTCCATGTACGATCGCGAGGGCGCGCCCTTCCTGATCGACCCGCGTCACGTGCTCGCCGGAATGTGCGGCCGGCTGCGCGATTTCGGCGTCACCGCCACCTGCGCCTTCGAGCTGGAGTTCTACCTTTTTGAGGAAGCCGCCGACGGGAAGCAGCCGCGTCCGGTCTTCTCCACACAGCGCGGGCCGGCGCGCCAGAACATGTATGCGCTGTCCGATCTGGAAGCCTTGATGCCGCTGGTCGACGAGATCCGCCGCGGCGCCGACGAGCAGAACATCGCGGCCGACGCCGCCGTCTCCGAGGCGGCCCCCGGTCAGTTCGAACTGAACCTCCATCATCGCCGCGATCCGCTCACCGCCGCCGACGACGCGGTGCTGCTGCGCCGGCTCGTCACCGGCGTTGCCCGCAAGCACGGCATGAAGGCGTCTTTCATGGCCAAGCCCTTTGTGGAATGGCCGGGCAACGGCATGCACGTCCACGTCAGTCTCGAAGGCGCCCACGGCAACATCTTTGCCGACGCGGAGGAGGGCGAGGAGCGGCTCGGCCACGCCATTTCCGGCCTGCTCGACACGATGCAGGAAAGCCAGCTTCTCTATATCTCCACCTTCAACGGCTTCCGCCGCATGCAGCCGGGCTCCTATGCCCCGACCTCGATCACCTGGGGCCACGACAACCGCTCGGTCGCGCTGCGCGTGCCGCCCGGCGGTCCGAACTCGCGCCGCATCGAGCATCGCATCGCCGGCGCCGACGCCAATCCCTATCTGGTGCTGACCGGCGTTCTCGCCGGCATGCTGGAAGGACTGGAGAAGCGGAAGGATCCGCCGCGCGCGATCGCCGGCAACGCCTATCAGACCCGCGCGCGTCGGCTCACCCCCTGGATGGACGAGGCCATCGATGCCTTCGAGAAGTCGAAGCGCATGAAGCGGGCGGTGGGCAAGGAGATGCACAAAACGCTTACCGCCATCAAGCGCGAGGAACTCACGGCGTTTGGCCGCGAGATTTCCACGCTCGAGCGCGAAACCTATCTTTGACAGCGCAAGCGGGCCGTTGAAGAGTCCGTGCTGGCATAAAAAACGCCGTGATTAATGCTCCCGGGTGATTTCACCTGCGCCCGGGTTGATCTAGGTTCGGCGTCGGGAACTGACCATTGCGGTCCGGGACGGAGCATTGCCGTTGGCATTCTCCGTGCGGGCTCAGGAATTGGCAAACGGGAGCTTCAGACATGCGCATCCTATTTACCGCAACCGTGGCGGCCGTGGCCTTCGTCGCCGGCAGCGCGCTTGCGCAGGAAGACAAGGTCGTCAACGTTTACAACTGGTCCGACTATATCGACGAGTCGATCCTTGAGGAGTTCACCAAGGAAACCGGCATCAAGGTCGTCTACGACGTGTTCGACAGCAACGAGGTTCTGGAGACCAAGCTGCTGGCCGGCGGCACGGGCTACGATGTCGTTGTGCCCACCGGCTCCTTCCTGGCGCGCCAGATCAAGGCCGGCGTGTTCATGAAGCTCGACAAGTCGAAGCTGCCGAACCTGAAGAACATGTGGCCGGAAATTCAGGAGCGCGTGCAGAAGTACGACCCGGGCAACGAATACTCGGTCAATTACATGTGGGGCACGACCGCGTTCGGCTACAACCCGAAAATGGTCAAGGAAGCCTTCGGCGGCGAGGAGGCCCCGGTCGACAACTGGGATCTGCTTTTCAAGCCGGAAAACGCCGAGAAGCTGTCCAAGTGCGGCATCTACGTGCTGGATGCGCCGACCGAGGTCTTCCCGGCCGCGCTCAACTATCTGGGCTATGACCCCGACAGCAAGGATCCGGACAAGATCCGCGAGGCGGCGGCGCTTTGGAAAAAGATCCGTCCCTACATCCGCAAGTTCCACAATTCCGAGTACATCAACGCGCTGGCCAATGGCGATATCTGCCTGGCGCTCGGCTGGTCGGGCGACGTGCTGCAGGCGCGCGATCGCGCCGCGGAGGCCGACAACGGCGTGACGGTGGACTTCTCCATTCCCAAGCAGGGTGCCCTGATGTGGTTCGACCAGATGGCGATCCCGGCCGACGCCCCGCATCCGGAAAACGCGCTCGCCTTCCTCAACTACATCATGAAGCCCGAGGTCATCGCCAAGGCGTCGAATTACGTCTACTACGCCAACGGCAACCTCGCCTCGCAGAAGTTCCTCAACGACGACGTGATCAACGACCCGGCGATCTATCCGAGCGCCGAGGCGATGAAGCACCTCTACACGGTCACCGACTACCCGCCGAAGGTGAACCGCGTCGTCACTCGCGAATGGACCTCGGTCAAGAGCGGCCAGTAGGCCCGATCACGGCAACGGCCTGGCGGTGTTTTGCCGCCGGTGCCGGTCTGCGGTGCAGCAGTGGGTGGGCTTGTTGCCGTGCCCGAAGGCCCGTTCGCAGCGATATGCGTTTGTCCGGGACTTCGCCTTCCCCTCGATTGTCATCCCCGCGAAGGCGGGGATCCAGCAACCGCAGGGGGGAGGGGCTTCGGGCGCGAACGACGGTCTCTGGAATGCTGGATTCCCGCCTTCGTGGGAATGACAAATACCGGGCAGGCGGAACGAACCGCCCCGGTGGTTGGTTACCTTTTCGTCGCATTTCGACAGGGGTGGGGATTTGGCCAAGAAACCGATCGGTCCGATCAGACGGACCTTTGCGCCGTGGGAAGATCCCGAAAAGCGGCCCTTCATCGAGTTCAGGAACGTCACCAAGCGGTTTGGGAACTTCACCGCTGTCGACAACCTGAGCCAGACGATCTACGAGCGCGAGTTCTTCGCGCTTCTCGGCGGCTCCGGCTGCGGCAAGACCACCCTCATGCGCATGCTGGCGGGTTTCGAGGCGCCCACCGAAGGCGAAATCCTTCTCGATGGCCAAAGCCTCGCCGGCGTGCCGCCCTACCGCCGCCCGGTCAACATGATGTTCCAGTCCTACGCGCTGTTTCCGCATATGAGCGTGGAAGCCAACATCGCCTTCGGTCTCAAGCAGGACGGTTTCCCGAAGGCCGAGATCGCCGACCGCGTCAAGGAGATGCTGCGGCTCGTCAAGTTGGAGCCCTTCGGCAAGCGCAAGCCGCATCAGCTTTCCGGCGGTCAGCGCCAGCGCGTGGCACTTGCCCGCTCGCTCGCCAAGCGCCCCAAGGTGCTGCTGCTCGATGAGCCGCTCGCCGCGCTCGACAAGAAGCTGCGCGAGGAAACCCAGTTCGAGCTGATGGACCTGCAGATGGACCTCGGCATGACCTTCCTGATCGTGACCCACGATCAGGAGGAGGCTATGACGGTGGCTGACCGCATCGCGGTCATGGATGCCGGCCGCATCATCCAGGTCGCCACGCCCTCCGAAATCTACGAGAGCCCCAATTCGCGCTACGTGGCGGACTTCATCGGCGACATCAACCTGATCGAGAGCAAGGTCATCGCCAAAAACGGCGAGACGACACGGCTCCATGCCACGGAACTCGGCATCGACTTCGACGTGGCCCAGACGACCGATGCCGACATCGGTGACGACGTCGCCTTCGGCATCCGTCCGGAAAAGATCACCGTCTCGCTCGACAAGCCCGACGCGGCCTTCATGGTCCATGCCGAGATTTGGGACATCGGCTATCTCGGCGATGTCTCCACGTTGCACTGCCGCACCGAGGAAGGCCACAACCTGCGCGCGGGCATTGCCAACGTCACGCGTCTGGTGGAGCGGCCGCTCACCTGGGACGACAAGATATGGATGACCTGGCGCAAGGATGCCGGCGTCATCCTCAGGCATTAGGCGGGGAGGGCGCGGCCATGCGTGCGTTTCTGGGCGTCCTCGGCCGGCGGCTGGCGAGCAGGTGGTGGGTCATCGGCGTGCCCTATGCCTGGCTGCTGTTCTTCTTCCTCGTGCCCTTCCTGATCGTCATCAAGATCTCGCTTTCGGGCGTGGCGATCGCCATCCCGCCCTATGTGCCGACGATCGATCTGGCTGAAGGCTGGGCGAGCATCCGCGACGCGATCTCGCAATTCTCGTTCGATAACTACGTCTGGCTGACGGAGGACGACCTCTACTGGAAGTCCTACCTGTCGAGCGTGATCATCGCCGGCATTTCCACGGTCATCACGCTGGCGATCGGCTATCCGCTTGCCTACGGCATGACGCGGGCCAAGCCGGAATGGCGTCCGACGCTGGTGATGCTGGTGATCCTGCCGTTCTGGACGTCGTTCCTGATCCGCGTCTACGCCTGGATCGGCATCCTGAAGAACGAGGGACTGCTGAACCAGCTTCTGCTGTGGCTGGGCGTGATCCACGAGCCGCTGGTCATCCTCAACACCAATTGGGCAGTCTATATCGGCATCGTCTATTCCTACCTGCCCTTCATGGTGCTGCCGCTCTACGCGACGCTCGAAAAGCTCGACCTGAGCCTGCTGGAGGCGGCGGAGGACCTCGGCTGCCCGCCATGGAAGGCGTTCTGGCAGATCACCGTGCCGCTGTCCTTGCCGGGCGTTCTGGCTGGCTGTTTCCTGGTGTTCATCCCGGCGGTGGGCGAATTCGTCATCCCTGACATCCTCGGCGGCTCCGACACGCTGATGATCGGCAAGACGCTGTGGGTGGAATTCTTCCGCAACCGCGACTGGCCGGTCTCCTCCGCCGTGGCCGTCATCCTGCTGCTGATCCTGGTGATCCCGATCGTGCTGTTCCAGAACCAGCAGCAGAAGATGCAGGAGCGGGACAAATGAGGCGCTTGCTCCGGAAGTCGCCCCTTGCACCCCTCTCCCCCCTTGCGGGGAAGATGTCACGCGAAGGCGTGACAGAGGGGGGCAGGCGGCAGGTTCGGTATGTGCGGCTCACCCCCACCCCCAACCCCTCCCCTCAAGGGGGAGGGGAGCAGGGGCTCTGTGCGTATGGCAGATCTTCTCGGCACGGCGCAAATCAGTCCCCCTCCCCCTTGAGGGGAGGGGTTAGGGGTGGGGGTACCCTGTCGTCCGAAAAGCCCCCGCGCCCCGCGCATCGCAGCAATCGCGAGGTCAAGCCATGAATCGCGGGCCGTCCTGGTTCAACGTCACCTCCATCGTGCTCGGCTTTTCCTTCCTCTACTTGCCGATCGTGATCCTGGTGATCTTCTCCTTCAACGCCTCGCGGCTGGTCACGGTGTGGGGTGGCTTCTCCACGAAGTGGTATGGCGAACTTCTGCACAACCAGCAGCTGCTCGACGCCGCCTGGGTGACGTTGCGCGTCGGCTTTGCCGCCGCCACCATCGCCACGGTGCTTGGCACCATCGGCGCGCTGGTGCTTGCGCGCATGGGGCGTTTTCTCGGCCGCTCGCTGTTTTCCGGCATGATCTACGCGCCGCTCGTCATGCCGGACGTCATCCTCGGCCTGTCGCTGCTCTTGCTGTTCGTCGCCATCAATCAGGATCGCGGCTTCTGGACGGTGATGCTCGCCCATACCACGTTCTGCATGTGCTACGTGGCCGTGGTCGTGCAGTCGCGCCTCGTCGGCTTCGACCGGTCGCTGGAGGAAGCGGCGATGGATCTCGGTTGCCCGCCGGTGAAGACCTTCTTCCTCATTACCCTGCCGCTTATCCTGCCGGGCGTATTGGCGGGCTGGATGCTGGCCTTCACCCTGTCGCTCGATGACCTTGTCATCGCGAGCTTCACCACCGGGCCGGGCGCCACCACGCTGCCGATGAAGATCTACAGCCAGGTCCGCCTCGGCGTGACGCCGGAAATCAACGCGGTGTGCACGATCCTGGTGGGACTCGTCACCGTCGGCGTGGTGACGGCCTCGATCCTCACCAAGCGTCGCGAGGTTCGCCGCCAACGCGACGAACAGCTCGCCGCCGCCGCGCCCTGATCATCCGCAGAAAGATGCGCGGCCGGCGCCGTGTCATGGCCGAGGGGCCCTGATCTGGGTCTGGTTCGTCGGCCCCCGGCAATTGGGGTCGATCTTTCCAGTGTCATCCCGGACGCGATGCGGTGCGAAGTACCGCTTCGCTGATCCGGGATCTCTGACGGCGGGCATCGAAGGGATGATCCCGGGTCCGCGCAGCCGCACTGACGTGCCGCGGAGCGCCCGGGACGACGCTGGAGAGTTCATGTCATGAAGCGGGGAAATGAGCCCGCCGCCACAAAGGCCGCGCCGCCGTGACTATCGCACCGGCTGTTCCGCCTCCTGCGTCGCCGCGTCCTTCTTCTCCTCGATCATGCGGTTCACGTCGGGCAGGAACTGCGGGGCGGCCAGCGGGCCGCGCACGAGAAAGGGAATGGCGGCCGGTGGGGTCGCCTTGTGCGTCGCAAGACCCGTCAGGCCGATCGTCCATTCGGGAAGCGAGGCGCGGCCGTCCGCGCTCACCGACAAATCGCCGCTCGTGGCCTCCGCGCGGGTGAAGGTCGCGATGCCGTCGGCGATGGTCGCCGCGATCCGCATCTTGTCGAAGGTGGTGCGTCCGCCGTCGGACCCGGTTTCCGGTAGCGCAGCGGGGGTAGGGGCGTCCGCCGCGGCCTTACCGCTTCCAGGTGTGGTTGCCGCATCTGGTGCGTGCTGCGTTGCGTCGGAGTCGTTGGCGCTGTCTTCGGGCGTGCGGGCCTGTGCCGTGAACGTGTCGATCGCCTTGGCGAGATCGAAGCCGGAAAGAACGAGCCCGTCGGCGGTGACGTCCAGCCGCCCCCTCGCGGTTTCCGCCAGCGCGGCGAGGTCGCGCCCCGTCGCCGACAGGGCGAGCGTTCCCTCCGCCGTGCCGGCGACCGGGCGTGCTTTCCACGTATCGAGCGGCAGGGCGCCCAGATCGATGTGGCGGGCCGTCATGTCGCCAGTGACCTGGACGGACTTGACGGCGCCCGTCTGTGCCCCGTCTTGATGCTCCACCGTCGCCGAAAGCCGGGCGGCGATGCTGCCGCCGTAAAGCACCGCTTCGCCGATCTCCAGCGCCATGTTGCCTTCGCGGATCAGGAAGGAGGCGGCCGTCTGGCCGATGCGGGCCACGCCGATGCGTACCTGCCGGGCGGAGAGCTGCACGTCGATGTCCGCCGCCGCCAATTCCGCGACCGGCACCGTATAACGCTCCGTCTCGTCCATCCCCGCCGCGCGCAGCCATTCGGAGAAATAGCCGGAAAGATCGAGCTTCTCGAAATCCAGCGTGCCCTGAAGCGAGGGGCGCTCTCCGCGCCAGTCGAACGCAAGCAGCCCCTTGCCCACATTGCCGTCGAGCTCGACGGTGGCCTGGTCGAGCACCACGCCGTCGGCATTGGCGCGCGCCTCGCAGTCGAGCTGGAACGGGCCGAGCGTCGCTCCCTCGCCGGGGCTGCGTCCGGTCCAGGTCATCAGCCGGCGCAGGTTCGGCACGGTGACGGAGGCCTTGCCGTTCGCCTGCAGGTTGCCCGGGCCCACCAGCACACCTTCGAAGTCGGCGCGAAGCGGTGTCGAGGTCACCGACAGGTTTAGGCTGGCCTTGCCTTGGCCGCCGAAGACAGCGGTATCGGAGAGGCCGGCGCGCAGTTCCACCGGTTCCTCGTGCCAGATGAAGGAGGCCGACAGCGCCGCCTCGCCGCGTGCGCCGGGCCAGGTCAGCGTGCCGTTGATGGCGGTGACGTGCTCCGGCCGGCGGCCGGGCGCCAGAATGGTGAAGCTGCCGTCACGGATGCGCAGGTCGTTGGCGGCAAACGGCCATTGCGAGGGATCCTTGCGCAGGGCGGAAATCGCGAAGACGGACGAACCGGCCTCCGCGACGATCTTGGGCTTGTCGAGCAGGAAGCGCGACAGCACGATCTGACCCTTGAGAAGCGGCAGCCACCGGACTTCCGCTTCCACGGCGTCGAAATGGGCCGACATCTTTTCGCGCGCGTTGTGCGCGCGCACGTCGGGCAGCACCACCGAAAGGCCGGCTGCGAAGGTCACGTGCGGCCGGCCCCCGACCTCCACATCCGCGCCGAGCCAGTCGGACAGAACGGCGGCGATGCGCTCCTTGGCGATCTCCGTGGAGACGAGCAGCGGCAGCGCCGCGAAGAAAGCGGCGATCACCATGATCACGAGACTGGCGGCGATCAGCCAGCGTTTCATCGATATTCCCTGCAATCGCACGATACTGCGCCGAAACGGCGGCATAGAAACTCTCGTGCGCAACCGCAAGCGGTTTGTTGCACCGCTGCGTGCTTGTCCGCTTGAATTGACAATGCTAATCGAAACGCATCGTGCTCAAGCGAAAGCTTGGACGCTGAAGTGGCCTGAGGAGGCGCCATTTCCCGCGTCGGATTGAGTCGGCACCTGGGAGGATCGCATGAATCGGGAAGAGCCGCTTTGGACTCCGTCGCGCGAGCGCGTCGAAGCGTCCGCTATCCACAAATTCATTGCCTTTTTGAGCGATCGCGGGGTGTCGGCGCCCGCCGACTACGATGCGCTTCACGCCTGGTCGGTGAACGAACCGGCCGCCTTCTGGGACGCGCTTTGGGATTTCTGCGGCGTCATCGGCGAGAAGGGCGAAGGCCGCATCGCCAATGGCGACGCCATGCCCGGCGCCGTCTTCTTCCCCGATGCCAGGCTCAATTTCGCGGAAAACCTGCTGCGCCGGACAGGTTCGGACGATGCGCTCGTCTTCCGCGGCGAGGACAAGGTCGCCCGCCGGCTGTCCTGGGACGATCTCCACGCCCTGGTCTCGCGCATCCAGCAAGCGCTGAAGGCTGCCGGCGTCGGCGTCGGCGACCGGGTCGCGGCGATGATGCCCAACATGCCGGAAACGGTCGCCGCCATGCTGGCCACGGCCTCGCTCGGCGCCATCTGGTCGTCCTGCTCGCCCGATTTCGGCTCCGGCGGCGTGCTCGACCGGTTCGGCCAGATCGAGCCGAAGGTTTTCATCGCCTGCGACGGCTACTGGTACAATGGCAAGCGCATCGAGGTCGCCGGCAAGCTCGCCGAAATCGTGCCCGGCCTTCCCTCGCTCGCCCGCGTGGTCATCGTGCCCTATCTGGAGATGGCCGCGGACGTCGCCGCTGGCCTGGAAGGGGCGGCGACGCTCGATGCCTTCATCGCCCCCTTTAAGCCGGCTGCGGTTACCTTCGAGCGGCTGGAAATGGCCCATCCGCTCTATATCCTGTTCTCCTCCGGCACCACCGGCATCCCGAAATGCATCGTGCACTCGGCCGGCGGCCTGCTGCTGCAGCACCTGAAGGAACACCGGCTCCATTGCGATCTCGCACCCGGCGACCGGCTCTTCTACTTCACCACCTGCGGCTGGATGATGTGGAACTGGCTCGTTTCCGGCCTGGCCAGCGAGCTGACGCTGCTGCTTTTCGACGGCTCGCCCTTCGCGCCCTCGCCGACGGTTCTCTTCGACTATGCCCAGGCCGAGCGCATGACCATGTTCGGCACCTCGGCCAAATACATCGATGCCCTGCGCAAGCAGCGCCTGAGCCCGAAGGACACGCACGATCTCGCGAGCGTGCGCACCATCACCTCCACCGGCTCGCCTCTGGCACCGGAAAGCTTCGACTACGTCTACGAGGCCATCAAGCCGGACGTCCATCTCGCCTCCATTTCCGGCGGCACGGACATCGCCGCCTGTTTCGTACTCGGCATCCCCACAAAGCCGGTCTGGAAAGGCGAGATCCAGGGCGCCGGCCTCGGCATGGCGGTGGACGTGTGGGACGATGACGGCCAGCCGGTTCGCGAGCAGAAAGGCGAACTCGTCTGTACCCGTCCCTTCCCCAGCATGCCGGTCAAGTTCTGGAACGACCCAGACGGGCGGAAGTATCACGCGGCCTATTTCGAGCGGTTCGACAATGTCTGGTGCCACGGCGATTTCGCCGAATGGACGGCGCATGGCGGGATGATCATCCATGGCCGCTCGGACGCGACGCTGAACCCGGGCGGCGTGCGCATCGGCACTGCGGAGATCTACAACCAGGTGGAGCGCATGCCGGAGGTGATGGAGGCGCTCGCCATCGGCCAGTCCTGGGACAACGACGTGCGTGTCGTGCTGTTCGTCCGGTTGGCGGAGGGGCTCGAGCTCGACGAGGATCTTGAGAAGTCGATCAAGGCGCGCATTCGCTCCGGCGCCTCGCCGCGTCATGTGCCTGCGCGCATCGTCGCCGTTGACGATATTCCCCGTACCAAGTCCGGCAAGATCACCGAACTTGCCGTGCGCGATGTGGTGCACGGACGCGAGGTGAAGAATAAGGAGGCGCTCGCCAACCCGGAAGCGCTCGATCTCTACCGCAACCTGCCGCAGCTGAGCGAGTAGCCGCGCACATTCCGGCTTTTTGCCCCGGTTTGTCATCTGCGGCTGCGCGCAAGCGGCGAGGCGTGTCCGGTCCTGAGCGAAGCGGAGACGCAGCGCTTCGCGGACGCGTCGGCATGTCCGCCAGGCACCGGCTGAAATGCCGTAACGTCATTTATCCGCCGTTGTGGAATGCCGTATCACTCCCGCGAAATTCGGCTGAAATTTTTCTTCAATGCCCGTATTTTCCGCAATGTATCAACGGGCTGTAAACCTGCGTCTCGTTACATTGATCCTGGTAAGGTCGGACGGACCCTCGCTATGGCCGGGGTAGGTCTGGCGGTCGTAAGTACGGGCGATCCTGCGGGGGACGGGGGCATGGGCGTGTGGTGAAGCGCAGCGGCAGAATGCGCAGAGTCTTTCGGCTGCCGCGATTCAGCCGTTTCGGCATCAGCATGCGGGTACGGTTCATTCTGCTTGTCGTCGGGCTGTTCGCCGGTCTGACCGTGACGATGATCGTCGCCGCGAGCTATGTCGACCTGCGCGAGGAAGAGAAAAAGGCGATCGACAACGCCACGACGTTGGCCAAGACCATAAGCCGGCTCGCCGTTCCGCACCTGCTCCACCACCAGTATCGGACGCTCGAAAAGGAACTGGAGAGCATTGCCGCTGATCCGTACGTCCACCGCGCGGAAGTCTATGATCCGTCCGATGACCTGAGAATAGACGGTGATCCCCGCCACTCCTTCATGGACAGCGCCGCACCTTCCTCGGTGATCAGGGACGTGTTGACCTCCGGGTATCGTCAGGTGCGGCTCACGGACGGCATGGTCGAGATCGCGCTGCCCGTGGTCGCGCGGGAGGGGGAGCCGCCCGTCGGCGTCGCCTTCGTCGCCATGGTCCGTCCCGATGCCGCGGACGTCGTGCGCACGATCTGGCAACGCAACGCGCTCATCGCGATCTTTCTCATCGCCGGCGCCATGCCGCTCACCTTTCATTTCGGCAACGGCTTCCTGCGCCCCGTCCGCCACCTTACGCGGGTGGCCCACCGGGTCAGCGCGGGGGATTTCGATGCGCCCTTTCCGGTGGACCGCAAGGACGAGATCGGCGTTCTGGCGCGCGCCTATTCGGAAATGGTCAACACCATCCGCGGCAATCTTGAACGCATCCATCAGCTGGCCTTCATCGACAGCGTCACCAAGCTGTGTAACCGCGAATGCTTTCGCGGTGAGATGGAGCAGGTCATCGCGCGGGCTGAGCGTGTGGCGGATACCTTCGCCGTGCTTTTCGTCGATCTCGATCGGTTCAAGCGCGTCAACGACACGTATGGTCACGATGTCGGCGACAAGCTGCTCGCGGCCGTCGCGCGCGGGCTGACAGTCACCATTTGCGGATCGGAGGCCGGGGTCTCGCCGACCCGGGGGGCGACACACGAGGCCCGCCTGCCGATAACGGCGCGGGGCCCGGTCGTCGCGCGCCTGGGCGGAGACGAGTTCGCGGTCTTTCTGCCCGGCTGCCGTTCCCCGGAGGCGGCCGGTCTGGTCGCAGAGGCGGTTCTCGGCGCGGTGCGCAACACCGGCGCCGTCGACGGCATTCCCATTGCGGTGGGGGCCAGCATCGGCATCGCGCTCTATCCGCGTGACGGGCGCACCTACACAACCCTGCTGAAGAATGCCGACATCGCCATGTACGCTGCCAAGAAGGCCGGCGGCATGGGCTATTCCTACTACAACGCCGAGATAGACCGCGCCGCGGCCGATCGTGTGCGGCTGGAAACCGAACTCCAGGAGGCGGTCTCCAGGGGCGAACTGGTCCTTCACTACCAGCCGCAGGTGAGCGCCAGAACGGGCGATCTTGTGGGCGTGGAGGCGCTCTTGCGCTGGAACCATCCCCAGCGCGGGCTGATCGGACCCGGAGCCTTCATCGATCTAGCGGAGGAAACCGGTCTTATCGTGGAGATCGGGCGGTGGGTTCTGCGCGATGCCTGCCAGCAGGGTGCGCGCTGGCATGCCGCCGGCCGCCGCCTGCGCGTCGCCGTCAACATCTCCATGGCACAGTTCCGCGATCCGGAAGGTTTTTCGGCCATGGTCATCGGCGTTCTGGAGGAAACCGGGCTGCCGCCCTCGCTTCTGGAGCTGGAAATCACCGAATCCATGGCGATGCGCGATGCGACGGAAATCGCCCGTGTGGTCGACCCGCTGCGCGAGGCTGGCATTCGCTTCGCCATTGACGATTTCGGCACCGGCTATTCCAGCCTCGCGCATCTCACGCGCCTGCCCTTCGACATCTTCAAGATCGACCGCAACTTCACCGCCGGCATCGGCTCCGACCAGAGCGCGGAGGTCATCGTCCAGACGATTCTCGCCATGGCCCGCAGCCTCGATTACGAGACCGTGGCCGAAGGCGTGGAGACGACGGAGCAGCTCGCTTTCCTGACGCACAACGGCTGCACCATGGCGCAGGGCTATCTTGTCGGAAAGCCGATGTCGCTCGCCGACATGGAAGCCTGGATGAAGACGGGCTGGTCCGGTTCGCAAGAGACCGCCGGTTCTGGTACGGCCACGCGCGAGGAGGCGGAACTCGACCCCGTGCTAGGCTCCTGATGCGAGCGGTTCGGCGCGCCTTTCCGGCGGTCTGATGGGCGGAAAGTCGGCGTCTGTCAGCGTCTCTTTCTGAAGCAGCAGCGCGGCCCCGGCCTCAAGGTCGGCGCGGTGTTCGCGCAGCACCGCCAGCGCGCGTGCGAACGCCGCCTCCACCCTGTCGCGCACCGAAACGTCGATCTCGCGCGATGTCGCCTCCGCGATCTCGCGGTGGTCCATCATCGGCTGGCCGAACTGGCTCTCGCGCGGCGCGAGATAGACCCGGTTGCCGAGCGTCTCGTCCATGCCGTAGCGCGCCACCATTTCCCGCGCGATCTCGGTCGCCCTTTGCAGATCGTCGGAAGCCCCGGTCGAGATCTCGCCGAAGATGATCTTCTCCGCCGCCCGTCCGCCCATCAGAACGGCCATGCGCGCTTCCAGATCCGCCACCGTCATCAGGAAGCGTTCCTCCGTCGGGCGCTGCATGGTGTAGCCGAGCGCGCCCACGCCGCGCGGGATGATCGACACCTTGTGGACCGGATCGACGCCTGGCAGGTTGGCAGCCACCAGTGCGTGCCCCATCTCGTGATGGGCGACGCGGGTGCGCTCCTCGTTTGAAAGTACCCGGCTCTTCTTCTCGATGCCGGCGACGACCCGTTCAACGGCGTTGGTGAAGTCGTCCATCGTCACCGAATTGCCACCGCGCCGGGTCGCCAGCAGTGCCGCCTCGTTGATGAGGCTCGCGAGATCCGCACCGGAGAAGCCTGCGGTTAGCTGGGCGACCTGATCGAGATCGACGTCGGCATCCTTCCTGATCTTCCTGATGTGCACGTCGAGGATCTGGCGGCGGCCGATCCTGTCGGGCCGGTCGACCAGCACCTGCCGGTCGAAACGCCCGGCGCGCGTCAATGCCGGATCGAGGATTTCCGGTCGGTTGGTCGCCGCGAGCAGGATGATGCCGGAGGAGGGATCGAAGCCGTCGAGTTCGGACAAAAGCTGGTTCAGCGTCTGCTCCTTCTCGTCGGAGCCGCCCATCGGGCTTGCGATACGCGAGCGCCCCAGCGCATCGAGTTCGTCGATGAAGACGATGGCCGGCGCCTTCTTGCGTGCCTGCTCAAAAAGATCGCGCACGCGCGCCGCGCCAACGCCCACGAACATTTCCACGAATTCCGACCCGGAGATGGAAAAGAACGGTACTCCGGCCTCTCCGGCGACCGCGCGCGCAAGCAGCGTCTTGCCTGTGCCCGGAGGCCCCACCAGCAGCGTGCCCTTGGGAACGTGTGCGCCAAGCCGGCCGTATTCCTTCGGGTTCTTCAGGAAGGCGACGACCTCCTGCAGCTCACGCTTTGCCTCGTCGACGCCGGCGACATCCTCGAAGGTGACCTTGGTATCGGCCTCCACATAGACCTTGGCCTTGGACTTGCCGACCGTCATGAACCCGCCAAGCCCGCCCTGGTTCTGGGCGATGCGGCGGAAAACGAACATCCACAGCGCGAAAAAGAACACCAGCGGCAGGATCCACGACAGCAGATCGGAGAGGAACGTGTTGGTGACAACGCCGCGATAGGTCACGCCGTACTTGTCGAGAAGTTCGGAGAGGTCCTTGTCCACCCGCACGGTTGCGAACCGGGTGCGTCCCCCGTCCGTCGGCGCCTTGAAGGTGCCTTCGATGGTGTCGTCGCGGATCCAGATCTCGGCGATCTTGCCCTCCTTCAGCAATTGCTCGAACTGCGAGTAGGGCACCTGCTCGATGGTGTTGTAGTTCACCCACCAGCCCTGAAACAGAAACAGCAGCAGCATCGCGGCGAGCACGTACCAGAGATTGAATTGGGTCTGTTTGTCGGGCTTGGCCAAGGGAGAACTCCTTGAACGGCAGGGCAGGGGGGGGGGGCGGCGTGACGGCGTAAGGCATCCGCACTTTCCGCAGTATAGGCGCGAATACCGTCCTGGGGCGAGTGCGCCGAGCGGTTCATGGAGTGAGCGAAAAACGCAAGCCGTCCTTTTCTCAAGCGGCGCGGTAGGTTTTACGGCTGGATCGGGAAAGGATATTTTCCCCACGGCGCACCTTCCCCTTGAGGGGAGGTCGAACGGCTTCTTCGGCCGTTCGGGTGGGGGTAAAGGCGGCAGGTTCTGAACAAGCAAGGGTACCCCACCCCTGCCCCCTCCCCTCAAGGGGGAGGCGAATGGCACAGGGCCTGTACGGATGGTCAGGAATGCACCCGACCGGCCAGTCGCGCGGAACCAGTCCCCCTCCCCCTTGAGGGGAGGGGTTAGGGGTGGGGGTCACCGCTCAAAAGAAGGTGCGCGGCACGCGCTCCGCACTATGAACCGATCCATTGTCCGCCGCTCACCGGTCGGTCAACCCTGAACGCGGGGTGTCGCCTTCGCGCGATTGCCGGTTCCGCTGGTGCGTGCCAGCAGCACGACCGGAATGAGCCCGACCAGCACGATGGCGAGCGCCGGCAGCGCCGCGTCCTCGAACACCTCGTGCGAGGCCGCGGCATAGACCGTGGTCGACAGCGTCTCGAAATTGAAGGGACGGAGCAGGATCGTCGCCGGCAGCTCCTTCATGCAGTCGACGAAGACGAGCAACGCGGCCGACATCATAGCCGGCCGGATGATCGGCAGGTCGATCTGCCAGAGCGTCTTGAGCGAGTTGCGCCCCAATGTGCGCGCGGCCATGTCGAGATGGGGCGACACCTTCGCCAGCCCCGCCTCGATGGTGCCGAAGGAGGCGGCGAGGAACCGCGTGGAATAGGCATAGACGAGCGCCGCGCCCGATCCGGTGAGCATGAGCCCGGTGGCAAAACCGAAGGTCTCGCGGGCCAGCCCGTCGATCGCGTTGTCGAGGGCCGCGAGCGGCACCAGGATGCCGACGGCGAGAATGGTGCCCGGCACCGCATAGCCGATGGCTGCGAGCCTTGCGGCCGCCTGCAACAGCGCCGCGCGCCGCACCCGCTGGCCATAGGCGATGAGCACGCCGATCACAACGGTGATGAGTGCGGCGACGCTCGCCAGAACCAGCGAATTCGTCGCCGCCGACACGAAGACGGACGAGGACAGGCTGTCGAGCCTGCGGCTTGCGAAATCGGCGAGCAGCAGTGCCGGCATCACGAAACCGAGCAGCACGGGAAGCGCGCAGGCAAAGAGCGCGGCGGCGCTCCACGCGGGCGTGAGCCGATAACCGGGCAGGGCGCGATAGCGCGTGGAAGTGAGGTGGAAACGCTGGTTGCGCCGCCCGTGCCGCTCCATCCACAGGAGCGCGAAGACGACGATCAGCATCGCGCAGGCGATCTGCGCGGCACCCGCGAGCGAGCCCCGGTTGAGCCAGGTGTCGTAGACCGAGAAGGTCAGCGTCTTGACGCCGAAGAATTCCACCGCGCCGATGTCGTTGAGGCATTCCATCAGGGCGAGCGACACGCCCACCGCGATTGCCGGCCGCGCCATCGGCAGTGCCACGCGGAAGAACAGCCGCAATGGCCCTGCCCCCAGCGTGCGCGAGACGTCGAGCACACAGGCCGACTGCATCAAAAAGCTCGCCCTGGCGGTCAGGTAAACATAGGGATAGAGCACCAGCCCCATGACGAAGATCGCGCCCGGCAGCGAGCGGACCTCGGGGAACCAGTAGTCGCGCGAGGTCTCGAACCCGAAGAGGGCACGGATCGCGCTCTGCACCGGGCCGGTGTAGTTCAGGATGTCGACATAGGCGTAGGCGACGATGTAGGTCGGCACCGCCAGCGGCACCAGCAGCGCCCAGTCGAACAGCCTGCGTCCGGGAAACCGGCACATGGTGACGAGCCACGCCGTGCCGACGCCGATCACCCCGGTCATCAGCCCAACACCCAGCATCAGCCACGCTGTGGTCGCGACCGCGCGCGGCAACACGGTGGTGATCAGGTGATGCCAGACGGCGGTGGACGGTTCGAAGGCGATAACGGCGATCGCCGCGATGGGGGCGAGCACGAGCGCAGCGGTCAAAGTGACCGCTACGAGCCATCCGCGTCCGTTGCCGCGACGGGTGAGGGGCTGCATCTGTTCGCCGGCGACAAGGGTCATGACCGTCTTGCCTCTGCCGGCACTGGCTCCACCCGTCTTCCGGCTCTTTCGAAAAAGGACAGTCCAATGGGCCCCCGATCAGGTCGGGGATGACCGGGGGAGGAATCTGTGCCGTATCGGCCATCCTTCGGAAACACGCACTTGTCCGAGCGCATCGCCCTTGCACCTCTCTCCCCCCTTGCGGGGGAGATGTCGCGCTCCGCGCGACAGAGGGGGGCAGGCCACCCACACCGAACCTGCCGGGCACCCCCCTCTGTCCCTTCGGGACATCTCCCCCACAAGGGGGGAGAGGGGAACGCGCGGCGATTTCCCGGTTCCGGCCGCCTCCTCACGCGCCAGCCCGAACGTCCGAAGGGGCCGTTCGACCTCCCCTTAAGAGAGAGGTGGCCGTGTCGATGGCTTCTTTTCTCGTTCTGCACGCGCAAGATTTGCCGTGACGCCCGGGGCGTGCGTCTGAAGTTCCCCTCCCCCTTGAGGGGAGGGGTCAGGGGTGGGGGTAAGGCCGCTCGCTCCGAGCCCGCCGCCTTACCCCCACCCGAACGGCTAAGCGCCGTTCGACCTCCCCTCAAGGGGGAGGTGGGCGCAAGGGGCCGCTGCATCCGTCCCCCTCGCCTTTGAGGGGAGGGGGACGGGGTGAGTGGCAAAAGGCCCACCGCCGGTTCGGCCCTGATCGTCACGAGCCCGCCCGATCAGCTCGACGGGCCGTCGTCGAAGGCGACCTCGTCGACCAGTTCGCTCGCCTCGCGGCGATGCTTGGCGATCTCGATCAGCGGCAGGCTGTCGGGATGCAGCTTGCCCCAGGAGCCGACCAGCTCCGACGGCGCCACATGCGGGTTGAGCGGATATTCGAAGTTGACCTCGGCATAGAGCCCCTGTGCCTCGTCGGACGTCAGGAATTCCATCAGCCGCACCGCGTTCTCCCGGTTGGGCGCATGCTCGGCCAGCACCATGCCGGAAATGTTGACATGGCTGCCGCGCCCCTCGGCGTCGGGGAACAGGATCTTGACCGACTTCGCCCAGGTCTCCTGTTCGGGCTCTTTGTCGTTGGTCAGCATCTTGCCCATGTAATAGGTGTTGCCGAGCGCGATGTCGCATTCCCCGGCATAGATCGCCTGCACCTGCGCCCGGTCGTTGCCGGTGGGCTTGCGGGCGAGGTTCTCCTTCACGGCCGAAAGCCACGCCTTCGCCTTCTCCGTCCCCTCATGGGCGATGATCGAGGCGATCAGGCCGATCGTGTAGTCGTGCTGGCCGGAACGCGTGCAGATCCGGCCCTTCCACTTCGGGTCGGCGAGCTCGGCATAGGTGATGGTGTCCTGGTCGACGCGCTCCTTGGAGGCATAGACGACGCGGGCGCGGCCCGTCAGGCCGAACCAGCGGTTTTCCGGATCGCGGAAGTTCTCCGGGATGTTGCCCCTGATCGTGTCGTTGTCGAGCGGGGCGGCGAAGCCGAGTGTCTTGGCGCCCTCCAGCCGTCCGATATCGACCGTCAGCATCACGTCGGCCGGCGAATTCGCGCCCTCCGCCTTGATGCGCTCGCCCAGCCCCTTGGAGGCGTAGACGATGTTGGTCTTGATCCCCGTCTCTTCAGTGAAACGGTCGAGCAGCGGCTGGATCAGGTAGGGCTGGCGATAGGAATAGACGTTGACCGATCCCTCGGCCATGGCGGGGGCGGCGCTTATGCTGGCGGCCATCACGGCGCCGGCAAGGCCGGCCGCGATCGACAGGCGGGACGATTTCGAACGAGCGGTGCTGGCGTTCGAACGGAAAGCGGCCTCGGGCCGGAAAGGCGATAGGGGCATATGTCTTCTCCACGCGGCGGGGGCAAGTTCCCGCCGTTGTCTCGTCTGTTGCCCAAAATCCGCGGCGTGGACGGGACGGAGAGGTGGAGTGTCTCCCAAGTTCCCTCCCGTACCGCACGTCTCGCGGGGCGTGCGCATGCGGGCCGGAAAAAGGGCCCCTTGCGGCAGGCGGAGTGTAGAGACCTGAGTGTAATAGTCAAGAATTCTGCAGCGTCTCAACAGATTGGAATAATTCCAAAAATAGCTTGCCTGGCTCGCTTTCCCCGGTGGGCATGCCGTAACGGTAAAGCGAGGTCCGCGCAAGTCCGGCCGAAGGTGCCTTTGCCGCCGATGCGAACGCGGGGGCGAATACCCTAGAACAGGCTGCCCTGCTTCGGCGTGCCGGGCTTTGCGGTGGCCTTCGTCTTCCTGCGCGGTGCGGAGGAAGGCTTGCCGCCGCCACCACCGCCGCCACCACCGGCCGCCACCGCATCGACGCCGCCATCGGCGAACTCGATCTGCAAGGCCATGCCGGAGGAAACGCCGGCCGCGCGCGGCACGGGCGCTCCGTCCGCATCGCGCACAACCGCATAGCCGCGGTTCAGCACGCTCTTGTAGGACAGCGCATCAAGCATCTGCGACAGCCCGTCGAGGCGCGCGCGCTGGCGCTGCGAAGTCACCTCCAGCGCCCGGCCCGTGCGCGCGGCAAGGCCGCCGAGCCGCTCGCGGCCCATGTGCACGCCATGCAGCAGCATGCCCGGATGAAGCCGTCCGCCGGCCGCCTGCAGCCGGCCCCGGTGGGTCTGGGTATTGCTCCTCAGCGCCTGGCCGAGCGCGCCGGCCGCCATGTCGAAGCGCTGGCGCGGCAGCGCGATCAGGTCGCGCGGCAAGGCGGCGGCCGCCGCCCTCAATTCCGTCCGCCGGCCCTGGATCAGACGCAGGAGCCCGGTGCCGTTGCGCCGGGCGAGATCGTCGACGATGCCGACCAGTTCCGCCCGCACCGGCACGGCGATCTCGGCCGCCCCCGTCGGCGTCGGCGCGCGCACGTCGGCCGCGTGGTCGATCAGCGTCCAGTCGGTCTCGTGCCCCACGGCGGAGATCAGCGGGATGTCGCTTTCCGCCGCCGCCCTGACCACGATCTCGTCGTTGAACCCCCAAAGATCCTCCAGCGAGCCGCCGCCGCGCGCCACGATGATCACGTCGGGACGCGGGATCGCGCCGCCGGGGGCAAGCGCGTTGAAGCCCCGGATGCCTTCGGACACTTCCGCCCCGCAGCTATCGCCCTGCACCCGCACCGGCCACACCAGCACATGCAATGGAAAGCGGTCGTTGATGCGGTGGAGGATGTCGCGGATGACGGCGCCGGTGGGCGAGGTGACCACGCCGATGACGCGCGGCAGATAGGGCAGCGGCCGCTTGCGCGCGTCGTCGAAAAGGCCTTCGGCGGCGAGCTTGCGGCGCCGCTCCTCCAAAAGCGCCATCAGCGCGCCGACGCCCGCCGGTTCCAGGCTGTCGATGACGATCTGGTATTTCGAAGAACCGGGGAAGGTGGTGATGCGGCCGGTGGCGATCACCTCCATGCCTTCCTCCGGCCGCGTCTTCAGCTTGGAGAAGGAACCGCGCCAGATCACGGCCTCCAGCCGGGCCTTCTCGTCCTTCAGCGCGAAATAGGCATGACCGGAGGAATGCGGGCCGCGATATCCGGAGATCTCGCCGCGCACGCGCACGTAGCCGAACGTGTCCTCCATCGTCCGCTTGATCGCGCCGGAAATCTCCGAAACGGTGAATTCCGCAGCGTTGGTCTGGGCCTGGGCCACGTGCCTGCTCTCCTGTTGCCGGTGCGGTGTTGCCTGTGCCGCCGTCAATCAAGGCGCGCAACCGGGCTTCGTCTTTTCAGGTGGTCGCAGCCGTGTGCGCCTCGGTCAAGTGATTCGCATTGACCGACGGGCCTGCGGGAATTTCAATGTGACTCGAGTTCGCTTTTTGTGCATCGGTTGATTGATCACGGTCAATGAGACGGATATCACCGAAGAGCACAGTCGCAAGGCCGGCTGATGCGCGCGCCTGACGCGCGCCGGCTCGGATGAGGAGGTACATACTCTATGGCATTGAAAGACATCACCACGCTGGTCGATTTGCGTGGACCCAAGCACGCGATGAATGTCGCGATCGACCTGGCGGGAAAGACCGAGGCACATGTGACCGGCCTTGCGCTTGCCTACAACCCGGTCATGCCCGGCTATCTGATCGCGCCGATGCCTGCCGATTACCTTGAGCAGGCGCGCAAGCAGTCCGAGGATGATGCCAAGGCCGCGTTGAAGGATTATGAGACGGCGGCCGAGCGCAACGGCGTGAAGTACGAGAGCCGTGTCGTGCAGATGGCCGGCGGCGGGGCCGCCGATCCGTTCATCGCCCAGTGCCGGCTGTCCGACCTCATCGTCATGGGCCAGTACGACGCCGAGCGCGGCGATGCCATCGGCGAGGTGCTGATCGAGGCGGCGCTGTTCGATTCCGGCGTGCCGGTGATGATCGTGCCCTACGCCGGCAAGCCGAAGTTCTCCGCCGACCATGTCATGATCGCCTGGGACGGCAGCGCCACGGCCGTTCACGCCATCCGCTCGTCGCTGGCGTTGCTCCAGCTCGCCGGCAAGATCACCGTCGTCATGGTCGATCGCGGCCAGCGGCGCGATGGCGAGCCGGGGGCCGAGGTCGCCACCTACCTCGCCCGCCACGGCTTCAACGTGAACCTTGAAACCGTCGCCTCGCCGGATACGTCCGTCTCCGACGCGCTGCTGAACTTCGTCTCCGACAACGGCGTCGACATGGTGGTGATGGGCGGCTACGGCCACTCTCGTATGCGCGAATTCGTCCTCGGCGGCGCCACCTACGGGATGCTGCAGTCGATGACCGTGCCGGTGGTGATGGCCCACTGACGCCACCGCCCGTTTCGAAGGCTCCGGTCGGGGCATCGGGGCAATGACGGCCCGCATTCCGGACGAGCGTTCGCCGGAATGCGGGCCGTTTTCTTTGGGGCAGGCGGTCGCGTGCCTGCAAAGGTGCAGGGGCGAGAGCGTCCGCCCATCCACAAGCCGTTCACCCATCCGGTGTTTTGCAGTTGCGAGTTTGCGGGAGGCTGCGCATCATGGGACGCCGGATGAAAGCTGATCTTTCCTCCGGTTTTCGTGTATCTGCGCTGGCCTGAGCGAGCGCAGACCGGATCGAGGCCCGGCCACCTGGGCGGGGTGGTATCCGGGCCGCCCCTCCCACCGCCAAGCTTTCTCCCTCATCAAGCCATGACCATCATAAACCTAGACGGACTGCTCAAGCCGAAATCGATCGCGTTGATCGGACCGAATTATCTCGGTGAGGTGGAACTGAGCTCGCTGCTGGAGCGCATCGCCGACAGCGGTTATGTCTCGCCCGTCACTCTGGTCGGCTTCGAGGATCCGCACGGCGCCTTTTCCGAGGCCGACAGTCTGGACGACATGGACCAGATGCCGGATCTCGCGGTGCTCGCCTGCGGGCCGGAACGCGCGGCGGAGACGATCGCCAAGCTCGGCGCCGGCGGCACGCGTGCGGCGGTGATGATCGCGCCCGGTTTCGAGGCCTGGCCGCGCGAGACGCTGAAGGAAATGCTGGAGGCGGCGCGCCCCTACAACCTGCGCCTCGTCGGTCCGGGCAGCCTCGGCATCGCCTCGCCGAGCCACCGCCTGCAGGTGCACCTTTCCGTTGAATCGGTTCCCGGCGGCGACCTTGCCATGGTCTCGCGCTCCGGCATCATCATGAACGCCACGCTCGGCTGGGCGTCGGCCCATGGCGTCGGCTTTTCCCACGTCGTCTCGCTGGGCGACCGCGCCGATGTCGATATCGCCGATCTGCTCGACTGGTTCACCGGCGATGTCGAGACGCGTGCGATCATGGTGCAGCTGGAAGCGATCACCAATGCGCGCAAGTTCCTCTCCGCCGCCCGTGCGGCGGCGCGGGCCAAGCCCGTGGTTCTCATCCGCACCGGCGCCTCGACCGATGCGCCGGGCAAGGCGCTCACCAATGCCGGCCGGCTTGCGACCACCGACGCCGTCTACGATGCGGCGCTGATGCGCGCCGGCGTGCTGCGCGTCGGCGGTCTCGACGACATGTTCGACGCCGCCGAAACGGTGACCCGCGTTCATCCCAATCTTGGCCGCCGGCTCGCCATCATCGCCAACAGCCGCAGTCTTGCGACGCTCGCTACCGACCGCATCGCCGATCTCGGCGGCGAGATTGCGCAGATCTCCGCCGTCACCGAGGAAGCCGTCCAGCCGCTGCTGCGCTCCTGGGTGCAGCCGGAAAACCCGCTCATCATCCCGTCGAACGCCCCGCCGGAGACCTACACGCAGCTCATCAAGCTGCTGCTCGCCGACCGCAACGTCGACGGCATCGTGGTGGTGTCGGCGCCGACCGCCTTCGCCAATTCGTCGGCCACCGCCGCCGGCATTATCGCAGCGGCCGGTCGTCAGCTCGGCCAGCCGCGCGCCAAGAAGGCCGTCATCGCCGCGCTCGCCACCGCCGATCCCGCGCCCACCCGCCAGCTCGAGGCGGCCGGCATCCCGTGCTACCGCACCTCGGCCGAAGCCGTGCGCGCCTTCATGTATGTGGCCCGCTACACCGAGGCGAAGAAGTTGCTGATGGCCAACCCGCCCAGCCTGCCGGCCGATTTCACGCCGCAGACGGAGGTGGCGCGCGCCATCGTCGCCAACGTGCTGGCGGAGCCGCGCACCTGGCTCGAGACCTCGGAATGCCGCGACGTGCTGGCCGCCTACGACATCGCCACCGGCCCGGCGCCCGCCATTCCCCGCAAGGCCGGCAGCAAGATCCCCGGCGAGCTGTTTGCGGGTCTTGCCGACGATCCGACCTTCGGTCCCGTCATCGTCTTCGGGCCGGGCGGGTCCGCCGTCGACTATGCCAACGACTACGGCCTCGACCTCGCTCCCCTCGACCTGAACCTCGCCGAGGCGCTGATCGCGCGCACACGCATTTCCCGGCTTTTCCGCGATGCGGACGAGAACGAGCAGTCGCGCCGCATCCGTCACGGGATCGCGCTGGTGCTGGTCAAGCTCGCCCAGCTCGCCGTCGATATCCCGGAAATCCGCGAGATCGACCTCAATCCCTTCTACGTGGATGCGGACGGCAACGTGACGGTGACGGACATGCGCATCGCCGCCGCCCCGCCCAATATCGTGCCGGGCCGTCTCGCCACCTCGCGGCTCGCCATCCGCCCCTATCCGAAGGAGTGGGAGCGCACGGTGGAGCTGAAGGACGGCCGCCGCTTCTTCGTGCGACCCGTGCGGCCTGACGATGAGGACAGCTTCAAGGCCTTCTTCCAGACGGTCAGCGCGGAGGATCTGCGCCTGCGCTTCTTCGCGCCGGTGCGCGATTTCTCACACGCCTTTCTCGCCCGTCTCACCCAGCTCGACTATTCCCGCGCCATGGCGTTTGCCGCCTTCGACGCCTCGACCGGCGAGATGATGGGAGCGGTGCGGCTGCATGCCGATCCCGACCACAGGACCGGCGAATACGCCATCATGGTCCGCTCGGAACTGAAGGGCCAGGGGCTCGGCTGGATGCTGATGAACCTCATCATCGACTACGCCGCGCGCGACGGCATCGAGACGATCACCGGCGAGGTTCTGAAAGAAAACACCACGATGCTGGACATGTGCCGTTCGCTGGGCTTCCGCATCCGGCCCTCCTCGGACGATGAGGCGGTCTCGGTCGTCACCCTGTCTGTCGCCGAAGCACAGACGGACGCAACGATGCTTTAGGGGCTGCAGAAGCCGCGACACGCCGGGCCCCGCCGCATCCGTCCCCATCCCCCTTGAGGGGAGGGGCCAGGGTGGGGGTAAAGCCGCTTGCTCCGAACCTGCCGCATTGACCCCCACCCGACCGGCCGAAGGGCCGTTCGACCTCCCCTCAAGGGGGAGGTGGGCCGTGGGGCAGATCTCTTTTCTTAAATCCACCCGCGAAACCAGCCGCAATGCTCAGGGCTCACCGCTCGCGTCCCCCTCCCCCGTGAGGGGAGGGGCCAGGGGTGGGGGTAAAAGCCGCTTGCTCCGAACCCGCCGTCCCTCACAGATACCCCTGCTGCTTCAGGAACATCTTCAACGCGTCCGGGTAGGCGAGCGTGCGCTTTTCGTTTTCCTCACAGTCAGGTCGGGTCTCGGGGCAGCTTTCGAAGCCCTCGTCGGCGTAGCCGCGATAGGCTTTCATCATCGTTTCCCAGGCCTCGTAGCCCTCGCCGAGAATGGCCTTTTCGGCGATCCAGCCGGTGAAGAAACCCGGCGAGAAGTCGCGCGTGGCTTCCGGCAGCCGCCGTTCCATGTCGGCAAGCCACGCCCGGTGGGCCTGTTCGAAGGCCGGCTTGCGGCTCACGTCCACCACCTTGCCGCCCGTCACCGCGAAAAGCGAAAGCGGCGCGGAGGAGCAGGCGTAACAATCGAAGGCGTAGAGGAAGGCGTTGTCGTAGGTGCGGAATTCCGCCTCCCCGTCACCGTCCAGATCGACGAAGCTGCCGCCCTCGCCGTCGAAGAAGCCGACATCGACATCCGCCCATTTGCCGTCCTTGCCGGCGCTCGCCACATGCACCTGGGTACAGCAGTGCGCACCGCCGGAAAAGGACGTGAACACCACTTCTGGCGTGTCGTTGGCCGGGTTGATTTCCACGATCTCGATGGTGCCCTGCGGCGTGTCCCAGCCGCTTGCCACGCCTTCGATGCGCAGGACTGTCGCACCGTCCACGACGACCTCCAGCATCGGCGCGGACATGGACGGGCTCTCCGTCGAGGCCACCATGGCGATGCGCGCGGTCACGCCGTTTTCGCTGATCTCGGCCGCCGGCAGGCTGTCGGAAAGCTCCGCCCGTGCGGCTTCCGCTGCGCGCGCCGGACCCGCCGCCACCGCAAGGCTCAAGCTTCCCGCCACGATCGCAGACGCAAGGACCACCCGCTTCACACCCATGTCTTCGCCCCTTCGCGATATCCCGTTTACGGGAAGCTTAGAGCAGAATCGCCACGCGCCGAAAGGCCGGATGGCGGCTGCACACGGCGATCGTGCCCACGCCTCGCTCCACCGCGGATCGCACTCGGACCCTCTCCCGGCAGGTGCGGCTCAAAGTCCGGACAGAACGTGCTCGAGGGTTTCCTGCGGCGTGCCGGAGGCATCGGTCCGCGTCCACGTGATCTCGCCGAGCTCATAGCCGAGCTGGCGGTGGAGCACGGCCACGTCGGCGTCTGAGGCGTCGTTGACGCGGCGGGCCACCCGCGCGGCCATGGTGTCCACGTCGGCCTCCAGCCAGAAGCCGTGGAAGGGCACCTCCAGCTTGCGCGCCAGCGCGGCGATGTCGGTGCGCTCGGCACCGGCGGCAAAGACCGCGTCGACGATGACGGGCCGCCCGGCGGCCAGCGCCACCTCCGCCTTTTCCCTGAGCCGGGTGTAGACCTCGCTCGTCACGTCCTTGCCATAGGCGTCGGGGGGCAGGCGGTCCGTCGGCCCCACGTCGAACAGCAGCTTGCGCTCCACGTCGGAACGCAGCACGACCGCGCCCGGCGGCGAGCCGAGACCCGGCGCCAGCGCGCGCGCCACGGTCGACTTGCCGGACCCCGAATAGCCGCCGATGGCGACCAGCATCGGCTCGGCTGGCTCCAGAAACCGTTCGGCGAAACGGAAATGGCTGACGGCATCCGCCTTCGCCGCCTCTGCCGCCTCGCCCGTCACATGCGCGAGCCGGGCTGCGGCCACCTTGGCCCGGATGCAGGCGCGCATCAGCATGAAGAAGGGCAGGGCGGTCAGGTCTTCCAGCTCGGCGAGCCGGTGGGTCATGCCGAGATAGCTGTTCATCAGCCGATTGGCATCCTGGTCGAGCCCCCGTACCGCCAGATCCATCAGCGGGAAGGCGAGGTCGTAGAGCACGTCGCCGGTGGCCACCCGGTCGTCGAACTCGATGGCGTCGAACAGAACCGGGTGCCCGTCGATCAGCACGATGTTGCCCAGATGCGCATCGCCGTGGCAGCGCCGGATCCGGCCCGTGCGCCCGCGCTGGCGCAAGAGCGGCCGGATCCACGACAGCATCGCGTTCGCCTCGGCGTTCAGCATACGCACCCGTTCCGGGGGAAACAGCTCCGGCGCGGCCAGGAAGGCGGCCCGGTTCTGCTCCACGTAGTCTTCGAGATCGTCGATCCACTGCTCGGCCGCCGCCTCGCTCACCTCCGGCGCGCGCGCATGGGAGGCGGCGAAGATGCCGGCGAGTTCCTCCGCCATGCCGCCGGGCAGCGGGCCGCGTTCGGCCAGCCGGTCGAGCGTCTGCGTCTCGTCGAAGCGGTGCATGCGCACCAGCCATTCCACCGGCTCGCCCGTCCCGTCGATGGCGAGGCTGCCGTCGGCGTCTTGCGTCACCGGCACCGCGTCCCGGTAGATCATCGGTGCGTTCGGGCGGTTCACCTCTATCTCGCGAAGGCAGGCCGCCTTGCGCAGCTCCAGCGTCGAATAGTCGAGAAACGGGAAGGTCACGGCGCGCTTCAACTTCAGTGCCTGATCGCCCGCCAGAAACACCGCCGCTGCATGCGTGTCGATGCGCGTGACCGGCTCGGCCACGCCATAGGTGACGGGATCTTCCAGCAGGGCCAGCACCTTCGCTTGCGGGTCTTGATTCAAAATCGGGAGCCTTCCTCAATGCGCGCCGAAATCATCCGGCAAAAAAAGAAAGTCTAAACATACATTTGATAACGTCGTTGACCTTCATCAAGGTCGATCTGGACAAACGCGACAGTGTGATCCCATACATCGTATACTTACCGAGAGGAAAGAAAACAGGTGCCGCCAGATCGAGCGGCCTGACCCAGAGGACGAAACGCCATGACTGCCCTTTCAAGCGCGCCCGTGAAACTCAAGCGGATCAGGCTGAACCTGGCGCGGACCAAGGAACATCCCAACGGATCGAACCGGCATGGCTACGAGTTCATAGCTCCGCTGACGCCGGCCGGCGAGATCGATCCGGGAGACTGGAAGATGCATCGCGACAAGTGCCGCGTGCGCCGGTTCTGGGGCGGGGAGGACGACGACATCGGTCATCTGGTGCACCGCCCCGGCGGCTCCTGGGCATTCCGCTACGACATCGACGG
The DNA here is from genome assembly GCF_037026715.1 of Breoghania sp. JC706. Taxonomy (NCBI): domain Bacteria; kingdom Pseudomonadati; phylum Pseudomonadota; class Alphaproteobacteria; order Hyphomicrobiales; family Stappiaceae; genus Breoghania; species Breoghania sp. JC706. The sequence goes on from NZ_JBANCG010000006.1 coordinate 202,350, forward strand.
CGATGAGGACGACGAGGCAGGCTACCGCTTCGCCGCCCACGCCTTCGTGCCGGGCGAGTATGTCTCCATCCGCGACGACGACGGCGAGCTCAACACCTTTCAGGTGGTCACCGTGCAGGATCTTTAGAGCGCTTTCATCCGCCGGTGAAAACGTGGCCTGGGGCCTTTTTCATTGCCATGCCAAAGATTCCCTCTGGCATCGGCGTGTCGGATTTCTATGATCCGGCTCAAACAATGACAGAGGGTGATTCATGATCGACGCATCGGGTGAGACCGTCCAGAAAACCGGAGGCCAGCTTCTTGTCGAGGCATTGGAGGCAAACGGGGCGGAGCGGGTCTTCTGCGTTCCCGGCGAAAGCTACCTTGCGGTTCTCGACGCGCTGGTGGACGCCTCCATCCCCGTGACCGTCTGCCGCCAGGAAGGCGGCGCGGCGATGATGGCGGAGGCCTGGGGCAAGCTTTCCGGCAAGCCCGGCATCTGCATGGTCACCCGCGGCCCCGGCGCCACCAACGCTTCCGCCGGTGTCCACGTTGCCCAGCAGGATTCCACGCCGATGATCCTCCTCATCGGCCAGATCGAGCGCTCCATGCGCGGCCGCGACGCGTTTCAGGAGGTCGACTACACCAAGATGTTCGGCTCCATCGCCAAGTGGGTGGCCGAGATCGAGGATGCTGCCCGCGTGCCGGAGATGATGGCGCGCGCCTTCTCCGTGGCCTGTTCCGGCCGCCCCGGGCCGGTCGTGCTCGCCCTGCCGGAAGACATGCTGGTGGAAATGGCGGCAGCCGTGCCGGTACCGGCCACGGTCGTTGAAACCCATCCCGGCCTTTCGCAGATGGCGGATCTGCAAAAGCGGCTGTGGCAGGCCAAGCGGCCTATCGTGATCGCCGGCGGGTCCGGCTGGTCGGAAGAGGCGGTGGAGCGGCTGAAGCGCTTTGCGGAGCGTTTCGAACTGCCGGTTGCCTGTTCCTTCCGCCGCCAGATGCTGTTCGATCACGAACACCCCAATTATGCGGGCGACCTCGGCCTCGGCGTCAACCCGAAGCTCGTGGAACGCATCAAGGCGTCCGATCTGGTGCTGCTCGTCGGCGGGCGCCTGTCGGAGGTGCCGAGCCAGTCCTACACGCTGTTCGATATCCCGAACCCGTCGCAGACGCTTGTCCACGTGCATGCGGGTGCGGAGGAACTCGGCCGCGTCTACCAGCCGGCACTCGCCATCCACGCCTCGCCGGAGGCGTTCACCGCGGCGCTCGAGGGCGTGCAGCCGCCGATCTCGGTGCCCTGGCCGGCGGAGACGAAGGCCGCCAATGACGCCTACCGCGCCTGGTCCGACCAGCCGCCCGCCACGCAAGGGCCCTTGCAGATGGGCGAGGTCATGCTGTGGCTGCGCCATCATCTTGCGCCCGATGCCATCATGACCAACGGCGCGGGCAACTACGCCACCTGGATCCACCGTTTCCATCGCTTCCGGAAATTCGGCACCCAGCTTGCCCCCACCTCCGGTTCCATGGGCTACGGCCTGCCGGCGGCGATCGCGGCGAAGCTGCGCCATCCCGATCGCGATGTCGTCTGCTTTGCCGGCGACGGCTGCCTGCAGATGACGATCAACGAACTCGGCACCGCGATGCAGGCGGAGGCCGCCGTCATCATCGTCTGCGTCGACAACGGCATCTACGGCACGATCCGCATGCACCAGGAGCGCGAATACCCGGGCCGCGTTTCGGCCACGACGATGGTGAACCCGGACTTCGCGGCGCTGATCACGGCCTATGGCGGCCATGCGGAGACGGTGCGCGAGACGTCGGAATTCGGCCCCGCCTTCGAGCGTGCCCGGGCGTCCGGCAAGCTGTCCCTGCTGCACCTTCATCTCGATCCGGAAATCATCAGCCCGATGACGACGCTGAGCGAGATCCGCAAGAAGGCGCTGGAGAAGGCTTAACCCACGCTCTCCGTCGTCATTGCCCGGCGCAGTCCGGGCAATCCAGTGCCGCCGGTGCTACGCTTTGCACCCTCCGTCATCACCCGGACTACGCCGGGTGATGACGGAGGGGCGATCTCTCTCTCCCGCGGCAAGGGCGCGAACCAAACCGCTCCACTCCCCTGCACAAACGCCGAACCCGGCCGCACCGAGAGGTGCGCCCGCGGGGCGAACATGAATTGTCGAAGGGAGAATGGTACCGCCTCCCCGGATCGAACGGGGGACCTCTAGATCCACAATCTAGCGCTCTAACCGACTGAGCTAAGGCGGCGCGAAGTGAGGCGGACCATATGGAGTTTCGTTTTCGATTTCAAGAGCCACGCGCGGCGAATCTGGGCCACTTATGCACAGGTCCGTTCGGTGACGAAAAAGCCCGCGCCCCCGGTTAAGGGACGCGGGCTTCTTCATTTCGTGGCCCGGATCGCGGCCGGCGGACCGGGCGCGGCCTTATCAGGCGGCCTTGAAGTCCTTCACGGCCTTGCCGAAGGCGTCCTTCATCGGCTCGGAGAAGTCGCTGGCAAACTTGCCGGCAAGCTCCTGCATGTCCTTGGCCTGCTTCGACACGGCTTCGAACTGGCTGCGGGCGAAGCTGCTCTGCAGCTCGATCGCCTCCGAAAGCGACTTGGCGCCGACCATCGACTTCATGAAGTCGTAGGTCGCGTCGGTGTTCGTCTTGGCGGCTTCCAGAGCGCGCATGTTGAACTCGATCACGCCCTGGCGGGTGGTCTCGTAGCTGTCTTCGATCATGTCGGTTGCCTCCTCGGCAGCAGATTTGAACTTTTCATAGGCCTCACGCGACTGGTTGAGGCCCTTCTCGGTGAGCTCGCGCATGGCGGCCGGCATCTCCACCTTCGGCATGGAGAAGGCCTCGAAGCCCGGCGCGGCGGATGCGGACGCCTTGCCGGCGGTGCGCGTCTTGGACGTGGTGGTCTCGGTCTTTGCTGCGGTCATAATGGTATCTCCTGTGAACTTTGCGGTTGCCGGGCGGCTCGTGATCGGCGCCCGTGCGCATCTCGCCTTCTCGACGTTGCGGGCGGGCGCGGAGCGCGCACCCGGGTATTCGCCACTTTGACAATCAACGGGCCGCGACGTCTTTCCGATGGGGCTCGTGTCCAAATGGGACGCCACCATCCGGTTTCGCGTACGTTCCCGGTTCGCACTCTTTTCCGGTTCGCGCATCTTGCGGATGCGTGCCGGCGGTGCCGGAAAGGACCGTCACCTGGCGCGTCGGCTCATTCCTTTGGCGGGCCTTTGGCGAGCGCCTCACCTTCGGTGAACGCCTGAGCGTTTGGCCCATCCTCTCTTACGAAGGGTAAGATAACCATTTTTTGCTGCATTGCAACATTAATTTTGCATCGCACCATAAATCTTGTGCAAGCTGCTGTTTCGTCGCGATTTTTCGCGGCGTTGGTGCGCGGTGTCCGCCGGCATGGCACGCCGGCGGAGCGGGATTTCAGCTTTCCGAGCCCTTGCGCCCGACGTCGCCGGCGGTGCGGGCCGCGCTGTCGCTGAGGTCGCGCGCCTGTTCGCCGAGCGCTTCCATCTGGGTCTTCAGATAGTCGCTCTGCAGCTTCAGGATCTCCTGAACGTCATTGGCACGCACGATCTTCTGGGCGAGCTGGAAGGCGGCGTCGACATGTTCCTCCGCGTAGTCCAGCACCTTCTTGTTCATGTCGAGCGAGCCGGACTGGGCGGCGCTGGTCTGTTCCTCCACCCGGCTCACGGCCTTCTGTGTCGCATCCATGAAGCTGTCGAACGCCTTGCGGGCCTGATCGACGCTCTTTTCCGCGAATTCGCGCATCTGCTCGGGGATCTCGAAATCGGATTTCGGGGTCGTCATGGAAGGCTCCTTCTGCCGCTTCAAACACGGAAACCGACGCCCCGGCCCTGTCCGCTCCGGCCCGGGCCGGGACGGACAGGGCCGAGGGATGGGCGACGTGCGTCAATCGTTCGTCAATCAATATACGCGAAAGACCACTCTCCGCCCGGGGCGAATCGAAGGTTTGCCGCGTTCGGACATCCGGATCCGCCTCGTCCGGCAAGCGTATGCTGCGTCAGCGGCGGCGGGAATGCAACGCGTGCGCCGCCGGAGGATGCAGGATACGGATACGGGATGCGCCATACCGGAAAGGGAATAATGGCTGCACATGACATGAGGGCGACGAATACGGGTTAACCACAAGCTCAACCAGATCTTCGGATCGGATATCTGCGCATGGACCCTGATAGGGATTCCGGTTATTAACAAGGTGTTAATCCGGCCAAGTCCGGGCCGTTTGCAGAACGGGCGAGCGGACCGGTTTTCCTGGCGCAAAGCCTTCCCATCTTGTGAGGGGGCAAGCCCCGGTCCTGTGCGGCGGGCCTGGGGCTTTGGCGACGGGAACTTGCCGGATCTCCGCTGAAGGCCGGCGGTTTGTGAAACCAGAGACCGAAATCGCATCCAGCGAAGTGCAGGGGCGGAGTTGCAGCAGCAATGAGCGCGTACGGCCGGACCTTTTTCGAAATCAGCGCCTTGCCCGCAGTGGCCGGGCTCATCGCGGAAACGCGTCCGGCCTGGGTCTGGTCGGCCGACGGCCACCGCATCCTGTGGGCCAATGCCGCCGGCGCGCGCTTCTTCCGCGAAAGCTCGATGGCCGCGCTGCTTGCCCGCACGCTCGCCGACACCGCGCCCGCGCGCCGTCATCTGGAGCGCCTGTCGCAGGGCCCGGCGGAGCGCGAGACCCTGGAGCGGCTGCGCTTCTTCATCGGCGCCCGGGCGGTACAGCTCACCGCGCTTGCCCGCGCCCTCGATCTTTCCGACGGCACCCGTGCCGCGCTGGTCGTCTCCGGCGATACCCGTATCGAGATGGCCGATCCGGTGCAGGAGTTCTGCGCGCTTCTGGCCGATAACGACGTCTCCGCCCTGCTGATCTCCGCCGATGGCGCGGTCGTGTCCGCCGCCGGTGTGCTGGCGGACGAGGCGCGGACCACCGATCTCGCCCTCGAAGGGGTCGATGGGCAGGGGGACATCCGTCTGCGCCTCGGCACCGGCGCCCATGCCGCCGAAGTCGCGGATCTTGGTGCCGCCGCTCCGGCCGCCCGGCTGGTGATCGCGCAAAACACGGCCTTGCCGCCAAGCCTGACCGTTCGCGAAGAAGCCGCCGCCGAACCCGAGACTTCCGAAATCGAAACCCCTGAACCGGCCGCCGCGCAGCCTGCGGCCGACGTTGCCGCCGATAACGCGTCGTTGCCGGCTGAAAACGAGGCGGGCGCACAGGTCGCCGACGAAGAGGACGGCCGCACCGTGGCCACCTCGAGCTTCCCGCGCACCTTCTTTCCGTGGAACCGCTTCCTGAAGACGCATGAGCGGGAGGACGCCGGGTCCGAGGCCGCGGCTGATGCCGCCGCGCAACCCGCCAAAGACGAGCTTTCCGAGAATGTTGCTGGCGAGGTTTCGGGCGAGACCTCCGATGAGGTGCCGCAGGCGGCGCCGGCAGTGATTGCGGAAACGATCCGCGAGGCAGAGCCTGCGCCACGCATGATGTCGCCCGCACTGATCGAGCGCCTCGCCCAGAGCGAGGAAGACCTGATCGCGGAGGCCCGCGCGGCCCGGCAGATGCTCATGGCGCAGGACGAGGGGCCGCAGGCCGCGCGCGACAGTGACGAGCAGCCTCGCGAAAGCGTGGACCCGGGTCGGCAGGCAACCGTAGACGACGAGGCCGGCAGGGCCGCCGCCGAACCTGCGGCCGAAGCCGAACCCGAAGCAGATGTCTTTAAGGTTGGGGAAGCTCCGTCCACGCCCGCCTTCGAATTCGACAATGACGGCCGGCCCGTGCGCTTCGTTTGGCAGATGAACGTGGACCGCGTCTTCACCGGGGTCTCGCCGGAGCTTGCCCAGGTGATCGGTCCCGAAGCGGCCGATATCGTCGGGCACACGTGGGAGGAAGTGGCCGAACGGCTCGATCTCGACCCGAACGGCCGGGTCGCGTCCGCGCTCTCCCGCCGCGACACCTGGAGCGGCGTCACGGTGGAATGGCCGGTAACCGACAATCCGCTCGCCGTGCCGGTCGATCTCGCCGCCTTGCCCGCGTTCGACCGCTTCCGCCAGTTCGAGGGATATCGTGGCTTCGGCGTCTGCCGGCCCGCCGACGCGGTGTCGATGGAACGCATGAACCCGGCGGCAGTGGCCGAAAAGCCGGCCGCCCCTGCCGAAGATTTGGCCGCGCCCGCCGAAGAGCTGACCGCTCCTGCCGAAGAGCCGGCAGTGCTTGTCGAAGAGCGGGACGAGACGGCTCCGGAATCGACAACGCCGGAACCGACTGCGTCCACACGCAGCGAGGCCATCGCCCGGGCCGCTGCCGCCGCCGCGACCATTTTCGGTGCCGGCCTGCTGGCGCGGGAGGCGACGCCGGAAGAAGCGGCTGCCGAGGCTGTCCCGCAGCAGGGCGAAAGCCCGGCCGACGAGACGGGGCCGCAGGACGTGGCAACGGCCGTCGCGGAAGACGCCGCGGACGAGACCGGCGACGCTGTCCCCCAGACAATGCCGGAGCCCGAGCCCGAGCCCGAGCCAGAGCCCGGGTCGGTGTCCGAACCGGAGCCCGAACCCGAGCGGGACTCTCCGGCGAGCGCGACGGTTACGCAGATGCCCGCGCCGGCGCAGCCGGCACCGGCCTATGGCCTCTATCACGACGCGTCCGGCAGCTCGCCTTCCTGGGGCCTGCCGGAAGCCGCCAATTCGCAGGAAGCCATCCCCGCCACGGCGGAGGACGGCGCCCATGCCGAAGACAGCCCCGCTGCCGATGACAGCGCCGACGAGGCGGTTGCGGCTCATGACGGGGCCGCCGAAGCACGCGCCGATGATGCGCCGGCCGAGGCGGAGATCGCCGTCGCCGAGCAGCCCGTCCTGGCATCGCCCGTGGTGATCGTGGAGCCTGACGCGTCAACCGATCTCGCCCCCTCGCCGGAGGTGGAGACGCCCGCGCCTGAAGACACGTCCGAGGTTGAACCGGTTCAGGCCGATCTCGAAGGCCCTGTTGATCTCGAAGGCCCTGCCGACGAAAGCGACGCGGCCCCGGAAGACAACGGACCGGAGACCCCCTTCACCGAACTTGTCACCGAACCTGTCGCGGAACCTGTCGAGGACATGCAGGCGGAGGCCGTGCCTCTGGCCGAAACGACCGAAACGCCGACGGCGGACGAGGCGACAGAAGAGGAGCCGGCCGTCCCGAGTGAGGCGGAGCCTTTCCTGCCGATGGGCGACCTGCCGTCCTCACCGCGTGCGGAAGACGCACCCGATCTGGGGCCCGAGCCTGACGCAGTTTCCGACCTGGAGTCCGAGGCAACCACTGAGCCCGAAGCGGCCGCCGAGCCGGAGGCGCTGCCAGAGCCTGTCGCGCAAGCCGATGGTGAAGCGGGCGACGAGAGTTTCGCCGAAACCGTGGTGCGTCTGGCCGAGCGTCAGGTGATCCCGCCCGACAGCCAGCTCACCCGGCCCGAACGCGAGGCTTTCCGCAAGATCGCCGAGGCGCTCGGCGCCCGCATCGAGGAAACCAACCGGCCGGCCGACGAGGCGGAGGGCGAGGCCGTGCCGCCGATCCCCATGCCGATCGCCCCGCGTCCCAAGCCGCGCGCACCGGAGGAGACCCGCGAGGCGGAAGCGGTGAAGGCCGCCGAACAGGCCGTCATGGCCATCCATCCGCGCCTGCTCGATCGGCTTCCCATCGGCGTCGCCATCGTGCGCGACCGCGACGTGGAATATGCCAACCGCTCGCTCCTGAAGATGCTCGGCTATGCCGATCTGGAGGCGCTGGCGGAGGCCGGCGGTCTGGAGGCTGTGTTCGTGCGGCCGGAAGCATGGCCGCCGGAGCCCGCCGGCAGCGCGACCATCGAACGCTCGCTCTGCATCCGGTCCACCGATGGCGTCCTGCACCCGGTCGATGCCTTCATGCACACGGTGCCGTGGAAATCCGGCAGCGGCCTGATGATCTCGCTGCGCGAAAAGCGCGAGCAGCCGTCCGAGGAGGTCGCCGCCGCTCTGGAGCAGGCGAAAGAGCGCATCTCCGAGCTTGAGGCGATCCTGGAAACGGCGACGGACGGCGTCATCGTGCTCGATGCCGAAGGCCGCATCCTGTCGGTCAACCGTTCGGCCGAGGCACTGTTCAACGCCTCCCGCCAGATGATGACGGGCGCCGCGCTCACCGACTATCTGGCGCTGGAAAGCCACCGCTCCGCCCTCGACTATCTCGACGGCCTCGCCCGCAACGGGGTGGCCAGCGTGCTCAATGACGGGCGCGAGGTCATCGGTCAGATCGCCGGCGGGGGTCTCATTCCTCTGTTCATGACCATCGGCCGCGTTGGCCGGCATGGCGCGCGCGAGGATGCCAAGTTCTGCGCGGTGCTGCGCGACATCACCCAGTGGAAGAAGGCGGAGGAGGAGCTCACCACCGCCAAGCGCCAGGCGGAGAACGCCTCGTCGCAGAAGTCGGATTTCCTCGCCAAGATCAGCCACGAGATCCGCACGCCGCTCAACGCCATCATCGGCTTTTCCGAAGTGATGATGGACGAGCGTTTCGGCGCGGTCGGCAACGAGCGCTACAAGGATTATCTGAAGGACATCCACGCCTCCGGCTCGCATCTCCTGAGCCTCATCAACGACCTTCTCGATCTCTCCAAGGTCGAGGCCGGCAAGTTCGAACTGGCCTTTGAGGCGGTGCCGATCAACGAGGTGCTGCGCGATTGCGTGGCCCTGATGCAGCCGCAGGCCAACCGCGACCGGGTGATCATCCGCGCCAGCCTGCCGACCTCAGTGCCCAAGGTGGTGGCCGATCCGCGCTCGGTGCGCCAGATCGTGCTGAACCTCTTGTCGAACGCCATCAAGTTCAACCAGGCGGGCGGCCAGGTGATCGTCTCCACGGCGCTGGAGCCGACCGGCGAGGTGGTACTGCGCGTGCGCGACACCGGCATGGGCATGTCGCGAAAGGACATCGAGGCGGCACTTGAGCCCTTCCGCCAGCTCCACACCGCGCGTCTCGGCGGCGGCACCGGGCTGGGCCTGCCGCTGACCAAGGCGCTGGTGGAGGCGAACCGGGCGGGCTTCTCGATCGACTCGGAACCCAACCAGGGCACGCTAGTGGAGATCACCTTCCCCTCGCAGCGGGTGCTGGCGGAGTAGGGTAGGGAAACGGTGCGGCTTCGCCGCGCTTGTTGCGCTGGATTCCGCGTCTGGCCATGCGCCTTCGGCGCAGACCGCCCGGAATGAGGGCGCATGTGGTGGGCTTGAAGCCAAACACACGCTCCCTCATTCCGGACAAGCGAGGCAAAGCCGAGCGCTGATCCGGAATCCAGCGCACGAAGTGCGGCGAAGCCGCACCTTCTTCTTCTCTCCCGCCCCCTCACATCATCGACGGCAGCCACGTCACGATGCCGGGGAAGGCGAGCAGTCCCGCGATCGTCAGGATGTCGGCGATGAAGAAGGGCACGCAGCCGCGGAACACCTCCTGCACCGGAATGTCGGGCCTCACACCTGACACCACGAAGCAGTTGAGCCCGATCGGCGGGGTGATGAGGCACAGCTCCGCCATTTTCACCACCAGAATGCCGAACCAGATCGCGCACGCCTCGCCCGACATGCCGAAGGCGCTGTCGGCGGCGGAGACGAACTCGCCGCCGTTGAGCGCGATTACCGCCGGATAGACGACCGGCAGCGTCAGGATCAGCATGCCGATCGCATCGATGAACATGCCGAGCACCGCATAGGCGCACAGGATCAGTACCAGCGTCAGCATCGGCTCGTGCGGCAGCGAGACGATGAAATCGCGGAAGGCATCCGGCAGGCCGGCAAAGCCCAGAAACCGCACGTAGCACAGAACGCCCCAGATCAGCGTGAAGATCATGACCGCCAGCTTCGCCGTCTCGTGCAGCGCCTGGCCGAGCTGCTTCAGCCGCATGCCCTTGACGAAGGCCGTCACCAGCACGACGAAGGCGCCGAGCGATCCGGCTTCCGTCGGCGTGGCGGAGAACGAGTAGCCGCCGATCTCCACGCCGAAGAGCGACACGAAGATCACCGCGACCACCGCGAAGATCGGCAATGTGCCGGGAATGGAGGCAAACCGCTGGCCCCAGGTGAAGCCCTTGATCGCAGGCGCATCGCCGCGCCAGGCCGCCATGCCGACGATGATGGCGACATAGACGAAGGCGGAGTAAACGCCCGGCACGAAGCCCGCGATCAAGAGCTTGCCGACCGACTGTTCCACCAGAATGGCGTAAATGACGAGGATCGCGGACGGCGGGATCAGCGAGGCGAGCGTGCCGCCGGCCGCCACCACGGCCGCCGAAAGTCGCTTGGAATAGCCGACCGCCAGCATTTCGGGAATCGCGACGCGGGCAAACACCGCCGCGGTCGCCACGCTGGCGCCGGAGACGGCGGCAAAGCCGGCGGTGGCGAAGATCGTGCCCACCGCCATGCCGCCCGGCATCCAGCCGAGCCAGCGTTTCGAGGCCTCGAAGAGCTGGCGCGTCAGCCCGGCATAGAACGCCAGAAAGCCGATCAGGATGAAGGTCGGCAAAACCGACAGCGAATAGGTCACCGATTTGGAATGCGGAATGGTGCCCGCCATCTTCAGCGCGGTGATGAAGCCGCGCTCGAAACCCATCCGCATGGAAAAGATGACGATCAGCCCCACGACGCCGACGAAGGCCGCGGCAAAGGCCACGCGCACGCCGATGATGACGAGGACCAGCAGCACGCCGGTCATGATCAGTCCGACCTCGAAAGGTGTCATCGCGCGGCTCCCCCCTTGCCACTCTCGTTTTCGTTGGTGGCTTCGTCCTCATCATCCTCGTCGCCAAATGTCTCCTCGATCTCGTGGCGTGCCGTCTCCGTCACGTCCACCACCACCGGCACGTCGATGGGCATGCGGGTCGGATCGGCGATGAGGCGTCCGTATCCGACGAGCTGTAGCACCAGGCGCAGCGACAGAAGGCTCAGTGCCACCGGCACCAGCAGCTTCGAGGGCCAGGTCGGGAGGTTGATGTCGATGGTCGAGTCGCCGATCGTCCAGGCGCGGTAGAAGTGGAACCAGGAGCCGTAGTCGAGCGCCAGCACGACCGCGAGGATGACGAGCACGCCCAGGAACTCCGCGATCCACATGGCCCGGCCCGAGAGCATGCCCAGCAGGATCTCCATGCGGATATGCCCGCCGACCCGCTGGCAGTAGGCGATGCCGAGAAAGGTGAACACCGCCATCGCCTGCTCGGTGATGTCGATGAAGCCCGGTATCGGCTGGTTGAAGAGCGTGCGGGCGAAGATCTGCACCACCGCCAGCAGCATCAGCGCCATGATGCTGGCCGCCGCTATGAGATTGAAGACGTTTTCGACACGCGCGAGCCCACCGGAAAGGATCCGGTAAGTCGCGGCATCTGCGGGCATTTCTGGTTGGGTCATGCTGGATGCGCGCCTGAAGGTTTCAGTGATGCAGTATTTCTCGGGTTCGGGTGGGGCGGGATAGACCGTGCAGCGGGATCTGCTGTGTGGCGGGATCAGCCGTGCGGCGGACCCGGCACGTCCCGGACGCCGGCCCCTCCCGTCCCGGGCTCCGCTCCCTCCGCCGTCATCCTCCGGCTTCGTCCGGGGGATCCATTGGCCTTTCCGTGTCTGCGGCGACCGGCAATGGATCGCCCGGACTGCGCCGGGCGATGACGGATGAGAGGTCGGGGCAAAACGTCATGTCGCCATACCCCGACCGGGCGTCAGCCCTTGATCTCGGCCTGCATGCTGTCCAGCAGCTGCTGGCCGGGAACGCCCTGAGCTTCCATCTTTTCCACCCAGTCCTTCCAGATCGGCGCGGCCTTCTCGCGCAGCGCCTCAAGGTCCGCGTCGGAGAACTTGACCTGGGTGATCTCCTGCTTCTTCAGCGTCGGCCACCAGCGGTCGTAGACCGTCTGGTAGTTCTTGATGTAGTGGTCGACGGCCGGCTGGACGCTCTCGTCCAGGATCTTCTTCAGATCATCAGGCAGGGCGGCGTAGGCATCCGAATTCATCACCACCGGGCACTGCACGGTGCCGGGGTTCATGTTCGCCGTCCACCAGTTGCCGACTTCCACGGTCTTGAAGGAGAGATGGGCGTGCGGGGCGAAGGAGGCCGCCTGCACCGTGCCCGATTCCATCGCCTGATAGGTCTCCGCCGCGGTCACCGTGGTCGGCACCGCGCCGATGGCCCGCATCAGCTCGCCAATGCCGCCCAGCGCGCGCACGCGCATGCCGTCGAAATCCTTGATCGAGGTCGGCGCCTCACCCTTGCCGAGGAAGTTGTACTGCGGCATCGGGGTCGGCATGAAGGCGATGGCGTTCCAGCGCGCGAGATCCTTCTTCACCGCGTCCTGCTCGTAGAGCTTCATGGAGACGCGGGCCTCGGTCTCGAGGTCGGAAACGCCCAGGAACGGCAGTTCCAGAACGGTCAGGGTCGGGTTCTTGTCGGCATGGTAGGAGGCGCAGATCTGCGCCATCTCGAAGGCGCCGATGGAAATACCGTCCAGGTTCTCGCGCGCCTTCGACAGGGCGGCCCCGTAATGGAGCTTGATCTCGAACCGGCCGTTCGATTCCTTGGCGACCCGTTCGGCCAGATATTCGACGTTCTCGGTAAAGGCGCGGCGGTTGCCCCACAGCGAGACATTCCACGTCACCTCGGCGGCGAAGCTTTCCGCCGCGAAACCGAAAGTGAGCGCGCCGGCCGTGGCGGCGATCGCCAGCTTGCGGACATTGATCATCAACGTGTCCTCCCAGATCACGGGTGCGACCGGTCTCCCTCTGCCTGTACCGCCATCCCCGGTCACCCGGATGGCAGCGCATGGTGAAGCCGCATTTCTAACATGCCGTGAGGCTATTGCGAGCAAAGAAGGCTGCTTGTCCAAGAGTAATCGGGAGAAAGCCGGGCAGGGCATGCGGCCGCACGCGCCGCCACCCCCTTTGTAGCGCCCCGTCTCTGCGTCAGCGGCTCTTCTCTGCATGGGTGGAATATGGTTTGCTGCGCGCGGGAGGAGGGGCTTTGCGTGAAGGCCCTTTCGCATTGTTCGCAGGCCGGGCATTTCTCCAGCGTCACTCTTGATGAAATGGCGTGCGGCAGTGCGCCGGAGGTGACGCTGCGCGGTGTTTTCGCCCGCTCCGCATTCCCTTCTCCCCAATGCCCGCCTGCGCCACGTATGGCGCTACGACGAGGTTTCAGGAGGAGAAGGCCGCCCATGCAGTTCGCGTTGACCTCAGAGCAGCAGATGATCGCCGACACCGCGCTCAAGCTCGGCCGGGACCGGCTGGCACCGCTTGCCGAAAGGCTCGACCGGGGGGAGGGGCGCGACGAATTCCTCGCCAATCTCAAGGTTCTGGCCGAGGCCGGCTTCATGGGGCTCAACGTCTCCGCCGATTACGGCGGCAGCGAAGCCGGCACGGTGGCCTTCGCGCTCGCCATCGAGGGGCTGGCGCGCTCGTGTGCGTCGACCGCCGTCACCGCCTCGGTCACCAACATGGTGGGCGAGGTGATCGAGGCGGTCGGCAGCGAGGAGCAGAAGGCGGCCTATCTGCCGAAGCTCACCGATGGCACCTATGCGGCCGGTGGCTTCTGCCTGACGGAGGCCGGCGCCGGCTCCGATCCTTCCTCCATGAAGACGCGGGCCCGCATGGAGGGCAACGAATGGGTGCTGAACGGCTCCAAGCTCTACATCACGTCCGGCGAATACGCGGGCGTCTTCGTCGTGTGGGCGGTGACCGACCCGGATGCGGCGCCCGGCAAGGGCATCTCGTGCTTTCTGGTGGAGGCCGGCACGCCGGGCCTCGTCATCGGCAAGGCGGAAAAGAAGATGGGCCAGACCGGCTCGGTCACCAACGAGGTGATTTTCGAGGACTGCCGCATTCCCGCCTCCGCGCTGATGGGCCGGGAGAATGACGGTTTTCGCGTGGCCGTGGGCGAGCTTGCCGGCGGGCGCATCGGCATCGCCTCGCTGGCGCTTGGCATCGCGCGTGCGGCGATGGAGACGGCGAAGCAATACGTGAAGGAGCGAAAGCAGTTCGGCCGCCCCATCGCCGACATGCAGGGTCTGCAATGGATGATCGCCGACCGCGAGACCGAGCTTGAGGCCGCGCGCCTTCTCATCCTGCAGGCGGCCTGGCTTAAAGAGCAGGGCCAGCCCTTCGCCAAGGCGGCCTCCATGGCCAAGCTTTTTGCCTCCGAGGCCGCACAGAAGGCGACCTACACTGCGCTCCAGCTCCACGGCGGGGCGGGCTACATCCGCGACTATCCCCTGGAGCGCCACGCCCGCGACGCGCGCATCACCACGATCTACGAGGGCACCAGCGAGATCCAGCGCCTGATCATCGCGCGCGAGGTGATGAAGGCGGTGTGAGGGGGCAGGAAGGAAAGCGGAGGCGCTTCGCGCCGCTTGCCCACGCTGGATTTCGGGTCTGGCCATGCCGCTTCGCGGCAGACCGCCCGGAATGAGGGAGCAAGTGGCAGACTTGAAGCCCAGCACACCCTCCCTCATCCCGGACAAGAGAGGCGAAGCCGAACGCCGATCCGGGATCCAGCGCAATGAGCGCGGCAAAGCCGCTCCTCAATCTTGACCCCTCGGTCCTTCCCCCCAACCGCCGGCCACGCATTGCCCGCCGCATCCCCATCCCGTACCTTCATGCCATCACGCAACGGGATCCATTGATGCTTCGCGCCGCCCTCGCCATGCTGCTGCTTCTCGCCGTCACCGGCGCCCGCGCCGCTGACGACCCCGTCACAGCCCTCGCCGCCGCCAATGCGGCCCTGGCCGAACTGAATATCCCGGTCACCTCGGGCGCTGCCGCCGGCTACGTGCCGGACAAGACCTGTGCGCTCTGCCATGAGGACAAGGCGGAAAGCTTCAAGCATGTCGCCATGGGCAAGAGCTTCTACCGCCCGTTCTCCCAACCCGCGATCGAGGATTTTGCGACCGGCTACCACCACGCGCCCTCCGACCGGTACTACGAGATGGAGAAGCGCGACGGCGCCTACATCTTCCGCCGCTACAAGCTGGCCCCCGACGGCACCCGCATCGATGTCTTCGAGCGCAAGGTCGACTGGATCCTCGGCTCCGGCAACCATGCCCGCGTCTACCTCTACCAGGCGGCCGATGGCGCGCTCTATCAGCTGCCGCTCGCCTGGTACACGCAAGGAGGCGGCCACTGGGCGATGGCGCCGGGCTTCGAGTTCAAGCTGCATCTGGGGGTCGGCCGGCAGGTGCGCCGCTCCTGCATGACCTGCCACAACGCGTTCCCGCAAGTCGCGGAAGGCTCCGACGCGCTGCACATGCCGGAGGTCTACCCGAAGGATCTGCCGGAGGGCATCGGCTGCCAGCGCTGTCATGGCCCCGGCGCCGCTCATGCGGGCCGCGCGATTGCCGGAGACGAGGAGGCGGTCACGCGCGCGGCCATCGTCAATCCGGGCAAGCTGGCGCGCGAAAAGCTCTATTCCGTGTGCTACGGCTGCCACATGCAGCCGACCGTGGCGGTGACCGGCATCCGCCGCTTTGGCCGCGGCGCCTATTCCTTCCGTCCGGGCGAGGATCTCGACGCCTATCGTACCGGGCTCGATATCGTCGATCCCGGCATGCCGAAGGCCGAGCGCTTCGAGATCAACCACCACCCCTACCGGTTGGAGCAGAGCCGCTGCTTCATTGAAAGCGGCGGCAAGCTCGGCTGTCTCACCTGTCACGATCCGCATGTGAAACGCACGCCGGCCGAGCGCCCGGCCCATTACCGCGCCGCCTGCCTTACCTGCCATGCGACGGATGCCGCAGGCCTGCCGCTGGCAACGACGGCGCCGGCCGGCGCCACTTCCGCCCACCCGCAGATCGCGGCGGATGCGGACTGCACCGTCTGCCACATGCCGGCGCGGCGCACGCAGGACGTCATCGAGGTGACGATGACCGACCACCGCATCGTCCGCGATCCGGGACCGGGCGATCTCACCGCCCCCATCGACAAGCGGGTGACGGAAGTCGCGGGTGTCGAAATGCTCGATCCGCACGCGCCCGTTCCGCAGGACGAGGCACTTGCCGCGCGCGCCATGGCGGTGCTGGATTATACCGGCGGCAAGGCTGGCTATGCGGCGGATGCGCTCGCGGTGCTTCTTGCCCGCGCGCCGAGCCGTCATTTCGAGCCGTGGTACGCGCTTGCCGAAAGCCGTTTCCGTGCCGCCGATTTCAGGGGCGCGCTGGACCCGCTCGCCCAGGCGATCCTGCGCGCGCCGCACCACCCCAGGCTCCGTGCGATGGAGGCGGTGGCGCTCTACGGTACGGGCCGCAAGGCGCTCGGGCTTCAGCGCATGGAGGCGCTTCTGGCCGGACGGGACGACCTGCCGCTCGCCCGCTACCAGCTTGCCGTCATGTATCGCTCCGAGGGTCGGATGGACGACGCTATCGCGGCGGCGCGACAAGCCCTTGCGGCGCGTTTCAACCTGTGGATGGCCTGGCGGCTCATCGGCGAGATCGAGCTGGAACGCGGCAACGCGGAAGCGGCGGCCGATGCCTTTAAGGCGGCGCTTGCCATCGAGCCCGATGCGGAACGGGTCTCCGAGGGCCTTGTCAGCGCGCTCGAACGCCTCGGGCGGGCCGGGGAGGCGGGGCTTTATCGGGCGGCATCGGAGGGAAGCGGAGCGGCTTCGCCGCACTGATTTCTGGGTTCCGGGTCTGGCCATGCCGCTTGCCCCCCTCTCCCCCCTTGCGGGGGAGATGTCGATGCAGTCGACAGAGGGGGGTAGGCCGCTAGCTCCGAAGCTGCCGCTCACCCCCCTCTGTCATGCATGCGCATGACATCTCCCCCACAAGGGGGGAGAGGGGGTGCACGTTGCGCATGCTCGGCATGTCTCTCGCCCCTCAAAATCCCCGCGAGAGCGTCACGCCCACCTTGGTGAAATCGTCGAAATCGCTGGTCACGCCGATCTCGCCCTTGACGAGCATCCGCCCCTTCGCCGTCGCCGCGCGCAGTTCCAGAATTCCGGTGGTGTAGGCGGTCACGCCTCCCTCTCCGTCCACCTGCACCTCGCCCTCCGCCATCGCCTTGCCGCGCAGATGGAATGGCGCGTCGGGCGGCGCGCCGAAGCCGCGTTCATAGGCAAGCGACACGCCGGCAAACAGATAGGAATAATCGCTGCGCCCTGCTGTCATCCGGCTCAGCGCGCCGAATTTCAGCGCCGGCACGAGCATGTCCTGATCGGGATAGGGCCGCTCGGGATGCAGCGCGATGAAACGTTCCGCCAGTGCATCGGCACCCAGCACGAACAGGCTCGTCCCGCTCTCGTTGAAATGCTCGAACCCGGTACGCAGCTGGGATGTGATCCGCGTGCGCCCGTCGAACCAGTAGGCGAACCCCGGTGCGGCCAGCAGGCCGAAGGCGTCCTCGCCGGTGTGGCGCGAATAGCCCGCCCAGCCGGAAAAGACGAGATCCACGCTGTCGGAATAGTAGCTCTCGGCGCGAAACGGCACGGAAACGGCAGGCGCCTCGGCCATGCCGCCGGGCCGGTGGTCGTAGCCGAGGCCGATCTCGATCGCGGGCCGGTGCGAGGCGTTCGGTCTCTTTTCAGGCAGATCCGAGGCAAGGGGAGCGGGGCACGATATCCCCGCTGCAAATACAGCGATAAGGGCCGCCTCCAGACGCCTTCGCACAACTCCCCCGGCCAATCCCCACCCTATCGGGCAACACCGCGCGCCGCATGTCAATTCCCGCAAGGATGCGCGCGGTGGATCGTGGCCGCAAAGGCCGTTGCCAAGGGCGTGCGCGGCGAATACCGTCCGCGCCATGCCCCGATACGATTTCCGCATGCCCCGCCTGTTCCTCGACGCCGATCTGAGAGCCGGCCACGCCGTCGCCCTCGATCGGGCCCAGTCGAACTATCTCCTCAACGTCCTGCGCCTGAAACAGGGCGACGGCGTTCTCGTCTTCAATGGCAGGGACGGCGAATGGAGAAGCGAGATCTCCGTCTCCGGTCGCAAGGCCTGCGCGCTGGAGGTGGTCGATGAGACCCGCCCGCAGACCCCGCCGCCCGATCTTCTCTACTGCTTCGCGCCGCTCAAGCACGCCCGGCTCGACTACATGGTCCAGAAAGCGGTGGAGATGGGGGCCGGCGCGCTTCAGCCGGTCATGACCCGCTTCACCCAGTCAGGCCGCATCAATCTGGAGCGTGCGCAGGCCAATATCGTGGAGGCCTGCGAGCAATGCGGCGTCATCGCCGTGCCGGCCATCCGCGAGCCCGTTTCGCTTGAAAGGCTCGTCGCCGATTGGCCGGAGAACGATCTAGGCCGCCGGCTGATATTCTGCGACGAGGGCGAGGAGAGCCAGAATCCGCTGGAAGCCCTGAAGGGGCTCGAACGCGGTCCGCTCGCCGTGCTCATCGGCCCGGAGGGCGGCTTTGCCGAGGAGGAGCGCGAACTCTTGCGCCGGCAGGATTTCGTCACGCCCGTGCCGCTCGGACCCCGCGTGCTCCGGGCGGATACGGCGGCCGTCGCCGCGCTCGCCGTGGTGCAGGCGGCACTTGGCGACTGGCGGTAGAGCGTCGTCCGAGCGCTCAACGCTTGTTCCCCTCTCCCCCCTTGCGGGGGAGATGTCCCGCCTTCGCGGGACAGAGGGGGGTAAGCCACGCGCACCGAACCTGCCGCGCCCCCCCTCTGTCGGCTTGCGCCGACATCTCCCCCGCAAGGGGGGAGAGGGGCGCAAGTCGCTGGCGCACAGTACCCCTCCCGATTGCGCCGAAAACCGCCATCCCCGCCGCCTCACCGGCCCGTCATTGTCCGTGGCACCAAATGGCGACTGGCCATCGCGGCCTTGCGGCGCTATTTGAGGTCGCAACGGCCGCAGCGACCTGCGCCGCAGGACCGCCCTTTCGGGCTGGCGCGGTGCGGGGCTGAAGCCCCTCAAAGCCACACGCGGGCCGCAGGCTGTGAGCGCTGCCGGTTCGCGTTCCAAGGAAGCACGCATGGCCCGCGATACCGTCGACTCAACGCCGATCGGCAGCCTTTCCGAACTTGCCGCTACCCTCCAGGAGGGCTCCAAGAGCCCCGACCAGTTCCGCATCGGGACGGAGCACGAGAAGTTCGGCTTCTTCACCGCAGACCTGACGCCCATTCCCTATAACGGCTCGCGCGGGGTCAAGACCGTGCTGGAAGGCATGGAAGGCTTGCTCGGGTGGGAGCGCATCGAGGATGCCGGCAACATCATCGGGCTTGCCGATCCTGTCGGCGGCGGCGCGATCTCGATCGAGCCCGGCGGCCAGTTCGAGCTTTCCGGCGGCCCGCTCGACAACCTGCACCAGACCTGCCGCGAGACCAACGCCCACCTCGCCCAGGTGCGCCAGATCGCCCAGCCGCTCGGCATCGGCTTTCTCGGTCTCGGCATGGCGCCGACCTGGAAGCGCTCCGACATGCCGCGCATGCCCAAGTCGCGCTATGACATCATGACCAATTACATGCCCAAGGTCGGCACCCGCGGCCTCGACATGATGTACCGGACCTCCACCGTCCAGGTGAACCTCGATTTCGAGAACGAGGCCGACATGGCTAAGAAGATGCGCGTCGGCCTCGCGCTGCAGCCGATCGCCACCGCCATCTTCGCCAATTCCCCCTTCGTGGAGGGAAAGCCCAACGGCCTGCTGTCCAACCGCGCCGAGACCTGGCTCGACACCGACAACGACCGCGTCAGTTCGCTGCCCTTCGCCTTCGACGACGGTTTCGGTTTTGAGGCCTATGTCGAATGGGCGCTCGACGTGCCGATGTATTTCGTCAAGCGCGAGGGCGATTATCACGACGTCACCGGCACCACTTTCCGCGCCTTCATGAACGGGGCGCTCGAGGGCGTGATCCCGGATGCCGCGCCCACCATGGGCGACTGGAACAACCACCTCTCCACGCTGTTTCCCGACGTACGGTTGAAGCGCTACATCGAGATGCGCGGCGCGGATGCCGGCCCGTGGCGGCGCATCTGCGCGCTGCCGGCGTTCTGGGTGGGGCTGCTCTATGACGCGGAGATCCTCGACCAGGCATGGCAGCTGGTGCGCGACTGGAGCGCGGAGGAACGCGATGTGCTGCGCACTGCCGTTCCCAAGACCGCGCTGAAGACCGTCTTCCGCAACCACACGGTGCTCGATATCGCCCGCGAGGCGGCGGCGCTTTCCAGCGAGGGTCTGAAGCGCCGCGCCCGCCTCAACGACGCCGGCATCGACGAGCGTACCCATCTGGAACCGGTTGAGGAAATACTGGCCACCGGTCTCACGCCGGCCGAACAGATGCTGCGCAAGTACGACGGCGAATGGAACCGCGACATCAGCCACGTCTTCCGGGACTACGCGTACTAGGCCTGTCCTTGCCGTGCGCCTTTAACCGGACAGCGCCACCCGTTTCTCCGGCGCGTCCGTTTCCCCGGCCGCCTCGCGCATGCGTTTCAGCACGTCACGCAGCGCCTCCGCGTTGCCGGCGGCGTAGATGCGCGCCTTTTCCGCCGGCACCGGCCGTCCCGTCAGGAACCCTTGCGCCTGCGTGCAGCCCTGAGCGCGGATGAAGCGCAACTGGTCCTCGGTCTCGATACCTTCCGCCGTCGTCGCCATGCCGAGTTCTGAAGAAAGCCCGGCGATGGCGCGGATGATGGCGTTCGCCTCCGTCTTGTTGCCGAGATCGCCGACGAAGGACTGATCGATCTTGACCTTGTCGAAGGGGAAGGCGCGTAGGTAGCTGAGCGAGGAATAGCCGGTGCCGAAATCGTCCATGGCGATGCGCACGCCGAGGCCGCGGATCTCGTGCAGCGTGCGGATCGTCGCCTCGCTGTCGATGAGCAGCACGCTTTCGGTGATCTCCAGCTCCAGCCGTTCCGGCGCCAGTCCCGAGACATTCAGCGCCTCGCGTACCCGAGCGACCAGATTGCCGGCGCGGATCTGGTAGGAGGAGACGTTGACCGCCACGCTCACGCCGTTCGGCCAGCCCGCCACCTCGCGGCAGGCCTCGTTCAGCACCCACGTGCCGACTTCCTCGATCAGCCCGACCTCCTCCGCGATCGGGATGAACTGGCACGGCGGCACCTGTCCGCGCACCGGATCGTTCCAGCGCACCAGCGCCTCGAAGCCGGTGACCTTGTTGGTCTTCATGTCGACGAGCGGCTGGTAATGAAGTTCCAGCCGGTGCTGTTCCAGCGCCTCGCGCAGGTCCGTCTCCAGCGTCTGGCGCTGGCGCAGCGCCTCGTCCATCGACGGCTCGAAGACGCAGACCCGCCCGCGCCCCTCCGCCTTGGCCTGGTGCTGCGCCAGATCGGCATGCTTCATCAGGTCGTCGCCGCAGCGCCCGTGTTCGGGATAGTGGCTGACACCCACCGAACCGCCCAGCGCCAGCCGCGCGCCGTCGATGGTGCAGGGCTCTGAGAGAATTCGGCACACCGTCTGCGCAAGGGCTTGCGCGCGCCGGTGGCCGTCCGGTCCGCAGATCAGCACGGTGAACTCGTCGCCGCCCAGCCGGGCCACCGTGTCGCCGGGTCCAACCAGTGCGTTCAGCCGGTCCGCGACCGTGCGCAGCACCCGGTCGCCCGCATCGTGGCCGAGCGTGTCGTTGACCATCTTGAACCGGTCGAGATCTAGGCACAGCAGCGAGAAGCGATAATCCGCCCGCTCGCCGCCGCGCTGGATCTCCTCCGCCAGCTTGTTCTGCAATAGCACCCGGTTGGCGAGGTGGGTGAGGGGGTCGAAATGGGCGAGAAACGCCAGCCGCGCCTCCGCCCGCCGCCGCGCGGTGATGTCGACGATGGTGGTCAGCTTCACCGGGCGGCCGTCGTAGCGGATCTCGCGCTCGAACGGCAGCACCTCGATGATCCCGCCGTCCGCCTTGCAGTGCCGCACGGCCGGCCGGTCTTCGCCCGGCTCGTCGCCGGGCGCGCTCACGGGCGCGGTCAGGTCGTCGAGGCTGAGCCGGGTGAATTCCTCGCGGCAATAGCCGTAATGCTCCACCGCCGTGCCGTTCACCGCGACGATGCTGTTCGTTTCCGGATCGTGCAGGATCAGCGGCAGCGGGTTGCTCTCGAACATCAGCTCCAGATCGCGCCGCTTCTCGTCCTGTTCCGCCGCCGCCACCCGTTCCGCGACCCTGTCGCGGCAGTCGATGACGGCGCGGGCGATGCGGGCGAGTTCGCTTTGCTCCTCCTCCGGCAGGCGCAACGACGGGTGGCCGCCCGCGCTCTCCTGCGTCTCGTCCTCGGCGATCGCGTGGATGCGCGCCTCAAGCGCGGCGATGGCGCGCGCGATGGAGGCGGAAAGCGACAGCGCCAGCGACAGAGCCAGCAGTGTCGCAAGGATGGTGACCGAGGCGACGCCGAGCATTGTCCATCGCCGGCCCTGGATGTTGCCGTCAATGGCATCGGCGATCTGCGCAAGGGCGCGATTCTGAAGGACCAGCGTCGCGTCCACCAGCCTCTGATAGGCGGCATCGAGCGGCAGCGGCTTGAGCGACAGGCTCGGCACGGCGGCGGGCGCCGTGTTGATCCGCCGGGCAAGCGTCTGCATCGCCTCGCCGAAATCCCGGTTCGCCGCGGTGAAGGTCGCCGCCGCCTGATGCAGCGCGGGCGCGCCGGAAAGGATGGGGCCAGGGCGGGCGAGAGTGGTTCCGACCGTGCCGGCGGCCGCCTCCACCTGTCCGACGACGGCGAGAAACCGCAGCCTGTCGTCGTCGGTCAGACGGTCACGCAGCGCCAGCCGGTGGGTCTCGGCACGCATCGTCGCCAGCCGCCATACCAGCTCCGGCAGCTCGTTCGCCAGAAGCCGGGTCAGCTGCGGTGCCTGCCTGTCGAGCGACGGCTCCCCCTTTCCCGTATCGGCGATGGCCGGCATCCCCTCGCGCACGAGCGCAAGCAGCGCCTGCGACGTCGGTGCCGCCGCAAGTCCGTCCATCAGTGCGGACAGGGCCTCAGTCGCGTCCTGGCCGGGTGCGTCGCGCTTCTCGCGGGCCAGCGCGCGGGCTTTTTCCGGGTCGTCGGGATGGCGCGCGGCGGCCGCCGCCACCTCCCAGACGGACGAGATCCGCTCGAACCGGCGGCTTTCCGCTGCGGCACCGGCATTGTCGCGGCGCATGTCCATGCCCAGCACGGCAAGCGAAATCAACAGTGCCGAAAACAAGGTAACGATAATGACATTAAGACGATGGCGTATCGACATCGGGCAATTACCCCTGTTCAACAGGGAGCATTGAACTCTAAGGAGTCCCAAGGAATTGTTACTTCTGCCGCATGTCCGTTATTACATGTGCGCCATGATGTCTCACCTTTCGTCATGTGCGTCAGGTTGCCGGACATTCGGATGGCCCCCCGAACGCCACGATGGACGCCCCTGCCGAACGCTCGTGTCGCGCGCTTTCGCTACGTCATGACAAGTCATTGACCTGACGGCCATTGCGCCGGATCATGGGCGCAGACGGAAAATCCGTCGATCCGGTGCGCGGGGCCGCCCGTGCGCCGGCGAGCCACAACGCGCCGGCCGGGGCAGCTTATGACAGACAGTCTTTTTCCGTTTGACCCGTTCGCTCTCATGTCGCAGACGCAGCAGCGCTTCGGCCTGAAGGAAGCGGATGCGCGTCGGGCGATGGAAGCCCTGATGCCGGCCTTCTGGGCGGGCCTGCGCCGCAATGCGGCGACCCCGGACGGCATGGAGGGGCTGATGCGCGCCTTCACCCCGCCGATCTTCCAGCCCGGCGGCGGCGCGGCGGCAAATCCCTGGGCCGCCGGCCCGGGCGCGATGTGGCCGCAGGGCGGCTGGCCGGCAGGCGGGGCGGGCGCCGGCGACTGGATGAACGCGGCGGCTGCCGGCGGGCCCGTGGGGGCCTTCCTTACGCAGATCTTTCCCAACAAGGAGATCCGCCGGGCGGTGCTCGACCACGTCGCGGCCACCACCGGCATCCGGCAGGATGCGCTCGATGCGCTGATGCCCGTCGCAGCCACCTTGATGATGGGACAGATCGCGCGAAATTTCGCGGTCGGCCCCGCGCGCGAGCTGCTTGATGCCTTCATGGCCGGTTTTGCCCGCGGCCGGCCGCAGCCCGCGCCCTCGCCCGTCGACATGATGGCGCCCTTCGCCGAGGCCATGACCGCCTTTTTCTCCGGCTTTGCGCGTGCAGGCGAACGCCACGCTCCGCAGGCCGCGCGTCCGCAGGAGCCGGAGGACGAGGAGGCCGCCGATGCACCCGACCTCGATGCGCCCGAGCCCGCCGCATCCGCATCCGAAGCATCCGGCCCCGCCGCGTCAGATGCCGCCGCGCCCGATGACGAGGACACCGGACCTTCCGACAAGCCGTCGGCCGGCGGGGCGCAGCAGCAACGTTTCCTGAATGATTTCCTCGCCGCCGGCCGGTCCATGCAGGAAAGTCAGATCCGCGCCTTCGAGCAGATGTTCGACGCCTTC
This sequence comes from Breoghania sp. JC706, assembly GCF_037026715.1. Classification (NCBI taxonomy): domain Bacteria; kingdom Pseudomonadati; phylum Pseudomonadota; class Alphaproteobacteria; order Hyphomicrobiales; family Stappiaceae; genus Breoghania; species Breoghania sp. JC706. Next base: position 226,732 of record NZ_JBANCG010000006.1, read on the forward strand.
GTGCCCGGCCACACGACGGGGTAGGCGCCCGCCCTTGCGCATGCAAAAAAAGCCCGCTGCCGGGGTGGACAGCGGGCCAGGTGCGGTGTCAGCGGGGGCTGACCCGGGCAACAGGGAGATCAGGCTTCGCAGGCGGATGCCGCAGGGCCGAAGCGGCCGGTCAGGCGGCCGTCGACCGAGGCGATTTCAAGCGCGTTGCGGGCCTGACTGCGCGCCGTGGCGCGCCGCTCTACAGCCAGAATCCGGAGCCTGCCGGAAGCCTCGATCTTTCGGTGGTCGCGCAACGCACATCGAACGTCGCTCCGCGTCAGTCCGATGTCGGTCAGCATGTGGTCGTTCCAGCCGAGCAGCTGCTTGACGGCCAGCCGGTTGCGCCTGCGGCGGTTCCAGTTCACGAGCATCCCGAGCGCCGAACGGCCGATGCCGGCCGCAATCGCAGCTAAGCTTCTGTCGGGTTTGGTGGGGAGCGTGAACATGGCAATAGTCCTTCGTCGGCCGCCGCCTCCGCGCACGGTCCGTGGTGTGGCGCCCGGCCCATCCGGACGCGCAACTGCTTGTTGGGTCTGACAAGACTTTCGCTTGCCAACAGCGATAAATCCAACGAATGTTTTTCATCGTATCGATCACAGTTGGTGATGAAAGCCGATGTCCCAGATGCTCGACCTTGATCAGCTGCGCACGTTTCTCGCCATCGCGGAGGCCGGCAGCTTCACCCAGGCCGCGGCGATCGTGAACAAGACGCAATCCGCCGTTTCCATGCAGATGCGGCGGCTGGAGGAGCGCATCGGTCGGCCGATCTTCGCCCGCGATGGGCGCCTGTCGCGGCTGACGGAGGATGGCGAGCGGCTTCTTCACTATGCCCGCAAGATGATCAAGCTGAACGACGAGACGATCTCGGCCTTCGACGAGACGGAGCTTGCCGGCTTCGTTCGTCTCGGCACGCCGGACGATTATGCCGACCGTTTCCTGCCGGAGATCATGGCGCGGTTCTCGCGCTCCAATCCGCGCGCGGAGATCGAGGTCACCTGCGCGCCGACGCCGCTTCTGGTGCAGGATCTGAAGTCAAACCGGCTCGATATCGCCATCATCAGCCACGTCCGCGACCGCGGACGCGGCGGCGACGTGGTGCGGCACGAGCCGCTTGTCTGGGTCGCCTCCGCGCGTCATTGCGTTCACGAGGAAACGCCGTTGCCGCTGGCGCTGGGCCGTGCCACCTGCGACTGGCGCAAGGCGGCGGTGGAATCGCTGGAGGCGATGGGTCGCGACTACCGGGTTCTCTATTCCAGCTGGTCGACGGCCGGCGTGGGGGCGGCTGTGATGGCGGGGCTTGCGGTCTCGGTGCTTCCCGAATCCGCGCTCAGGCCCGGCATGCGCGTGCTCTCCGACCGCGAGGGCTTCCCGAAGCTTCCCCATTGCGAGATCGCGATCCTGCGGTCCTGGCACCAGCAGTCCCGCCTCATCGATGCGCTGGCCGAGCACATCGTCTCTTCGCTCGACAACCTGTCGGTGCCGATCGCCGCGGAGTGAGGGTCGGCACCGCGACGCGCGCCGGCCCTGCCTGCTCCACAGATGTCTGCATTCGCGGAACCTGTCAGCGCGCCAGCCGCCGGCGCAGCGCGCGCACGAAGGCCGCGATCAGCGTCGTGTCGCGCTGCAGGCCCAGCATGGCGAGCGTGTGCTGGCCCTTTGCATGCGAGCGGGCCTGGAACGCGCCGTTGGCGGGGCGCTGTGGCACCGGCTGAGCGAGCGTCCTCATCCCATCGTCCTCCGGTTGCGGGCAACCGCCCTGCGGCGGCTGCGTTCGGCCTTCTGGCGCTCGTCGGCCAGACGCGCGAGCACCATCGAGGGATCCTCCGTCGCCGGCGTGCTCAAGGCGGCGTAGAGGTCGCTGCGGCTGACGCCGATATCGCGCAGCATGTAGTCCTCCTGCGAGGCGAGCATGCTCAGCGTCCGCCGGGCCCGGTATGCCCGCACCATGTTCATGGCGAGGGATGCGGCCAGACGCAGGGCGGTGCGGGCCTTGTCGACGACAAGGCCGGAGGTCGAGCGACGGGCGTCGTAAGCGGTCAGGGACATGGCAAAGCTCCATCGTTCGGTGCACGGAGGTTCCCGCGCCCGTTGTTATGGACCGCGTCCGCAGGGCCTTTCGGCGGCACCGGCGCGGGGTGTCTTGGTGACAGTTGAAAGGATGCACGCGGGCTATTGATTAATCCAACGAATGTTTTTTATAATTATTCATCGATTGTGATGATGAATAGGCCGGTAAGCGTCGTGTGCGGCGCCGCAGCAGGCTCCACGAAAGGCCTCTCGACATGTCCCATGCCCTTGATATCGATCAGCTTCGTACCTTCGTCGCAATCGCTGAACTGGGGTCTTTCACCCGCGCGGCGGAGGCCGTGAACAAGACCCAGTCGGCCGTTTCCATGCAGATGCGGCGGCTTGAGGAGCGTGTCGGTCACGCGCTCTTTACCCGCGACGGGCGCCAGTCGCGTCTGACCGAGGTCGGCCACCGGCTGCAGGAATACGCCCGCCGGATGATCCGGCTGAACGACGAGACGCTGTCGGCCTTTTCGGAGCCGGAGTTGATCGGTCAGGTCCGGCTGGGACTGCCGGACGACTATGCCGAGCGGCTGCTGCCGCAGGTGCTGGCGGGGTTCGCCCGCATCAATCCGACGGTGGAGGTGGTGGTGGAATGCACCGGCTCCGTTGCGGTGGCGGAAAAGGTGCGTCGCGACGAGGTGGATCTCGGCATCGTCACCTCGTGCGAGGATCTGAACGGCTTCGGCGACATCATCCGACGGGAACGGCTGTTGTGGGTGGCGCCGGCTGACCGCTGCATTCACGACGAGCAGGTCGTGCGCCTGGCGCTCGGCCACACCACCTGCGCCTGGCGCGGCCTGGCCATCAACGCCATGGCCCGCATGGGGCGCACCGGCCGCGTCGCCTATACCAGCGGCTCCGCCACCGTGCTCATCAATGCGGTTCTGGCCGGGCTGGCGATCTCGATGATCCCGGAAAGCGCCATGCGCCCGGGCCTGCGCGTTCTCGACGAGCGCGACGGTTTTCCGGCGCTGCCGCCGGTGGACATCGCCCTCATCCGCGCGCCCAAGGCACACGAGCCGATCCACGACGCCCTCTACGATCACATCGCCGCGGCGATCGGCAACGTGACGCTGCAGATCGCGGCGGAATAGCTCGCAGCCCGCGACGAGAAGCGGTTTGACGGCAGTCCCGCGGCGCGGCTAGAGCATTCCGCGTTCGAGAGAACGCGGAATGCTCTAGCACTTTGAGAACGAGCAACTTTTATGCGTTCATGTGATTCCACATGAACGCATGTTGCTCTAGCTTCACGGTCCAGCCAATATCCGGCGGCGGCATCCTGCCCGCCCGCCCCCTCCGCTTTCACGATCGGACCGTCATGTTCAATCCGGAAAATTTCACCCTCAAGGGCCGCCGCACGCTGATCACCGGGGGCTCCAGCGGGCTCGGGGCGGCCATGGCCGAAGCCTTCGTCCGCCTCGGGGCCGAGGTCGTCATCAACGGCTCCGGCACCGAACGTCTGGAGGCTGCGGCAGCGGCGCTGGCAGAGGCCGGCGCGCCGGTCGCCACCGTGCGCGGCGATCTCGCGGTGGAAGCGGAAGCCGTGGTCGATCAGGCGGCGGAGAAGCTCGGCGGGCTCGATATCGTCATCCACTCCGCCGCCATCCGCAATCGCGCCGGCACGGCGAGCATCGATGCGGATGCCTTCCGCCACATCCTCGACGTCAACCTGACGGCGAGCTACACGCTGGCGTGCGCGGCACTCGCGCATCTGGCGAAGTCCGATGCAGGCCGGCTGATCTTCGTCACCTCGCTCGCCGCCACCCAGGCGCGTCCCGGCGATCCCGCCTACACCGCGTCGAAGGGCGGCGTCTCCGCGCTCACCCGCTCGCTCGCGGTCGAATTCGGTTCCGACACCCTGACCGTGAACGCGATCTCCCCGGGCATGTTCGCTACCGATTACAACAAGCCGATGGTCGGCGATCCGCGTGTCACGGCCTTCGTCAACCTGCGCAATCCGCTGAAGCGCTGGGGCCGGCCGGAGGAACTGACTTCGGCCGCGATGTTCCTCGCCCTGCCGGCCTCGGGCTATGTCAACGGCGTCGTCCTGCCCGTCGACGGTGGCCATTCGGCTCAGATGTAGCGGCGGGGCTTTCTGCGCGCGGCCCATCCTTCGAGACGCCCGCTCGCGCGGGCTCCTCAGGATGACGTTGTGTCTGTTGTTATTTCAGTAAAGCCATCAACACACTCAACGTCATCCTGAGGAGGCCTGAAAGGCCGTCTCGAAGGATGGACAACCCGCCTCCATCCAACCACGAATTGCGCTGAACCCCGCGCAATCTCACCCTGCGCTCGGGTGCCATACGGGGGCGTAGCCCGCCTCGAGCACCGCGACGATTGCAGGCGCCGTCAGCAGCGGCAGCGATATCCCCCTCGGGCGCGCCACGGCGGCCGTAAAGCCGGCCTCGCCCCACACGAGCAGCCGCTCGCCGCGCACGAAGGCCGCGCGTTCCTCCGCACCTTCTCCCGTCAGCACCGCCGTCCCGTCGGGCAGCCCGTCAAGGCCGGCGCGCGGGCGGGGCCCGAGGCGTTCGCGGTGCAGGATCCGGTCCATCTCATCGGCGGAAGGTGGGGCGGCGAGCCCCTGCGCCTTCCGCCAGCTCGCGGCGAATTCACGTGCGGCTGCCCGCCGACACTCGAAACAGGGCCGGTGGCCGGCGGCAAGCGCGGTCACCTCGTCGAGAAAGAACAGTTCCGTATAGCCCGTGCCCATCACCGCGCGCAGGCGTCCCTTGAAGGACGTCGCACAGCAGATCCAGCGCCGCGAGGCAAAGCGCCGGTTCGTCAGCGTACGGGTCGCGGGATCGTGGATGCGCCCGCCGCGGTTTCCCATGAAAAGGCCGCGCGCCGGGGTGGCGATGATCGTGCCGTGCGGGGTTACCCGGTTCTGCAGTGCCATCGCCGTGCCGCCCCTAAAGGCTCAGGATCGAGCGCACGGCGGAAACGGAAAACGGCTTGGAAAGCGTCGCCACAACGTCGAGGCCGGTGCTGGCCGCAGCGGTCTTGGCGGTGTTGGCGTAGTGGGCGTTGTAGCCGGAAATGATGATGATCTTCGCCGTGCAGCCACGCTGCGCCAGCCATTCCATCAGCTCGATCCCGTCCATCTCCGGCATGATCATGTCGAGCACGATATGCGTCGGGTTGCATTTGTCGTAAAGCTTCTGGAATTCGCTGGGATGCGTCGTCTTGCAGACCGAAAAATCGAGCTTCTTGGCAATGCGTTCTATGATCTCGCTGAATTCGACTTCGTCGTCGACCAGCAACAAACGTCTTTCCATGACACGGCTATCCAATCTTCCCCGGATCCGTCGCCACCCCGCCAGCGAATACGGCGATGAAAGGCGCGGAACGCCGCACGAGGCATTTCGCTCGCGGGCAAGATTGAATGCCCGGAAACGTGCTGCGCCTGCGGATGATGAAGTAATGAGCCACCGCTACCCCTGAATGGTTTCGCGTCGAACGACGGCAGACCTTTAAGGTCGATGGCAAATCGCCGGACTGGTTAATCGTTACGAAGAAGAAAGTCCAGCGCTTTGCAAAAAAGAAATATCGTGTACGCGAACAGTCCTTGCCAGGATGTAATCCTGCGCGAAATGCTCGCATTTGATTTTAAAGATAACCGATAAACCATCGGCTACGTATATTCCCTGATCAGTCTAATCGCTCCCTGCCGATTTTGCCAGTGCCTCGGGGGAGCGGGCATCTCAGCCGTCGACGATCACCACGTGCAGCGCCCGTGGCCCGTGCGCGCCGAGGATCAGGGTCTGCTCGATGTCGGCCGATCGCGAGGGGCCGGCCACCATGTTGAGGGCGCGCGGCATCAACCCCTTGCCAAATTTGGCGCGAATGCGTGCGAGCACCGCCTCCATGTCGCCGTCGATATCGGCCGCCTCGATCACGATGACATGCAGGTCGGGCAGGAAATTGAGGGTGGTCGGGTTGTCGGCGCCGGATGCGAGCACCAGCGTGCCGGTTTCCGCGATGCCGGCGAGCGCGTGTGAGACCGCTGCGAGATCCTTGCCGTCGGAAGGCCCGTGGCGGACTTCCATCGGGGCGGCTTTTTCCCAGGGCATGGCGGCGAGGCTCTCGTCCGCACCGATGCGCACCGCCGCCGGCAGGTTGCGCTCCCTGAGCTGGGCGGCGATGGCCTTCGGCACGTCGGCCATCCTCGGCACATGCTCCACGCTTGCCTGCACCGCCTCGGCCATGCGCTCGAAAAGCGCAACGCGTTCGCGGTCGGGCAATTGCCCGCGCGCCGGAACGATCCCGGCCGGCGCCTCCTCCAGTCGCCGCATGACCTCGCCGGCCCGTGCCGCTTCCAGATCGCCCTCGCGCGCCAGCCGCCGTTTCAGTCGGCCGAGAATAGCCTCGCGCCCGCTCATGCCGCGTCCTTTCTCTCGGCCCACATCTGCTGGAACGTCCGGCCCTCCGGGGCCGGCAGATCCCGGTATTTCGTCCAGCCGGAGGCAAGCGGCATGGCGGCAAAACGTCCGCGCCTTCGCCCGGCAAGGCCAAGCGTGCGGATCATCAGACCCGTCGCCGCGCGGTAAAGCGCGGGGCGCCTTGCAAAGAAGGCCCACAGGCCGAGGCCGAAGCGGGTGGAGGCCGGTTGCAGGTGGCGTTCGAATTCGCGTTCCCGCCAGTGCCGCATCATCTTCGGCAGCGGAATGCGCATCGGGCACACGCTCTCGCAGCGCCCGCAGAAGGTGGAGGCGTTGGGCAGGTGGCCCGCCTGATCGATGGAGGTGAGCGACGGGGTCAGCACCGCGCCCATCGGTCCGGGATAGACCCAGCCATAGGCATGCCCGCCGATGGCGTGATAGACCGGGCAATGGTTCATGCAGGCGCCGCAGCGGATGCAGCGCAGCATGTCCTGATAGTCGCCGCCCAGCATGCTGGACCGGCCGTTGTCGAGCAGCACGACGTGGTATTCCTCCGGCCCGTCCGGATCGCCCGGCCGGCGCGGCCCGGTGGAAAAGGTCGTGTAGACCGAAGTATCCTGACCCGTCGCCGAGCGCGCCAGCACGCGCAGGATCTGCGACACGTCCTCCAGCGTCGGCGTCACCTTCTCAAGCGTCGCCAGAACGATATGCACTTTGCCCAGCGTCTGGGTCAGGTCTCCGTTGCCCTCGTTGGTGACGATGACGGACGACCCCGTCTCGGCGATCAGGAAGTTCGCGCCCGTGATGCCGACCTCGGCGTCGAAATACTTCTGCCTGAGGATCGCGCGCGCCTCGTTCAAAAGCGTCGTCGGCTCGTCGAGGTTGCGGTTGGGATCGAGATGGGTGTGGGCACGACGGAACTCCGTCTCCACCTCGGATTTGTTGACGTGAACGGCCGGCGCGATGATGTGGGAGGGGGCCTCGCCGCGAAGCTGGATGATGTATTCGCCGAGATCGGTCTCCACCGGCTGGATGCCGTTGGCGCTCAGGTGCTCGTTAAGCCCGATTTCCTCCGAAACGATCGACTTGCCCTTGGTGACGGTCTTCGCATTCGCCTGCCGGCAGATGCGCAAGATGATGTTGCGGGCATCCTCCGCCGTCTCCGCCCAGTGGACGTGACCGCCGGCCTCGCTCACCTTCTTCTCGTAGGCCTCCAGATAGAGATCGAGATGCTCCAGCGTGTGGTTCTTGATGTCGCGGGCCTTGTCGCGCAGCGCCTCGAATTCCGGCAGCGCATCGGTCGCCGCCTGCCGCTTGCCGACGAAATTGGTCTCCACATTGGTGAGCGCGCGCTGGAGCTGGGCATTGTCCAGCGCCTCGCGCGCATTCTCCCTGAAGCGCGGTGATCGCATCTGCATGGCCGCCTTCCTCCCGTTCAGGCCGTCAATCGAAGTCGCCGGCGGCAAAGGCCGCCTCGTAAGGCCCGACCGCCCGGGCATCGAAGCAGCAGAAGATCACCGCCGCCATCCGTCCCAGATGCGGGCTTGAGCGCACCGCCTTGAGCGCCACGCCGGCCGCCCGGTCGGCCGGAAAGCCGAACACCCCGGTCGAGATCGCCGGAAAGGCGATGGTCGCAAGTCCAGCACCCGCCGCCAGTTCCAGCGAGCGCGCGTAGCAGGAGGCCAGCACCTCGTCCTCGCCGCGCATCCCGCCCGCCCAGCGCGGGCCGACCGTGTGGATCACGTGGCGCGCCGGCAGGTCGTAGCCGGCCGTCATCTTCGCGTCTCCCGGCGCGCAGCCGCCGAGCGTGCGGCATTCGGCCAGAAGTTCCGGCCCGGCCGCGCGGTGGATCGCCCCATCCACGCCGCCCCCGCCGAGCAGGCTTTCATTCGCCGCGTTGACGATGGCATCGACGGCAAGCGTCGTCAGATCCGCCACGACGACGGAGAGCCCGGTCGTGCCGATGACGGCCTCAAGAACGGTCCCGTTCATGACCGGGCCGGATCCTTGGCCTTGCGCGCGCCGCCCCCTTTTTCACCGATGGCCGGCTGGTCCGTCATACCGGCCAGAAGTTCCGCGACATGGCGCACCTTGGTGGCCTTGCCCTCGCGCTTCAACTTGCCCGCCATGTTCATCAGGCAGCCGAGATCGCCGGCGACCAGCAGGTCGGCCTCCGTCTCCTCCACGTGGCCGGTCTTCTTGGTCACCATCTTGTTGGAGATGTCGGCGTATTTCACCGCGAACGTGCCGCCGAAGCCGCAGCAGATGTCGGATTCCGCCATCTCCTTAAGTTTCAGCCCGTCCATCGAAGCGAGAAGCTTGCGCGGCTGCTCGCGGATGCCGAGTTCGCGCAGGCCCGAACAGCTGTCGTGATAGGTGACGGAGCCGTCGAAGGAGGCGACCACCTTCTCCATGCCGCGCACGTCGGTGAGGAAACTGACGAGTTCGAAGGTGCGGGTAGCGAGTTCGTTCGCCTTCGGCCCCCACACGGGATCGTCGGCGAAAAGTTCCGGATAGTGCTTCCTGATCATCGCCGCGCACGAGCCGGACGGCGCGACCACGTAGTCGTATCCCTCGAAGGCGCGGATGGCGACCTCCGCCACCCCGCGCGCATCGGCCTTGTCGCCGGAATTGTAGGCGGGCTGCCCGCAGCAGGTCTGCGCGCGCGGCACCTCCACGGTGCAACCGGCCTCCTCCAGCAGCTTGACGGCGGCAAACCCCACCGACGGGCGGAAGAGATCGGCCAGACACGTGACGAACAGGGCGACCCTGGGAGTATCGGACATGAGGAAGGCGTTTCCTGAAAGACGGCGCGAGCGTGAAATGACGCCTGGCAATCAATATTCTTTGAAAGACACAGTAGAAGTGCGCAAGGTGGTGGTCAATGGAAAGGCGAGGGGAGAGGGATGGGCCGAAAGCCCGACTACGTATCCCCATCCCCATCCCTCCCGCCTCACTCACCCATAGACCAGCCTTGGCAGCCAGATGATGATTTCGGGGAACTCCATGCACAGCACGAGGCCTATGATCTGGATCATCAGGAACGGGATCGCCGCCTTGAAGATGCGCGACATCGGGATTTCCGCCGGCGCCACGCCGCGCAGGTAGAACAGCGCGTAGCCGAAGGGCGGCGACAGGAAGCTCATCTGCATGTTGACGAGATAGAGCACGCCGAACCACAGCACGAGATCGTCGGGATCGGTGAAGCCGAAGGCCTGCGCGCCCAGCCCCTTGATGATCGGCACGAAGATCGGCACGCACAGCAGAAGAATGCCGACCCAGTCGAGGAACATGCCGAGAAAGATCAGGATGATCTGCATCAGGATCAGGATGCCCCAGGGCCCGAGGCCGAGCCCCTGCATCATGTCGGAGACGAATTCCTGCCCGCCGTGCAGCACGTAGAGCCCGACGAAGATGGTCGCGCCGAACATGATCCAGATGACCATGGCGGACGCCTTCAGCGTCGTGACGCAGGCGCCCTGAACCGTCGCCCAGTCGAGCTTCCGGTGAATGGCGGCAACGATGAAGGCGCCGAAGGTGCCGATGCCGGCGGCCTCCACCGGGGTGGCGACGCCTGAGAAGATGACGCCGAGCACCACCACGATGAGCGAGATGGGCGCCGACATCTTGGAAAGCACCCGCACCTTCTCCATGAAGGAAATGCGTTCCTCCACGGGCGCTGCGGGGCCGAGCGCGGGGTTGATGGTGCAGCGCACGACCACGTAGAGCACGTAGAGGCCCGACAGCAGGAGGCCTGGAAAGACCGCGCCGATGAACAGCTCGCCCACGGACTGTTCGGCCACCACCGCATAGATGATGGCGAGGATGGAGGGCGGGATCAGGATGCCGAGCGTGCCGCCGGCCATGATCGCGCCCATGGCGATTTCCGGGTTGTAGTTGCGCTTCAGCATGGCCGGAAGCGCGATGATGCCCATGGTGACGACCGCCGCGCCGATGACGCCGACCATGGCGGCCAGAATGGTGGAGGCGATGATGGTCGCCGCCGCAAGCCCGCCGCGCACGCCGCCCAGCACCTTGTAGATGACATCGAACATGTCGTTGATGATGCCCGCCCGCTCCAGCATCGCCGCCATGAATATGAAGAGCGGTATGGCCGAGAGCTGGTAGTTGGTCATCAACGGGAAGATGCGCGACGGCACGATGTTGAGCGCCTGCCAGCTGTCACCCAGGACGAACAGGAAAACGCAGGCCAGCCCGCCGGTGACGAAGGCGAGCGGCAGGCCCGCCATCAGCAGCACGATCAGGCTGCCGAACATGATGAGCGTCAGCCACTCGATGGAAATTTCCAGCCCCATGGATCAGGCCCCCCGCGCGGTCGCAACGACGGCGCGGACATCCTGCGCCAGTTTGGAAATGCCCTGCAGAACCAGCAGGATGCCGCCGATCACCATGGCCCACTTCATCGGCCAGTAGGCGATGCGCCATTCGTTGAACGACACCTCGTCGACGACCGTGGCGTCCCAGGCGAAGATGAGGCTGGTGAACAGCAGCGTTCCGGCGAAGATGTAGAAGAAGACGGAGGTCGCGAGATCGACGATGGCCTTGCGACGGCGCGACAGCGGTGCGTAGAAGACGTCGACGCGCACATGCGCCTCCGTCAGCATCGCGTAGGCGCCGGCGATGAGGTATTGCATGCCGAACATCAGGTACATCGCCTCGTGCACCCAGATGGTGGGCGAGTTGAAGACGTAGCGGGCGATGACCTCGTAGTAGTAGGCGAAGACCGCGATCACCGCCCAGTAGGAGACCAGTTCGCCGGCATAGAAGGACATCCGGTCGATCACGCCGGTCCAGCCGGGGGTGAGGTGGGCCCGATCGCCGATCCGCTCCGCCTCCTCCACCGCCTGAAGGGCTTCCTCCGCCCGTTCCTCATCGCTTTGGCTGGCTGCGTGGCGGGCATCCTCGGCCGCCGCCTTCGCCTCCGCCCGGCGCTTCAGCCAGGACATCAGCGCGGCATCGACAGCCATCATCGCGAGAAGCAGATAGAAGGCGTAGGCCGCCATGTCCTGCCAGAAGGCGCGGCCCCCTGCGGCGGCCTCGGCGGCGGGCTTTGCGGTTTCCAGATCCGTTCTGGCGCGCTCCAGCCGCTCCTTGGAGGAGGCGATGCGGCCTTCCGCCCGCTCCAGCCCGCGCTGCGCGAGCCTTGCGCCGATTGAGCCTTCCTCTTCCTCTGCGAGCTTTGCGCGCAGATCGGGCAACTGGCCTTCCAGATCCCTTATCCGCGGCCCCTCGCGCGCGATCGTGCCTTCAGCACTTTCCACCAGCGCGGCGGCGTCGGAGTAGTCCGCGCGGTACGAGCGCTGCTCGCCGTTGGCCACCAGAATGAATATGAAGACCGGGATGAACACGAGGCCCAGCAGGCTCTTCAGGTAGAACCGGTGCAGGCCGAGCATGCCGCCGGCGATGAGGATCATGTAGGCGAGCGGCAGCGAATAGCCGCGCCGCGCCCCACCGGCCCTGGCGCGCGCCTTGGTGCGCCGCGCCATCACCATGGCGAAGACGGGAAAGACGAAGAGGCCGGCCCAGTAGAGCCAGTGCGGAAGGACAAAGGTGAGGCTCGGCATGGTTCCCCCAAAGCGCGATGAGCCGGACATGGACGGCGGAGCGGGGACTCTTCGGGTCCGCATCGCCGGGACGTGACGTTTCAGATCAGTTTCGATGGCCGGGGGCGCTGGCTCCCGTGCCTTTGAAAGGAGGCGCTTCATTGCTTGTCCGCGAAGGAGACCCCCCACCGCGTTTTCTTTGAAGGGTGACCCCCACCCCTAACCCCTCCCCTCAAGGGGGAGGGGGACTTGCTCCGCAAACTTGGCCTGTGAGGTGCTCACCTGACCAACCGTTGCAGGCACGATCTCATCCCCCTCCCCCTTGAGGGGAGGGGCTAGGGGTGGGGGTCACCCTTCGCAAAAGACGCCCCTTTGCCATTCAATCCCCGGCCCTCTTTCAAGAGCATCGACCTCACGGCATCACCCCCAGTTCCCGCAGGATCTTCTCCACGCATCCCTCGAAGGCTTCCGCCAGTTCGCCGGTGGACAGGCGCAGCGTGCGGTAGCCGTTTTCGCCGAACCAGACATCGCGCCTGCGGTCGCGCTCCATCTGCCGCTCCTCTCCATGCATGTCCCCGTCCACCTCGATCACGAGCCGCGCGGAGTGCACCGCGAAATCGGCGACGTAGGGCCCCATCGGTACCTGTTTGCGGACGTGAATGCCGTAGAGTCCGCGGAACGCCTTCAACGCCGCCCACAGCCGCCGTTCCCCGTTCGTCATCTCGCGCCGCAGCCGGCGGGCCCGGCTGATCGCCGGTGGAGAGACGCGCGTCGGTGACATGGATTTTCCTTCGGTGAATCGTGCCGCCGCCTTGGAAGATGATCCTCTTGAGAAGAGGCCCCACCATTTTTCCGAAGGGAGACCCCCACCCCTAACCCCTCCCCTCAAGGGGGAGGGGGATTTGCTCCGCAAACTTGGCCGGTCAGGTGCGTCCCCGACCAACCGTTGTGGGCACAATCCCATCCCCCTCCCCCTTGAGGGGAGGGGTTAGGGGTGGGGGTCTCCCTTCGGAAAAATGGTGGGGCCCCTTCGCAAAACCGGCTGGCGGCCCCCCTCGGGACCTCCCTCCCGCCCGTCACAGATCGAGCGTCAGCCCCTCGATCATGTCGGGCGTCACGTAGCCGAGCGAGCCGGACATCATGTAGTCGAGCTGGGTCTTGAACACGCGGGCCGCGTTCTTGTCCTTGTTGGCGTACTTGAACCAGATCGGCACCGCGACCTCGGTCATGATCGCCACGTCGTCCTGCGAAAGCCGGGTGACCTCGGTGCCGTCGGCTTCGAATTTCTTCCAGGCTTCCTGGTTGGCCTTCTGGATCTTGGCGTGGTGCTCGATGGAGTAGGACTTGGTCTCCATTTCCATGAACTGCTTCATCTCGTCCGACAAAGCGTTCCACGCGTCCATGCCGACGGTGATGTCCATGATGTCCACCGGCTGGTAGAGCGACATGAAGCCCGGAGGGCCCATGGAGATGTATTTGGTGACCTGGGAGAAGCCGAGCGCGTAGTTGACCGCCGGTCCCGTGTAGTCGGCCACGTCGATCGTGCCCTTTTCCAGCGCGGGGAAGATTTCCGAGCCCGGAAGCACCGTCGTCTTGGCCCCCAGTCCCTGGAACACCTCCGCCACCATGCCGCCGGGAAGGCGCATCTTGCGGCCGCGGAAATCCTCCACCGAGCGGATCGGCACCTTGGAATGGATGATGTTGGCGTCGTGATGCACCGGACCGATCCAGTACATGCCCTGCGCGGCATAAAGCTCGCGCGTCATCTCCAGCCCGCCGAGGCCGTAATAGAAGGTGTCGAATTCGCTCGGGTGCCGAAGGCCCAGCGGATAGGACGTCAGAAACACGCCGGCCGGGATGATGCCCTGCACGTAGATGGTGAAGGGGTTCACCGCGTGCAGAACGCCGTTCTTGACCGCGTCGTAGAGCTGGAAATCGCCGACGACGTCATTGGCGCCGAAGGGTTGGAAGGCGAGTTCGCCGCCGGTCTTCTCGGCGATGGTGCCGCACCAGTCCTTGAAGATCTGAAGGCCGATGCCGCCGGGCCACGAGGTCTGGATCTTCCAGGTGGTGCCGGCCGCCTTCGCCGTGCCGATATAGGGCGCGCCCAGCGTTGCAGCACCCACCGCACCGCCGGCCGCCAGCAGCGAATTTTTCAGGAAACTGCGCCGGCCTTGCCGCCGAAATTCGCGCTGGGCGTCCACCACGCCCTCGACCGCCTCGCGCCGCATGCCCTCGGCGGGCGCATCCGCCGACACGCCGTCCTGCCCGGTGCCGGCGGCACCTTGCCTCTTGATGATAGACATCGATGTTCCTCCCTTGCGTGGCCGCTCTTCTTTCGTCCGGCGTCCCGGCGTGGCGCTTGTTTGCGCCTTCTTCCGGGGTGACCGTCCGCTCCTCCACGAGAGCGCGCCTCGCCGCAGTGTAGACGTGATCCTGCCGCGATCAAGACATCTCGGCAATTGCAGTATCCTTACCTTGCGACAGATTGAAATAACACTTTTTACGATGTGGATAAGATGACCGTATGTTCATTTAAATTACATGTTATATGTCGTAAGAATGCGGTCATCTTGTCCTCATGCGGCATGGGTGTCCTTGAGGAATTTCGTTTCCGTGGTGTCCGGGCCTTGACGGCAAGTGTTTGCGACAGGCGTGCGCGACAGGCGTTCGCGACTGGCGGATCGTGCGGGCTCGACGCCGGCCAGGGCGCGCCCCATATTGAGCCGCGCGACGATTTTCCGGGTCCGCGACCGGCTGCCGCCTAAGGCGCCGTCCGTGCCCGATAGAGACAACGAGAACAGGAGAGACTCCGCCATGCTGAGCGCCATTCACGAAACATTCGGCGAACCTTCGAAGGTGCTGAAGGTGGAGGAGCGTCCCCTGCCGGAGCCGGGCGCGGGCGAGATCCGGGTGAAGACGGGGCTCGCGGCGATCCACAACCACGATCTTCTCACCGTGGCGGGCACCTACGGTTACAAGCCGCCGCTTCCCGCGCTCGCCGGATCGGAGGCGATGGGCACGGTCGATGCGGTGGGTGAGGGCGTCACCGGCTTCAAGATCGGCCAGCGGGTGGCGGCGTCCGGACGCGGAACCTGGGCCCAGTTCTACATCGCCCGGGCGGCCGGCGCGGTGCCGCTTCCCGACACCATCCCCGACGAGACCGCCGCCCAACTCATCGCCATGCCGATGAGCGCGATGTTCCTGCTCGATTTCGTCCACGCTCGGCCCGGCGACTGGATCGTCCAGAACGCGGCGACGGGGGCGGTCGCCAAGGTGCTGGCCAAGGTGGCGGCAAAGCGGGGCGTCAACGTCGTCAATCTGGTGCGGCGCGACGAGGCGGTGGCCGAGCTTGCGGCGCTCGGGATCGGCAATGCGGTCTCCACGGCGTCCGAAGACTGGAAGCGGCAGGTCGCCGATATCGCCGGAGGTGCGCCGATCCATGCGGCGATCGACGGCGTCGCCGGACCGGATGCCGCCGACCTGTGCGCCATCTGCGCGCCGGGCGCGACCGTCGTCTCGTTCGGGCTGATGTCGGGCAAGCCGATGGAGATCCCGCCGGCCCAGCTCATCTTCCGCGACATCACGGTCAGGGGCTTCTGGCTCGCCAAGCTGCTGCCGGAGGCGCCGAAGGAGAAGGTCGCCGGCCTCATCGGCGAACTGATGGGCCTGATCGCGTCGGGCGACGTCACGCTGCAGGTGGACGGGATCTACGACCTCGCCGACATCGCGAAAGCCGCCGAGGCCGCCGGCAAGGGCAAGCGCGGCGGCAAGGTTCTGGTCAGGGGGTAGATGTCGGTTGGGGCTGGGCGGGGGGCATCCTTCGAGACGCGCGCTTTCGCGGGCTCCTCAGTGTCCGGCCCGAAATGCGCGCAGCTTGCTCCAGACTGTCATCCCCGCGCAGGCGGGGATCCAGCACCCCGTGAGGCCTGCAGTTCAATTCCATAATAAAATCTTGTGGTTACTGGATCCCCGCCTGCGCGGGGATGACAATGGTGCCTGTGGCTTCCTGCAGGGACAAACGCCAATATTGCAGAGCTTTCGTATTATAATACCCTTTTCGGGCCAAGCTCTGAGGAGCCCGTTCATGCGGGCGTCTCAAAGGATGGACCGCGGCACGTAACCTCGCGACTCTCTGTCGTTTCCCAACGAAAAAGCCCGGCCGATCCGTCAGGACCGGCCCGGCTTGTTGGTGTCATGTCCGGCCTCGGCCGGACGGCGCCTTGCCTCAGTGCGAGGCTTCGGTCGGCGTCTTGCGTTCCTTGGCGACTTCGGCCGCCGTCACCGGGCCGGCCTCGTTGCCCCACGCACCGCGCAGGAACGTCGCCAGCTTCGCGACGTCGTCATCGGAAAGCCGCGGGGCAAAGCCCGGCATGCGCAGCTTCATCGGACGCTTGGAGGTCGAGGGCATTTCCGCACCATAGAGAATGGTGTGAATGAGCCCGCCGGTCTCCTTGGCCACGACCGCCGCGTTGCCCGGAAGCGAGGGGAACACCTCCGGCGCGCCGCGCCCGTCTGCAAAGTGGCAGGCGCCGCAATTGTCGATGTAGAGCCGCTCGCCTTCGGTCAGGTCCACGGCCTTCTTCAGCTTGACCGTCGTGGCGTCGTCGGCCGCGTCGATCCGGGCGACGGTGCCGGCCGGGTTCTGGTCGCGCTTTGCCGGCGCCTCTGCCGGGGCCGGACCGTCTGTGCCGATTGCGCGCAGATAGGCGACCATCGCGTCGGCGTCCTTCTCGCTCATGTACTGGAGCGATTCCTCCACCGCGAGCTTCATTTCGCCCGCCACCGCCGAATGGGCGTTGCGCCCGGCGGTCAGGTACATTTTCAGCTCGTCCGCCGACCACTGCTGCGGCGCCGACTTCGGGCCCCTCAGATCCGGGGCCGACCAGCCGCCGATGGCGCCGCCGGTCAGGAACTTCGCGTCCGTCTCGTTGGAGCCGTCCTGTGCCATCACCGCATTGCGCGGGGAATGACACGAGCCGCAATGGCCCAGTACCTGTACCAGATAGGCGCCGCGTGACAGCTGCTCGTCGCCCGCGATCTTCTCGGAGGCCGGCTTGAAGCCCGGCTTGCCGAGCGTCACCCAGTTCCACAGCCGGATGCCCCAGCGCTGGTTGAACGGGAAGGGCAGCTTGGTCTGTGCCACCTCGTTCTTCACCGGCTCAACGTCATGCATGAAGTAGTCGTACATGGCGCGGATGTCGGTTTCCGACATGTGGCGGTAGTTCTCGTAGGGCATCGCCGGATAGAGGTGATGGCCCTCGTCGTCGACGCCGTCCACCAGGGCGGCGCGGAAGTCGGCGAGCGACCAGGTGCCGATGCCGGTTTCCTTGTCGGGCGTGATGTTGGGCGTGTAGATGTCACCCATCGGGCTTTCGATGGTGCGTCCGCCGGCAAACGGCTTGCCGCCGGGCTCGGTGTGGCAGGCCGCGCAGTCGGCCATGCGGGCGTCGTACTTGCCGAGACCCTCCGGCGCCTTCCAGTCGGCCGCGAGTTTTTCGGTAGGCTCCGTGCGCTGCACCGGCACGAAGATGATGGCGGCCAAGGCCGCCAGGCCGATCACCACGAGAACGGCCACGATACGGAATAGCGTTTTCATCTGTCTTACCTCCCGATCAGACCAGCGGCCGCGGATTGGCGAGGTAATCCTTGCGGATCGCCGCCGCCGACCAGTAGGCGAGGCCGCCGAGCGCGCCTGTCGGGTTGTACTGGATGTTCTGCGGATAGGCGGAAGCGCCCATCACGAACAGGTTGTGGCAGTCCCAGTGCTGAAGGTACTTGTTGAGCACCGAGGTCTTGCGCTCCGCTCCCATGATCGCGCCGCCCACGTTGTGGGTCGACTGGTAGGGACGCACGTCGTACTGCGAGCCTTCCTTCTTGTAGCCGGACGCGATCATGTCGGGGTTCATGCTCTGCGCGATCTCCTCGATGCGCGCCTTCATGAACTGCGTCATGCGGATGTCGTTTTGCTTCCAGTTGAAGGTCATGCGCATGAGCGGCCGGCCATGGCGGTCGGTGTAGGTCGGGTCGAGATCCAGGTAGCAGTCGCGGTAGGACATGTTCGACCCGTGCGAGCCGATGGCCATGGAGCGGCCGTACCATTCGCCCGCCGCCTCCTTCCACGCCTTGCCCCATTTGGGCGTTCCCGGGGGCAGCGGCATCGACTGGATCGGCCGGCCGTTGGTCTGCCCGGCGGTGATGTAGGAGCCGCCGATGAAGCCTTCCTTGGCGAAGTCGATCTGGCTGATCGAGTAGTCGTCGATCGAGATGCCGTTCGATCCCGTTCCGATGAACGGGTTGAACTGCTTGTCCTTGAAATAGAGCCGGGTGCCGCCGGTCATCTGGTAGGCGTAGTTCTTGCCCACCACGCCTTCGCCCGTCGCCGGGTCGTAGGGCTGGCCGATGCCGGAGAGAAGCAGCAGGTGCACGTTGTGCAGTGAATAGGCGCACAGCAGCACCAGATCCGCCGGCTGGAACACCTCCTCGTTCGCCTTCTCGTCGAAATAGGTGACGCCCGTCACCGTCTTGCCGTCGTCGGCCTTCTCGATCTTCAGAACTTCCGAATTGGTCTTGTAGGAGAAGTTCGGCTTGCGTTTCAGCGCGTCCAGAATGCACACCTGCGGCGAGGACTTGGAGTAGTTCAGGCAGCCGAAGCGCTCGCAGAAACCGCAGAAGTTGCAGGGGCCGAGCTGCATGCCATAGGGGTTGGTGTAGGCTTCGGACGCGTTGGCCGAAGGCCTGGGGAAGGGATGCAGCCCCTTGGCCTTGGCGGCCTTGGAGAACAGGTCCGCGTCATAGGTGTGCGGCAGGGGCGGCATCGGATATTCCGAGGAACGCGGCGCCTCGAACGGGTTTCCGCCCTCGATGATCTCGCCATTGAGATTGCCCGCCTTGCCGGAGATGCCGGCGACCTTCTCGAACTGGTCGAAATAGGGCTCCAGCTCCTCGTAGGTGACGCCCCAGTCCTGGATCGTCATGCCTTCGGGAATGATGTCGGCGCCGAACGTCTCCTCGACATAGGAACGCAGCCGGTATTCCGGCTCCTGCGGCCGCCAGTTCTGGCCGTTCCAGTGCGCGCCCGCACCGCCCACGCCGTCGCCCGGCAGGAACGAGCCGAGATGGCGATAGGGAAGCGCCGTGTCGTCAAGGCCGTGGCGGATGGTCAGCGTGGACTTGCGCGGCTTCTGCATCAACTCGTAGCGGATGCCGTATTTCAGCTCGTCGATGATGTTGGGGTACTGGAAATCGGGCACCGTGTTGCGGTCGTCGCCACGCTCAAGGGCCAGCACCTCCAGCCCCTCCTGCGCCAGTTCCATCGACATGATCGAACCGGTCCAGCCGAGCCCGATGACCACCACGTCCTTCTTGGGATCTTGTCTCGCCATGGCTCAGGCCCTCTCGCCGGAAATGGAAACGGGGCCGAGCGGATACTCGGCATTGTAGTTGTGCACCCACTCCGTGTAGCTGCCGCGCGCGCCGGGAAAGCCGACATGCACCCAGGCCTGCATGCCGTGGTTGCCGCCGTACATCGGGTCGGCGAAGTAGCCTTCCTTGGTGTTCTGGAGCAGGAAGGAGAAGAAGTCGCGCAGCTCCGGCGCGAGCTTGACCTCGCCCTTCTCAAGCGACGTCAGCGCCGCGTCCTGGGTTTCCGGATCGAGCTTCTCGAAGGCGTCGCCGTGGGTCGTCTTGCACCAGTCCTGGAAGACGGGGATCGCCTTGCGATAGATCTCGGCCGGCGTAAGAGGGCTCTGGAAGCCGAGCAGCGGGTTGGCATCGGGTGTGTGCGGGCCTTCCATGTACCAGTCCGCGGCCTTGCCGAAATCGCCGGCGAGCTGCAGATCGATGAAGACCGGGACACGCGTTTCGATCGCCCCGGGACCTTCGCCGTCGGAAGGGATGAGTCGCGCGCAGGCCGCAAGGATGAAGCTCCATTCCGCAGCGTCGAAATAGACCGGCTTGTACGCATCAAGGCTTGGAAGCTCGGCTGCCTTAGCGTGCGGCATGCCTATCGGAATCGAAGTGACCGCCGCACTGGCGACGGTTGCTTTCAGAAAGCTCCGACGGGATGGGCGTCCGGGGAGATCTACCATGGACATTTTCCTCTCGGCTGTGAGACGTCATTCAAAGACGCGTCATGGCGCAGTAATTGGCAGGCCAATTACCTGGAAACGTGCATGGAATTCCCAAGGCGATGGTATGCTGGCTGCGCGACAATTTGACGCTTGCTGGCTTGCGTCTTACCGCAATTTTCGCGGTCTTTTCAAAATTATTTTTTTTCTAAGGTGGAGCGAGGCAGTTGCCTTCGCGGCGACAAGGGGTTGTGCTCGGGGGGACTGCTGGCGGGGCTGGAATGCGGGCGGCGGGCATGGCGGGCTCTGGCATTTGTTCTTCGCGTAACAACGTACCGGATGACAGTTGGTTCCCGAGCGACCATTATTGCGGCACTTTTGTTGATGATCGCGAGAAGGGCAGGCGGTGGCCGAACCTGACGACACTGCGGGCTTTGCTCCGCATCCCCTGCGCCGGGCGCTTCTGGGCGAGTTGCATGCCCGCCCCTTCCTGCCCGTGGAGACGCCGCGCACCTTCCTGCATTACGGCTTCACCACCGACGAGGAGGCTGCGGCCGCCGACCGGGCGTGGTTCGCCGAGTTCTGTCGCGCGCATGGGTCGGCCGGACCCAATGCGGAGACGCGCCATCATGTGCTGGCCTTCGGCGGCGGTGCGCTGCGCTGGGAAAGCCACGCGGAATTCACCACCTACACCTGGGACGGCCGCGCCCCGTCGCCGGTCGGCGCGCCCTTCGCGCATCGGCGAGAGGGCTCGCCCTTCGGACGCGATTTCCGCGCGCCCGGCCCGCTCATCGTCGCCACGCGGCTCGATCTGGTGGACGCGGACGGGGGCTGCAGCTTCGATGAGCTGTTCGATGCGGCGAGCCTTGTCGCCTCCGAGATCATCGGCGGTGGCCTGATTGCGGCGACCGACTTCCGCAGCGACGGCGACGGCCTGACCCGCATCCTCGTGGTCAACCGGGGCGAGACGCCGCAAAATGCCGGGGCTGCCTGCCAGCGGCTGCTGGAGGTGGAAACCTACCGCATGCTGGCGCTTCTCGGCCTTCCGGAGGCGCAATGCCAGGCGCCTCTGATCCGCCGCATCGAGACGGGGTTGTCGGAGATCACGGCGGAGATGCGCACCAGCGCCGGGCTCGATGCCAACGAGGCGCTGTTGCAGCGTCTCACCCAGTTGGCGGCGGAGCTGGAGGCGGGAGCGGCGGCGTCCGCCTATCGCTTCGGCGCCAGCCGCGCCTATGACGAGATCGTCAGCCAGCGGCTTGCGGCGCTGGGCGAGCGGGCGCTTGCCGGGCGCTCCACCTGGGCGAACTTCCTCGCGCGCCGGCTGCGCCCGGCCATGCGCACCTGCGAGACGACGGTTGAGCGTCAAGGCAACCTGTCGCGCAAGCTGGCGCGTGCCGCCACGCTGCTGCGCACCCGGGTGGACGTGGAGCTGGAAAGCCAGAACCGCAACCTGCTGGAAGCGATGAACCGTCGCGCCCGCCTTCAACTGCGCCTGCAGCAGACGGTAGAGGGCCTGTCGGTGGCGGCGATCAGCTACTACGTGGTGGGGCTGGTCGGCCATCTGTTCGAAGGGGCGGAAAAGGCCGGCGTGCCGCTGTCGCCGGGGCTTGCCAAGGCCGTCTCGGTGCCGGTGGTGGTGCTGGTGATCTGGTACCTTGTCCGCCGCATCCGCGCCCATCATTCCGATACGGAATAGGCGAAGGCGTGCGCGCTCTCTGAAGGGGCATCCGGTGCGCCTCCCTGCCCGCATCGTATCGTGATCTGGCAGAAGGCGGATCGCTGGGACTTGTCCTGCGGCCCATCCTTCGAGACGCCCGCTCACGCGGGCTCCTCAGGATGACGTCGTGTGCGTTGCGAGTTTCATCGAAAAAACAACTCGATAACGTCATCCTGAGGAGGCCTGAAAGGCCGTCTCGAAGGATGGGCGGCCTGCATCTGTCCGGCCGCGACGGGCTCTCCTGACCGGCACCTTGCCGCCGGGGCGGCCATGCGGACGCATCCTCGCCCCCTCACACAGGCAACTCCGCCCCAGCCCGCGCCACCATCTCCCGCTCCGCCAAGCACGCCCCGAGGCTGCGTCGCGATTCCTCGCACCGCCGCCATCTCCGCGCCGCCAATCCCTCTCACGGCCCCTATCCACCCGCCATCGAACATTCCCCGGCCGTTGGAATTCAAATTGATTGCATCCAAATAATATGCTTCATGTGCGACATCATGTCAGATTCATCCCTTTCTCCGCGCTTGAGGTTCGGCCTCGAGCTTGTGCTTCTTGCGCGCCGGTGGCGGGGCGTCGTCGATCAGAGGCTGGCGGCGCGCGGCCTGTCCGATGCCAGCTGGACCCCGCTCGTCCACCTCGCCGAGAGCGGCGACGGCATCCCCCAGAAGGAGCTTGCCGAACGCATCGGCCTCGATGGCTCCTCGCTCGTGCGCACGCTCGATCATCTGGCCGGGCAGGGGCTCATCGAGCGCCGGATCGATCCGCGTGACCGCCGGTTGCGGCGGATCCACCTGACGCCGGCCGGACGGCAGGCGACGCGGGCCATTCGCGAGAAACTCGCCTCGGCCGAGTTCGAGCTGCTCGCCGATTTCTCCGACGACGAGCTTTCCGCGCTGCTTGCCGGCTTCGATCGCCTCGCGCGCCGCATTTCCAAGCTTCAGACACCCGAAGGCCTCCGCCCGAATGAAGACTGATCCCGCCGCACGCGGCTTGCGTCTCGTTGCCCATCGCCTCGCTCATCGCCTCATCGTCTGGGGCTTCGACGTGCCGAAGCTGCGCTTCACGCTGCGCACCGCCCTTGCCGCCTGTCTGGCGCTGCTCATCGCCTTCCTCGTCGGGCTCGAACATCCGCAATGGGCGGCCATGACGGTCTTCGCCGCCGCCCAACCCACCCGTGGCCAGGTTCTGGAAAAGGGGCTCTTCCGCTTTCTCGGCACGCTCGTCGGCGCGCTGGCCGGGCTTGTCCTGCTCTTCGGCGCCGGCGGCAACGCCTGGGTCCTCGTCGTCGGCCTCAGCCTGTGGATCGCGCTTTGCGTGGGGGCCGGGAACCTCTTCCGCGGCTATCTTTCCTATGGCGCGATCCTGGCGGGCTTTTCCACCGCCATGGTGGCGCTGCTCGCCCAGGCCCATGTCTATTCGCCGCTGGCCCTCGGCCTTGACCGGGTGCTGACCGTGCTGGTCGGCGTGATCGCCGCCATGGTGCTCGGATATCTGGCAACGCCGTCGATCTCGGAGAACGAGACCGTGAGCGGCCTCAGGCGGCTCGGGGCCGACATGCTGGCGGCCGCCGCCGCGAGCTTGCGCGGGGAGGCGGCCGATACCGCCTACCTGCTCGCCGCCGCCGCGCAGATCGACGACACGCTCTCGGCCTATGCGGCCGGTTCCCTGCGGGCGCGTCGGCGCGCCGCCGTGCTTCACCGGCGCCTGATCGCCGTCACCGAGACGCTCGCGCTCGCTGCTGCCGGCGTCTGCGAACCAGATCCGGCGACGGCCGATCGCCTCGAAGCCATCGCCCGGCACATCCACCTGAAGGCCAATCCGCAGGACCTGCCCGGCGAGATCCGGGAGGCGGCGGACGGGGCCGCCGATCCGGCCCTGCGCGAGGCTTTGGCGGGACTGGCCGACGCGGTTGCCGCCGAACCGGGCGGGGCCGGCAGGGGAGAAAGCGTCGTGGCGCAGCACTGGGACTGGACCGGCGCCCGCCAGGCGGCCTTGCGTGCCTTTTGCGTGCTCCTCGGCATTGGCGCCATGTGGGCCGGCACCGGCTGGCAGGCGGGGCCCTATCTGATGCTCGGCGGCTCGGTGATGATCTCGGTGTTCTCCACCTTCGATGATCCGGCCTGGATCATGGCGCGCCTGCTGTTCTGGCAGGTCTGGGGGGCGGCGGCCTCGCTGTTCCTGAAATTCGTGCTCTGGCCGATGTCCGGCTCGCCGCTGGAAACGGTGTTGTGGATCGTGCCGGTCCTGCTCGTGGTGGTGCCCCTGATGAGCCATCGCCGCACCACCGTCGGTTCCATGGACTATGCGATGGTGCTCCTGCTGATATCGCAGCCGCGCTATCCCTTCACCGCCGGCTTCGTGGTCACGCTGGAACAGAGCCTCGCCGTCGTGGCGGGCCCGGTCATCGCCTATTGCGCCTATCTCGTCATCTATCCGACCACGGCCGAGCGGCGGATGAACGGGCTCGTCGAGGTCATGCGCGGCGAGCTCAGGGCCATGGCCTCGGCGCGCAACGTGGTCGGCAACGCGCTTTTGTGGCGGCGGCGCTACTGCACCCGGCTCCTGAAGCTCGTGCGCTGGAGCGGCAAGGCGACGGCGCAGCGCAACGCCGTGCTGGGGGAAGGCTTCGCCGTGCTCGGTCTCGGCCAGGCGGTCTATCTGCTGCGCGGCTTGCGCCACCGGGCGGGGCTTTCGGTGGGTTGCCTCAGGGCGGCGGAGGTGGCGCTTGCCCGCCTTGCCCGCGATGCGGGCGCCTCGGTCGCGACGCTGGCGGCAATCGAGCGCACGGCCCGCCGGCTGGAGGCGGATGCGCCGGCGCTTGCCGCAAGGCTGCGCCGCCATGCCCGTCCCGCCGAGCGAATGCCCGAAGATGCCAGTTAGAGCAGGTCAGGGCCGTCTTGAAGAGTGGGCCGCGGCGGGGCCACGCGTTCTGCCTCCAATGGCGCAAAATGAAAAAGCCGGGCGCTGGAGGTATCCAGGCCCGGCTTTCTCCAATTCTCCGTCGCGGCGAAGGCCTACTTCGTCGAGCCGTCCTCGTTGAACTGCGAGAGATAGGCGACGAGGTTGGTGATGTCCTCGTCCTTCTTCAGGCCGGCGAACGCCATCTTGGTGCCCTTCACCAGATCGCGCGGCTTGGGCAGGTACTCGTGCAGCAGTTCCGCCGTCCACACGTCGTGCGTCTCGCCGAATTCCTTCATGCCCTTGGAATACTTGTAGTCGGGGGCGGTGGCGATCTTGCGGCCGATGATGCCGTTCAGCTCCGGACCGACCCGGTTCTTCGCGTCGGGGCCGATCATGTGGCAGGCGCCGCACTTCTTGAAGACCTTCTCGCCCTTTGCCGGATCGCCGTCAGCGAATGCTGCGGTGGCCGTGGCCAGCAGCGCCGCGCCAGCGATGACAATCAAACGTTTCATGTAACTCTCCCGTTTCGTTGCTTGAGCGGCGGTGCGCTCGGGTAAACCGACCCGCCGCGCGAAAACCGCTCGTTTTCTCGGTTTCGGAGCCTTGGTTCCGCATCCGCCGAATGCGGAAAGCCCCGGTGCCTTCGTTCCCTGTGGAATGCGTTCCCTCTGGAGCCGCGTCCCGGTCACACGAGATCTATTTCTCCCGGATGACTTGATAACCGTCAAGCGCCTAGACTTGTTCCAAGTCACTTGCGGGACGCAATCCGACAGCCTTTTACCGCGTCGGGCGCAGATCAACGGCACGACGCCGCCAGACCGCGACAGATCAAACCAGACGATATGTCGCGGAACAATGGTACTGAAGCACGGGTCAAAAGCCCGGTTGCGATCGTCACCGGCCGTCGCCGGCCGCGGGGAAAGGTATCGGATGTTCGCGCCAAATGGAACCGGGGGATTTGCGGTCCCTGCCGCAGCGTATCGGGTTTCCGTTACTCGGCCGCCGGCGCGCCTTCCTGTGGCAGGAGCCCGGCAAGCCCCGCATCCCAATAGGGCTCCGGCCCGTAGAGTCCGGCCAGATAATCGATGAACACCCGCACCTTGGCCGGCAGGAACTGGCGCGAGGGGTAGACGGCGTAGATCGCCACGTGCCGGGAGGCGCGATAAGCCGGCAGCACAACCTTCAGCCGGCCCGAGCGCAGGTCTTCGCCCACGTCCCAGGTGGAGCGCAGCGCCACGCCCACGCCTGCGCGCACCGCCTGCAACACCACCTCCGAGGAATTGGTCTGGAGCCGCCCTTGCGCGCGCACGATAACGGGGCCCTGCGGCCCGTCGAGCCGCCACGGGTCCTGGTTGGCGGCGGCAAGGCAGGTGTGGCGGGCGAGTTCAGCGATGCTTTCCGGCTCGCCGTGGCGTTCCAGATAGGCGGGGGCTGCGCATAGCACACGGTGGTTGCGCGCCAGCCGGCGGGCGACGAGGCTTGAATCCGAAAGCTCCGCGATCCGCACGGCCAGATCGTAGCCCTCGCCGACGATGTCGACGAAGTCGTCGGAAAGCTCCAGATCGAGGGAAAGATCCGGGTTGGCATCGAGAAAGGCCAGCAGATGCGGCGCGATGTGCTTGCGCCCGAACGAGGTGGGGGCCGCCACCTTCAGCCGGCCGCGGGCAAGGCCCGAACGCCGCGTGACGAAGGCATCGGCCTCTTCCACCTGCGCGAGGATCGCCGTCACCCGCTCGAAATAGCCCTGGCCGGCCTCGGTCAGCGCGATCTGCCGGGTCGTTCGTTGCAGAAGCCTCGTGCCGAGCCGGTCTTCCAGCCGTCGCAGCCGCTTGGAGACAACGGCCGGCGAAAGCCCCATCTCGCGTCCGGCCGCCGACATGCTGCCCGCCGTCACCACCCGCGCGAAGATCTCCATATCCGCGAAATCGTTCATGCCCCTCCGCCTGCGTCCCCCAAAAGGCCGCTCGCGTTTGCAATCGGCCTCATTTTCAATTCTCGGGAAAGAATAAGCGCACCGCGCGCCTCTTGTCTGCGGTCTTTCGGGCGTCCTCCGGGTCGTGGACCCGGTTTTGCGAACCCGTGGGAAACGGGAGACAGATCCCTCCACGTCATCACCCGGCTCCGTCCGGGTGATCCAGCGAGTCCCCCACATGCCGCGGCCGAAACTGGATTGCCCGGACAAAGCCGGGCAATGACGGAAGGCAGGAGCCGGCGCTTCGGCCGATTTTCAACGACACGGAACATATGAAAATGCGTATCGGCGCTGCCGTACCGGTACACATGTTCGGGCCGAAGCTGTATTGAAAGAGAAGCAATCGGGAGCTCCGTTCGAAGGCCGCCTTGGGAAGCAGGCCTTTACGGAGCAAGGGAGGATGCCATGTCGGGACTGAAGATGCCCGAGGCCGATGGGGCGGTGCTGTCGCGCCGCGCCGAGATCGTGTCGGCGTTGCGCGCCATCGTGCCGGGCGAGGGCGTCATCGACGCCGAGATGGAAATGCGCGCCTACGAGACCGACGCGCTCACCGCCTATCGCCAGATGCCGCTCGTCGTGGTGCTGCCGGAAACGGTGGAGCAGGTCTCGCGGGTGCTCAGCTATTGCCACGACAACGCCATCAAGGTCGTGCCGCGCGGGGCCGGCACCTCGCTGTCGGGCGGTGCGCTGCCGCTTGAGGACGGCGTTCTCCTGTCGATGATGAAGTTCAACCGCATCCTCGACATCGATTATCGAAACCGCGCCGTCGTCACCCAGCCCGGCGTCACCAATCTCGGCATCACCCGCGCGGTAGAGCATGCGGGCTTCTATTATGCGCCGGATCCCTCCTCGCAGATCGCGTGCTCCATCGGCGGCAACATCGCGGAGAATTCCGGCGGCGTTCATTCGCTCAAATACGGGCTCACCACCAACAACGTGCTGGGTCTGGAAATGGTGCTGATCACCGGCGAGGTGATCCGCCTCGGCGGCAAGCACATGGACAGCGAAGGCTACGACATGCTGGGCCTGATGACGGGCTCGGAGGGGCTGCTTGCCGTCGTCACCGAGGTCACCGTGCGCATCCTGCAAAAGCCGGAGACGGCGCGCGCCGTGCTGGTCGGCTTCGCCTCGTCCGAAAGTGCGGGCCAGTGCGTGGCCGAGATCATTGGCGCCGGGATCATCCCCGCCGGCATGGAAATGATGGACAAGCCCGCCATCCACGCGGCCGAGGATTTCGTCCACGCCAACTATCCGCTTGAGGCGGAGGCGCTGCTGATCGTCGAGCTCGACGGCCCGGAGGCCGAAGTCGATCACCTTCTGGGCGAGGTCGCGGCGATTGCCCGGCGCAACGGCTGCACCTCCTCGCGCACCTCCACCTCGGAGGCCGAGCGCGCCACCTTCTGGGCCGGCCGCAAGGCGGCCTTTCCCGCCGTCGGCCGCATCTCGCCCGATTACCTCTGCATGGACGGCACGATCCCGCGCAAGGCGCTGCCTGAGGTGCTCTCCGGCATGCAGGATCTGTCGAAAAAGCACGGCCTGCGCGTCGCCAACGTCTTCCACGCCGGCGACGGCAACCTGCATCCGCTCATTCTGTATGACGCCAACAAGCCCGGAGAACTGGAGGCGGCGGAGGCTTTCGGCGCCGATATCCTCAAGCTCTGCGTGCGCGTCGGCGGCGTTCTGACCGGCGAGCACGGGGTGGGCGTGGAAAAGCGCGACCTGATGGGCGAGATGTTCGACGAGACCGATCTCGCCCACCAGATGCGCGTGAAATGCGCCTTCGACGAGCGGCACCTTTTGAACCCGGGCAAGGTCTTTCCGCAACTGCACCGCTGCGCCGAGCTTGGCCGCATGCACGTGCATGCCGGCGCCCTGCCGTTTCCCGATATTCCGAGGTTCTAGCGATGGGGGACCGCACGATGCGAGCCCGTCTCGCGATCCGCGAATGCCGCCGGGTGCGTGGAGCAAGCCGCCCATCCTTCGAGACGCCGTCTGCGACGGCTCCTCAGGATGACGTTATCGGGTTGGGGCTTCAGGGATATGGGCCACCCGCCTGCTACCGCCGCCCGCCGCCTCCGTCCCCCTCCCCCTTGAGGGGAGGGGTTAGGGGTGGGGGTACCCTTGCTTGCTCCGAACCTGCCGCCTTTACCCCCACCCGAACGGCCGAAGAGGCCGCTCGACCTCCCCTCAAGGGGGAGGTGGGCCGTGGTGCCAATCTCTTTTCCTGTTTTCCCTTCAAACCCTGCCGCGACACACCGAGCATGCCGCCTCCGTCCCCCTCCCCCCTGAGGGGAGGGGTTAGGGGTGGGGGGCCCCTTCGCCTCGAACACGCATTGCCGCTCGAAAGAGGCGCCCGCCAATGACCAACCCGATCCCCGATATCGCCGACGACCGTCATTTCCGCCCCCTTGATGCCGACGGCGTGCGCGAGGTCGTGGCCTGGGCGGCAGCCGAGAGCCAGCCGCTGGAAGTGATCGGCTCCGGCTCCAGACGCGCGCTCGGCCGCCCCGTGCAGGCCGCCCATGTGCTCGATCTCGCAGTCCTTTCCGGCGTGGAGGCTTACGAGCCGGCCGAACTCGTCATCACCGCGAAGGCCGCCACGCCGATCGCCGAGGTGGAGGCGCTGCTGGCGGCCGCAAACCAGGAATTCGCCTTCGAGCCGATGGATTACGGCCCGCTTCTCGGGCTTGAGCCCGGACGCGGCACGCTGGGCGGCATGCTGGCCATGAACCTCTCCGGCCCCAAGCGGCTGAAGCATGGCGCCACGCGCGACCATGTGCTTGGCATCCACGCCGTCTCCGGGCGGGGCGAGGTGTTCAAGTCCGGCGGCACGGTGGTGAAGAACGTCACTGGCTACGATCTCTCGCGCGGGCTGGCCGGCTCCTGGGGCACGCTGGCGGTCACCACGTCGCTGTCGCTGAAGGTGCTGCCGGCGCCGGAAACCGAAGCCACCGTGCTTGTCGAGGGGCTCGATGACCGGCGCGCGGTCGACGCGCTGTGTGTCGCCATGGCAACCCCGGCCGAGGTCGCCTCCGCCGCGCATCTGCCGGCAGGCTTAGCCTCGCGCATGGCGGTCGAGGGATTGGCGCTCGATGGTCCCGCAACCCTCATCCGCCTGGAAGGCTTCGCGCCCTCGGTCGACTACCGCTTCGAGCAGCTGGCGAAGGTGATGGCGCCGCTCGGCCCTGTCACCCGTATCGACGCCGCGCACTCGCGCGCGCTGTGGCGCGGGGTCCGCGACGTGCGTCCCTTCTGCGGCGATACGGTGCCGGTGTGGCGCGTCTCGGTCGCGCCGTCCGCGGGGCCGGAATTCGTCGAGATCTTGCGCGAACGGTGCCCGGCCGATGCCTTTTACGACTGGTCGGGCGGGCTCGTCTGGCTGTCCATGCCCGATGGCGCCCCGCACGATGCGGACGTCCGCGCGGGCGTCGAGGCCGTCGGCGGCGGTCACGCCATGCTGGTGCGCGCCGATGCGGCGACCCGCGCCCATCTCGCCGTGTTCCAGCCGCAGGCGTCCGCGCTCGCCGCCCTTTCCCGGCGGCTCAAGACGCAGTTCGACCCCGTCGGCATCCTCAATCCCGGCCGCATGGTCGCCGGGGCCTGAGAAACCGGAACCGCAAACGTCAGGAGCGATCACAATGAGCATGCAGGAAAACGGCGGCGCGGAAAGCTACCTCCAGCCCGGCGGCAACAACATCATGCTGGTCTACATCCTCTATCTGGTGTCCTTCATCACCGGCGGGCTCGCCAGCATCGTCGGCGTGGTCTTCGCCTATCTCAACCGCGGCAAGGGCGCGGCCTGGGCCGATACCCACTACACCTACCAGATCCGCACCTTCTGGATCGGCATCCTCTATTCGCTGGTCTGCATGGTGCTGGCCATCATCGCCATCGGCTTCCTGCTGATGTTCCTGGTGGCGGTGTGGGTGATCATCCGCTGCATCAAGGGCCTGCAGGCCGCCAGCCGCCGCGAGCCGATCGCCGACCCGCAGACGTGGCTGGTGTGAGGGGGGGAGGGCATGTCCGCCAGCTTCCGGCTCCTCGTCTCACTCCGTGCCTTCCGCCGTCATTGCCCGGCGAAGTCCGGGCAATCCATGCCCGGCGCTTGGTTCGCGCAGAGCGTCATGGATCCCCCGGACTTCGCCGGGGGATGACGATCACGAGACGCGCGGGTGAGGCGATACGGCGGTCGCGCCATCAAGCTCGAATTCGCAGATACGACGCCGTTGCCGTCACCCACGCATTCTAACACCACAAGCGCCAGGCCCATGCAGACCAACTTCACCCTCGCCCAGCTCGCCGACGCGGGCATCGCGGAATCGGAACAGATCCTGCGCAAGTGCGTCCATTGCGGTTTCTGCACGGCGACGTGCCCGACCTTCCAGCTGCTCGGCGACGAGCTCGACAGTCCGCGCGGCCGCATCTACCTGATCAAGGACATGCTGGAAAACGACCGCCCGGCCGATGCCCGCACGGTGAAGCACATCGACCGCTGCCTCTCGTGCCTGTCCTGCATGACGACGTGCCCCTCCGGCGTGAACTACATGCACCTGATCGACCACGCGCGCGGCTATATCGAGCAGACCTACCGCCGCCCGGCGGCCGACCGGGCGCTGAGGCGCGTGCTGGCCTTCGTGCTGCCCCATCCCGGCCGTTTCCGCGCAGCCGTTGCCGCCGCCTTCTGGGCAAAGCCGCTGGCGCCGGTGCTGCGGCATCTGGGGGCGACCGGGCGCCGGCTGGCGGCGCTTCTGTCGCTGGCGCCTGCCCGCGCCGCGCATGGCGGCCACATGTCCGGCCCCGCGACCTTCGCGCCGCAGGAAGCCTTGCCCCCCGCCGGGCAAAAGGCCCGCGTCGCGCTTCTTTCCGGTTGCGCGCAATCGGTGCTGGCGCCCTCCATCAACGAGGCGACGATCCGTCTGCTGAACCGCGCGGGCGTTGAAGTTGTGCTGCCGGCGGGCGAGGGCTGCTGCGGCGCGCTCGTCCACCACATGGGCCGCGAGGCCGATGCGCTTGCCGCCGCGCGCGCAAATGTCGATGCCTGGTGGGCGGAGATTGCGGGCGAGGGGCTCGACGCCATCCTCGTCACCGCATCGGGCTGCGGCACGACGATCAAGGATTACGGCCACATGCTGCGGGGCGATCCGGCCTATGCGGAGAGGGCCAAAACCGTCTCCGGCCTCGCGCGCGACATCACCGAATACGTGATGAAGCTGGAATTCGGGGCCCCGACCGCCTCCGCCCCCCACAAGGCCGGAGATCGGCCGCTTGTCGTCGCCTATCATTCGGCCTGCTCGATGCAGCACGGCCAGGGCATCCGCGAGGAGCCGAAGACCCTGCTCGCCATGGCCGGCTTCCAGGTGCGCGATGTGCCCGAAGGTCACCTGTGCTGCGGGTCGGCCGGCACCTACAACATCCTCCAGCCGGAGCTTGCCACCCGCCTTCGCGACCGCAAGCTTTCCAACATCGAAAAGCTGCGGCCCGACCTCATCGCCACCGGCAACATCGGCTGCATGACCCAGCTTGCCTCAGGCACGGACATCCCGGTCGTCCACACCGCCGAACTGCTCGACTGGGCGACAGGCGGGCCGGTGCCGGCGGCGCTGGAGTAAGGGAGCGAATAGGGGGGGGCTCGGCGGCAGCCGTCCCGCACGTCCCATTTGCGCATATGACGTAGAGGTAGATTGCTTGATTAATTATAATTAAGTATAACTAATTT
This sequence comes from Breoghania sp. JC706, assembly GCF_037026715.1. Taxonomy (NCBI): domain Bacteria; kingdom Pseudomonadati; phylum Pseudomonadota; class Alphaproteobacteria; order Hyphomicrobiales; family Stappiaceae; genus Breoghania; species Breoghania sp. JC706. The sequence continues at coordinate 259,156 of NZ_JBANCG010000006.1, forward strand.
GCGATATGAGCGGTGGTTATTTCTTTCTGGTGATTTTTGATTTTTGAGGTTCGTCATGAAAGCCAGGCGCGTGAAGGTCGGAGATCTTTTTCTCGATTCGAAACTTAATATCGCTAGTAACGCGGGGATCGAAATTGAGGTCGATACGCAGGGGCTCGACGAAAAGCAGCTGGCGGATCTGCGTCGGCGAATGTATCCGACGACCATACGCTCGTTCAACAAGTACTCCGATGTCCTTGAGAGTATCCTCCAGAGCACCATCAATTCCGATCCGAGTTATCTCGGCGGGCACAAGAAGAGCATCTTCTGCCGCGTGAAATCCAATTTCACGAGCAATGGGGAGCCCCGCAGCGACGTCTATTCGCGCGATATCGAGACGACCTTGCTGGTTGCCGCGGAGGAGGCGGAGCCGGAAATCGCCTTGCGCTCGAAGATCCAGGTGGATGTCGGCGAGAAGAAGCGGAAGATCGCACTGGAGGTCGACCGGCTCGTCATCGACGAATTCAAGCGGCACGTCGCCGAGGACACCATCGAGGAGCGGCTGCGACGGATCGCGGAGCAGAACCTCGAGATGGACATCTCCCAGTCGCTCCCGGTCGATCGGTTACACAAGGTGATCATCGCGATGAAGCCGTTGCCCGAAAGCATCGATATCGGCGGGCGGGACATTTCCGGGGTCTTCGCCACGCCCGGCGGTGACGGGGCGCGCGCCTCGATCACCATCGTGATCTGCTACGAGGAAGAGGATGCCCAGAGGACGTGGTGCTACGACTACACCTTTGGCAGCGAATTTGGCTGACGGGACGGTTTCAGGAAACGGCATTTGATTGAGTGTATCGTGATCAAGGCGATCCGCGCCTGCAATCTGCGTTGCGACTACTGCTACTACATCAACGACGAGACGCAGGAATACGGCAGGGTGATCGCGGACGGCACGGTCGAGAGGCTGTACGAGACGCTGAGCCGACACGCGCGCGGCAGGCCGGTCGAGCTCGTCTGGCACGGGGGCGAGCCGCTCATGCTCGGGCCGGAGCGCTTCGAGCGGTTGCTGTCGATGCAGCGGGCCCATTTCGACGAGGGCGCCGTGGCCAACAAGGTCCAGACCAACGGCTCCCTCGTGGACGCCGCCTGGATCGAGTTTTTCCGCAGGCATGCGATCTCCGTCGGCGTCAGTCTGGACGGTCTGCGCGAGGCGCACGACAGGCACCGCAGGAAGGCGAACGGCCGCGGCAGCTTTTTTGAGGCCATGCGCGCGATCCGGCTGCTGCGCAATGGCGGTATCGAGGTCGGCGTGCTTGCGGTCGTCGACGGCAGCGGCTCGGGCGCGGAAACGATGCGGTTCCTCAACCGGCTCGGAGTCGGCTCGGTGGAGTTCCTGCTGCCGATTTCAAACCACGCGCTGCGCGATGCGGGAAAGGCGCAAGCCCTCGATTTCGCCGGGATCGGCCGGTTCCTGCGCGAGGCCTATCTGCAATGGCTCGATCTCGATGCGCCACGCGTTCCGGTCGATCTGTTCGAGGCGCTCGTCCTGAACGCCTTCGGCCGTCCCAACGACTATGCCTATACCGGGCCGTCGCTCGACGCGCTTTCGAACTACGTGATCCTGGAGACTGACGGGACGATCTGCCTGGATGAGGAGTACGGCCAGCTCGACCGCTACGGGATTGCCGCGCAATACGGCCTTGGCTGCAACGTCCATGACGACGGATTCAGCTTCGATCTCGCTTCCGACCGGTTGCGCGGGCTGATTGCCGAACGTGGTCTTGCCCGCCTGCCGGACGACTGCGCCGACTGCCGGGTCCGCACGATCTGCCGGGCCAGCCATCCCGGCACGCGCTACAGCGATGCCGGCCGGACCTTCAACAGGAAGAGCGTCTACTGCAACGAGATGTTCGATCTCGCCGATGTGGTCCTGACGACGATCGGACTGGCGGGAATGGCGGACCGGGTCAAGGACCCGGGTTTGGGCAAGCGCGCCGCCAGGGCTGCGTCGATGGTGCCCGAAGTGCCCTCGGGCCCCTCGGCACGATAGCTCCCACCGTCGTCCCGTCGCCTCTGCCCCGTAGCCTCTGGCCTGTTGCCTCCGCCCCGATGCACCCCACGCAATCGGCCCCGCCATTCCGCCTGCGCGGTCTGGCGCTTGCCTTTTGGCGTATAAACCATATATCAATGCCAAATGGCGAGTATGCGAGGGCGCATATTCGAGGGTGTCTCCGCAAGGGCGCCCGTCAGGGAGCCATCGGCATGCAGCTTCAGCCTGTCGACATCACCGGCCACACGGAAAACCCGCGCATTTCGGACGAGGAGGCCCGCGCTCTGGCGCGCACGGTGGTCAATCTCTTCGCGGCGTGGAAGCTTTCCGACAGCGAGGCGCGCACGCTTCTGGGCGACATGGCGGCACGCACCTGGGCCAGGTGGAAGGAAGGCGATATCGGCCGCATCGACCGGGACCTGCGCATGCGCATGGCCCACCTGATGGGCATCCACAAGGGCCTGCGCTATCTCTTCCGCGAGCCTTCGCGCGGCTATGCCTGGATCCGCAAGCCCAACGCCGCCTTTGGCGGGCACTCGGCTCTCGATCTGATACTGCGCGGCGAAATCTCCGATCTCGCGCTCCTGCGCGAATGGCTTGATGCGGAGCGCGGCGCGTGGTGAGCGGAGCCATTTTGCGCCGCGTCGCCTGGCCGAAGACCTTCCGCATCATCCGCTCCATCTTTCCGCCCATAGACCTTTTCGAGGACATCGCCGACCCGCGCGACTGGGAGGCGCTGGCCGCCGTGGAGGCCAAGACCAACCCGCGCGTGCGCAACGAGATCGGCGATCTCGGCAAGGTGCCGGCGGCGCGCCGTGTTTCGGGCCCCGGCGCGAGCCTCGTCATGGCGCCCTTCGTGCATTGTTCCAAGCTCCGCCCCAGCCGCTTTTCCGATGGCAGCTACGGCGTCTGGTATGCCGCCGACAGCGAGGAGACGGCGCTGGCCGAGACCATCCACCACCACGCGCAATTCATGGCCGCGACGGCGGAAGCCCCCGGCTGGACCTCCGATTTCCGCGCGCTGGTCGGCGCCATCGACCGCGTCCTGCACGACGTCAACGCCGTCCCCGGCGCGCTCGATCCGGCCGACTACACGTGTGCGCAAGAGGCGGGCGCGCACTTGCGCGAGGCGGGCAGCGACGGCGTGACCTGGCAAAGCGTGCGCCATGACACGGGCGCCTGCATCGGCCTCTTCTGGCCCGACGTGGTGCCGATCCCGGTCCAGGGCGCGCATTTTTCCTATCACTGGGATGGTGCGAGGGTAGATTACGTCAAGCGGCACGATACGGGGGAGGTGATGGCGGTGGGGTGAGGGGGGCAAATGGACTTTTGTGTTGCATCCTTCTCCAAATTTGTTCCACGAGCCGATTTGTGGCGCTCTGGTATGCCACAAAATATGTTGTGATAGAAATTCGCTCGAATTTCTGACACAAAGTTTCTTGTGCGATAAAAACGGAACGCAAAAGGCCTTGCGGTGCGAAACCCGCGAGATTTGTTACACAAACGATGAACCCGCGCCCGGGAGTGGACATGCCGGCCAATCTGGACGCCTACGACCTGAGTGAGATGGTCGACTATCATTATGGGCGGTTCCCGCCGCGCGAACTCGACTTCGGCAAGCTCGTGGGGCCTCTGGCGCGGGCGCAGGACGCCATATCGCGCTACGATCAGATGCTCCTGTCGCTTCCCAACCGCGAGTTGCTGTTGGCCCCGATGCGTCAGAACGAGGCCGTCATCTCGTCGCGCATGGAGGGCACGATCTCGACGGTCGACGAGGTCATGATCTACGAGGCGGAAAACGAAGGGGACGGCGAAGGGGGTGCCGGTGTCGTGCGCGACGACGTGGTTGAGGTCGCGCTCTACAGTGCCGTCCTGCGGCGCGCGCAGAGGGCCGTGGCCGATGGAGAGCCGATCAATGAAGGGCTGATCCGCAATGCCCACCGCATTCTCCTCAGCTTCGGTCGCGGCGCGAGCAAGTCACCGGGACAATACAAGGTCGAACAGAACTATGTTGGCGATGACCGGCGAAAGAAGATCTATTTCAAGCCGATAAGCCCGCTGCACCTGCAGCCCGCGATGCACGGGCTGCTCGATTTCATCGAGACCTCGCCGCAGCTTCATCTCTTCAAGGTGGCGCTCGCCCACGTGGAATTCGAAGCTCTCCACCCCTTCAACGACGGCAACGGACGCATCGGCCGTTTGTTGATCACGCTGCTTTTGTGGAAATTCGGGCTGATCCATAAGCCGTACTTCTATGTCAGCGCGTATTTCGAGGCTCACAAGGAAGACTACATCGAACTCATGCGCGCCGTTTCGCGCGATGACGCTTGGTCCGACTGGGTCGTCTTTTTCCTCACCGCCATCGCCGAACAGGCCGACGCCAACCTGCGGACCGCGAGCCGCATCACCGCGCTTTATGAAGAAATGAAGGAGCCGTTCCGCGAGATTTCCGGCTCCAAATGGCATGGCGTGGCGCAGGATTTCATGTTCGAAAACCCGGTCTTCAAGAACAGCCAGCTCACGAGACGCACCGAAATGCCGAAGCACACGGCGGTGCGGATCACGAAGCTCCTGCACGAAGCGGGCCTGCTGCGCGAACTGAAACCCGCCAGCGGCCGCCGCGGCGCGCTCTACATGTTCGAACCCTTGATGGAAATCGTCAGGGCGTAAATTTCGCGCATGGTACGCGTAACTGGAGGCTATGCTGGCTTCCCCACACTCATCCACAAACCCCCGTCAGCTTCGCGCCGACACCGCGTCTTGTGACGATAGCATCACCATCGGCCCGCGCTTGCCGTTGTTAATGGCGATTTCATCAAACCTCATCGCATTTGCTCGTTTTCGGCTACATAAAAATATTAAATATTACGAATATATAATATAAAATAATCCATTATTAAGTTAGCTCGGTACGCTTTCGAACTGATTTACATAGACTGCATCTTTCAGATTGCCACCGCGTGCGTTAAACCTTGGTGTAAATGCCTCAATCAGAATTGCTTCGAAAGAATCTAGAAGAAGATTAAGGGTCCTCTCGGATGTGCTGGATTCTAAAAAATCCCACTTTGGGTTATTACGTTTCTCCAACTCTGAATTTTTCATTTTTTTACGAAGAGATTTGACATCTTCGCTATCGAGAAAGCCAAACCAAGAAAAGTGGCTCCAGCCGTTTCTATATTTTCCTTCAATATGATTTGAAAGCCTGGTTCCAAGCGTTCCGCCGCTTTCATTTGCATTTCGACCTTTGCGGGTCAGGCCGGCTTGACCAGCGTATACGGGAGAAAGCTGATCGTCATACAGAATGTACACGCCTTTCTGATCCCAAAAATTTATCCAAAACTTGTTCTTGTCGAAGTCCGACTTAAATCGTCCTCCACCAATCCAACCTGTGGGCAGGCCTGGCAGAAGTTTCTTCCCAACATATACGTATTCTTTTTTCCAGTATAAACCATAGAATTTCATAAAACCGCCAGAAACAGGAGGCTGGCTCTCGCCAAAATTGTCTAAACCATCTGTATTATTGTCTGACATAATAGAAATTCTCATGTTTAAATTATCTTAAGATAAATATATAAGATATACTTTAAATATGCAACGGAAAAAGTCGAAAAACGAGGAAGAAGGTATTTGAATATATCTAGATATATTAGTTATTGGTAATTTTTATCTACTGGAGCCTCCCCACCTCACTCCTCCGCACAAACCCCCGCCACCGTCGCCCCTATCACATCCACCGCATCCTTCGGCGCCAGCATCACCATCAGCCCGCGTTTGCCGCCGTTGATGACGACCTCCTCGTGCGCCATCGCCGCTTCCTCGATCACGGTCGGGTGGCGCTTTCGCTGGCCGAAGGGGCTGATGCCGCCCTTGTGGTAGCCGGTCAGCCGCTCCGCCTTGGCCGTGTCCATCATCGCGGCCGACTTGCCGCCACAAAGTCACTCTGTTTTGCAGAATTGCCGTTCTTTCGTCAGGCTGTGGCAAGTCAAGTAGACCACGTCGCACGTCGAACAGATCTGGCCACAAACGCGCGTTTCTACTCGAAGAGGGCGGATTTTGGACGGCTTTGGCCCATATAATAATATTTTTCGTCCAATGGTGCCGGCGTCTGGCCGTATTTATCTATCGAGGGCCCCGACCCGATCCGGCGCGCCGCGCAGCGACAGGAGGGCAGGGCATATCCGGCGTGCATTCTCCGAGCGACTTCGGCTGCCATGGGGACGAAAATGAGCGAGCGAAACGCGCCCGTATCCCAGGTTCCTACAGTTCGTGTGCTGAATCTGAAATCGACCCTGTCCTTTGTTTCAGTGACACTTTTGGTCGATACGATAATTCTGTCGACGTCAAGTTTCCTGGTCTGGAGCGTCGGCGGGTATTTCAGATTTTCGTTTTTACTGTTTGCGATTCTCACGGCTCTTGTGCTGCCACCGGCGCTCTGGGCGTGCGTGAAAGTGGCCCTGCTTGCTTTCGACGCGGAAACGGCGCCGGAGAACAACTGATCCGGCGCGGATCTGCGGGGCGTGATCCCGGAAAGGGAGATGTGGACGCAGATCCGGCCGGCAAGGCGCTCGGCCGTCCCCCCCTCACTCCTCCGCACAAACCCCCGCCACCGTCGCGCCCACCACCTCCACCGCATCCTTCGGCGCCAGCATCACCATCAGCCCGCGTTTGCCGCCGTTGATGACGACTTCCTCGTGCGCCATCGCCGCTTCCTCGATCACGGTCGGGTGGCGCTTTCGCTGGCCGAAGGGGCTGATGCCGCCCTTGTGGTAGCCGGTCAGCCGTTCCGCCTTGGCCGTGTCCATCATCGCGGCCGACTTGCCGCCCAGCGCCGCCGCTATCCTTTTCATCGACAGGCTGGCATTCGACGGGATGACCGCGCAGGCAGGCCGCCCGTCCACCTCGATCATCAGCGTCTTCAGAACGCGTTCCGGCGGCAGGCCCACGGCCTCTGCCGCGTGCAGGCCGATCTGGTGCTGGCCGGCCACAAAATCGTATTCGTGCGTGCGAAAGGCGACCTTCGCCTTTTTCAGCATCTGGGTTGCGGGGGTGCCGGTGCTCAACGGTTCGTCTTCCTGTTCGTGTTGTCGTTCATGTCCCGGATGATCCAGGTCATCACCACCTCCACCACATGGGCCTGTTCGGCCTCGCTCAGCGGCCGGCCTTTCTCGATCCCGTGCCACTTCATCAGGCAACCCCGGCAGCAGGTGGCCGTTGCGTGCTGGGCAACGAAGACCGGGTGGCCCCGCATCGGCGTCTGCTTGCCGTCGTTGGCGGGCCTGGCCGGGGCAAGGCGCTTTTCGATGAAATCGGCGGCATGGCGCGCGATTGTCTCGCGGCCCTTCGCCCGCGCATAGGCGCGGTCCTTCGCGTTCAGCGTGAAGCGGGAGCGGAAGGTGGAGCGCGACAGCCGGTCGAACAGGCTGGCAATGTCGGCTTGCGTCGTTGAGGAGGGATCCATCGTCAGTGTGTCCGGAGAGGGGCTTGTCCGGTGTCGGCGCCCGGGGCCGCCTTCCCGGCAAGGCGCGCATCGGGGCCTGACCGGTTCTGTTTAGAATAGCGCAGCGCGGGAGGCCAGCCCCAATTCCCGCCCGCGCCGGCGCGGGCGTCCGCAGGGGGTGTCCGTCGTTTTCCCCTTCTGCCCCTTGCCCTTGCGCCGCGTTGGCCTAAACTCCGGTGCGACTCAACGGGGTGCCGTCCCGTCCCGCGCAACGTTTCGCGCCTGCCACGGGGCCGGCTGAGAGGCATTCGCCAACCCGTCGAACCTGATCCGGATCATGCCGGCGGAGGGATTGAGGGCAAGCGTCGGGCAGGGCTATTTGCGGCCCACGTCGCGCGCGTTCCCCTCCCGGAAGATCCATCCGCCGGAAAAGCCCACGGGGAAAGACCAGATGACAGACACCGCTCTGCCGACCCTCGACGAAGCCGGCCGCCTGCGCGATGCGGTGCGCAGCCAGGGGCCGCTCGTCCAGAACATCACCAACTATGTCGCCATGACGCTTTCGGCCAACGTGCTGCTGGCCGCCGGCGCCTCGCCCGCGATGGTGCACGCGGAAGAGGAGGTGGCCGATTTCGTCAAGATCGCCTCCGCCCTCGTCGTCAACATCGGCACGCTGTCGCCCTCCTGGGTCTCCGCCATGGTCATCGCGGCCGAAGCGGCAGGGGAAGGCGGCAAGCCCTGGGTGCTCGATCCGGTGGGCTGTGGCGCCACCCCCTACCGCACAGAGACGGCGCGCAGGCTCGCCTCCCTGAAGCCCGCCGTCATCCGCGGTAACGCGTCCGAAATCATCGCGCTCGCCGGCGCATCGGGCGCGGCACCCAAGGGGGTGGACAGCGCGGTCTCCTCGCAGGCCGCCGTCGGGCCGGGCCGCGCGCTCGCCCAGGCGACCGGCGCGGTCATCGCGATTACCGGCGAGGTCGATTTCGTGGTCGATGCCACCCGCACCGCTGCGATCGAGGGCGGCGACGAGCTGATGCCGCTGTCCACCGGCGTCGGCTGCGCGCTGAGCGGGCTTGTCGGCGCCTATGCGGCGGTCACGCCCGATCCCTTCGCGGCCGCCGTGGCCGCGCTCGCGGTCTACGGCGCGGCCGGCAGCATCGCCGCGCGCGGTTCAGGCGGCCCCGGCGACATTCCCGCAAGACTGTGCAACGCACTCCACCGGATGGACGGCGAGGACCTGCGCGCCAACGCCACGATCCGCCCCGCCTGAGGCGTCACGTCTGAGCCCTCACGCCCGAGCCTTCCCGTACCCCAGCCTCAAGGTATCGCCATGCCCCGTCCCGCCTTCGATCTCTCGCTCTATCTCGTCACCGACACGCCGCAATGCGGGGCGCGCGGGGTGGTGGAAACGGCGGCGGCGGCGGCACGCGGCGGGGCGACGCTCGTGCAGCTGCGCGATCCTTTCGCCAAGACGCGGGAACTGGTCGAGCTTGCCCGCGCGCTGAAGGCGGCGCTGGAACCGTTTTCCGTGCCGCTCGTCATCAACGACCGCATCGACGTGGCGCTCGCCTCGAAGGCGCCGGGCGTCCACATCGGGCAGAAGGACATGACCCCGCGCGATGCCCGCGCGCTCATCGGTCCCGATGTCTTTCTGGGCCTATCCGTCGGCTCGCTGGAGGAACTGGCGGCTTCCGATCTCGGCGCGATCGATTATGTCGGCATCGGCCCCTATCGCGGCACCGCCACGAAGACGGACGCCGGCAACGCCATCGGCCTGTCCGGCTTCAAGACGGTGCGCGAGAAGATCGACCTGCCGGCGGTCGCCATCGGCGGCATCAAGGCGGAACATGTGGGCGAGCTGATCGCGGCGGGGGCGGACGGGGTCGCCGTCGTCTCCGCCATCTGCATGGCCGACGATCCGCAGGCCGCGACCGCCGAACTCGCCGGCCGCATCGCCGAGGCCCGCGCCCGGGCGTAGGAGGCGGGTTCCGCCCGAAAAGGGAAGGGGGATACCGTCAGTCGATGCCGTTCGCCCGCTGCAAGGCCCGCACATAGGCGATGATCGGGCGCACCTCTTCCTGGGTGATCTGCGTCTGGGCGGGCATGTCGCCGAAGCGCCAGTGGTGGGCGCGCACGCCGCGCTGCGCGGCCATGTAGAACGACATGTCGCCGTGGTGGGAGGGCTTGTAGATCGGGTTCAGGAACGGCGGCCCCTGATCGGTGCCCGTGGCGTTCTCGCCGTGGCAGGCGGCGCAATTGTCGTTGAACAGCTTCCTGCCCGCGCTCTGGTAGGCGCTCAGCTGCGGAATGACGGGATCCGCCGCGACCGCGCGCCCGCCTGCCTCGCCACCGGATCCCCCGCCAAGGGTCAGCCATGCCCCGACCAGTCCCAGTGCGGCGCCGGCCGCAAGCAGAATGAATGCACGCATCAGGAAATCTCTCCGCATTTCGTCCCTCGCGCCCGTCCTGGCGAAAGGCTCACGGAACTTTTCCGGCTTCCAGTGACGGGAAGGTCAAGCGCGCAGACCGCGACAATTTGCAAGGAGAAGTTGCGGGAATGGTGCCAAGGGGGCGGCATGTCCGAGCCCGACGCTTGCGCAAAGCCCCGGCGGCCGTCTTACGCCGGAGGCTTCGACGTCAGCTCTTTGGTGCCGGCTCTCCCGCGTCAGATCGGGTCGGTGGAAATGTCGGCCTGGCGAAGCTGGACCGGCCAGCAGCGGAACGTCGCGGTGCCGATGGCGACCGGATAGCCGCCCTCCAGGGAGCGGGAAGACAGGCCGTCAGGGTCGCACAGCATGAACATCGGCGCCGTCTTTGTGTTCTCCGCCGCCCGTGCGGGCAGGGACAGCACGTGGCGGATGCTCTCGGTCTGCGGGCGCACCGCCATGATGACGAAAGCGCCGGCCAGCACGAGGTTGGCGACCAGGAGCGCGATCACCGGCTGACGGTCGAAGATCCACGGTCGGCGGCGTCTGCCCGCCGCGAGCTGCATGCCAAGGCCGCCCGGGGCGGCGGCGATGCCGTCCCCGCTCGCGGGCTGACCGGTCGTCGCGGTTCCGGCCGGGTTTGCCGTCGCGTCCACTCCTTGCGCGGGCTGGTCCGTCGGCCGTGGCTGGACGATCGTCGCCGTCGCGCCGTTGCTCGTACCGCCGCTGTGCGTCGTGTCGGCGACAGGCGCATCCGTTCCCCCCGCCGCCACCGGTGCGCCGGGCTCCTCTGCCGCTTGCGCACGCGCGGTTCGGGCCGTGCGGGGCTTGCTGTTGGGAAAGTCGGGGCGGTAGCCCACGTCGGGCAGCAGGATGCGCTGGGTGTCGCCGGCGCCCGGCCCGGCATAGTAAAGCCGCAGCAGGTTGCGCAGCCGCGAGGCGTTTACCCGCACGATCGGGTTGGAGCGCGGGTTGAATTCGTCCGGCTGGCTGAAGACGTGGCGGGCAATGCTGGCTTCCTTCAGGTCCTCCTCCGCGCCGGCAAGACGGCGATCCACCAGATAGGCGAGCAGGCGGCTGACCTTCGGCGAACGGGAAAACGTGTCGGAGGTGAGGATCCTTTCGAGTGTCGCTCTTATCGAGACGTCGTCGAGTTCGGATCCGGCTTCTCGACGCTCTGTCATGTCAAAAATGCTCCAGTCAGCGGGACCGTCCTTGCACCGGAGCGCGGCTTTTCGGCGCGGTCAAGTCTCCAGCGGCAGCGGATCCGAGCCCTTTGCAAAAAGCGAATACACCCACTTGGCCGTACAAATTGAGGTAATAGGATTGGAAAGGCATGTCAATCTTTCCAATGTCTTCCGGAGGGCGGGGCAGGGCGAGCGCGGTGGCTGCTTGGGGGCGTGTGGCCGTCAAATGCTTGATAGAAAACCACCAAAGGTTGCCGGGCCGGGGGCAATGCGTCAAGCGTCGCGGCTCCATTCGCCGATGCGCGCCCCGATGCAGGGGAGCAAGGCCGGCCCGAGCGGACGAAAAAGGGGAGAAGGCGCGGCACCGGCCACGCCTTCTCCCCTCTTGTTCGGCCTCGTTTTTGTCCGGACCGGTTTGCCGGTCGCGGCGTATCGTCACGGGCGCCGTCTCGGGCGAGCCCCGGATCTTCTCCGGTGATCCGCTTGTCGTCTCAGTTGACGATGACCTTTGTGCCCACGTCGACCCGGGCGTAGAGATCCTCCACATCCTGGTTGCGCATGCGGATGCAGCCGGAGGAAACGGCGTGGCCGATGGTCCAGGGCTCGTTGGAACCGTGGATGCGGTAGAGCGTGGAGCCGAGATAGAGCGCTCGTGCGCCGAGCGGGTTGCGCGGGCCGCCGGGCATCATGGTCGGCAGACCCGGCTGGCGCTTGCGCATCTCCGCCGGCGGGCGCCATTCCGGCCATTCCGCCTTGCGGGTCACCCTGTGCTCGCCCGCCCACTGGAAGCCCGGCCGGCCGACCCCCACCCCGTAGCGCCGCGCGGTGCCGCCGGGCTCCACCAGGTAGAGGTAGCGCGAGGGCGTATCGATGATGATCGTGCCCGGCGCCTCCGTTCCGTCATAGGCCACCTCCGTCGGCAGGAAGGCGGGATCGAATTCGCGCTTCGGCCGCCTGGCGGTCTGGCGCTGCGGCGCGGCCGGCGCATAGGCCCGGCGCACGGCCGGCGCGCGGGCGGCGGGCGGGCGAACGGTCGAGCGGCGCGGCTCCATCGGCCGGTCCCAGCGCGGATAGGCATCCGCCTCGGGCCGCGCGCTGGAGGAAGAAAACAGCCCGCGGTTGCGCCAGATCGGCCGGTTGTCCGCCCGACCGGCAGAGGGTGCCACGGCGCGCGAGCGTTCGAAACTGTTGTAGCCCCAGCCATCGGGAAGATCGGGGCTCGCCGCATAAGGCGGCGGTGCCGCCCGCGATTGCGCACCGGCGGGAACGATCGCCGCCACGATCATGCCGACGGCCGCAAGATGAACGAGAAAACGGTTTTTCGACATTCCTCACTGCCCTTCGTCAGATGATACCTGTCCTGTCCCCGGCCGGCCTTGCGGCAGCGGGCGGACGGTCGTCGTGAAAGTCCTTTGCGGATCATTTTCATCGAACTTGCCGAAAATGCCTCGGGAAATGGTGAATCCGCAGCAATGCGGAGCGTGAATCGCGAATTCTGGTTAGCGTCCGGTTGGCGAAACCGGTTAACGAAACCTTGGCGCCGCGCGATCGGCTTTCGCGCATGCGCATCATTCCGGCCCGCTTTCCGCGTCATCGCCCGGCAGTGGCTTTCGTCGCCGCCTCAGGATGTCGATCCCCGCCAGCACGATGAAGGACAGTGCGGCCCACGCGGTGCCGAGCGCCCACCCCGCCGCCACGTCACTCGGCCAGTGAACGCCGAGATAGATCCGGCTGAGCCCGATCATGACGGCCAGTATCAGCGCGCAGGCGATGAGATAGACCCGCACGCGCCGGCGCGTGACGACGCGGGCGATCAGGGCGGCGAGCGTCAGATAGGTGAGGGTGGAGATGGTGGCATGGCCGGAGGGAAAGCTCGCCGTGTGGATGATGTCGAGATGTTTCACGAGGTCGGGTCGCGGCCGCTCGAACAGCATCTTCAGGCCGGTGGAAAGTGCGGCCCCGCCCGCCACCGACAGCGCCACGAAAGCGGAGGTGGCGGGCCGCCGTGCCGCCAGCAGCCCGCCGCAGACCATCGTCGTCAGCAGGATGATGACCGGAAACCCGCCGAGTGCGGTGATCTCCAGCGCGGCCTCCTCCAGCCAGGGCGGGCCAAGGAGCTGCTGCGGGTTGCCGGGCTCGCGCAGGGACAGGAACAGCACATGGTCGATGTGGTCGAGCTCGCCCTCGCTCATTTCATCGGCGATGTTGATGAACGCCCAGCCGGAAAACGCCAGCACCGCGATGAGCACCACCGCCAGCAATGTCTGCCGGTCGTCGCGGATACCCGCGATCAGGCGTCGAACGTTTGTCCTGGTGGTTGCGGCGAAACGTTCCATCAAGCGGGCCCCGTGCCGGTGTTGAGAGCATCTGTCGTCCAACGTGGCCGGCGGTGGAAAGTTCACCGGCTACCGCACGACGCGCCGCGCATCCCGGATGACCTGCGGCAGCAGCGGCTTGACCATGGCGGCGGTCATGCCCGGCTTGATGCGCGGGTCGTAGAGCATGTTCATGATCAGCCGGTCGAAAACGGTGAACGTGTCGTGGTCGGAGCTGTCGTTGAAGACCGAGTGGACCAGCCGGTCGTCGTCGTTCATCGGGCCGAGGCCCTGCAGCGTTTCCTCCACCAGGCAGCGCCGGAACAGGTGATCGCCCTCGTCGGCGACGATGACGGCCGTCGAACGGGTGATGCCCTTTCGCTCGGCCTCCACCCGCACCAGGCAGCGCCCCGGCGCGCGCGCGCTTGAATCGCGGTAGACCTCCCGGCGCACCGTCTCCACGTATTGCGCCCGATCGACGATAAAGAGGTGGAAGTTCGCGCTTTCCGTATCTCTGGCAAGGCGGGCGTTCAGGCCGCGCACTTCCTTCGTCAGGCCATTTATGAACCGGCGCACGTCCCGGGTGCGGTCGCGGCGCGCAAGGTTGGTCAGCCGGAAAAGCACCGGCCCCTCGTATTTCTTGACCTGATAGGGTTTCCACGACCAGGTGCGGTATTCCAGACCGAAGACCGTCCACATGAAGCCGTCGGTCAGTTCCTTGTCGCTGAACCGGGCGGCGGTGAGCGAGACGGGGCCGGGCCCGCTGTGGGCCGCCTTGATCGCCGCGGGCCGCATTGGCGGAACCTGGGCCCGGGCGGCATCCGGCAAGGTCAATGCCAAAACGAGCGCCGTCAGGAGCGCCGTCGCAAGCGCCGTTGCGGGGCCCATCGCGGCGGCGGCTGGGCGCCGGGCAGGCGCGGAAGAACGAGAAGAGGGCACCGACGCATCCCTTGTATGAATTGCCGACCCGGCGCCGGCGCACGAAATTCGCGCAAACCCGTAGGGGTGTCAACGTGATGGATTTGATCCGCTTTTCGTTCCGGATTCGGGATGAGAGGGAACAATTCCTTAATCGGCGGCGGGTAGATTGCGGCCAATTGTGACGCCAACCAGCCGGACCGATTGATGAGTAGAGTGAGAAAACCGTTCCGCGTCGAGACCGCTTTCAAGACCGCCGACGCGAGCGGTGGTGTACGCGACGATTTCATGGCGAGGGAGCGTCACAAGGAGTTGCTCGACCAACTGGCATCGCTGCGCACGCTGTTGCAGCCGACCCAGCAGGTCAGCGAGACCGTGCTTGAGGAATACAAGCGCGAGCACTCCGCCGCGCTGAAGCTGAAGGCCGAGCTCGACGACATCTACGAGGCCATCAACCGCACCAAGCACGAGATCGCGACGCTGCATCACTCCGGCTTCGAGGGCGAGGAGATGAAGCGCGTCACCAACGAGCTCGACGCGGTCGTCGTCGGCACCGAAGGGGCGACGGAACAGATCCTGGCGGCGGCCGAGTTCATCGACGAGACGGCCTCCACGCTCGCACGGCATCTGACCGGCGACGACGAGACCCACGCCCAGGAGATCCAGGAGCGGGTGCTCACGATCTTCGAGGCCTGCAACTTCCAGGACCTCACCGGCCAGCGCATCACCAAGGTGGTCAAGACGCTGTCCTTCATCGAGGACCGCATCATCCGGATGATGGAGATCTGGGGTGGTGTCGACACCTTCAAGGACATGGAAGTCGACGCCCGCCAGACCCGCGAGGGCGACGCCGCGCTCCTCAACGGCCCGGCCCTCGACATCGACGTGGACGTCGCCTCCCAGGACGACATCGACGCGCTGTTCTCGTAACAAGCGCATCGCCCATCCTTCGCGACGTGCTCTCCGTCGTCATCACCCGGCTTCGTCCGGGTGATCCAGCGGGCTGCGCACATGCCGCGGCCATCCATGCCGTGATCCTTCCGCGCGGCCACTTAATCCCCGCCTCGTGCGCCCTCGCGGCGATGCAATAGCCACTTGTCCCCGCCCGCAGGCATCCCGCGCCGCCTTTTTTCGCATTTTCGAGAAATGCGAGGCGGATTCGATGAAATTCGAACGATATTCGATGAATCGATTAATACGATTCAAAAGCGCGTCCGCCACGCCCGCCCACCTGCCGCCCGCGGGGCGGCGGGGCAGTCCGAAGGCTGCCCTTTTTCCCTGATTTTTGCCGTTTCTCGCGCCTTGTGCGTGTGCCCTATGGTCAGTCCGCCGCGAAGCTGATAGGAACAAAACAGAAACGATTTTGCGCGCACGGGGATAAGCTGATGACGGAGCAGCACGGGGATAAGGCACCGCTTGCAGTCGAACTGGCCGAGGGGCTGATGGAGGGCACGGACGGGCGTTGCCGCTGCTGGTGGCACGGCGGGTTGCCCGACTATCAGACCTATCACGACCGCGAATGGGGCCGCCCCGTCGCCGACGACCGCCGGCTTTTCGAGAAGATCTGCCTGGAGGGCTTCCAGGCGGGCCTGTCGTGGCTGACGATTCTCCGCAAGCGCGAGAATTTCCGCAATGCTTTCAACAACTTCGAGTTCGCGGACGTCGCCCGTTTCACCGACGGCGACGTGGAGCGCCTGGTGAAGGACGCCGGCATCATCCGCCATCGCGGCAAGATCGTTTCCACCATCAACAACGCCGCCCGGGCGCTTGAAATGGTGGAGGAATATGGTTCTCTGGCGGCCTATTTCTGGGCGCACGAGCCGGGCCCGGAGGAGCGTCCCGAACGGTGCACCAAGGCGGCGCTGGTCGCCAACCCGACCACGCCGGTATCCGTAAGGCTCTCGAAAGACTTGAAAAAACGCGGCTGGACCTTTGTCGGCCCGACGACCGTCTACGCCTTCATGCAGGCCATGGGGCTCGTCAACGATCACCTGGAGGGCTGCTGCTGCCGCGACGAGGTGGAAGCCGAGCGCGCCACCTTCACGCGGCCTGTATAGGGGAAACGGATTTGGGGCCTTCCGGGATAAGCGATTGTCAAGTTACCTAATCTGAGGCTTTACTGGACAAGCGCGCGGGGCCGCCTTGGGAGGGGCGGCCATCGTGACGGGACCGGGAAACGGTCCGTGGATCTTGGGAGGAGAAATCGATGACCTTTGCACGCCTGGCGCTTGCCGGCGCCGCCGCGCTTGCGCTCTCGCTGCCGCTCGCCGCAACGAGCGCGATGGCGGAAAAAACCACGCTGCGCATCACCTTGCAGCTTCCGATGAAGTCGCACCTCGGCCAGAACCTCGCCGTCTTCAAGGACAAGGTGGAGGAGATTTCCGGCGGGGACATCTCCGTCGAGATCTACGATTCCGCCCAGCTCTACAAGGACAACGAGGTCCCCCAGGCCGTCGGCTCCGGCGCCATCGAAATGGGGGTCGCCTCGCTCACCCGCTATGTCGGCGACGTGCCGGCCGTCGACATCTTCTATACGCCCTTCACTTTCAATTCCGAGGAACTGGTGCGCAAGGCCACCGCTCCGGGAAGCCCGGTGCGCCAGCCGCTCGACGATGCGATCCTGAAGACCGGCGCGCGCGTCCTGTGGTGGCAGGCCTATGGCGGCTGCGTGCTGCTGTCCAACGGCGGCCCGATCGCCACGCCGGCCGACCTGAAGGACAAGAAGGTCCGCGTCTTCGGCAAGACGCTGGGCCGCTGGATCGAGGCCGCGGGCGGCGCGCCGACGCTGATTTCCGGCTCGGAACAATACCTTGCCTACCAGCGCGGCACTGTCGATGTCGGCATGACCGGTGTCTCCGGCGTCAAGGCGCGCAGGCTCTGGGAGGTGATGGACACCATCACCGCGACCAACAACGCCGACATCGAGTTCATTGTCGTGGTCAACGACACGTTCTGGCAGGGCCTGCCCGAACAGCACCGCGAATGGATCCGCGAGGCGGCGCTCTTTGCCGAAAAGAACGTGCGCGATGCCATGTCCGAAATCGAGCAGGAGGCTTACGCCGAGGCGACCAAGAACGGCATGACGGTCTATGAGCCGACGCCGGAAGACCTGGAGGCCTGGAAGGCCGCCGCGCAGCCGGTGTTCGACGACTATCTCGCCGCCTCCGGCGATCTCGGCAAGCAGGTCTACGACGCCGCGCTTTCCTTGCGCGATTAGGGCGGCAGGCGAGGCGGCTCGTTCGGGGGCCGTTGGAAGGGATTTGTGCGGAGGCCCATCCTTCGAGACGCCGTCTTTCGACGGCTCCTCAGGATGACGTTATCGTGTTGTTGGTTCCTTCGATTCATCAACAAATACAACGTCATCCTGAGGAGGCTGCGAAGCGGCCGTCTCGAAGGATGGGCCTCCGCACCAATCCCTTCCGATGGCCCGCGCACCGCTCCCGTATCGGCCCCTGAAAATCGGCGGATCGCGCTCTGCGCGAAACCCGGTCTCGCACACCTTCCTGCTCCTTGTTCCGCGACTGTCAGGATCCCCATGCTCTCCATGATCGACCGACTTTCGGCAGGCCTAGGCCGGGTGGCGGCACTGGCCTATTTCGCCACCGGCCTGATGCTCGCCTGGGAAGTCTTCATGCGCTACGTCTTCATCGCGCCCACCATCTGGGCGGCAGAGCTGTCGCAGCTCTGCCTCGTGTGGGGGACGTGGCTTGCCGCCGCCTGGCTGCTGCACAAGCGCCAGCACATCCGCATCACCCTTCTGACCGACCATCTGCCGCCGCCACTGCGCCGGCTTCAGGAAGTCGCCGTCCTGCTCTTTATCGCAGGCTTCGCGGCGGCCGTGACGTGGTACGGCGCGCCGCTCGCCTATGACAGTTTCGCGCGCGGGCGGACCACCGGATCGATGCTCGATATCCCGATCGTCTGGTCGGAAATGGCCGTTCCGCTCGGCTGCGCGCTGCTGTGCCTGCAGGCGCTCGCCGAGGCGTTGCGCACCGCGCTTCACGGTCCGTCCGTTCCCGGTCACGCAGGCTCCGAGGCGGAGGGCATCCATTGACCACGGTTCTCATTCTCGTCTGCCTCTTCGCGCTGCTGCTTGCCGGCATTCCGGTCGCCTTCGCACTCGGCGGGCTCGGCCTGCTGTTGCTGATCGTCGGCGGTTTTTCGCCGCTGATGGTGCCGCAGGGGCTGCTGTCGTCGGTCGACAGCTTCGTGCTGATCGCCGTGCCGCTGTTCATCCTGATGTCGAACGTGCTGCTGAAGGGCGGGGTCGGGCGCGATCTCTTCGCCGCCGTGCAGGCCTGGGTCGGCCACTGGCCGGGCGGGCTCGCGGTCGCCACCATCGTCTCGTGCGGGATCTTCGCCGCGATCTCCGGCTCCTCGGTCGCAACGGCCGCCACCATCGGCACGGTCGCTATCCCGGAAATGACCGCGCGCGGCTATCCGCGCAAATTCGTCCTTGGCCTGCTGGCGGCCGGCGGCACGCTCGGCATTCTCATCCCGCCCTCGATCCCGATGATCGTCTACGGCGTGATCACGGAAGAATCGGTCATCAACCTGTTTCTGGCCGGCGTCGGCCCGGGTCTTCTGCTGATGGGACTCTTCATCGCCTTCGCCATGCTCTATGCGCGCTTTTCCGCCGATTACCGGCCGAGCCCGAAAGCCGACTGGCCGACGCGCGGCTGGACAGCGCTGCGCGCGCTGCCCACGGCCTTTCTCGCCTTCTACATCATCTCCGGCATCTACGACGGCTCGTTCACGCCGACTGAGGCCTCGGCCATCGGCCTCATCGGCGCGCTCATCGTCACCGGCGCCGTGCTGCGCACGCTGACATGGAGAAAGCTGTGGGAAGCGATCGTGGAGGCGATGACGACCTCGGTCGCGATCCTGCTGATCGTCGCCGGCGCCAAGGTCTTCGGCAAGGCGATCACGCTCTACCGCATCCCGCAGGAGATCTCGATGACGATCGCCTCTTCGGTGGACTCAACGGGCCTTTTCGTCCTGCTGGTGGCCGGCGTCCTGCTGCTGATGGGCCTCGTCATGGAAACGCTGTCCATGATGCTGATCATGGTGCCGGTGCTGGCCGGTTCGCTCGCCGTCCTCGGCATCGATCCGATCTGGTTCGGCGTGTTCTTCGTGATCATGGTCGAATGCGCGCTGATCACCCCGCCGGTGGGGCTCAACCTCTATGTCATTCAGGCGGTCGGCAAGGCGGGGCTCGGGGAGATTTCCGTCGGGGTGGTGCCGTTTCTGGCGCTGATGCTGGTGGCCGTCGCCGCCATCTTCATCTGGCCGGACATCGCGCTCTGGATCCCGTTCAAGATGTGAGGTGCGCGCTTTCCCGGCGCGGCCTGCCGTCTCTCTTTCGAAAGGTCTTTCGTTTCATGCACCAGTCTCCCGCCCAGCGCCTGCGCACCCTTCTGGCCGAACCGAAGATCCGCGTCATGCCGTGCTGTTTCGACGGACTGTCGGCGCGGCTCATCGGTGCGGCCGGGTTCGATCTCACCTTCATGTCGGGCTTCGCGGTCTCCGCCGCGCGCATCGGGGCGCCCGATACCGGGCTCATCTCCTACGGCGAGATGGTCGATACCGCCCGCAACATCGCCGCCGCAACCTCCATTCCGGTCATCGGCGACGGCGATACCGGCTACGGCAACGCGCTCAACGTCAAGCGCACGGTCAAGGGCTACGCCCAGGCCGGGCTCGCGGCCGTGATGATCGAGGATCAGGTCGCGCCCAAGCGTTGCGGCCACACGAAGGGCAAGCTGGTGGTGGACCGGGCAGAGGCCATCAACCGCGTCCGCGCCGCGGTGGATGCGCGCGAAGACGGCGCCGACATCCTGATCATGGCGCGCACGGATGCCCGCCATGGCCACGGGCTCGACGAGGCGCTGGAGCGCGCCGCCGCGTTCAAGGCGGCAGGAGCCGACATCCTGTTCGTTGAGGCGCCGAAATCGCGCGACGAGATGGAGCGGATCTGCCGCGAGGTGCCGGGTTGGCACATGGCCAACATCGTGGAAGGCGGCGAGACGCCCGCCCTGGTGCCGGCGGAACTGGAAGCCATCGGCTACCGCATCGTCGCCTATCCGCTGACGCTTCTCTCGGTTGCGACCCGTGCCATGACGGAAGCGCTCAGCGAGATGAAGGCCGGCCGGCACCCGGACGGCACGCTGCTGCCGTTTGCCGATTTGCGGCGGCACGTCGGCTTCGATGCTTATTATGAGGAAGAGCAGCGGTATTTCGACCGACGCGAGTGAGGGGGGGGCGGTGCCGAAACTTGGCTATTGAGCGGGTGAGCAATTCCGAATTGCCGCCCACCCTCACGCCCGCGCCGAATGGCCCTTCAGTCTCACGCCTCCCGCCACCGCACTGTCGCCGCGCACACCACGCCGAAAATCAGGTGACCGACGAGCGAGGCCCAGGTCAGCGGGATGAAGCCGAGGAAGGGCGGCTGTCCGGCGAAGAAATGCGCCATGACATAGAGCGCGAAGACCCAGAGCCCGACGCCGAAGCCGAGGCCGACGATCCACCACGGCAGGAACGGCGTAACACTGCGCGCGAGAGGCCGGGCGATGAACAGATATCCGAGCGGATAGGCCACCACGCCGACGAAGAGGTGGATGAGTTCGGCCGCGAACCGGCTGGAAAGACCGAACACGCCCTGAACCAGCGCCGCCGGTTCCAGCGGGCCGCCCACCCAGAACGGCGTGATGCCGCGCGCCCAGATCTCCCAGGCGATATCGGCGGCGATGCCGGCGATGACGGCGGTCGCCAGCGTCGAGACGATCAGCGGCGGAAACAGCGTGTTGGCGCCTGCGCGCGCCGGCATCGCGGTCATGTGCATGCCCTCCTGAAAAAACAAGGTTCCTTGGGGGCTGATCTTCGTGCTCTTTACCCTTACGTCAAATAACAAGGTGATGAGTGCCGCGTGAGAGCGGCGCCTCGTGTCCCCTTGGCACGCGACCATTTACGGGCGTGTCACATCCCGGCATTGGAATAGGATGACGATCGGGGGAGCGAGCGATGCGCGAACGAGGGCCGTGCCTTTGGGCGGAGCCGGTTCGACTGGGAGAGACATGAACGAACAAGAGCCCCGTAAAGGTGCCGACTGGCATGCGCTGTCGGTTGCGGAAACGGCGGCGGCGCTGAAGGCTGCGCCGCAACGTGGGCTGAGCGCGGAGGCGGCGGAAAGGCGGCTCGTCGAGGCGGGCCCCAATCGGCTGGCCGAGGTCGGTCGCGCCTCCAGCTGGGTGTTGTTGGCGCGTCAGTTCAAATCCGCGCTGATCGGCGTGCTCGTCGCCGCCGCCATCCTGTCGGCGGTGGTCGGCGAGATGGCCGACATGGTGGTGATACTCGCCATCGTCGTCGTCAACGGCGCGCTCGGTTTTCTGCAGGAGGCCCGTGCCGAGCGCGCGCTGGAAGCGCTGACGCGGATGCTGGCGCCCCGGGCCCACGTGATGCGCGACGGCCATCCGCTTCGCATCTCGGCGGAAACGCTGGTTCCGGGCGATCTGGTGCTGCTGGGCTCCGGCGACACTGTGCCGGCCGACGTGCGGCTGGTCTCGGCGACGGATCTCTCCGTCGATGAATCCGCGCTCACGGGCGAGTCCGCCGCCGTTGCCAAGGCCCTGCCACCGGTGCCGGCTGAGACGCCGCTTGCCGAACGCTCCCCGTGCGCCTTCATGGGAACTGTGATCACCAACGGCCATGCGAGCGGGCTGGTCGTCGCCACCGGCATGCGCACCGAATTCGGCCGGATCGCCGCGCTTGCGCAATCGATCGACCGGGAGGAGACGCCACTTCAGCGCGAGCTTGGCCAGCTCGGCCGCACGCTCGGCGCCGTGGCGCTGGCGCTTGCCGCACTCGTCGCGGTCATGGGCTTGCTGCGCGGCTATCCGTTCGACGAGATGCTGCTGTTCGGCGTGTCGCTGGCGGTGGCCGCCGTGCCGGAGGGGCTGCCGGCGGTCGTGACGGTGACGCTCGCCATCGGCGTTGCCGCCATGGCGCGGCGGCGCGCGCTGATGCGCCGGCTGGTGGCGGCGGAAACGCTGGGCGCCGCCAGCGTCATCTGCACCGACAAGACCGGCACGCTGACCCGCAACGAGATGACCATCACCCGCATCGAACTGCCGGGGCGCCCGGTGGGACAATCGGTGGAGGTGGAAGGCTCCGGCTACCTGCCGGAAGGCCGGTTCCTTGTGGGCGGCGCGCCTATCGATCCGGCGGCCGAGCCGCGTCTGAGCGCGCTTCTGGAAACGGGGCTGTGGTGCAACGCCACGCGGATGATCGAGGACGGGGGCGGCCCGCGCCCGCTCGGCGAGGCGACGGAGGCGGCCTTCCTGGTGGCTGGCGGCAAGGCGGGGCTGGCCGTCGATCGGGGCCGGATCTGCGGCGAGGTGTCGTTTTCCTCCGCCAGAAAGCGCATGAGCGTGCTTGTGCGCGAGGCGGACGGCGCCGTTACCCTGCATGTGAAGGGCGCGCCGGAAGTTGTGCTGGGGCTTGCCACCCGGGTCATGGGGGCCGACGGCGAACGAGACCTCGATGAAGCGGACCGGACGGAGATCGCGGCGACATTCCAGGCGCTTGCCGAAGGCGGGATGCGGGTGCTGGCGGTCGCGCGGCGCAAGCTGACGGGCATGCCCGATGTCATCGGCGAGGCGCTGGAGAAGGACCTGACGCTGCTGGGTCTCGTCGGCATCATCGATCCGCCGCGCGGTGAAGTGGCCGACGCGATGAAGCTTGCCCGCCGGGCCGGGATGCGGGTCGTCATGATCACCGGCGATGCCGCGCCCACGGCGACCGCCATCGCGCGATCCATCGGGCTTGATGCCGCGCGCACGGTGACGGAAGCGGACATCGACGCGATGGACGATGCCGAGCTTGCTCGGGCGTTGGAG
Organism: Breoghania sp. JC706; assembly: GCF_037026715.1. Lineage (NCBI taxonomy): Bacteria > Pseudomonadati > Pseudomonadota > Alphaproteobacteria > Hyphomicrobiales > Stappiaceae > Breoghania > Breoghania sp. JC706. The sequence goes on from NZ_JBANCG010000006.1 coordinate 282,365, forward strand.
CAGGGGGCGGTCTTCGCGCGGGCCCGGCCGCAGGACAAGATCCGCATTGTGGAGGCGCTACAGGCCACCGGTCACGTGGTGGCGATGACGGGCGACGGCGTCAACGACGCGCCGGCGCTGAGGCAGGCCGATGTCGGCATCGCCATGGGCATTCGCGGCACGGATGTGGCGCGCGGGGCCTCCGACATGGTGCTGACCGACGACAATTTCGCCTCCATCATCGGCGCGGTGGAGGAGGGGCGGCGGCAATACGACAACATCCGCAAGTTCGTCGGCTACCTCTTGTCGTCGAACGCCGGCGAGGTGATCGGCATTTTTCTGGCGGTGCTGCTCGGCTGGCCCTTGCTGCTGCTGCCGATCCACATCATCTGGATGAACCTTGTCACCGACGGGCCGACCGCTCTGGCACTGGGCGCGGAACCGGCGGAGGCCGCGGTGATGCGGCGCCCGCCCAGAAAGCCCGGCAGCCGGTTGCTGGGGCGTGGCGACGGGATCCGGGTGGCGATCCTCGGCTCCTACATCGCGCTGGTGGCGATGGTGCTCTTTCAGGAGGTTCTGGCGACGGGCGGCACGGTGCTTCACGCCCAGACGCTCGCCTTCACCGCCTTCGTGGTTCTCGAAAAGGCCAACGCCTTCAACTTCCGCCATCTCGATGACGGGCCGTTTGCCGGATTGAAGCGCAATCCGTGGCTGCTGGTCGCGATCGCGCTGGCGCTGTCGTTGCAGGTCGCCGTGGTGCACGTGCCGCTTTTCAACGACTGGTTCTCCACAGTCCCGCTGACGCTTTTCGACTGGGGCCTCGTGGCGGCGGCGACGATCCCGATGCTCGTGCTGGGGTATGTGACAAGGCCACTGGCGCGGCGGTAGGCGAGGGGCGTGCGGGGGTCGCACTTCAAAAATAACGCCCTCCGCAAAAAAAAATGCGGCGAAGGCAGCGGCCCTTGCCCTATTCCGCTGCTTCCGGCGCCATTCCGAGCCAGCCGGTCGCCTCTTCGTAGAGTGCGCCGAAGGCCAGGAGCTCGCGGTCGGAGCGCGGGCGGCCGATGAGCTGGAAGCCCATGGGCAGGCCCTGAGGCCCGAAGCCCGCCGGCAATGCCAGCACCGGCAGGCCGAGAAGGCCGGCCGGCACCACCACCTCCATCCAGCGGTGGTAGGTGTCCATCGCGTGGCCGGCGATCTCCTTCGGCCAGGCCCATTCGGCCGGGAAGGGGAAGACCTGCGCACTCGGCAGCACGAGGTAATCGTATTTCTCGAAAAGCCGGAGCGCCGCCCGGTGCCAGGCGCTGCGCTCGGCAGACGCCGCGAAGAAATCGGTGGCCGACAGTGCCAGCCCGTTCTCGATCTCCCAGATCGCCTCCGGCTTCAGCAGCTCGCGTTTTTTCGGATCGTCGTAGAGCGCCTTGAGATTGGAGGCGACGACCGCGTGGCGCTGGGTTTTCCAGGCTTGCCAGACCCGCTCCATGGCAAAGCCGGGCGCGGTATCCTCCACGACGCAGCCCATGTCCTGAAAGACCGTGAGCGCATCGCGGCAAATGTCGAGAATGTCCGCCTCGAACGGCAGATAGCCGCCGAGATCGCCCAGCCACCCGATACGGATGCCGGTGGGCTCGGAGGGCGCGATTTCCGCGAATTGCGAGCCGTCACCGGGCAGCGATTGCGGGCTGCGGGGATCGTATCCGGCTTGCGTCGCCAGAAGGGCCGCGATATCCGCCACCGAACGGCCCATCGGACCTTCGGTGGAAAGGCCGGCCGTGAAGACGTTGGGCGCGGGGCCGGCCGGCACCACGCCGAAACTCGGCCTGAGAGAAACGATGTTGTTGAAGGCGGCCGGATTGCGCAGCGAGCCCATCATGTCGGAGCCGTCGGCAACGCTGACGAGCCGCATGGCGAGCGCCGCGCCCGCACCGCCCGACGAGCCGCCGGCCGTCCGGCTCGTGTCCCACGGATTGCGGGTCACGCCGAAGACCGGATTGTAGCTGTGCGAGCCGAGGCCGAATTCCGGCGTGTTCGTCTTGCCGATGATGATCGGGCCGGCCGCGCGCAGGCGCGCGACGTGGATGCAATCCTCCTGCGGCACGAAATGCGCGAAGATCGGCGAGCCCTGCGTGGTGGTGAGCCCCTTCGTGGCGGCGAGATCCTTCACGGCCTGCGGGATGCCGTGCAGCCAGCCGCGCGAACGGCCGGCCGCGAGTTCCTCGTCGCATGTCCGCGCCTCCGCCATCAGCGCCTCGCCGTCGCGCAGGCTTACGATGGCGTTGATCGCCGGATTGAGCCGGGCGATGCGCGCAAGCGTCGCCTCCATCACCTCGGCGCAGGAAATTTCCCGGGACTGGATGAGGGCGGAAAGGTCCCGGGCGCCGAGCGCGCTGATATCCATCGACGATTATCCTTGGATGCGCGCTGCGAGCGGGTCGTAGAGCGGGTTGGTGGTTTCGAACACGTAGTCGAGCGTGGAAACGGAGACCGAGGCGGCGCCGGCATCGCGCAGGTAGCCCGCACAGGCCGCGACTTCCGACGTCGGGCAGTGCAGCACCAGCGGTTGGCCGTCCGCCGTGCCGAAGGGCGCGGTCGCGCCGTAGCTGTCGGCCGCAACTCCCGCCGCTTCCTCCGGGTCGGCGACGAGCGCGCGGATTTCCTTGACCGAGCGTGCCTTCTCCTCCGCCGCCACGCGGTCGAGGATGGTGCGGGCGGCGGCGAGCGCCTCGCCGGACCAACTTGCGGTCATGGAGGCGACGAGGTGCGCCGTGCTCTTCAGGATGACGCCGTCGTCAAGGATCTTCAGGTCGTTTGCGGCAAGCGTGGAGCCTGTGGTCGTGATGTCGACGATCAGTTCCGCCGCGCCCGCCGCCGGCGCGCCCTCGGTGGCGCCGGCAGATTCCACGATGCGGTAGTCGATGATGCCGTTCGCGGCGAAGAAGCCGCGCGTCAGGTTCACGTACTTGGTCGCGATCCTGAGCCGCCGGCCATGCCGGCCCCGGAAATCGGAGGCGACATCGGAAAGATCCGCCATGGTGGCAACGTCGATCCAGGCCTTGGGCACGGCGACGACCACATCGGCAGCCCCGAAGCCGAGCGAGGCGACGAGATGGGTCAGCTCCGCCGGCCGGTCGATGCTCTCGTGCACCAGATCGAGCCCGGTGATGCCCATGTGGACGGTGCCGGCCGCGATCTCTCGCGCGATTTCGGATGCGGAAAGAAAGGCGATCTCGACATCGTCCAGCCCCTTGATGCGGCCGCGATAGTTGCGGTCGCCGCCGGGGCGCTGGATGGTGAGCCCGGCGCGCGCGAAGAAGGCGTGGGTGTTTTCCTGAAGCCGGCCCTTGGAGGGAATGGCGATGATGAGAGTGTCGCTCATTGGCCGGCTCCTTCCAAAGCGCCTTCGGCGCCTGCGATGCGTTCAAGCCAGATGGAAAAGCCGACGGCGGGAACGTCCTCGCCGGCGCCCAGAAGCGCCAGCAGCTTGTCGTAGCGCCCGCCGCCGGCAATCGGCGGGCGGCCCCTGACCCCGGTCGCATCGTGCAGCTCGAACACGAAGCCGGTGTAGTAGTCGAGGCGGCGACCGAAATCTGCGGCAAAGGTGATGGCGTCCGTCGGCAGGCCGCGCTCGGAAATGAGCCTTGCGCGCTCGCGGAAATCGGCGATCGGCTGGGAGAGGTCGAGCCCCGCCTCGTGCGCGAAGAGGGTCAGCGCATCGCCGGCCTCTTCCGGATTGCCGGAAATGTCGAGAAAGCGGGTCAGCGTGGCGGCCGTCTCCGGTCCGATGCCGGCGCCCGACGCAAGGGCCGCCTGCTCAAGAAAGCGCTCGGCGATCTCGCCGGCCGTGCGCCCGCCGACCGCCTCGATGCCGGCGATGGAGAGAAGATCTTCCACCACCGCGTGCGCGGCGTCGGGGTTGGCGCCTTCAAGGGCTGCGAGAAAACCGATGCGGGCATCCTTCTCCGCACCCTGACTGCCGGCCATGCGGGCAATGGCATGGTCGAGGCGATCGCGCTCGCCGAAGAGATCGCGCAAGCGGCGGCGCCAGACGGTGGGCAGGCCGAGGGCTTCGACGACGCCGGTGAACAGCGCCTCGTCGCCGATGCGGATGGAGGGCGCCTTGCCGCCGAGCTTTTCAACTGCCTCGACCGCCAGCGCCAGCATGTCGGCATCCGCCGCGAGCCTGTCGGTACGGCCGATGTTCTCCGCGCCGACCTGCTGGATCTCGCCGAGCTCGCCCGCGCGCTGGCGGAAGACGAGGCCGGAATAGCAATAGGCCCCGGCCCGCGCCGCCGGCCCACCTGACAGGTGGGTGCGCGCCACGGGAATGGTGAAATCGGGGCGCAGGCAGAGGTCGAGCCCGTCCTGTCCGGAGGTCAGAAAAAGCCGGCGGCGGATGTCCTCGCCCGCGAGATCGAGGAAGACGTCCGCCGGTTGCAGGATCGGCGGGGCGATATGGTGATAGCCGCCGGCCTGAAACAGCGGTGCCAGGGCGTCGAAGCGGTTATCGGCCATCGTCTTCCTCATTCGCGTTCTAGTTCCCGGACGGGTTGCCGCGTTCGCGGTCCGCCTTCTGGTCGTCGAGCATCTTCTTTACCGTTGCGACGAGATCGGCCTCGGCGACGGTCACCTGCGCGGGCCGCGCCTCGCGCCAAGCGGCGTTGTCCGAGATTTCCTCCGACATGCGCTTGCCCTCGATCAGATCCTTAATCTGGATCTCGCCGTTGCCGCGCTCTTCCGAGCCCTGGATGATGGCGAGTGGGCAGCCGCGCTTGTCGGCGTATTTCAGCTGGTTGCCGAACTTCTTCCAGTTGCCCTGATAGAGTTCCGCGCGAATGCCGGCGGTGCGCAGCTGCTGGACGAAGCTCTGGTATTTCGCCTGCGCATCCGCATCGTTGCCGTCCATGACGGTGACGAGCACGGGGGCGAGCACGGTGTCGGCCTCGAGCTTGCCGAGGTTCTTCAGAGCGGTCATCAGTCGCGAGACGCCGATGGAGAAGCCGGTCGCCGGCACGTCCTGCCCCGTGAAGCGCTTGACGAGCCCATCATACCGCCCGCCGCCGCCGACCGAGCCGAACTGCACCTTCTCGCCCTTCTCGTTGGTCACGTCGAAGAGGAGTTCCGCCTCGTAGACCGGGCCGGTGTAGTATTCGAGGCCGCGGACGATGGAGACATCGAGCCTAATGCGGTCGGTCGCATAGCCGGCGGTTCTTACAGACTTAGAAATAGAAAGGAGTTCGTTGATTCCTTCAGCAACGAGGTCTGACTCGGGGAAGACATCTTTTAAAAGCTCGGTCGAGTGAGGTCCGCCGAAAACAAGGCCGCCGATCTTATTCCCCATAACCTCCTGCCATTCGACGACAACATCCCCATCAATGATCTCACTCATCGGCATGAAGGTGAAGAAGTCGCGGCGATCTTCTCTTTGAACGGCGTAAAGCTTCTCAAGGCGGTCGATCTGTTCGGTCCCTAGGCCGGCGCCTTTCGTAAAGTCTCCGCTCTCATCCTTTCGACCTTCGCCCAAAAGCAGACGGACGCCGTCGGGGCCAAATTTATCGAGCTTGTCGATAGCTCTGAGCACGGTCAGACGTCGTCCGGCATTCTCCTCACCACCAAGCCCAATCGCTTCCAGCACCCCATCCAGCACCTTCCGGTTGTTGACCCGGATGACGTAGTCGCCGCGCTTGATCCCGACGGCTTCCATCGCGTCAGCCATCATCATGCACATTTCCGCGTCCGCCTGCACCGACGGCGCGCCGACCGTATCGGCGTCGAACTGCATGAACTGGCGGAAGCGGCCGGGGCCGGGCTTTTCGTTGCGGAAAACCCAGCCCGCGCGATAGCTGCGGAAGGGAAGCTGGATCTCGTTGATGTTTTCGGCCACGTGACGGGCGAGAGGCGCCGTCAGGTCGTAGCGCAAGGAGAGCCACTGCTCGTCGTCGTCCTGCAGCGAGAACACGCCCTCGTTCGGCCGGTCCTGATCGGGCAGGAATTTTCCCAGCGCGTCGGTGTATTCGAACATCGGCGTCTCGACCGGATCGAAGCCGTAGCGCTCATAGACCTCGCGGATCTTCGCCATCATCGCGTCGGTTGCGCGGATGTCGGCGGGCGAGCGGTCGATGAAACCGCGCGGCAGGCGGGCTTTGAGTTTCTGGGGCTTCTTGGTCTTGGCCATCGCCTGAGGCTTTCCGGGAAAACGCGTTCTGAATCGGGGGCAAAATTCGAGGATGTCCGCGCGCGTTGCGGGCAGCGGTTTCCTAGACGAAAGCGGGGGTAAGGGCAAGGAGAGGCGTATGCCGAGGGTGGCAAGCAACAAGTGGCCCATCCTTCGAGACGCACTCTGACGAGTGCTCCTCAGGATGACGTTATCGTGGTGTGGGGACGCGCAAAAGGCGCAATGGATACAACGTCATCCTGAGGAGGCCGCAGGCCGTCTCGAAGGATGGGCCGATATCAGCGATCGTGCCGGGCTTTCCCTCTCAGCTCCGCAAATAATCCGGCGCCTTGTCGAAGGGCGTGGCGAACATCGCCATCCAGAGGCTCGTGGCGATGCGCTCGGCATGGTTGATGACGATGGGGGCCGCCTCCGGCTCGAAAATCTCGCGGGCGACGGCGCGGAAATGGGTGAGCCAGATGCCGAAATCCTCCGCCTCCACCTCCTTCATCACGAAATGCGTCGGCACCGGCTTGCCCTTGTATTCGCCGGTCTTCAAGAGCACCGAGGCCCAGAAGTGTTTCATCTTGGCAAGATGCGGGCCCCAGTCCGCGATGCGTCCGGCAAACACCGGCCCAAGCCGCTCGTCGGCCTGAATGCGGCCGTAGAAGGTATCGACCAGCGCGGAAATCTGCGCCCGCGTGATCGAGGGGTGGGCGGGTGTGCGGGATACGGCGGGGCGGATGTCGAGCTCGGTCATGGCGGTTCCGGACAGCCTTTCGAGGTGGTTCGTCGCGGGCTCCTGATGCGGCATATAGCGGGCAGGCTCGGGCTTGGCCAGTCGGGGTGCCGTTACGGAGTGCCGCACCCGTTGTCCCGCCCGCTGTGTGCGATGCGCGCGACCATCAGGCATCCGGCCGTTCCCTGCCTTGCAAATGTCCGATGTTTGGCTATGGTCCGCGCGACTTGGGGTGCCCGTGCGACGTGGGGCGCCGGGCATCGAAGGCGGGGCGCCTGACGGGCGCGCGCCGTCACCAACGGACGTTTCATGCAATTGACCGAGACAGCCTTGAACGAGGCGGAGAGCCAGCCCGTTCCTTTCGAGCCGGCGGAGCTGACCGTCGTGCTGCCGACCTACAACGAGAGCGCGAACGTTCCCCTCATCGTGGAAAAGCTCGACGCGGCACTCGCGGGCATCCGGTGGGAGGCGATCTTCGTCGACGACAATTCGCCCGACGGCACGGCCGAGGTGGCCAAGGAGATCTCGCGCCGCGATCCGCGCATCCGCTGCATCAAGCGGGTCGGCCGGCGCGGGCTTTCGGGCGCCTGCGTGGAAGGGATGCTTGCATCCGCCGCGCCCTTCGTCGCGGTCATGGACGCCGATCTCCAGCACGACGAGAGCCTGCTGCCGCGCATGCTGGGTCTGCTGAAGGCGGATGAGGCCGATCTCGTCGTCGCCAGCCGTTTCGTGGAAGGCGGCACGGTGGGCGAGGGGCTCTCGGCAACGCGTGCCTGGGGCTCGGGCGTCGCCAACGGGCTCGCGCGCACGCTTCTGGGCGTGGAGCTTTCCGACCCCATGAGCGGCTTTTTCGCCATCCGTCGCGAGAAGGTCGACGCGGTGGCGCCGAAGCTTTCCAGCCAGGGCTTCAAGATCATGCTCGACATCGCGGCTTCCGCGAAGGGCACCTTGCGGGTGCGCGAGCTTCCCTTCGTCTTCCGCGAGCGCCTTCACGGCGAGAGCAAGCTCGATACGCTGGTGACGATGGAATATCTCGGCCTGCTCGTCTCCAAGCTCACCCGCGATCTCGTCTCCGTGCGGTTCCTGATGTTCGGGCTCGTCGGCGCCTCGGGCGTGGTGGTACACCTGACGAGCCTGCGTGCGGCCCTCGTCGCGCTGCCATTCGACTATTCGCAGCTTCTGGCGACTTTCGTCGCCATGACGTGGAATTTCTTCCTCAACAACCACCTGACCTATCGCGACCGGCGGCTCAAGGGCATCGCGGCGGTGAAGGGGCTGATCAGCTTCTACATCGTCTGTTCGGTCGGCGTCGTCGCCAATGTCGGCGTGGCGGACTGGATCTACGGCATGGATTCCTCGTGGTGGCTGGCGGGCACGGCCGGTGCCGCCATGGGCGCGGTGTGGAACTATGCCGCAAGCTCCGTCCTCACCTGGCGAAAGGCCTGAGCCATGCCGGCTCCGTCTGCGGCTGCGGCTGAGAGCGCGCGCGGCGAGATGCCCGGCTGGTGGCTGCGGCCGCCGGCGCTGATCGTCTTCGTCCTTGCGCTCACCGCCGTTCGCCTGTGGGCGGGCGGGCATGCGTGGTTGTCGGAGGACGAGGCTTATTACCGGCTGTGGGGCCTCAACCCGGCCGCCGGCTATTACGATCACCCTCCGATGATCGGCTGGTGGATCGCGGCGGGCCAGGCGCTCGTCGGCGACAACGCGCTCGCCGTCCGTCTCGTCGGCATTCTGGCGACGGCGCTGGGATCGCTGGCGCTGTGGCGCACGGGCGTGCTGCTGCACGGCCGCCGCGCCGCCGGCTGGGCCGTCCTCTTCTTCAATGCCACCCTCCTCATCGGCATCGGCAGCCTGATCGCCACCCCCGACACGCCCTCGGTGCTGTTCTGGGGGCTCACGCTATGGGCGCTGGCGGAATGGCTGAAGCCCGGCGAGACGGCGAACGCCAACTGGTTTCTCGCCGTCGGTCTCTTCGCCGGTCTGGGGCTGATCTCGAAATATTCGGTGCTGTTTCTGGGCACGGGCATCATCTTGTGGCTCGTCGCGATGCCGCGGGCCCGCGCCGCTTTCGCCAAATGGCAATTGTGGGTGGGCGGCGTTGTTGCCCTTCTCATCACCGTGCCGGTGATCCGGTGGAACGCGGCCCATGAATGGGCGTCCTTCGTCAAGCAGTTCGGCCGCGCCGTGCCGCATGGCTGGACCGGTCGCTTTATCGGAGAATTCATCGGCGCGGAGCTGGGCTTGCTCAATCCGGCCATTGCGGTCATCGCGCTTGTGGGCATCGGCGTCGCGGTCGCGCGGACGGTACGCCGGCGCAATGCCGCCTGGGCGCTGCCGCTCCTCACAAGCCTGCCGTTCTTCGCCTATCTGCTGTTCCATTCCCTCCATAACCGGGTGCAGGCGAACTGGCCGGCGCCACTGTTTCCCGCACTGGTGCTGATGGCCGCCTTCGTCGCCGCCGACATCGACACGCGATCGGACCTGAGGGCGCGGGTGCTGAAGATCCTGCGTGCGATCGCCGTGCCCCTCGGCGTCGCCGTCTCGCTGGTGATCTACGTGCACGCCGTCTCCCCGCTCACCGGCACGTTTGCCCGCAAGGACCCGACCTTCCAGCTGCGCGGCTGGCCGGCGATCGCACGCGAGATCGAGGATCTGGCAAAGCGCGAGAATGCGGCCTGGATCGCCACATCGGCCTACGGCATGACGGGCCAGCTCGCCTTCGCGCTTCATGAGGCTGGCTCGGCGCTCCCCGTCTTTCAGCTCGACGAGCGCATCCGCTATGCCATGGAGCCCGCTCCCGATCCGGCGCTGCTGGTGCGCCCGGCGCTCTATGTCGCCGTGACCCGGCGCGACCGCTCCGACGATCTCGCCGGGCGCTTTGCGCAGGTGGAGCTTCTTGCCACCGTCACGCGGCAGGTGAAGGGGGTGGCGCTGGAACGGATTCGCATCTATCGGATCGCGGGCGTGCGCGGTGGCGCCGGGGCAGTCTTTTCGCAAGCCGCCGAGTAGCGTATCCGGTTAAGGGAATGAGCGGCGATTCGACCGCAGCCGGCCTTCAGGCATTGGTGTCCTGCCTGCGAAACGGGTCCGAAGAACATGAAACGCATTGTCCTGACCGCGCTCGACTACGGCACCGCCTTCGGCGTCGACAGGGCGATCCGCGCGCTTCTGGCCGACAACCGGTTGACGGCGGTGGGCTGCGTGGCGGCCTCGGATCGCTGGCCGCGCGAATATCTGCCGCTGCGCGATCAGGTGGAAACGGTCGCCCGGCGCACCCGCGTCGGCCTGACGCTCGCGCTCGCCCGGCCCTACGCGCCTGTCTCTGATCCCGCCCGCGAGGCCCTCGGTCCCCGTTTTCCCGCCCCGCGCTATTATTCTCTGCGCGCACCGCTCGGTCTGCTGCCGAGCATGGCGCTGAAGGCGGAGATCGAGGCGCAGTTCCAGCGGTTTCAGGACTATTACGGCCGCCAGCCGTCTTTCGTCGCGCTGGCCGACGGGCTCGACCGCAATGCCGGTATCGTCAAGCTGGTGGTGGAGGTGATGGCGGAGCGCTATCGCGAGGACTGGCCGGAATTCCTGTTCACCCAGCCCGAACGCCTGCGCAGCCGCCTACTCGCGCGCCGCATCCGCAAGTTCGGCGGCGACGTCAATCGCGAGGCGGTCAGCCTGCCGATGACGAACGACCCCAAGGAGTTGCACCGGTTCTTCTGGCGTGGGCTTGAAGGCCGCAGCGACGGCACGACCGTCTGGTGCAGCCCCGCCCAGGCCGACGAGCACCTGCGCAGTCTTGCCGCCCGAAGCGAGATCGAGGCGCGCGAGACCCAGTTCGCCTATCTCGACAGCCCGGACTTCCTGCTGGCGCTGACGGAGAAGGATATTTTCCTGTTCTGAGGGGATGTCTGTTGGGCGCGTTGATCGCGGACGGATCAGCGTCCTTGCTCAGATCACCTCTCCCATGGGGAGAGGTCGACGCGCAGCGTCGGGTGAGGGGTGTCGGGCTTTCCGTATCCCACTGACATCCCATCCCCTCACCCCTAACCCTCTCCCCATGGGAGAGGGGACGAACTTACGCCATAACGCTCGTGCCTCGTCTCGAACGAAGCGCACGACATTTGTCAGATGGTGTGCCGGTTCCCGGGGCAACCCGGACTTCAGACGCTGTCGGCCATGGCGGTGCAGGCGTGTGCGGCGCGGAAATCGGCAAGCCACGCCTTCAGGCGGTCGGCCTCCTCCTCACGCAGTTCCTGATCGCCGTCATGGACCATCAGATCCACCGATGCGCCCTGCTTCTGCAGCCAGGCGCGCAGCTTGCGGGCCTCGCTTTCAGGCGCCACGGCATCTTCCGCACCTGCCGTGATCAGCACCTTGCGCCCGGCGATCGCCTTGTTCGAGCATGGCCGATAGAGAATGGACGGGTGCATCAGTGCGTAGCCGGCCAGCACGCGGGGCTGGTTGAAGAGCAGGTTCGCCAGAATGTTGGCGCCGTTCGAATAGCCCACGCCGACCGCCTGCGCCGGATCCCGGCCATGGCGCGTGAGCGCATCGGTGAGAAAGGCGGCGAGATCGCGCGATCTTTTCTCCAGATCCTCGAAATCCGGAATGTCGGCCGATACCCTGCGGTAGAAGCGGGCGAGCCCTTGCTCGTCCACGTTTCCCTCCAGCGCGATCAGGGCAGCTCCCGGTGCGGCTACGCGCCCGAGCCGCATGAAATGGGCCGCATCGCCGCCCGTGCCGTGGAGGAGTACGAGCGTCGTGGCGTCATCGCCGTCACCGCCATCATAGATGTGTTCGTAGGGATCCATCGGTCCGCACCTTCGAGATATGTCCTTCGCACCGCAACTCCGCCTGGGCGCAACGCCCGGCATGTGCTCCGGCAGTGCCCTGTGCGCCGGCGTCTTGCGCCTGCACGACAACCAACCGCTCCAGATCAATATCTCTCTTGCATCCCGATCTGCCGGATCGCTGGTGTCCGGCCGGAGCATGCTCTGGGGCGATTATCCCTTATATAACGAGGCTCCGCCTCCAGCGATGCGGCACAATGCGGGCCGCTATGCGAAAATTTGGGGGCGGCGGGAAACGCAAAACGCCTCCCTGCGGGGGTCAGGGAGGCGCTTCGCGGTGCGACCGGTGAAATGCCGGTCGGACTGCCAGAACCGCTCGGGGGAGGCGGTTCCGGCCTGGGGGGAGACCGGCGGGGAGCGGGTCTCGACTATCCTGCCGGTGGGGAGACCGACGGTATTTGCGAACGGCAGTTGAGACCTTCCTGGATGTCCGGCTGGAAGGGCCTCCTGCTTTGATATGGTTGCCGACCGTATCCCGAGGGCGCGACCGGCGATCTGCTTGCGGACGCTCTCGCCGCCGGAGCGAGGCGGAAAGATATGTCCGCATCATCATTACGCTGTCCTGGCGACATCATCCGTGATGACCGTCACAGATCGATGCGTTACCCTGAACAGCGAAGGCCGCAGTCTTGACGGGGCGTCGGAACGGATCCGGCGGGCGGGCGTCGTTTGCCCTTTTCAGGATTGCGAGCCGTCTTCGTCTTGCTCGGTCGGTAAACGTGCGTGGAGGGTGCAGGTTCCATGCGGTTTGCCGTTTCCGCAACTTTGCAGCCCGTGCAGGACCGTATCGGGGAGACAGGTGCGTGGCGCAGATCGATGACTTGCTCGAAAACAGCTTCTCGCTGGGTGGACTTGCGCCGGATCTGGCGGCGGGGCTGGAAGCGCTGGCGCGGCCGATGAAACTCAAGGCCGGCACGATCCTGTTCGAGGCCGGAGATCCCGGCAACGGCTGCTATGCGGTGCTGGAGGGTTCGCTTCGGGTGTCGCTCCTGTCGGCTGAGGGCGACGAGCAGCTTCTCGCGGTGCTGGGCCCCGGCCAGCTCGTCGGCGAGATGGCGCTTCTCGACGGTCAGCCGCGCTCGGCCACGGTCACCGCACTGAAACCCGCCCGGCTCGCCTTTTTCGACAAGCAGGCCTTCGACCGCTTTGCGGAGGACAACCCGGAAATCTACCGGCACATGCTGCGTATCGTCGGCGGACGGCTCAGGCTCGCCAACGACGTGCTGGCCGCCCGCTCGTTCCTGCCGCTGCCGGGCCGCGTCGCCAAGACCCTGCTGCTTCTGGCCGACAGTTTCGGCAAGGAGGTGGAGAAGGGCCGCACGCTCATCCACTACAAGCTCTCGCAGGCCGACATCGCCAACATGGCGGGCGCGGCGCGCGAGAACGTCTCGCGCGTCCTCAACGAATGGAAGCGGGCCGGCACGATCAGCCAGATCTCGGGCTACTACTGCATCGAGAAGATGGAAAAGCTGGAGGATGCAGCCAGCATGTGAGCGGTCGCCGGGGGATGGGGGGCCTGCTGAGGGGGCCTTGCTACGAGGTGCGGCCCATCCTTCGAGACGGCGCTTCGCGCCTCCTCAGGATGACGTTGTCCGTGTCGATGGCTCGTTCCAAATCAGCAACAAGTTCAACGTCATCCTGAGGAGCCCGCATCCGCGGGCGTCTCGAAGGATGGGCGGCTTTTTCTCCAAGGGCTGACCTGGGAGGGGAACGCGTCCTAGCGCCCGGCCTGCTCAGCGCCGACCGGAGCCTGTCCCACCACCTGCATGTGCGGGTAGGGGATGGAGATGCCGGCCTCGTCCAGCGCCTCCTTCAGGCGCTTGATCAGGAACCAGCGCACGGCCCACAGGTCGGACGACAGCGTCCACACCCGCAACGTGACGTCGACGGAGCTGTCGCCCAGATTGGTGATCTCCACGAAGGGTTCCGGGTCGGCAAGGATCCTACTTTCCTCAGCGATCACCTTGTGGAAGACCTCCTTGGCCGTGTCCATGTCGTCGTCGTAGGAGATGCCGACGGTGATGTCGCAGCGCCGGGTCGGGTGCGCGGAATAGTTGGTGACCGCGGAACCCCACACATCGCCGTTGGGGATGATGATCATCACGTTGTCGGCGGTGGCGAGTTCGGTGAAGAACATGGTGAGGTTCTTCACCGTTCCGGCATTGCCGGCGAGCTCCACATAGTCACCCACCTTGAAGGGCCTGAAGAACAGCAACATCACGCCCGCAGCCAGATTTGAAAGCGTGCCCTGCAGCGCAAGGCCGATGGCCAGCGAAGCGGCACCGATGACCGCGACCAGTGATGTCGTCTGGAAGCCGAAGAGCTGCAGCACCGTGATGATGACCAGCGCGATGATGGCGTAGCGCGTGATCGAGGAGGCAAAGCCCGTGATGGTCTCGTCCACGTGCCTGGAGCGTTCGCAGGCGCGGCGCACCGACCCCGCGATCTTGCTCGCCGCCCACCAGCCGACGAACAGGATGATGATCGCGTAGATCACGTTGAGGCCGTACACGGCCATGAGGCGCATGAGGCTTGCGAGCTGCAGCTCGATCAGGTCGCGGGTCTGTAGGATCTGGTCTTCCATGGCTGCTCCGTCTTCCGGCGTGTTGGCTTTTCTTGGGGCGATCGAAAGATCATCGGCTGAGGGGGAGCGACGCCGTTTCTCAGCGACGCGGCGGACGCCAGCCGGCGGCTCGCGCCTCAGCCTCGCTGCAGAACCAGCGTTCGCCGGGCCGGTTGATGCAGGTGCGCGTATACCACCGGCTCTTGCCGGGCACGTGATAGATGCGCTCGCCGTCCCGATTGATGTTGCCCTTGATGCGGCAATCGGGTGGTGCCGGCTTTTCGGGCGGCTTGCAATCTGCCCCTGCCGCGGCCGGGGCGAAGGCGACAAGCACCACGAGAGCCAGTGCCGAAACGTCCGATCCCCTCAACCTCCTCATTGCGCCAGTAGACCCTGAAGCCGCCGCGGCATCAAGGTGCGCAGGCGGCGCCCGCTACCGGTTCGTTTCGTCGGCAAGGAAACGACGGAAGGGCAGGAGGGTTCCGCAGGAAGTGGAAGATACGCGGGGGAGAGGCTAGATCCGGTCAGTCTTTCCGCCATTTCGGCCGGGGGGCGGCAAGCGCCAGGAAACCCGGCCCGCGCCTGGCGACGAGATCGGCGACGAGGCTTTCGTCGATGATGCGCGAGGAGCAGCCCTGCCAGAGCCGGATGAGGGCCGAGCGGCGCTGGTCGCGTTCCTCGTCGGGCAGGAGAACGGCCGGACACCGGAGGCAGCGGGCATCGCGAGCGGCGACCGCGAGTAGCAGATCGAAGACCAGCCCGGCCGGTTCGCCGGAAAGCTCGGCGGGGAAGGCGAGCGCGCTGTCGAGGCTGCTGTTGACCTCGGCCTCGGAGAAGGCGTGAGACAGGGCGCGCGGTTGGGCGTTCAGGGCAATGCGAAGAGCAGACATAAAAATTCCTCCGTCAGCATGATGCCGAGGAGGACTGGCGAAGACCGCTGGGTTGCCTGGTCGACCAAGTCGCCGGGCCACATCCCTTATCGTCGGGTACCACCTTGCCGCGGATGGGCAGGTTGGCGAGGGCGCCAGCCCTTCTCTTGATGTTCCTCGCCTTCTGACATGATACGGGGCTGAAATCAAGCCTGGCGTCGTCGCGGGTCGCGACGCGCGATGTCGAGCGCGCGGCGCGCGAGCGGCAGGAGTTCGTCCACATCCTCCAGGATCTCCTCCGGCACGGAAACGAAACGCGGCACCTCGATCACCTTCTCGCCGCGCGCATAGCTGAAGATCGCACCGCCCAACGCCTCCAGATCGCTCCTGAGCGCGGGATCGGCCACGAGATAGAACATGTTTCCCGACAAAAGCGCACCGAAATGCAGCCCCTCGCATCGCACGGACAGGCCGCCGAACAGCCTCTTCGTCTCCAGCGGCCCGAGCGCGTTCAACTGGTCGAGCACGAAATCACGGAATTGCGGCGAAACGGCCATGATGTTCTCTGCCTGAATGTCCCGGTTGTCGCAGCGCCGGCGTCGCGTCCGCTTGTAGCGCACCAAAGGCTTGGCCGCCATGCGCGAATGGCGGTTGCCAGCGGCCGGCAAGGGCCGGTAAACGGATGCCTTTCGGGATCGGAAGGTCCCTCGTCGAAACAACTGGAGAGCGGCAGAAAATGGCGGACGACAACGAAAGCCCGCGTGGCGAACTGACAACTCGGACGCTCGCCATGCCGAGCGATACCAATCCGTCCGGCGACATCTTCGGCGGCTGGGTCATGTCCCAGATGGACATCGCCGGGGGACTTGCCGCCAACCAGACCTCGCACGGGCGGGTGGTGACGGTGGCGGTGGATGCCATGCACTTCATCCGGCCGGTCAAGGTCGGCGACGTTCTTTGCGTCTATACAGAGGTCGTCAAGGTTGGCCGCACCTCGATGAAGGTGCAGGTGGAAGCCTGGGCGCTGCGCGCGCTGAGCCAGGTGCGCGAGAAGGTGATCCAGGCCGAGTTCACCTATGTCGCGGTGGATGCAAACGGCAAGCCGCGCCCGGTGGCGGGGTAGGGCGCCCCGCACACAGGCGACATCCCCGCGCTCCGAAAAAAATGCCCGGTTTAAGGGGGCTCGCCGGCAGCGACGAATGCTTCAAGCCTCGGCGGGGAGCATGGCGTCGATGCGCGGGATCTGGCGATAGTCGATCGTAAGCCTGTTGCGATAGTGCGACTGGATGCCGGCGAAGAACAGGTCGAAACAGTCGGCCGTGCGCTGGATGGTCTGCGTGATCAGGGTCATCTCGTGGCGCGAGACGCCTCCGCGTGCGCGCAGCAGCGGTTCGATCGTCAGCGAGGCGTGTTCGAGGCTGGCGTCGATCAGGTCATGCTGCTCGAAGGCGTCGAAGAGCGGGGCCGCATCCGGATAGACCTCTTTGAGAAAGGCGTAGCGGGCGCGCACGTTTTCCTCGCTCGGGGGCTCGGTCAGCGGCTGCATGAGCGCGAAAACGCTCGCATAGGCAAGGTCCCCGTCCTCGGCGGCCTCCCACAGGTGGTTGAGGAGAGCGGTCGTTGAGGGCAGCGGTATGCGGTTGTCGATGTTGCCCGCAGGCACGCCGCAGCCGATCAGCCCCTCGCGAAAGATCGCATCGTGGAACGCCTCGTCGACGAAGTGATCCCAAAGTCCGCGCAAGGCGGGCGTGGGACCGTCGATGCGGCTCGCCCCGCGCGCCATGTAGTCGCGCGCGGCCTTGACGAAGATGTGGAACTCGATTCCCCAGCCCAGAACGTGGCTTGGCGTGGCCTGGCCGGAGAACAGGAGCCGGGGAAACGGCTGCGTCATGACGTGCCGGTTCCAGAACGCCGCGCACCGGCGCGTCAGAGCGAGCGCCGCATCGGCATCGAGCAGCGCATCGCAGCCGGTGTCGAGCGCGAAGTGATCCTCGGACAGCACGGCGAGAAAGTCGCTCACCGACCGGGCGGAATAGCCGGTCTGCCCGGCAATCTCTTCGACGCTCTCACGGAGGTCGAGTTGCGACCAGATCGCGGTGCATAGCCGGGAGCTGGCGCCGGTGAACGTCAGCCGGGTTTCCGAATTCTCGAGGATGCTGCTATCCCCCAGGGTCGAAAAGGTGACGTCGGGACTGCGAATGAGCATCGTGGATCCCCCTTTCCCTATTCGGGCGGATTGCCGCGGCCGTGCCGGTAGAGCGCGCGGCCCTTGAACGGATTTCGATGGTAGTGGGTCTGGACCTCGGAGAACCACATCATCAGCGTCTCCTTGAACTGGAAGACGGTCTGCAGCACCCGGTTCGCGTGTTCCACCGTCAACACGGGGATGGGATCGAGAACATCGGCCATGACGCTGCCGTGCTCGAATTTCTCGTCGAGATTGACGTGGGCGATCATCGGCCGGACGAAACCGCTCCCGCTCTTGTCGAAATGCTCCGCCACCTTGCCGTAGAATGTCCGCGCCCGGTCGGCATCGCTGCCGGTGGACTCCATCAGGCCGGAGCAGGCCGCATAGGCGATGGGATCGGTCCGCGCGGCCTTGCGCGCCATGTTCAGCACCGCGCGGGTGGCCGCCAACGGTCCCTGCCTGTCGACGTCATCCACGTCGATCGCGCGGGCGCGCAGGCTCTGCGCGAAGAATTCGTAGTGATCGTATTCCTCGACATAATGATGGGCGAAGATCGCCTTTATGCGGGGATCGGGGCACAGGGAGGCCGCGTAGGAAAGCCGTGCGTTCGCGCCGCGAATGAAATGGTAGGATTCGATGAGCCACCCGTCGACCACGGCGGGGCGCGCGCTGCCCTCGGCAAGCGACGTCCAGAGGCTGTGGGAGAAGAGGGCGGTGTTCCAGGCCGCGAAATGGTCGTCGAGGATCACGCGCAACTCGTGCCCGGTACAGGTCGAACGCGTCGGCCTGGCCGCGATTTTCTCTTGCACGAGCGTGCGCAGGAACCTTTCGGCGGCGGCACCTTCCAGACCGGATATGCTGTCGTCCGCGGCCGATATTGCGGCGGCTGTGTCGGCCACTTCCCGGTCATCGCCGCCCTTCCCGGCATCATTGATCGTCCCGCCGTCGTTGATGCGCTTGAGCAGGGCGACGCCCAGCGAAGGCGGAATCCCCTCGATCCGGATCCGTTCTTCATAGTTGGATAGGACCAGGCTCTTCTTGGCGTGGTCGATGTTCGTTGGAAAGCTCAGACAATAGGATTGTGCGATATCGGTCATGACGAAAAGGGCCCGTTCCTGTGGCGGCCCGTTTCGCAATTCGGGCCGCGTTGAGATGGCGGGGTGAGAGGACTGCTTGAAACGGCGAGCGCGCTATCGCGCCGGTCGGACTTCCCGCCCGGCAGGACGACGCAGGAAATCGATCGGCGACGCGACCCGGGCGTCGACGTGAACCGGGCGGATGCGCAGTCATCTGCCCGGCTGGTGGGCCCCTATCTGCCCGGCACTGGTTCGCACGCGGCCGATCCCGAGAAGGGAGCATGCGCCCGCGTTCCGATGCCGTGTTTGCAGAAGGCGCCTTTTCTCGGCAAAGTCCCCGAAAAGCTCCCGCTGCGGGAGAAAAACAGCTCACGAAACACGCTATCCGCCGCGGCTCGCCTGCCCCTTCCTGTGGCGGGAAACGCTTGCTCCATGGCTCAACTGTACGGTCTGATGGACACTCGAAGCGTGGCCTGTCCAAGAGGTGCGGGATGTGCCGGGGCAACTTTGCCTGAACCGACGGACAAGCCGGGACGTTCAGCACGGCACGGCTTGTCCGCAGCGGCTCACTTGACGATGACGCCGATCGCCGGTGATACCTGCACCTTGCGTTCCCGGCTGACCTGAATCGTGATGTCCTGACCGCGGCCCTTCGGCTCGGTCTCGACGATCTTCACATCCTTGCCGGCTCCCGGCGGGACATGGATGATGACCTGGTCGCCGCGTGCAATATCAAAATCCGACATGATTTCCTCCTCTTTAATACTTGAATTATATTTTCGATCAAAAGGCATTTGCAGTTCATAATGTAATTCAAGAGCCATATCCGAATCAATATAAAACAATAATTGAAATGTGAAAAATATTTGCTTAACATAAATAATTGATACATCAATAGATAGTATGGATTTACTTGATTTTTAAGATATGAAGCGCGACGACGACCGACGGCTACGCGTCAGGACCTCGCGCATCCACCGGACGATGCTATCGAAGGCGTTCCCGTCCATGCCCTTGAGCATATCCCGAGCAGATTAGTTCAATCTGATCGGGATATGCTCAAGGCGTTGATCTTGAGCGATTTTTTATCATTCAGACGATTCTGTCTGAACGGAAAGCACTCTAGGAGGAGGGCGGTGCAAGCCTCTTGTACATGATCGTGGTGCCGCTCAGCCCCTTGCCGTCCGCATCGCGGCAGTAATCGGGAATGACGCCGACGGTCACGTAGCCCATCGAGGTGTAAAGCGGCTCGGCGGCATCGCCGGTCCGGGTGTCGAGCGTCAGCAGCGTGCGGCCCGCCTGCCGCGCGTGATCTTCAAGCGCTTCCATGAGCATGCGCGCGATGCCACGGCGGCGGAACGCCGGGTGGACCAGCAGCTTGCTGACATCGGCCCGGTGTGTCTGGTTCGGGGGCGTGTCGAGATCGAGATTGACCGTGCCGGCCAGCCGGCCTTCCACATCGGCGGCCAGCATGATGCGCTTGCCGGCGGCAACGCCCGGCAGGATCTTGCCGCGCCAGTAGGTCGACGCCTCCTCGACGCTGAACGGCATGATGAAGTTGACGCTCGCCCCCGCGTCCACGCAGGCCTTGATGAGTTCCGCAAATGCGCCGAGGCGGGCTTCCATGGCTGCGGCCGGCAGGCTGGAGATGACGGGATGCGAAGAGGCGAGGGAAACGGCGCGTCGGGTCATAGGTCGGTTACACCATGAACAGGAAGTAGCCGGCGGACACGTCCGCGGTTTCGAAGCGGCTCTCCCGGACGAGCCGGTAGCGCAGGCAGTCGCCGGGGGAAAGATGGTGGGTCTCGCCGTCCACGGTGACGGCAAGCGCGCCCTCAATGAGCACCAGATGATGCTCCAGTCCTTCGCGTGGCGGCGCGTCGTAGGCGATGTCGGCACCGGGCGCAAGGCGGCATTCCAGCACCTCGCCCGACAGAGCGGTGGCCGGAGGGGAGACCGAGCGGCGGCGGAACCCGGCCCCGGCATCCTCCCACTCAGGCTGTTCGGCGCGCGGCACCAGGGGGGCGAACGTTTCCTCCGCCATCAGCATCAGCCGCGACAGGGTCATGCTGTGGGCGGCGCAGAGCCGCGCGAGGATGGCTGTCGTGGGGCTGACCTCGCCGTTTTCCAGCCGCGACAGCGTGGCCCGCGAGACGCCGGAAAACGCGCTCAGGGCATCGAGTGACCAGCCGCGTTCGCTGCGCAGGGATTTCAGGCGCTCGGCAATGCGGATATCCAGAAGGGGAGTGCTCATATCTCTCATATGAGAGAAAATATTCCGTATACGGGAAAACGCAAGGCGTATTAATCGGACATGTGCGATGTGGCGGTCGGCCGCGCCGGCGAATGCGCCGGGGCTATGAGCCCGGGCGCATTCGCTCCACTTCCTAGCGGTTCACTTCGCCGATCGTGGAGGCCGGGTAGCGTTCGCCAACGGCCGCCGGCAGCGCGTCGGCGATGGTCTTGCGCTCGCTATCGCTGAGCGCGATATCGACGGCGGCAAGGTTCTCGTCGAGCCGCGTTCTGCGCCGGGTGCCGGGGATGGGCACGATATCCTCGCCCTGGGCGAGCACCCAGGCCAGCGCCAGCTGCGCCGGCGTGACGCCCTTGTCACGCGCCAGCCCCTCGATCACCGAAACCAGCTCCAGATTGCGGGCGAAATTCTCGCCCATGAAGCGCGGAGATCGGCGGCGATAGTCGTCCGGCGCCAGATCGTCGAGGGAGCGGATGGCGCCCGACAGGAAGCCGCGTCCAAGCGGCGAATAGGCGACGAGCCCGATGCCCAGTTCGCGCAAGGTCTGGAGGACGCTGTCCTCCGGGTCCCGCGTCCACAGCGAATACTCGCTCTGGACGGCGGTCAGCGGATGGACCGCTTGCGCCCGGCGGATGGTGTCGGGGTTGGCTTCCGACAGGCCGATGTGGCGCACCTTGCCGGCCTTCACCAGATCGGCCATCGCGCCCACCGTGTCCTCGATCGGCGTGTTTGGATCCACGCGGTGGAGATAGTACAGATCGATGTGATCGACACCGAGCCGCTTCAGAGATCCCTCGCAGGATGCTTTCACGTACTCGGGCCGGCCGTTGACCGTCTGGGCAGACGATCCCGGTTCTGTCGTCAGGCCGCGCAGGATGCCGAATTTGGTGGCCAGAACCACCTCGTCGCGCCGGCCGGCAATCGCTTCGCCGACGAGTTCCTCGTTGGTGTGCGGGCCATAGACGTCGGCCGTATCCAGCAGCGTCAGGCCGGCATCGAGGGCATGGCGGATGGTGGCGATCGCCTCGCCGCGATCGTCCGGCGTGGCCCCGTAGGCCCATGTCATTCCCATGCAGCCGAGGCCGATGGCGCTGACCTCAAGCCCCTGGCCGAGGCGCCGTGTCTTCATCGTCGTTTTTTGGGAGGCCGTCATCTGCGTCTTTCCTTTGCTTCGCCTTTCCGTAAAAGGCGATTTTCTTGTCAAGGGAACGAAGGCAGGCTTCCAGATCGGCCAGATGAGTGCGCACGCGTTCGCGGTGTTCGCGCAGAAGCGCGCCGCGTTCGGCGAACGTCTCATCGCCATCTGCACGCATCTGCGCGTAGCGCAGCATGTCGCGGATGGGCATCCCCGTCGTCTTCAGACGGCGGAGGAATTCGATCCATTCGAGGATCGACGCGTCATAATCGCGTTGTCCCGAACGGTCGCGGTCGGCATAGGGCAGAAGCCCGATGCGTTCGTAGTAGCGCAAGGTGTGGGCGGAAAGTCCGCTTCGCTTCGCCAGATCGCCGATCTTCATGGAATAACGCCTGTCTTCGTCACGACGCGCAGGAACCTACGGCTTTGAGCGCGCTCTAAGTCAAGCGTGCAGTCGCGGTTTTTTCGCGGGCGGCGCGATTTCAGTAATGCGGCGGCTTGGTGATCGGCACTTCGCTCGCCTCCTCAAGCTCCGCGACGAGGCCCGCCAGCGCCCTCAGATGACGCTGCAGATGTTCGATTTCGCCGGCCTGGCGGGTGACGACGGCATCGAGATCGTCGATCCGCTTCTCCTGATGGGCGATGTGGGCTTCCAGATCGGCGATGCGGGTGTCGAGATCATCGGACATGGAACGCTCCTTGGCTCAACGGTTCGTCGCGAGATGTAGTGCGTCGGGGAGGCTGGCGAAAGGGGGATCTTGCCGCGTGGCCCATGTGAATTCGGGTGTTCCGACTTCGCTGGCCAAGAACCATGGGCAAGCAAAAAGGGCGGCCCGAAGACCGCCCTTTCCGACTTCAGCTTTCGCCCTGATGGGCGGCTTTATGGACTTCTTAGAAGTCCATGCCGCCCATGCCGCCCATGCCGCCGCCCGGCATCGCGGGGGCTTCCTTCTTGGGCAGCTCGGCGACCATCGCCTCGGTGGTGATCAGCAGGCCGGCGACGGAGGCCGCGTCCTGGATCGCCGTGCGCACGACCTTGGTCGGGTCGATGATGCCGGCTTCCACCATGTTGACGTACTTCTCGTTCTGGGCGTCGAAGCCCATGGACGCATCGCTCTCCAGCAGCTTGCCGACCACGATGGAGCCTTCCACGCCGGCGTTCTCGGCGATCTGGCGGATCGGGGCCTCAAGGGCGCGCAGCACGATCTTGATGCCGGCCTCGATATCCTGGTTGTCGGAGGAGAGCTTCTCCACGGCGGCCTTGGCGCGCAGAAGCGCGGTGCCGCCGCCCGTCACGATGCCTTCTTCCACGGCCGCGCGGGTCGCGTTGAGGGCGTCGTCGACGCGGTCCTTCTTCTCCTTCACCTCGATCTCGGTCGCACCGCCGACGCGCAGGACGGCAACGCCGCCGGCGAGCTTGGCAAGACGCTCCTGGAGCTTCTCGCGGTCGTAGTCGGAGGTGGTCTCCTCGATCTGCGCCTTGATCTGCGCAACGCGGCCCTGGATGTCGTCCTTGGAGCCGGCGCCGTCGACGATCGTGGTGTTCTCCTTGGTGATCGTCACCTTCTCGGCGGTGCCGAGCATGTCGAGTGTGACGTTCTCAAGCTTGATGCCGAGATCTTCGGAGATGACCGTGCCACCGGTGAGGATCGCGATGTCCTCGAGCATGGCCTTGCGGCGGTCGCCGAAGCCCGGAGCCTTGACCGCGGCGATCTTCAGGCCGCCGCGCAGCTTGTTGACCACGAGCGTGGCCAGAGCCTCGCCTTCCACGTCTTCCGCGATGATGAGCAGCGGACGCGAGGACTGGACGACGGCCTCGAGGATCGGAAGCATCGCCTGCAGGTTGGAGAGCTTCTTCTCGTGCAGGAGAATGTAGGGCTTCTCCAGATCGGCGAGCATCTTCTCGGCGTTGGTCACGAAGTACGGCGACAGGTAGCCGCGATCGAACTGCATGCCCTCGACGACCTCGAGTTCGGTCTCGGCGGTCTTGGCTTCCTCGACGGTGATGACACCCTCGTTGCCGACCTTCTGCATGGCCTCGGCGATCATGTCGCCGATTTCCTTCTCGCCGTTGGCGGAGATGGTGCCGACCTGCGCGACTTCACCGGAGGTGTTGATCTTCTTGGAGCGGGCGGTCAGGTCCTTGACGACCTCGGCGGTGGCCAGATCGATGCCGCGCTTCAGGTCCATCGGGTTCATGCCGGCGGCAACCGACTTGGCGCCTTCGCGAACGATGGCCTGGGCCAGGACGGTCGCGGTGGTGGTGCCGTCGCCAGCCAGGTCGTTGGTCTTGGAAGCGACTTCGCGCACCATCTGCGCGCCCATGTTCTCGAACTTGTCCTCAAGCTCGATTTCCTTGGCGACGGTGACGCCGTCCTTGGTGATGCGGGGCGCGCCGAAGGCCTTGTCGATGACGACGTTGCGGCCCTTGGGGCCGAGCGTAACCTTCACGGCATTGGCGAGGATGTCGACGCCGCGCAGCATGCGGTCGCGCGCATCCGTGGAAAACTTAACGTCTTTGGCACTCATCGTGTCTTATCTCGCGAATAGGGTTGAAAGGGGATGTCGATATCGAAGGGCTGCGCCGGTTAGGCGATCACGCCCATGATGTCGGTTTCCTTCATGATCAGCAGGTCTTCGCCGTCGATCTTCACCTCGGTGCCGGACCACTTGCCAAACAGCACGCGATCGCCGGCCTTGACGTCGAGAGCCACGACCTTGCCGCTGTCATCGCGCGCACCGGGGCCGACGGAAACGACCTCGCCTTCCTGCGGCTTTTCCTTGGCAGTGTCGGGGATGATGATGCCGCCGGCCGTCTTTTCCTCGGAGTCGACGCGACGGACGACGACGCGGTCATGCAAAGGACGAAAAGTCATTGTCTGGCTCTTTCCTCTCTCGGAGCGCCCTCCCCATGAGCAGCGCTCCTCAATGATGCCTTGAAGACTGATTTCAGCAGGCCATGCTTTGCGCCTGGATCCTGCGCCTGTTAGCACTCAACAATGAAGAGTGCTAACGGCCGATCCCCATGTAGGTTGCCGTCTCGCCGCTGTCAATTGGATGGGTAGGTGTTTTTTGGCATCGGCGGACGGGTGCGGACCCGTGCCGGGCTTTGTCTTGCAGGCGTTGCCGCGCCTCATGGCGCTGGCTCCCCAATGCTGCGCGATAACCCCGATTTCGGGAATGGTTGACGAAACCTTAACCCTCGTCCCTGGCCGGCCCTGCGATTGCCAATTTGCACGCCGCGACAATCCGTCCGCCCGCCTGCGTATTCAACCGTATCCGCACGCCCTGAATGGGGGAGACCAGTATGATGTGGGAGAATACAGGGAAAATGCGACGGCTTTCCGGTGAAGCATAACTTCAAATAACCTACGTATAAAATCATCCTAAAAATTTCAATAAATAAATAATCGCGGGAAATAATTCTGAAAAGAATTGGAAATATTTCGACAAGGGTGGCGCAGTCTGTATCGCATCAAGTTTCGATGCGCATTCGCCCAAATATAGGCGGCGGTCGCCATGTCGTGGGGCCCGGTGAGGCCTCCTTGCGAGGAATGTGCAATGATCCGCAGATTCATGAAGGACCGGCGTGGCAATGTCGCCATGCTGTTCGGACTGACGGCAGTCCCCGTCGTTTTTGCAGTGGGGGCAGGGATCGACATGGCCGATGTCGTGGCGGCCAAGCAGCGTGCCCAGATCGCGATGGATGCCGCCGCGCTCGCCGCCAACACCAAGACGCTCGGTCTCACCACCGAACAGGTCGCCGCCCGTGCCCGCGCCGCGTTTGACGCCAATTTCGTCGGTGGGTCCGCGTCCATCGCCAATTTCTCCGCGGTTCCCGATGGCGACGGCACGGTGACGGTTTCCGCCGATGTGAGCGTACCCACCTCCTTCGCTCCTCTTCTCGGCATCGAGGAGTTCAATTTCAAGATCGCGGCGGAGACGCGGGTGGGCGAGGCGAGCTTCGACGTGGTCATGGTGCTGGACAATTCCGGTTCAATGGACGGAACGAAGATCTCGACCCTGAAGACCTCGGCCAAGGATCTGACGGCCACCCTGCTTGCGGCCAACGCCACCGGCGGCATGGCCGACCGCGTCAAGATCGGCATCGTCCCCTTTACCGCCTTCGTCAATGTCGGGGCGGAAAACAAGAATGCGTCGTGGATGGACGTGAACGGCCTGTCGCCGCTCAATGCCAACAACATGGAGACGACCGGCGTCTCGCGTTTCGCGCTTTTCAACCAGATCAGCGGCGTTTCCTGGCAGGGATGCGTGGAGGCGCGGCCCTATCCCTATGACGTCAACGACGACCCGGCGAGCGATGCCACTCCGGCGAGCCTCTACGTTCCGGAGTTCGCGCCCGATGAGCCGGACGAGGGCGGCTACTATTCCTACGGCAACTGGCGGTCCTACCGCTATTCCAACAACTGGATCGACGACGACGGCGGCTCCTGCACCGAGAGTATCGAGGAAATCGGCACCGACGGTCACAACCTGAAGCAGAAGCGGCTCTGCAAGTATGACGGGGCGGCGCTGAGCACATCGAGCAACGGCGTCACCAGGGGCCCCAACTACTCGTGCAAGACCCAGCCGATCACGCCGCTGACGACCAGCCGCACGACGCTGGACAACGCCGTGACGGCGATGGTCGCCGATGGCTATACCAACATCCAGCAGGGCGTGGCATGGGGCTGGCGGGCACTTTCGCCGGGCGAACCCTTCACCGGCGGTCGCGCGCTCGACGATCCGGCCTATCCGGGACACCGTCGCATCATGATCCTGATGACGGACGGTGCGAACACCTACGAGTGGTACGACAAGAACCCCAACGCCTCCAAGTACAACGCTTATGGCTATGTCACCGAAGGGCGCGCGGAAACGACCGACAGCTCATGGGTGGTGCACAACACCATGAATGCGCGCACGGCGGAAACCTGCGCCAACGCCAAGAGCCAGGGCGGGGTGGAGATCTACACGATCGCGTTCCAGGTTTCCGATCAGAGCACGCTGGACATGCTGGAGGACTGCGCGACCAAGCCGAGCATGGCCTACAAGTCGGACTCCAATACGGAACTGACGCTGGCCTTCTCCAACATCGCCAAGGAGATCACCCGCTTGAGGGTGTCGCGCTAAGAACGATCCCGCCGCCCGTGAGGCCAGGGCGGCGTGGTGGGGCGGACCCAGTGCGACATCCGGTTGGCGCCCGTCCTTCGATTGCGAAGGGCGGGCGTTTACGCATGTATGCAAGGCGGCGCAAGAGGCCTCAGGGGGCCTTTACCGTGAACGGCAGCGAGAAGGCGCCCGACTTGTCGGAATTGGCGTCGACGAGCCGCGTCACCAGAACGTAGTCGCCGGGAGAAAGCCCGTCGAAGCGGTAGGTGAGGGTCGCGGGGAACTCGCGGATCGGGTGACGCGCCTGCGCCGTAAGATGGGCGAATTCGTTGCCGGAGGCGAGGACCTGCCCGCTCGTCGTGCGAAGTTCGAAACTGGCGGCGAGGTCAACCGTAACGAGACCGTCCCCGCTGCCGAAGCCATAGGCAACGGGTTCGGCATAGACCTGCATCGTTTCGTTGGGGGCAAAGACGGGTTCTGCCTTGGGGGTGTAGCGGCCATAGCCTTCGGCCTTGCCGTCGGTAAAGGTGGCGACGGTGAA
The DNA here is from genome assembly GCF_037026715.1 of Breoghania sp. JC706. Lineage (NCBI taxonomy): Bacteria > Pseudomonadati > Pseudomonadota > Alphaproteobacteria > Hyphomicrobiales > Stappiaceae > Breoghania > Breoghania sp. JC706. The sequence continues at coordinate 309,813 of NZ_JBANCG010000006.1, forward strand.
GCTCAGGGCCGCGTGCGACCAAGCGGTGGCAAGGTTCTCGCGAGCGCTGGTAAGCTCGCCCGACAGCACCGGCGTTTCCGCATGGCCCGGCAACGACACCATGCCCGGCAGCATTGCGACGGCGAGTGCGCTTGCTTTCGCCAGTCGGCCCAAGGCGGTCGGATTGCTCATGTCTTCTCGGTCCCCCGTCAAGAAGTCGAAACCATCTCGTCCGCCCGCTATAGACCGGACGCAGGAAATGCTCAACACGCAACGGCATCTCGGCGAAGGCACCGTTAACAAGGGACGTTTCGAAGCCGGAACGAGCGCCATGCGCTTCGCCGGCTCAGCGCCCGCGGTCCTGTGCCTCTCGAACCGCGGCGAGAAGGCTTGCCTGCAGCGCGGGCGAGGGCAGCGCGGAGCGCAAGATCGCTTCCGGATCGTCTGCAAACGAGGGGAATTCAGTCTCAAGCTCGGTAAGCACGGTGCGGGAGGCGGTCGTGTCCCCGGCCTTGTGCGCGACGAGAAGACGCGCCAGCAGGGCCGACAGCGCGGTCGAGCCGTCAAGGCTTTCCGCTTCCGTCTGCGCAAGCACCATCCGGCCGGTGCCCAGCGCGCCGAACACGGTCATGACCGTGTACCACTCTGGGTGATCGGGGCTGAGCCGGCCGGCATGCACCAGAAGCGTCAGCCCCTTCTCGCTGTCGCCACTCATCACCAGCGCTCCGCCATGGGTGGCGATGATGTCGGGGTCGTTGGGGTTGAGCTCCAGCGCCCGGCGGCCGGCTTCCAGCGCCTCCGCGTGGCGGCCCAGAAGAAGAAGCACGGCTTCCAGCGCCTGATGGGCACGCCCGCTTTGCGGCGACAGGGCCACCGCCCGGCGGGCAAGCTCCAGCGCCTTGTCGAGATCGGCGCTTCTGCGGCCCGGATCGCGGCCCGAGCGGGCGTCGTCGACATAGGCGAGCGGCAGCAGGGCGTGAACGGCCGCCGGTGCTTGGGTCCTGGCCGCCAGGCTTGCGAGACAGGCGCGGCTGCGGGCGTTCATGTCGGGCGTGAAACGCCGCTGCGCGGTGAAAGTGCGCAGAACGCAGGCAAACCCGCTCGGCTCCTTGCCCGGTGCCGCTCCTGCCTCGTTCGTCCCGCCCGCATTTGCGGCCGCGTGGTTGAAGATCACGCCGTAGGGCTGGGCGATGGCGGTCGCGGCGTTGCGGGCCACCCGCTCCTCAAGCAGATCCGCCGGCTCGCCATCGCTTGCCACATCGAAGAGGGATGACCAGACGACCTCGCCGCTTGCCTGGTAGAGCAGTCTGAAATTGAGGAAAAGCCGGCCCTGATCGACCGCGATGTGGCCTTCCAGCCGGTAGTCGGCCGCTTCCGGGCGCTCGCTCACCCCGATCTCGTCGAAGCGGGCCAGCGCACGGGCGAGCTTGTCGTGCAGCGCGAGGCTCGAAAAGCCGGCGGGCAGGGCGGTGGCGGGGTCCTCGGTGATCGCGGCGACATGGACGGCCGGCAGGGGCCCCTTGTATCCGGCCGGCTTCGCCATGCCCGGTTCGGCAATCCTTGCGACCGCCATCTCGGCGGAGGGGGGGCCGGAACGGTCGACGGGCGCGGGCTGGTAGACGAGCGGGACGGCGAGTGCGATCACGACGACCGCCGCCACGGCTCCTGCCATCCGCAAATTCCGGATTCGGGGACGCGTCGGCTCCGCTTCGACCGCCTCTCCACTGGGCGCTTCCCCGCTGGCCGCCGCGCCGGCCTGACGGCTGAAGCGCGGAACGTAGCCGCCTTTGGGGATGTCGATACGGAGGGGGGCATTGGCGCCTTCGCTCCCATAATAATCGGAGAGCAGGCGCCTGAGACGGGCGGCCTCCACGCGCACGATCGGATCGGCCGAAGGATCGAAGGACGAGGGGCGGCCAAGCGCCTCGGTGGCGATGGTATAGCCCTTGATCCGGTCCGGTTCGCCGTCGAGACGCCGTTCGACCACGTAGCTAAGGAACGCGCGCAATTGCGGCGAGGCGACGAATGCCGGGCTTGCCAGGATCAGCGTGAGGTGGTGGCGGATGGCCTGCGCGCCGCAACCGTCCGTGGCGTCGCCCCCGCCCTTGCTCCCGGCGCTCGTGGCGCTCACGGTCTCCTCCCAAAGGTGCCTTGCATCGGCGACAGGTCGGCAGCGCGGCAAGCGCCGCCGCCTGTTGTTGTGCCCGCAAGGATACGGCAAATCGGCCCTTACGGAATATGCCGCTTTCGACCGATAGGCGGGAAGGCAGGGGAGGAATGCAAACGGACGCGAAAGAGCACTCGCAAGGGCGGCGTGCCGCCCCTCCAAATGCCGGATCGATCAGGTCTCGACTATATGGCCTTGACTGGCAGGCCCGGCTGTAAGATCTGGCCTGTCAGGCGGTCTCGGTACCGGTGATGTCGTAACCGGCTTCCTCGATCGCATCCGCGAAGGTCTTGGCCGGCAGTTCCGACGTCACCTCGACGCGGCCGCTTTCCAGGTCGATCGAGTACTGCGCTTTCGGGTCGGCGCCGGACACCGCATTGGCGACCGCCTTCTTGCAGTGATCGCAGGACATACCTTCGACGTTCAGGACAATCATCGTCTTCTCCGCTTGGTTGCATTGGGAGCGCGTTCAGCGTTGATCCGGAGCATGGACCTTGCTGTAACTGGAAGGTCAACGGCCAAAATGTCGCGCCGGCCGACGGGATGGATGTGTGCCGAAATGGCACGGGCAGTTATTTTAGGGCCTGCCCGAGGGGTGATAATGGGGGAGATCGCAATTCTTAACGCGTATTTACGTTTTTCCGCTGCCGACGACAGGGGAGCATTGGGCTATGTTGCGGCTTTCGGGCAGAATTGCCGGAAATTGTGATTGATTCGACCTGCGACGGCGGCTGACGCGGACATGGCCTGGGTATCGGCGTTATTTATCGGGATTTGCATGGTGGTGATCGCCGGCTCGGCGAGCGCCGTCCTGTATTTCCTGTTCGGAACGAGCCTGAGCGATGCGTCGATCGTGGGAACCGCCATCCTCGTGGCGCTGTATCTCGTCAATCTGCAGGTCATGCGCACGCGCGACAGGAACCGCACCCAGCGACAGGTCGACATGGTCAGTCGCGGCGTCGTCCAGATCAATGAGGAAGTGCAGAACCTCGAGAACCGGCTTGCCGCTTTCGAGACCGGCTTTCCCGCTCGCGCCCGCGACGAGATCGAGCCCGTCTTCGTCGAGGTGGAGGTGCTGGGCACGCTGGTCAAGCAGATCGCCGAGGCCGTGGCCGATCTGGAGACCCGGGTGACGGAAATGCCGGCGCTGATGAACGCGCGTGCCGGCGGCGGCTACGTCGCGCCTCCGCCGGCAGGGCTCGCCCCGCCGCCGCGGGCGATCTCTAACGGCTACGGCGGGCAGGGTCGCTCCGACCAGTACGGCCAGTCCGACCAGTACGGCCAGTCGTGGCAGGATCCGGGCAGCGCGCTTTGGAGCGCCGGCGGCGGCGTGGACGACCCGGCGCTGCGCGATGCGGTCGCACGGGCCATCGAGGCGAGCCGCATCGATCTCTACCTGCAGCCCGTCGTCACGCTGCCGCAGCGCCAGGTGCGCTTTTACGAGGCGCTGACGCGCCTGCGCACCGAGGACGGCGAGGTGCTGCTGCCGCTGCACACGGTGCCGATCGCGGAAACCCTCGGCATCATTCCCGCGGTGGACAACGTGCTGCTGCTGCGCTCGGTACAGGTGCTGCGACGGCTTTCATCGCGCAACAAGGCGGTGGCGCTGTTCTGCAACATCTCGCCGCTGACGCTCGCCGACGAGAAGTTCTTCCCCGGGTTCATGGATTACATGGACAAGAACCGCCAGCTCGCCGAACTGATCGTGCTGGAATTCACCCAGGCCGGCGTGGAGGCGATGGGGCCGCTGGAGTTCGAGACCCTTTCGGCGCTGCACGACATGGGCTTCCGCTTCTCCGTCGACCAGATCACCGACATGGGCGCGGATTTCCGGGGGCTCAGCCGTCGTGGTTTTTCGTTCGCAAAGATCGCAGCCGACCGGCTGATGGGCCGCGCGCCGGCCGTCGCCGGCGATATCCATCCGCACGACTTCGCCGATCTTCTGGTGCGCTACGGCATCGAGCTGGTCGCCGATCACATCGAGACGGAAGCGCAGGTGCTGGAGATCCTGGAATACGGAATCGGCTTCGGCCAGGGCTTCCTGTTCTCGCCTCCGCGGCCGGTCCGCGCCGACGTGCTGCAGGGCGGCCCGCTGGCAGGCAACGAGCGCCGCCGCGCGGTCGGCTAGGGCGTTCTGTCGTCAGGCGGAAGGCCGAGTGGCCGATCCTTCGAGACGGCGCTGTCGCGCCTCCTCAGAGGCTGGCCCGAAAGTGGTAGTTGGTTCTTCGCCTCGGGTTCTATGCGCCTTCATATCCCTCCATCGTCATCACCCGGCGAAGTCCGGGTGATCCAGCGCGTGCCCCAAATACTGCAAGCTGGCGATGGATTGCCCGAACTTCGCCGGGCAATGACGGCGGTGAGGCATGAGGGAGATGGTCGAAGGCGCACAACCCGATACTATTTTCGGGCCAGCCTCTGAGACGGCCTGACAGCGTCGTTTCGACGGATCGACCACAATGCGAAAACGCGCACTCTGTTTCCGCCAGACTACGAAGCGATCCAGAGCGGCTTCCTGCCGATCACACAACGCCGCCTGGAGCGACTGACGCTCCGGCGGGCCGTTCATTTTCCGATTTTTCGTATTACCGAGGAGCTGGCACGGACCGCGATCGCGGTATCGCTCGCAAGCGATGTATCCCACCCATCGCCCGTGGGGTGAACGGCTCGTGCGCGTGCCGACATGTCGGATCGGCCTGGACGGCTTTCCGGCGGGCCCTGCGGCCCATCCTGCGAGACGCTCCGGTCCCCGCCTGGCTCCTCTTGATGAACCCGCCCCGTCCATGCCCCGCAGGGCGGTCGGAAGGGCGGCGGGCTCACCATGAGGAGCCGGAGCGGACGGCGTCTCGGAGGATGGGTCGCGCGTCGGGCTCGACGCCGCCAGCCATCCACGGCCCCTGAGGGGGCCGGACAACGCCTATTCGTCCTCGGTCGCACCCTGGACGGTGTAGAAGAAACCGCTTGCGAAGATGCCCACGGCAACCGCGACCAGCAGACCGAGCGCGGAGCTGACGAAAGACGCACCGACCGCGGCACCGATGCCGAGCCCGATGCCCATTGCAACGCCTTGACTCATTTTTTTGAACCTTCAGTCAGAAAACAGACACCGGCGAGCTAGGCTTCAATCATGGCTGAAATGTGTTAAAAAAGCGGCAGAACTGTGGATTCAAACCAATGCATGGCAGGGTCGCAATGGCGTCATAACTCGCTGATTTTCTTGGATTATGCCAAAGGATTGTGATTTCGGACGAGCGGCGTCATGTCGCCTGCGCGGTTTTGGCGCGGCGATTTGTACGTAATTCCGCAGGGTGAGAAGTGGGGCGCTCATGCCGCCCTCGCGCGGCCGAAAAGGCGCTTGCGCAAGGTTGCGGAAAGCCGCATCGGCAAAGAAAAAGGGCGGGGCGGCTGCCTGCCGTCCCGCCCGATCTTTCCGGTCCTGCCGGTGGCCTCAGGAGGCTGCGCGGCCCACCGTGACGATCGTCGGCTTCTTGCCGGCCAGAAGTTCCCTGGCGACGCGTTTCACGTCGTCCAGCGTCACCGCCTCGATCAGGTCGTTGCGCTTGTTGATGTAGTCGATGCCGAGGTTCTCCATCTGGATGCCGACGAGCTGGTCGGCGATCTTGCCGGAGGTATCGAAGCGCAGGGCATAGGAGCCGGTGAGATAGCTCTTGGCCTTCTTCAGCTCGTCCGCCGTTGGCCCGTCCTTGGCCATGCGTGCGATCTGCTCCTCCATGATCTTCAGCGTCTCGCCCGCGCTTTGCGCCTTCGTGCCGGTTCCCGCCATCAGGATGCCGGTATGGTCGTAAGGCGCGAGGTAGGACCACACCGAATAGGCGAGCCCGCGCTTTTCGCGCACTTCCTCGTAGAGCCTGGAGGAGAAGCTGCCGCCGCCAAGGATGTAGTTCATCACGTAGGCCGGAATGAAATCCGGGTCAGCCCTCTTCAGCCCCGGCAGGCCGAGACGGATGACGGCCTGCGGCACGTCCATGTCGACGTTCTCCACCACGCCGGTTTTCATCGTCACGTCGGGCACCTTGATGAGATCCGCCTTGGCGGGAAGCTTGCCGAAGGTCTTGTCGAGCAGGGGGGCGAGCGTCTTGGCGTCGATCGCGCCGACGACGGCGATCTTCAGGTTGTCGCGCGCCATCAGGTGCTTGTGCAGCGCCACCAGATCCTCGCGGGTGATGGCGGCGAGGGTCTTTTCCGTGCCTTCCGTCCGGCGGCCATAGGGGTGGCCGGGAAAGGCTGCGGCGTACCAGTGGTCGATCGCCACCGAATCCGGATCGCGGCTGTCGTTTCGGATGCCGGCGACGAGCCGGGTGCGCATGCGGTCGATCGCGTCCTTGTCGAAACGCGGATCGGTGATCGCGAGCCGCAGCATGTCGAATGCGGCATCGCGGTTGGCGGTCAGCGTCTTCATGCTGCCGGAGAACGTGTCGCGCCCGGCACTGAAGCCGAGCTCGACGGACAGGTCCTCCAGCTTCGTCTGGTAGGCTTGCGAGGTCAGATCGCCCGCGCCCTCGTCGAGCAGCGTCGACATCAGGTTGGCGAGGCCTTCCTTTCCGGCCGGATCCTGCGTCGCCCCGCCCTGGAAGGCGAAGTCGACCGAGATCAGTGGAATGGTGTTGTTTTCAACGAGCCACGCCTCGATACCGCCCGGGCTGACGACGCGCTGGATCTCGGTCGCGCCTGCCGGCCGCGCAAGCAGGATCAGCGTCATGAGGACGGCGAGTGTTACCAGCGCGGCGAGCCCGCGGCGCGCGGCGGTGGTCTCGGCCCGCACCGCGGCCCTTGCCGTCGCGCGCGGTGTTCCAGAAGTATGATGGGTCATCAGGATTTGTTCCCGTCCTCAATCGGCTTGCCGGTGAGATAGGCGGTCACGGACGTGTTCTCGCCGAGATAGGCCGCGGCGGCTGCCTTGACCTGATCGGCCGTGACCCTGGAGATCCGCGCGGGCCATTCCTGCACGTCCTTGATGGTGCCGCCCGTGGTCAGCGTGCTTCCGAAAATGCGCGCCAGCATCTGCTGGCTGTCCTGGGCGTAGATCGCGTTGGCCAGCACCTTGCGCTTGGCGCGGGCGAGCTCCTCGTCGGTGATGCCGTTCTTGGCGATGTCGGCGATCACCTTGGTCCAGGCCGTCCTGAGGTCATCAAGGCTCACTCCGTCGCGCGGCACCGCGTAGACGGTGAAGTCGGTGGGGCCGAGCTGGGTACTGGAATAGTAGCTGCCGGCGCTGGTGGCGATCTCGTCGGTAACGACGAGCTGGCGGTAAAGCCGGCTGGTCGCGCCGCCGCCCAGAACGTCGGCCAGAACGTCGAGCGCCTCGGCCTGGCCGTTCTTCGCGGTGGTGTCGCTCGGTACGATCCAGACGTCGCGAATGCTCGGCTGCTTCACGCGCACATCGGCAAGCGTCACGATGCGGTGGCCGGGCAGCGGAGGCTCGGCCGCGCGGATGCGGGCCGGCGGATCGGCCCGGCGCGCGACCTTGCCGTAGGTTTCCTCAGCCAGCGTCTTCACCTCGGCCTCCGTCACGTCGCCGGCGATCACCAGCACCGCGTTGTTGGGCGTGTAGAAGCGGTTGTAGAAGTCGATGGCGTCCTTGGCCGACAGCTTCTCCATCTCCGCCCGCCAGCCGATGACGGGAATCGCATAGCCGCTGTTGTTGGCGTAGAGCACCGAGTTGACCGTTTCCGAAAGCCGCGAGCCCGGGTCGTTGTCGACGCGCATGGACCGCTCTTCCAGGATGACCTTGCGTTCGGGCGCCACCACGTCGTCGGTGAGCACCAGGTTCTCCATCCGGTCCGCCTCAAAGGACATCACCGTCTTCAGGTGTTCCTTGGCCACGCGCTGGAAATAGGCGGTGTAGTCGGAGGAGGTGAAGGCGTTTTCCTGGCCGCCGAGTTCGGCGACGACGGCGGAGAATTCGCCCTGCGGGTGGGTCTTGGTGCCCTTGAACATCAGGTGCTCGAGGAAATGGGCGATGCCGGATTTGCCCGGGCTCTCATCGGCCGCACCCACCTTGTACCAGATCATCTGGGTGACGACGGGCGCGCGGTGGTCGGGAATGACCACCACCTGTAGGCCGTTGTCGAGGGTGAAGGTGGAAACGTCGGCGCCGATCTTCACATCGGCGAACGTGCTTTCCTGGGGCGGCGGCGTGGTCTCGGCCCGGCCGGGCCCGGTGGCGGCAAGAACGCCGCCGGCAAGAACGGACACGGAAAGGGCGGCGGAAAACGCCGCCCGCATGAACCGGCTTTTCGTTAAAGACACGGATTGAGGCTCCTTCGCTGGTCGCGTGCGCACTCTCGCGAAGGATATAGGCCGTTTGCGGGCGCCGGGGCGAATGAATTATCCGTAAGGATGCGTGGGGATCGCTACGGAAGAGTACGGGAAAACCGCAGGATACGCGGCGTTTTCTGGCGGTTTGACGATACTTGTCCGCTCGGCGCGGGAGGCCTTTTCATCATGGGCGATGAGAAAGATCTTGCATCTTCGGAGCGCTGAAAACGCAGGCTATGCGTGACGGGCGGGCCCTGTGGTGTGCCGGATCGCGGAGATCGGAACTGCGGCCGATCCTTCGAGACGCCCGCTGGGCGCCTCCTGAGAGGCAGACTCGAAAGTGTTAGTTGGTTCTTCGCCCCGAATTCCACGCGCCTTCATGCCCCTCCATCGTCATCACCCGGCGGAGGGGCATAAGGGGGAATGGCGCGAAAACGCTCAACCCGATACCATTTCCGGGCCGGTCTCTCAGGATGGCGTCGAGTATGGTGATGCCTGCATCGAAAGAACCAGCGACACGTATCGCGTCGTCCTGAGGAGGCCGGACAAGGCCGTCTCGAAGGATCGGCGACATGCGTCCGTCCAACCCGAAGCTCTCTGGCGCGGTTTCTTATCGATCAGATTGCTTCAATCCGATCGGAATATGCTCTAGCGCGTCTTGTCGAGGACGGGATCGTAATCGTCGATCGCGTCGGTCACGGGCTTCACCTTTTCCTTCTTGATGCTCTCGACATCGGGAAGGGCGGCGGTCGCGGCCGGGGTGGAATATTCCACCGGCGGTTCGATCAGGTAGTTGCGCTGCGGCTTGCCGTTTGCATCGAAGAGCTTGGCCGTGTCTTCCGGCTTGACCATCTTCTGGCCCTTCATCTCTTCGATCGTCAGGCGGTTTTGGCTTTTCTCCCAGGCGCCATCCTCGCGAATCGAACCCGGGCCATCCTTAAGCCGGTCATTGCCGGCGCCAAGAGTGCCCTTCTTGATCTCCTCGATGCCGAGGCGATGGTCCGTCTTCTCGATATTGATGTTGCCTGCCGCATCGCGACGGTCGTTCGCCCGCTGGATGGCGGCAAGCTCCGCATCCTTGTCGCGCGGCCAGTCGGCCGGCGCGGTGGAGGCCGTCTCCGGAGCGGGCAGATCCTTGTCGTCGCTCGGCATGGCGAGCGGCGCGCGTGGCTGATATTCGATCGGCTTCTCGTTCGGATCGACGGCGCCGATGGACTTCATCAGCCCCTTCACCAGAGCCACGTCGGGCGCATCGCCGTCGGAACCGTACATGCCGTCGGAATTGGACATGCAGCCGGCAAGGCCGAGGCCCACGGTGGCCACCACGGCGAGACGGACGATCGAACGCTGTCGGGTACTCGGCACGGCTGTTGTCCTCAGATTCTCTGCTGGCCTGCTCGGCATGGATCTCATCCGCAGATGAAATTCCTCTCTGCCCGTGCGGTTAGCCAGCAATAACGCCTATTTTGCGGCGCTTCCGCCACGATCGGTCGCCCAGTCATACAGAAGGCCGATCACGCCCGCAACGATCCAGACGTCCGCCACGTTGAACACATACCACGAAAACGAACCCACGTGGAAATGCACGAAATCGACCACGGCGCCAAAGACCAGCCGGTCGATACCGTTGCCGATGGCACCCGCCAGGATCAGGCCGAGCGCGAGACCGGTGACGAAGCGGCGGGCGTTGGCGGCCCAGATCCAGATCGCCACCCCGGCAACGAGCGTGAAACCCGCCAGCAGCCAGCGCCCGATGTCGCCGTCCTGCTGGAAGAGGCCGTAGGAAATGCCGCGGTTCCAGACCAGCACGATGTCGAGAAAGGACGTCAGCGCGACGGGGCCCGCCGCGCCGAGATCAAAACCATAGAGCAGCCAGAGCTTCGTCGCCTGGTCGAGCATGAGCCCGACGATGGCGATGAGCGCGACCATGCCGCTGTGGCGTCCCCAGGGGGTCATCGCGCTCATCCCTTTGTTCGCTCAGGCCGTCGTCGATGCGAGGGCATCGAATTCGCGCAGCGCCTGGGCATCGCGCGGGGTCACGTCCGGATAGTCGGGGTCGGAGCCGACCTGCGGAAGCACTTTCCACGAGCGGGCGCACTTCGTGCCTTGCGCCAGCCCCGGCACCACGCCGACGCCGGGAACGTCATCGAGCGTGAAGGCGCCCGCCGGCGCATCGCCCGCCACGGTGGTCAGCTGGCTGGTGATGCAGATGTCTTCCATGTCGCGACCTTCCAGCGAGGCCAGCAACTCCGGATCGGCGATGTAGACGGTCGGATGCGCCTCCAGCGAAGAGCCGATACGCTTTTCCGCGCGCTCCAGCTCCAGCGCGCCGGTCACGACCCGGCGCACGTCGCGGATCTTCTCCCAGCGTGCGGCCAGATCCCCGTCACGCCATTCGGCCGGGAAGCTCGGGAACTGCCTCATGTGCACGGAGCCTGCCTCCTCGCCATGGCGCGACATCCAGCTTTCCTCCATCGTGAAGGGCAGGATGGGGGCGAGCCAGGTCACGACCGCGTCGAACAGCTTCTCGATCACCCACAGCGCCGCCTTGCGCCGCGTGGAGGAAATCGGATCGCAGTAGAGCGTGTCCTTGCGGATGTCGAAATAGAAGGCCGACAGGTCCACGGTCATGAAGTTGAAGACCTGCGAGAAGACGCGCTTGAAGTCGAAGGCGTCGTAGGCGGCGCGCACCACACCGTCGAGCTCGACGAGCCGGTTCAGCATCAGCCGCTCCAACTCCGGCATGTCCTTGTAGGCCACGTCTTCGCCGGTGGCATGTGCCAGAGAGCCCAGCATCCAGCGGATGGTGTTGCGCATCTTGCGATACGCGTCCGCGTTGGTCTTGAGGATTTCCGCGCCAATGCGCTGGTCGTCGGTATAGTCGCCCGCCGCCACCCACAGCCGCAGGATATCGGCGCCGTACTGCTTGATGACGTCCTGCGGGAAGGTCTGATTGCCGAGCGACTTCGACATCTTGCGCCCGTCCTCGGCCATGGTGAAGCCGTGGGTGACGACCGCATCGTAGGGAGCCCGGCCGCGCGTGCCGCAGCTTTCCAGCAGCGAGGAATGGAACCAGCCGCGATGCTGGTCGGAGCCTTCCAGATAGAGGACATAGTCCTCGCCGCCGTCGACCGTGCGCTTGGGGCTCAGGTCGGGGCGCTTTTCCAGACAGAAGGCATGGGTGGAGCCTGAGTCGAACCACACGTCGAGAATGTCGGTGACCTGGGTCCAGTTCTCCATATCTTCGACCAGACCGCCGAGGAACCGCTCTTTGGCGCCTTCCTTGTACCAGGCATCCGCGCCTTCGGCCGTGAAGGCGTCGGCGATGCGGGCGATGAGGTCGTCGGACTTGTCGAAATCGGGGCCCGGCGCTACCCGTCCGTCCTCATGACGGAATACGGTGATGGGCACGCCCCATGCGCGCTGGCGCGACAGCACCCAGTCCGGCCGGTGCTCGATCATCGAGCGAAGGCGGTTCTGGCCCGACGCGGGCACGAAACGGGTTCCGTCGATGGCGTTCAGCGCACGTGCGCGCAAGGTGGAGCCGTCGGACAGCTCCTTGTCCATGTAGACGAACCACTGCGGCGTGTTGCGGAAGATGATCGGCTTCTTGGAGCGCCAGGAATGCGGATACTGGTGCTTCAGGCGACCGCGCGCGAAAAGTGCGTCCGCCGCGATCAGCGCCGCGATCACGCGCTTGTTGGCGTCGCCCTTCTCGCCCTTTGCGGTGATGACCTGGGCCGGGCCGCCTTCCGAATCCGGTCCGAAGCCCGGCGCGTCGGCCGTGTAGTAACCGGCGTCGTCCACCGTGAAGGGGATGTTGGAGGAGATGCCGCGCGCCTCGATCTCGGCACGCTTTGCCATCCAGATCTCGAAGTCGTCCGCGCCGTGGCTGGGTGCCGTGTGCACGAAGCCCGTGCCCGCATCGTCGGTGACATGGTCGCCATCGAGAAGGGGAACGTCGAAATCGTAGCCGAGTTCGCGGAGCGGATGGGCGAGCGTCAGGGCGGCGAGTTCGTCGGCGGTAACGTCGCGCAGGCGCTTGAAGGTCACCTTGGCCTTGGCGGCGCATTCGGCGGCAAGCGTATCGGCGAAGATCAGCTTCTCGCCGGGTTGCGGGCCGAAATCGTTCTCGGCCGTCGTCACCTCGTAAAGGCCATAGGAAATGTGCGAGGAGAAGCAGACAGCACGGTTGCCCGGCATCGTCCACGGTGTCGTCGTCCAGATGACGACGGCGGCATCGAGCAGTTCCTCAGCGGCGGCCTCGTTCGTGCCGCCGGCTTCCGTCACCGGGAACTTCACCCAGATCGTGTCGGACTCGTAATCATAGTATTCGATCTCGGCTTCCGCGAGCGCGGTCTTTTCGACCACCGACCACATGATCGGCTTGGAGCCGCGATAGAGCTGGCCGGTGCGCGCGAACTTCATCAGCTCCGAGGCGATGACGGCCTCGGATTCGTAGCGCATCGTCAGGTACGGATTGTCCCAGTCGCCCTCGATGCCGAGGCGCTTGAACTCCTCGCGCTGCACGCCGATCCAGTGTTCCGCATAGGCGCGGCATTCCTGACGGAAGGCGACCATCGCGTCCGGGTCGGTGAGATCGGGCTTCGGCTTGCCCTTGGAGCGGTAGTTCTCCTCCTCGACCTTCCATTCGATCGGCAGGCCGTGGCAGTCCCAGCCGGGCACGTAGTTGCTGTCCCACCCCGTCATCTGCATGGAGCGGGTGATGATGTCCTTCAGCGTCTTGTTCAGTGCGGTGCCGATATGGACATTGCCGTTGGCATAGGGAGGGCCGTCGTGCAGCAGGAACTTCTTCTTGCCGTGCGCGTCGTCGCGCAGACGCTTGTAGAGATCCATCGCCTTCCAGCGTGCGAGGATTTCAGGCTCCTTCTTGGGGAGCCCGGCGCGCATGGGAAAATCGGTCTGGGGCAGGAAGAGGGTTTTCGAATAGTCGCGTGTTTCGGTCATCGATCGGTCTGCTGGTCCTGGAGCCGAAGCGCGGGCGGCGGCGTGATCACGCGGGGCCTCGCGTCGGCGCGAACGCGAAAGGAAAGAGTGGAGCGGCCGGCTGTCATGCAGGCACCTTCGTCCCGGTCCCTCAGGCTCGGCGGCATGCCGCCTCAGCCGAAGGCCGGGCCGGTAATTCGTATGTGGTGCGGAGCCGGCGAACACCGCCGAGGGGAAAACGAGCGCATCATGCCGGTTCTGATATCAGCGAAAGGCCGTCGAATAAAGTGTTTATGGCGCACGCCCCGATGACCGTGTCGCCGCGTCCCGGCCAACCGGACGCCATCGCCACAAGTCTCCTGGATGTGATCTGGACAACAGTATTCATTTTGCGAAAATTATAGAAACGCTCCATCAGATGAATTTCATGATGGAAAACTTAAATGAAAACGAAATTGTTTCTCGTTGGAGCGGCGTTTGTCGTTGGATTTATGTCAACGCAAGTGTATGCGAAACCCGAGGGAAAGCCCCAATCCTTGAATATCGAAAAGCATCAACTGCCGTTTCCGATCAAGGTGAAGGTGCAGGGCGACAAATACGTGTCGCCGGGCAACTCCTATACGTTCGTCGTCAGAACGGAAGGTGCTTGCAAGAAGGGCAACCGAATTACCGATGTCCGGGCGATGGTCGGCGTGCCGAGCGGGCCGCTGATGGAGCACGCAAGCTATGAAGGGCGGCCGGAGATCTTTTCCTTCAACGGCAAGGATCAGCGCACGTTCAAGCGCATCGCCTCCAAGCAGGTGCCTATGTCGGCGGTCTATCTGGCCGGCCTCAAGAGCCCGCAGGCCTATTGCGAGCACCAGCGTGCGAAACTGAAGGCGGATGGCTGGTCCAACGCGGCCATTCTCGATCGCGAATGGACCTATAAGGTCGTCAACAAGGTCTCCGTCGTGATGGGATGCCGGCGCAAGGCAAACAAGCATCCCAAGCCCTGGGAGATCGGCCGCCGGCTCGCAAAGGCCTCTGTGCCGGTGGAGGTCACGTGCATGGCGCGGTGAGGTCGGCCCTGTAGCGATCTTGCTGGTGCCTGATCTTGCAGATGTCTTTCGAGCATTTCTTCCAGAAGGGCGCGGTGACGGATTTCGCCGCGCCCGGGACTGGGAAAGCCGAAATCTCTTCCGGGCAAGGTTTTCTTGAAATTATCGACATACGTTGTTGTGCCGATCCCGAGGCCGTCAGGAGCGTGACGCGAGAGGCGGGAACGTGACGCAAGGGGCGGGAATGTCGGGTATCATGACGAAAATGCGCGAGGGTACGTGGATCCGGCCCGATCTCGTAAGCTTCGCGGTAAAGCTCGCGCTCGCCGCCTACGTGCTGGCCTTCATCGCGGTGATCCTTGTTCCCAATGCCTATCACGCCCCGACCGGGACCGTGCTGCTCACCGATTTCCTGAGTTTCTGGGCCGCAGCGCGTGAAGCGCTCGCCGGCATGCCGGCGGCCCCCTATGACACGGCGGCCTTCCAAGCCTATCAGACAAGCCTCAGCGGCGATCCGGCGACATTTTTCTCCTTCCTCTATCCGCCCACCTTTCTGCTTCTGGTGCTGCCGTTCGGAACGACGGGATTCGTGCCGGCCTTCGTCGGCTTTTCCCTCGCGGGCCTCGCGCTGTTTCTGCCGGCCATGCGCGTGATCATCGGAACCTGGCGTCACGCCGTCGCGATGCTGGCGGCACCGATGGTGATCAACACGCTGCTCCACGGCCAGAACGCGCTTATCTCTGCCGGCCTTCTCGGCCTCGCGCTGTCGGCCATGGAACGGCGGCGTCATTTTCTCGCCGGCCTTCTTATCGGGCTGCTGACCTACAAGCCGCAGCTCGGCCTGCTGATTCCCGTCGCCCTGCTCGCGGCCGGGGACTGGCGCGCGATCTTCGGTGCCGCAGTCAGCGCGATCCTCTTCGCACTGGCAAGCTGGGCGGCCTTCGGCATCGAGCCATGGTTCGCCTTTCTCGCGCAGGCTCACCTTGGAACCGAAATCCTCGAAAACGGCTGGGTCGAATGGGGAAAGATGGTGTCGGTCTATGGCGCCGCCCGGGTGCTCGGGTTTTCCAGCCCGGAGGCCTGGGTCTGTCAGGGCGCGGCATCCGTTGCCGCGGTCGTTGCGGTGGCGGTGGTGTGGCGGCACGTCCGCGATTTCACCGCCCGCGCCTGCGTGCTGATCGCCGCGGGCCTGCTGGCGACGCCGTTCGCGCTCACCTACGATCTGACGGTGCTGCTGGTGCCGGTCGCCTTCCTCGTCCGCGACGGATTGCGGCGGGGCTTCCTGCCCTGGGAGGTGACGGGCCTTGCGCTGGTTGTCATCCTCGGCGCCGCGACGGGCGGCATCGGCCTCTATCTCGGCCTGCCCGTCGCCCCGCTCCTCGTCGCGATTGTGCTGGCGCTCGGCCTTGCACGGGCGAAGGCAGCGGGCGCAGATCAGCCCGCCAGCGGAATGTCGTAGAGCGCGAGATCGAGCGGCGACAGCGGCGCGAGCGAGGCGATCGCGGCGCGCGCCTCCTCGCTGTCGCGATCCATCTGCGCGACCAGCGCTTCCACGCTGTCGAACTTTTCCTCGCTGCGCAGGAAGGAGACGAACGAGACCTTCAGCGTCTTGCCATAAAGATCGCCGGAAAAGTCGAAGACGTGGACCTCCAGCAGCGGCGCGCCGTTGTCGAAGGTCGGCCGGCGGCCGAAGTTCGCCACCCCGTCATGCAGCACGCCGTCGATCACGGTGCGCACCGCATAGATGCCGTGGGCGAGCGTGCAATCGGGATCGAGCGCGATGTTGGCGGTCGGATAGCCGATCGTGCGGCCGCGCTTGTCGCCGTCGCGCACGGTGCCTTCCGCAAACCAGCGATAGCCCAGCAGCGCGTTTGCGAGCGTGATCTCGCCGGCGGTGAGTGCCTCGCGGATGCGGCTGGACGAGATCGTCTCGCCGCCCTCGTCATGCACGCGATCGACGATGGAGACGCCGAAACCGTGCTTCTCGCCCGACTGGCGCAGGTAGTCCGGCGTACCCGCGCGCGCCCGGCCGAAATGGAAGTCGTAGCCGGTGACCGCATGCACGATGCCAAGCCGCTTGACCAGAATGCGCTCCACGAAATCCGACGCTTCGCGCAGCGCGAAGGAGGCATCGAAGGGCAGGACGAGCAGCCCGTCGAGACCGAAGGCGCGCACGATCTCCGCCTTCGCGTGCGGCGGGGTCAGCCGGAACAACAGCTTTTGCGGAGTGAAGACAGCTCTGGGGTGCGGCTCGAACGTCATGACGTAGCCGGGAACACCGAGCTTGCCGGCTTCCTCCTGCACCCGTTCCAGCACTGACTGGTGGCCGCGGTGCACGCCGTCGAAATTGCCGATGCCGACGACCCCGCCCTTCAGTGCGTCGGGAAAGGCATCGAGGGAATAGGCGGCGTGGAACGCTTTCGGCGCCGGTGCGGCGGCATTCGGCATAAGGACGGATCCCGATGGTTGGGAGAAGCGGGCCGGACCGTGCCGACTTAACTTGCAAAGGTCAAGCGTGGAAACGACGCGCACGGACCGGGCAAGGTGTCTCACGGTGCCCGGTGCGCGCCCGCGAAGGGCTCGTGAGACGGAAAGGGGCGGAGGAGTTCGACGGAATACAAGGAGGAAGAAGGAATACAGGGAGGAAAGAGCCGAATGGGGCGGGATGTCCCTTACGCGACCCCGCCGGACGTGTCTCTGGCGGGCACCTTCACCACGGCTTCGCCTTCCAGAACGACGGTTTCTCCCACCATGGCCAGACAGGCAAGGCGAGCCTTCCGGCCGCGCTCCACCAGCTCGGCGACCGTGATCGTGACAGTAAGTTCGTCGTCGATCTTCACCGGCGCCTTGAAGTTGAGCGTCTGCGACAGATAGATCGCGCCGGGGCCGGGCAAGCGGGTACCCAGCAGCGCGGAAATCAGGCTCGCGGTATAAAGCCCGTGCGCGATGCGGGTGCGGAACGGCGTGCGGGCGGCGAAGTGCTCGGAGAGATGGATCGGGTTGCGGTCGCCGGAGACCTCGGCAAATCCGACGACGTCATCACTGCGGACGGTCTTCTTCAGGCTCTCGCTCATCCCGATTTCCAGGTCTTCGAAATAGAGCGTACGCAGAGGGGGGAGGGACATCGTCTCGATCCAAAAAAGCGCCGGTGGAGGCTACAGGTTAGGCTCCGGGATGCTCGGCCTCAATTCTGCTTTTGGAGCATTCGCATAGGGGGTATATGTCTATCCTCGAATCTTAACTCTCTTTTCAGTCCCCTCTGCCTATTGTGGCGCCACGCGTGGGGAGCCGGGGAACCGGCAGATCTCTTTCCTGGATCGTCACAACGCTGTGCGGCCGCGATGGCCATGGCTGTTCAGGTGAGTGCATGGAGTAAAATATGGCCCTTGATCTTTCGATGCCGGTTCTTGTGGTTGACGATTACAAGACGATGATCCGCATCATTCGCAACCTGCTGAAGCAGCTCGGCTTCAGTGATATCGATGACGCGGCCGATGGCACCGAGGCGCTGGAGAAGATGAAACAGCGCAAGTACGGTCTTGTGATCTCTGACTGGAACATGGAACCGATGACCGGATACGAGCTGCTGAAGCAGGTTCGTTCCGATTCGGGTCTTTGCAAGACGCCCTTCATCATGGTGACGGCGGAATCCAAGACGGAGAACGTCATCGCCGCGAAGAAGGCCGGCGTGAACAACTACATCGTGAAGCCGTTCAATGCGCAGACGCTGAAGGGCAAGATCGACGCGGTCTTCAACGACTAGCGACCGGCTTCAAGGGCATGCGCAATCGGTCAGACGGGACCCGGCACGCGCCGCCGCCCGCCGTAACACAAGAAGACGAACCGGCTAACCAGGTTTCGGCATCCGACGAGCCGGGACCTGTCGCGGTTTCGCAACCGGCGGCCGGAAACGCAGCCGCCGACGGAAACAATGAAAACAGCCCGCGCGGGGCCGAAACGGTATCGACGCGCGCGGTAGACAGGACAAATGCCATGGTGCCGATGACAAAGCACGACCTCTCGGGCGTGATCAAGTTCCTCGAGGACAACAAGGCACGCGGCGATGAGGTTTCGCTGAACGACGTCATGCGTCTGGCGGAAGTGATGGCCGGCGATTTCAAGGGCTTCCTCCATTCCTACGCGCCTTCGATGCGCCAGGAATTCGAGGATATCGCCAAGGAAATCGCGCGGATGAAGCAGGAGGTCGTGCAGCTGCGCGCCTCCGACATGAAGCACAACCGCATTCCGCAGGCCGGCCGCGAACTCGACGCCATCGTCGAGGCGACCGAAGAGGCGACACAGACCATCATGGCCGCGGCTGAAGAGATCATGGCCGCCGACACGTCCGATGCGACCGCCTATCAGACGATGGTCGGCGACAAGATGATCGAGATCTTCGAGGCCTGTGCCTTCCAGGACATCACGGGTCAGCGGATTTCCAAGGTCGTCAAGACGTTGTCCTACATCGACGAGCGCGTCTCGAACTTCGTCGAGCGCCTGCGGATCATGGAGACCGACGAAAGCGACATCGAGGAAACCGACGAAGAGCGCCGGCGTCGCGAACTCATCCTGCACGGTCCCCAGCATGCCGGCGAGGGCGTCTCGCAGGACGAGATCGATGCCATGCTCGGCGGAGCCGATCAGGCGGATATCGACAAACTCTTCGACTGACGCGCAGCCGGACGCTTGCCCGGCCTGTTGTTCTCCGGGGTGTCATGCCCCTCGCAGCAGACAGATCAAAAAGGCCCCGAGGCGGTATCGCCCGGGGCCTTTTTGATGTGCGGGGGAAGGTTGGGCGCGAACGTGTCTACCAGACGAGACGCGGCATCGCCGCGCGCGCAGACAGTCCTTCACTTTCCAGCCGGTCCTTCACCAGTCCGCCGTCGGGCATCTCCGCCGCGCCGAAATCGGCGGCGTGGATGCCGGCGGTGATGAAGAGAACATCGAGCCCCTGTCCGCAGGCGCCCTTGATGTCGGTCGGCAGGCCATCGCCGATGGCCAGCACCTTCGCCCGGTCCTGCGGTCGGCCGGAGAGCCGTTCCAGCTCGCCGATGGCGCGGTCGTAGATCGGCTTGTAGGGCTTGCCGAGGATCTGCACCTTGCCGCCAAGCGCCGCATAGTCGCGCGCCAGCGCGCCCGCGCACCAGATCAGCGTGTTGCCGCGCTCCACGACCACGTCAGGATTGGCGCAGACCATCGAGAAACCGCGCGAAATCAGCGATCTGAACCTGTCGTGGTAATCCTCCGGCGTCTCGTCGACGTCGTCGTAGAGGCCGGTGCAGACGATCAGTCCACCGTCGGGCGCGCGCGTATCGTCCTCGACCGCGGCAAGGCCTGTTCCCTCGTAGAGCGTATAGTCGCGCTCCGGCCCGATATGGACGACCGTGTCGCCCTCGTAGGCCTTGAGCAGTCCGTGGGTCACATCGCCGGAGGTGACGATGGTGTCGTAGGCGTCGCGCGGGCAGCCGAGACTGTCGAGCTGGTCGTAGATGGGGGCGGACGGGCGCGGCGCATTGGTGATCAGCACTACGCGGCCGCCCTGTTCACGAAACCGCGACAGCGCCTCGCTCGCGCCCGGATTGACGCGCACGCCGTTGTGCACGACACCCCACACGTCGCACAGGATGCCGTCGTAGTCGGATGCGATCATCGAAAGTCCGGGAAGAAGCAGGCTGTCGGCGGTCATCGGGTCTCGCATCTGATAGAATGAAACGGATAAGGATTCGCGCGCCGGTTTGGGCGTCCCCCGTTTCGTGAGGGTGGCATTTCAAGCGGCGTGCGGCCGCACCATAGTCGAACGACCGGCCCCCGCAAGCCCTCAATTCCCGGCAGGCTATGGCGGCCGGCACGGCGATCACCGGCAGGCAAACCGGCAGGAACTCCACAGGAACAGGGCGTGGCAGTCAGGCAGCTTTCAGAAACGGTCATCAACCGCATCGCCGCCGGCGAGGTGATCGAGCGACCGGCCTCGGTGGTGAAGGAACTGGTGGAGAACGCGCTCGATGCCGGCGCCTCGCGCATCGAGGTGGTGACGGCGGCCGGCGGCAAGACGCTCATGCGCGTCTCCGACGACGGTGCGGGCATGACGGCGGCTGACCTTGCCCTCGCGGTCGAACGCCACTGCACCTCGAAACTGGCCGAAAATGACCTGATGGATATCCGCACGCTCGGGTTTCGCGGCGAGGCGCTGCCCTCCATCGGCGCTGTGGCACGTCTGACCATCGCCACCCGCAATGCGGCCGAGCCGCACGGCTGGGAGATTACGGTTGACGGTGGCGAGAAGGGGGACGTCACGCCCTCCGCTCTCAATCGCGGCACGCGGGTGGAGGTG
The DNA here is from genome assembly GCF_037026715.1 of Breoghania sp. JC706. NCBI lineage: Bacteria > Pseudomonadati > Pseudomonadota > Alphaproteobacteria > Hyphomicrobiales > Stappiaceae > Breoghania > Breoghania sp. JC706. Next base: position 330,550 of record NZ_JBANCG010000006.1, read on the forward strand.
CGCGATCTTTTCTTCGCAACGCCCGCCCGGCTGAAATTCCTGAAAACCGACCGCGCCGAGACCGCCGCGATCACCGAGGTCGTCAAGCGAATCGCGCTCGCCCACCCGCATGTGCGCTTTTCTCTGGCGGGCCCCGATCGGCGCCAGCCGCTCGACCTGCCTGCCGCAACCGGCCCGGATGCGCGCCTTGCCCGCATCGGCCAGGTCATCGGCGCCGACTTCGTCGACAATGCCATGGCGATCGACGCGGAACGCGAGGGCGTGCGGCTGACGGGCTTTGCCGGGCTTCCTACCTATCACCGGGCGAACGCGCTGCAGCAGTTCTTCTTCGTCAACGGCCGGCCGGTGCGCGACAAGCTGCTTCTGGGCGCGCTGCGCGGCGCCTATGCGGACGTATTGGCACGCGACCGACACCCCATCGTCGTGCTCGATCTCGATCTCGACCCGCATCAGGTCGACGTCAACGTGCATCCCGCCAAGGCCGACGTGCGCTTTCGCGACAGCCAGCTCGTGCGCGGGCTAATGGTCGGTGCCATCAAACGCGCGCTGGTGGAGGCCGGGCACAGGGCATCGTCCACCGGTGCCAGAGAGGCGCTCGATTTCGCCCGGCCGAACGGGGTCGATCCTCGGACTGGAGCCGGGCAGGGCGGCTGGCAGGGCGGCAATGCCCCGGCGGCGCCAGCCGGATCCTGGCCCGGCGGATATACGGCAGCACGCCCCGTCTCCGGCAGGCCTTCGGGGGATGCGCAGGACTGGCGGCTTTCGGCCTTCCGACCGCTTCAAGATCAGGATGGTTCGTCAGTGGGCATACTGGAACGCGCCGCGCCGGACATGGCCGCATCGGGCTTCGCCGAGGCTCAGGCGCCGTTCGCCGGCTTCGATGCGACGTCCGCCGATACGCGCGCCGATGCTGCCCCTGTCGATCTCGGTTTGCAGGCGCGCCCTCTGGGAGCGGCCCGGGCGCAGCTTCATGCCAATTACATCGTCGCCCAGACCGAGGACGGTCTCGTCATCGTCGACCAGCACGCAGCCCACGAACGGCTCGTCTACGAACGCCTCAAGGAGGCGCTGGCAGCCAAGGGCGTGGCGAGCCAGATGCTGCTGATCCCTGAAGTGGTGGAGCTGGCGCAGGAGGATGTGGAGCGTCTGCTCGACCGGGCCGACGAACTGGCCGAATGCGGACTGGTGCTGGAGGGCTTCGGGCCGGGCGCCGTGGCGGTGCGCGAAACGCCGGCGCTTCTGGGGGATACCGATATCAGGGGCCTGGTGCGCGATATCGCCGACGACATCGCCGACATGAGTGAGGCGACGCGTTTGCGCGAGCGGCTCGACCATGTCGCCGCGACCATGGCCTGCCACGGTTCGGTGCGCTCGGGCCGCAGGCTCAGGCCGGAGGAGATGAACGCGCTCCTGCGCGAAATGGAGGCGACGCCGCTTTCAGGCCAGTGCAACCACGGCCGGCCGACCTGGATCGAACTGAAGCTCGCCGACATCGAAAAGCTGTTCGGTCGGCGCTGATGAATGGAGAGCCGATCGGGCGTGTGGCGTGGGTGACACATGCCTGGCGAAAGCTACGCACGGCATCGTGAACGACAACGCCCGCGTGGCGGAAATCTGCGACCGGCGGGCGCCTGCAGGTTTTCACGGGGGTGGCGATGGTGCAAACAGTGATGTAAATCACCGGAACTCCAACGCATTTGCTGCATTTTAGTCCAAGTTACAGGCGCATAAGCGGGCCATCCCGATCTATGGGACGGCCGGGCGGGCGAGGCGGCGAAAAAACGGGAAACCGACCTCGCTCATATGTGATCCCCGATCGTGACCGGTGTAGTGTTTGGTTAACATTGTTCAGGCGATTCTGATCCCTGAATGACGGCGAAGAAATCTGGTAGGTTCCTAATGACGTTCAGGATGCGCGGCCACCGGGCGGCCTTTGTTTCCGCCCTTCTTGCAAGTGCGGTGGTGACGACAAGTCAACCGGCCTTCGCCGACATGGCGGACCGATTGGCCGGCGCGCGCAGCGTCGAGCGCATGCGCATGCAGTCGGATGGGCGCGACTATCGCGATCCCCGCGCCGAGCGCGCGCCGCGCGGCTACCGCGAACCGCGTCGGGAATCGCGGGGCAGCGGCTTCTTCGGCTGGGGCGGCTGGGGCTCCCAGGGCCAGGACGAAGATTACGACCGCTACGACCCCGAGCCGGTCAAGGCCCACGTTTCCAGCCCGAAATACTATACCTACCAGCCGGACGAGCTGAAGACCGTTTCGCTGGACGCATTGTCGCGCGCCGTCGCCGAGGCTGCCGCCAAGCGCCAGCAGGAAGCCGCCGCCGCCCAAGCTCAGGCCCACGCTCAGGCCGCAGCGACCGACCAGTCGCCCGAGCGCGCCGGCGACGTTCGCATGACCGGTTCCATTGCCGCCTACGGCGACAGCCCGGCCGATTCGACGGCGGCGGGGACGGAAGCCGAAGCGGCGACCGACACTGCTGCGACCGACACTGGTGCGACCGGTGATGTGGCGAACGGCGATGCCGCGACCAGCGAGGCGGCAACCGCTGCCGCCTCCGCGCCGGAAACGGACACGACGGCTGCTGACACCACTTCCGCCGAGACGCCCGTTGCGGAGACGGAGATGGCCACCGCGGACCCCGCGACTGCGGATGCGCCTGCCGCGAACCCGGCGACGCCCACGCCGTTCGAGCGCGATGCCCCGACGCTCGCCGGCTTGCAGCTGCGTGCGCTGCCGTCCGTCATCGATGCGATCGAGACCTATTACGCCAGGAAGCCCGCTTTCGTCTGGGTGAAGGATGGCAAGGTGTCCGACAAGGCCCGCGCGGCCATGAAGGTTCTGGCCGATGCCGGCAAGGTCGGGCTCGAGCCTGCCGACTATGCGGTGGAGCTGCCGCAGGAGACGGTCGCGATGCGCGCCTCCGACGTCGAGGTGGCCAGCAACGAGGCGACCGGCTCCGGGATCGTCAGCGATGCCGGCATTTCGTCGCCGGGCATGCAGGCGCGTGCCCATGAGCGCGAACTTATGCGCTTCGAGATGGAGCTTTCGGCCGCAACTCTCACCTACGCCCTCGATGCCCAGCGTGGCCGCGTCGATCCCGACCGCATTTCCGGCTACCACGATCTGCCGCGTCACGAGGTCGACCTCGGCAAGACCATGGCGAGCCTTGCCGCAAGCGACGATGTTGCCGCCTATCTGGAGGCGCGCAATCCCTCGTCCCGGGAGTTCAAGGAACTCGTCGCCACCCTGGCCACGCTGAAGACCCAGAGCGATGAGGCCCCTGTCTCCATCGCGCCCGGCACGCTGATCAAGCCGGGCCAGAGCAATCCGGAAATGGCGAATGTCGTCAAGGCGATCAGTCTGAAGGCCTCCGAAGACCTGAAGACGGATCACGCCGACACGTTCGACACCTATGATGGCGGCGAAACCTACACGCCGGAGCTGGTGTCGCTGGTGAAGGACTACCAGCGCGAGGCCGGTCTTTCCGCCGATGGCGTCGTGGGCCCGAACACGGTGCGCACGATGGTCGGGATGTCGCTCGATTCCAAGATCGACAAGGTGAAGCTCGCGATGGAGCGGCTGCGCTGGCTGCCGCGCGATCTCGGCGAGCGGCGCGTGTTCATCAACCAGCCCGCCTTCAAGGTGACCTATACGCAGCCGGGAAGGGACCCGCTGTCGATGCGCGTCGTCGTCGGCAAGAAGTCGAACCAGACCAACTTCTTCTACGATCGCATCAAGACGGTGGAATACAATCCCTACTGGGGTGTGCCCTATTCGATCATCGTCAACGAGATGATCCCGAAGCTGAACAACAACCCGTATTACCTCGACGATTCCGGGTATGAGGTGACGACCGTGAACGGTCGGCAGGTCTCCTCGGCTTCCGTCGACTGGCGGGCCGTTGCGGCCAAGAAGCAGAGCATCAACGTGCGTCAGCTTCCCGGGCGCTCAAACGCGCTCGGCAAACTGAAGATCCTGTTCCCGAACAAGCACCACATCTACATGCACGACACGCCGGCCAAGTCGCTGTTCCAGCGCACGGACCGGGCCTTCAGCCACGGCTGCGTGCGCCTGCAGGACCCGCAGGCGATGGCGGCGGCGGTGCTCGGCAAGGACAAGACCTATGTCGAAGACCGCATCGCCCAGGGCAAGAACGAGTCCGAAGCGGTGAGCGCCGATATTCCGGTCTACGTGGCGTATTTCACGGCCTGGCCGGACGCCAAGACCGGCGTGGTCAAGTACTATGCCGACGTCTATGACCGCGACATGTATCTCAACCGTGCCATTGAGGCGACGCGTCGCGCGCGGCACGGCTGAACCTTCGGGCGGACGATACGCCAGATTTCGACAAGAGGCGCCTTCGGGCGCCTCTTTTGGTCTCTGCCGATCGTTGGGCTGAAATAGGCCGTGCGACCGGCTGGGGGCTCACGCCTTGCCGATGATGTCCTTCCGCGGGATGAAGAGGGTGAAGCGCGTACCGACCTCGGGCTCGGTGTCGACGTCGATCTTCCAGTTCATGCTCTGGACGGCGCGCGCGACGATCGCAAGGCCGATCCCGGTTCCGTCCGCCACGTCGCGCCCGTGCAGCCGGGTGAAGGGCTCGAAAATCCTCGACTTCAGTTCCGGGTCGAAGCCGAGACCGTTGTCGGCCACGGTGATCGTCCGTCCCTCGGGGCTCGACTGCGATGTTACCCGTATCGCCGGGCTTCGGCTCTGCGGCACGTATTTGACCGCGTTGCCGATGATGTTCTGAAAGATCTGGCGCACCAGTAGCGGGTCCGCATGTGCGGTCAGTCCCTCAACCTCGATGTCGAGCGTGCCGGCGCGCGCCGCGATCTGTTGCTCGAAAAGCTCCGCCACTTCCTGCACCGCGGCCACCATGTCCAAAGGCGTCCGGGCGGGTTCGTACTGGCTCATCTTGGAAAAGCGCAGAAGGTCGCCCACCATCGTGCGGGCGCGCGCGGACATTGCCTGCAGGCGCTGCGAGGTGCGCAGCGTTTCCTCCCTGTCGTCCTTCGCGACGGCCTGTTCCAGAACGTCAGTGTAGACCGCGATCTTGCGCAACGGTTCCTGCAGGTCGTGCGAGGCGATGTGGGCGAAGCGGCGCAGGCTTTCGTTGGCTTGCTCCAGTTCGCCGGCCTTGGCCTCCATTTCCTGGGCACGGGCCTTCATGTGCTCGCGCAACTGGTCCTGCAGCCGGATCAGATCGCGATTGGTGCGGCTGTGGCGTTCCACCTCGTCGACGAGCTGGAGGTTCGCTTCGCGCAGCATTGCGGGACTGGGCAGTTGCAGCGCCCGCGGAATGACGAAATAGAGGGCGACGACAGTTGCCATGGAGATGAGGGCGTTCAGCGCCTTCACCAGTCCTTCCAGTCCGTAGATGGGGTCCCACAGGGTGATCATCGCGAGCAGATGGGTTGCCCCGCAGGCGAGAATGAAGGCTGCGAACAGGCTGAAGATGCCCTTGTGGGCCAGGTCCCTGCGCTTCTTCACGAAGTAGACCATGCCAACGGGAATCAGAACGTAACTGAGGAATGTCAGTCCGTCGGACAGCGCGTGCAGGGCGATCAGGTCACCGCGCCAGGTAAGGCAGTAGCCATGCGCCATGAACGATGTGGTCTGGAAGAAATTCTCCAAGTTGCCAAGCATGACCGCGGCTCCTCCTCCGCCGGTCTCCGTCCGCCGTATCGCGACACTGCATCCCCCGCACGACCTGCACGATGTTCGGCACGCCATGACATGCTGCGTGAGGTGATCCGTATTGCGGCCGGATCACGGTTTGTCCGGGGATGACGGCCCGAAGACAGAAAGTGGTCAGAGCATGCACGGTGAGCCCGATCGGCAATGCTGTTGCCGCCCGAGCCGCAAACGTGTCCGCTCATATTCCGATGATGGGAGTGTATCCGCGCAAACGGCCGCGTGTCGATAAGGGGAGATTCCAAAGTCCCGCCGTCTGAGGCAATGGACACGAGGGTTCACAAACCTGATGCCTGTTGCGCTCAGGATTGTTCAGGATTTTTCAGGACCGCGACAGGCGCCTGGCATCGTTTGCGACCCGATTTGCTGCCGACGCTTTCGCAAGCGCCACCGCACCTGTCGGCCGGCGTTGCCCTCATTCCGCCTGAGAACCCGCTTGGGGCAGGCGATCGTCAGCTTATGTTCAGCAGGCGGGAGACGAGATCCGACATTTCCTGCAAGCTGTTCGGCTTGACGCACACGGACTTCGCACCCCGCGCCAGAGCCGCCTGATGGGTGTCGGGATCAGACGCGGTGGTGATCACGACGACCTCGACCTTGTCGAGGATCTCCTGCGCCATGCAATATTGCAGCACATCCAGCCCATTGACGCCCGGCATGTTGAGATCGAGAAAGATCTTGTCGGGCAGGGCATTGTCCATGAGACCACGATCAATTTCCCCGAGCGCCTCCGAACCGGACAGGATGAAGGTAAGGTCAAGATTGACCCGCGCAGATTCCTGTAACCTGACGAGTGCTTTCTTCATCAGATAGATGTCATCTTCATCGTCATCGACGATCATGACCTTGTTTTGATCAATAAATTCTTTTTTTGCGGGTAGCATATCCGAGCTATCCCCCCGTATTCCGCGACAAAAAACACATTCCATGTCGCGGCGGATTTCTCATGTGATTTTGATACAAAGAAGATCGCATCTTTCTTTCAATATTGAATAAAGTGAACCTAACGTCAACAAAGAAAATACTATAATTTCAATCGAAAAAAATAACAATGTTGTTTTTTATCTATGCTTTAAGGCGCCAGCCGGTGTGAAAGATCCACCAGATTGCGGTCAGGCAGATCGCGAGGAATACGCCAGTCATGGTAAGCGAGATCCAGACCGAGACGTCGGCCACCCCGTAGAAGCTCCAGCGGAAGCCGGACACCAGATACACGACCGGATTGAACAGCGTCGCGGTGCGCCAGAAGGGCGGCAGCATGTCGATGGAATAGAAGCTGCCGCCGAGAAAGGTGAGTGGCGTCACGATCAGAAGCGGCACGAGCTGCAGCTTCTCGAAGTTGTCGGCCCAGATGCCGATGATGAAGCCGAAGAGCGAGAACGTCACGGCGGTCAGGACCAGGAAGGTGAGCATGACGAAGGGGTGCTCGATCCTGAGCGGAACGAACAGGCTAGCCGTCGCCAGGATGATCAGCCCCAGCATGATCGACTTGGTTGCAGCTGCTCCCACATAGGCGATCACCACCTCGACAAACGAGACGGGGGCCGACAGCACCTCGTAGATGGTGCCGACGAACTTCGGGAAATAGATGCCGAAGGCGGCGTTGGTCAGGCTCTGGGTCAGCAGCGAGAGCATGATCAGGCCCGGCACGATGAAGGCGCCGTAGGAGACGCCGTTGATCTCGTCGATACGCGAACCGATCGCCGCGCCGAAGACGACGAAGTACAGCGATGTGGAGATGACCGGCGAGACGACGCTTTGCAGCAGCGTGCGGAAGGCGCGGGCCATCTCATAGGTGTAGATCGCGCGCACGGCGTAAAAGTTCATTGCTGATCCCTCACCAGATTGACGAAGATCTCCTCCAGCGAACTCTGGCTGGTGTCGAGATCCTTGAAGCGGATGCCGTTTTGCGACAGGTCGGCGAGAAGTCCAGTGATGCCGGTGCGCTCGCCCTGGCTGTCATAGGTGTAGACGAGTTCGCATCCGTCTTCCTCCAGTTCCAGACCGCGGCCGGTGAGAGCTTCCGGTAGCGCGGCGAGCGGTTCGGCCAGCGTGAGGCGGAGCTGCTTGCGGCCGAGCTTGCGCATCAGCTCGTTCTTGTCCTCCACCAGCATCAGTTCGCCCTTGCTGATGATGCCGACCCGGTCGGCCATCTCCTCGGCTTCCTCGATGTAGTGGGTGGTCAGGATGATGGTCACGCCACCGTCACGTAGCTCGCGCACCACGTTCCACATGTCGCGCCTGAGCTCCACGTCGACGCCAGCCGTCGGCTCGTCGAGGAACAGGATCTCCGGCTCGTGCGCAAGCGCCTTGGCGATCAGCACGCGCCGCTTCATGCCGCCCGACAGCGTCATCACCTTGGAATTGCGCTTGTCGTAGAGGCTGAGTGCCTTCAGCACCTTCTCGATATGGGCCGGGTTCTTCGGCTTGCCGAAGAGCCCGCGCGAGAAGCTTACCGTCGCCCACACGGTCTCGAAGGCATCGGTGGTGAGCTCCTGCGGCACCAGCCCGATCATCGAACGCGCCGTACGGTAATCGCGGATGACGTCGTGTCCGGCGGCGACGACCGTGCCGCCGGTCGGGTTGACCAGGCCGCAGATGATGGAGATCAGCGTCGTCTTGCCGGCGCCGTTGGGACCGAGAAGCGCGAAAATCTCGCCCTTCGCGATTTCGAGGTCGACCGACTTCAGCGCCGTGAAGCCGCTGTCATAGACCTTGGAAAGCCCGGAAATCTTAAGGATCGGAACCATGGATGCCTTGGGTGGGGTCGGGAATGTGCGGGCACGGGGCGCTCAATCGGGGTGTCCAGTCGGATTACCCCGTGTCGTCAGGGCACATTTGGGGTTGTCGTTTCGAAAGGCAAGGACCGGCCCGACAATTCTGGAACAACGGGTCCGTTATTCGCTGGCAAGGCGCAGGAACAGGACCTTGCTGTCGCCGGCCGCGCGTTCGTCGAGCGGCGTAAATCCGGACGGGGTCTCCACAACCGCGTCGGCGGCCTCCTCCAGCACGCACAAGGCGCCGGGCTTCAGCCATCCGCCGGCCTTCGCGCTTGCCAGCGCCTTCTCGCCCAGCCCCTTGCGATAGGGAGGATCGAGAAAGACGAGATCGAACGGCTCGATCGTGCCGGCATCGCCGAGCCTGGTCGCGTCGCGACGGAAGATCTTGGTGACGCCGGTCAGCCCCATCGTCTCCACGTTGCGCCGGATAAGGCCGCGCGGCTCCACCGCATCCTCGATGAACACACAGGCCCGCGCCCCGCGGCTCAGCGCTTCCAGCCCGAGCGCGCCGGTGCCGGCGAAGAGATCGAGCACGCGGGCGTCGACCACGGCGTCATCGTGGCCGTGGGCGAGAATGTTGAAGATGGTCTCGCGCAGCCGGTCGGACGTTGGGCGTGTGCCCTCGCCCTTGGGCGTTGCGAGATGGGTGCCGCGAAAGCGGCCCGAAACGATGCGCATGGGACGTCGGCCTTACGATTTCGGCGGCCGCGAACGCGGTCCCCGGCTTCCCGGTTTCGGGCTTCCCGCCCCACGCGATCCGGTGCCCTTGCCGGCAGATCCCTCGCGTGCCGGCCCCCTTCCGGTCGGTCCGCGTCCGCCAGTGCCACCGGGCCGCGCATTTGCAGGAAGCCGGCTGCCGGCCCCTTGCCCCTTCGCAGACGCCGCCGTTTCGGTTTCAGGTTTCGAGCGGAGAGCGGGCTTCGTTCCGGCTGCCTTGTGCTTCGGATGGGCCTTGGCGTGCGCCTGCTCGCCCTGTTTGGCGCTGATCCAGCCGGGCTCGGTCTTGCGCGGCTTGCCGCCGGCCTTCTTCGCGGTCTTCGCGCCGGCGGCCTGTTTCTTCTGGTCCTGTGCGCGCTGGTTGACCGGCGCTTCGAAGTCGGCGCCTGCCTCGCGCGCGAGCTTGTCGCCGAGCTGGTCGCGCAGCACGCGTCCGCGGATCTCGCGCACCGTGCCTTCCGGCAAGTCAGCGAGCTGGAAGGGGCCGAAGGAAATGCGGATGAGGCGGTTCACCGAGAGCCCGAGATGTTCCAGAACGCGCTTGACCTCGCGGTTCTTGCCCTCGCGCAGGCCCAGCGTCAGCCACATGTTGGAGCCCTGCTCGCGGTCGACCTCGGCCTCGATCGCGCCGTAGAAGACGCCGTCGATGGCGATGCCATTCTTCAGCGCGTCGAGATCCGCCTGGGTCACCTTGCCGTGGGCGCGCACGCGGTAGCGGCGCAGCCAGCCTGTTGCGGGAAGTTCCAGAACGCGGGCAAGCCCGCCGTCGTTGGTCAGCAGCAGCAGGCCTTCGGTGTTGATGTCGAGCCGGCCGACGGAAATGACGCGCGGCAGATCCTTCGGCAGCCGCTGGAAAACGGTCGGCCGGCCTTCCGGATCGCGCGATGTGGTGACGAAGCCCTTGGGCTTGTTGAAGAGCCACAACCGCGTGCGCTCGCGCGTCGGCAGGGCCTTGCCGTCCACCATCACAGTGTCCCGCGCGGTCACGGTGACGGCGGGGGTGGTGAGGGTGCGTCCGTTGAGTTCGACGCGGCCGGCGGCGATCCAGCCTTCCGCCTCGCGCCGCGAGCAAAGCCCTGCGCGCGCCATCACCTTGGCGATGCGCTCGCCCTTGTCCGCGTCCGGGTCGGCATCGGTATCCTTGTCCGCAGCCGTCGATTTCGATGTGTCTTTCACCATGGTGCGGGTGATAGCAGAGGTCGCGCGCGGCGGAAACGAAATAGCGCTCGCGTGAGGGAAAATGCGGGGAGATACGGGAAAGGGCAAAATTCCCCGTCTTCTAAAATTGGCCGCTTGCCGCTAGCGTGCCGGCCATGACGAGATCCTCTTCCTTCATGGACGCCGCGTTCGCGCAGGCGGAAGCGGCGGCAGCGCGCGGCGAGGTGCCCGTAGGGGCGGTGATCGTGCGCGATGGCGAAATTCTCGCGGCGGCGGGCAATCGGACGCTTTCCGACAACGATCCTACCGCGCATGCCGAGGTTCTCGTCATTCGCGAGGCTGCGGCAAGGCTGAGTTCGCAGCGGCTCGGCGACTGCGATCTCTACGTGACGCTGGAGCCTTGCGCCATGTGCGCGGCCGCGATCTCGTTCGCCCGCATCAGGCGGCTTTATTTCGGTGCTGGCGATCCCAAGGGCGGGGCCGTGGAGCACGGCCCGCGCTTTTTCGCGCAGGCCACCTGCCACCACGCGCCGGAGGTCTATTCCGGCATCGGAGAGAAGCAGGCGGCAGATCTGCTGAAGGGATTTTTTCGCGACAGGCGGTGAGAGCGGGTCTGAATTCGCGCCCGTGTGTCTAGCGCGCGAAGCCGCCGATCTCGCTCAGAAACGTCGCGTTAAGGCGTTTGAGCGCGGCGCTGGCTTCCTCGTTCGGCGTGCCGTAGACGGTCATGCGCGTCGGCCGGGCGAGTTCCATGAAGCGGGCTGCGAACTTCGTGCCGAAATTGTTGAGATGCGTCATCGTGGCCGCTGAGTCGGCATAGCGTTCGGAGATATGGACGCTCGTCTCCGCCTCGTCGATGTACCACTCGTAGATGAGCGCGCCCGGCTCGTCGGCCCTGGTCGCCTCCACCATCTCGCGCATCAGCGCCTTGAAGTCCTCCGCCGCGCCGTCCTTCAGCGCCAGTTCCAGCATCCAGTGAACGTGCTCGCTCATGTTCGTCTCCCCCCCGAGCTGCATTGGCCGAACCGTGTTGGCCGATCCGCAAGTATTGGCACAAATCTCAGAAATTGGCGATCAGTCCGTCCAGCACGAAGCCGATGAAGATGATCCAGCCATAGATGCGGTTGGAGCGGAAGAGCTTGAGGCACTGGTCGTTGTCGTCGATGTCGAGAACGATGATCTGCCAGATGAAATGGACGGCACCGACAGCGAGGCCGAGGAAGGCGAGAGGACCGGCGTCGGCGAGCGTCGCCGCCAGCACGAAGAAGCCCGTCGCGCCGAGGTAAAGGACGGAAACGGCGGTCTCCGTCCAGCCGCCGAACAGGCGCGCAGTGGATTTAACCCCGATCAGCGCGTCGTCTTCCTTGTCCTGATGGGCGTAGATCGTGTCGTAGCCGATGGTCCATAGGATCCCGCCGGCATAAAGCGCCACCGGCGCCCAGGAGAGATGTCCGAAGACAGCGCTCCAGCCCACCAGCGCGCCCCAGTTGAAGGCAAGGCCCAGGACGGATTGCGGCCAGTAGGTGATCCGCTTCATGAATGGATAGACCGCCACCACGAAGAGCGAGCACAGGCCCAGCACGATGGTGTAGGTGTTGAATTGCAGCAGCACCACAAGGCCGGCCAGCGCCTGCAGGACCATGAAGACGACGGCCTGCACCGTGGACACCTGACCGGAGGGGATGGGGCGCGAGCGCGTGCGCTCGACCATGCCGTCGTAGTTGCGGTCGACGATGTCGTTGTAGGTGCAGCCGGCCCCGCGCATGGCGATCGCGCCGATCATGAAAAGCACGAGGTGCCAGATGTTCGGCAACATGTATCCGGCGGCTTCCGCCGCCAGCGCCGCCGACCACCAGCACGGCCACATCAGCAGCCACCAGCCGATCGGCCGGTCCCAGCGCGCAAGCCGTGCATAGGGCTTGAGCCAATCGGGGGCGAACCGGTCGACCCAGTTGCCGGAAACGGCGTCTGCGACGGCTTCCGTCACCGCGCCGGGAAATTGCATCTTCATGTCGATACCGCGCTGGGGGTGGCTGCTTGCTCCCTGAGTTCGCGCGGAACGGAGCCAAGGTCAAGAGCGGAACGGATTTGCCTGCGCGCGCCGGCATGCTAGACCCCGGCGACGACCTTCATCCGCGACGGGATCACCATGAACGTTCTTCTCATTGGCTCCGGCGGGCGCGAACACGCGCTGGCCTGGGCGCTCGCCAAATCGCCGCTGATCGAGGCGCTTTACGCCGCTCCGGGGAATGCCGGCATCGACCGCGTGGCGACAAGCGCCGGCCTCGATGTCGCCGATCATGCGGCTGTCGTGGCATTCTGTCGGGAAAAGGCGATCGACCTCGTCGTTGTCGGCCCCGAGGCGCCGCTGGTGGCGGGCCTTGCCGACGATCTGGTCGCGGCCGGCATCAGGGTCTTCGGACCGAGCACGGCTGCCGCCCGGCTTGAGGGCTCCAAGGGCTTCACCAAGGATCTCTGCGCGAAATACGGCATTCCGACCGGCGCCTACGGTCGCTTCACCGATGCGGCGAGCGCGGCGGCCTATGTACGCGACAAGGGCGCGCCCATCGTCGTCAAGGCGGACGGGCTGGCCGCCGGCAAGGGCGTCGTCGTCGCGATGACCGAAGAACAGGCGCTCGACGCGGTTGCGGCCTGCTTTGAGGGCAGCTTCGGAGACGCGGGCGCCGAAGTGGTGATCGAGGCGTTCCTCGACGGCGAGGAGGCGAGCTTCTTCGCGATCTGCGATGGCAAGACCGCACTGCCGCTTGCCACCGCGCAGGACCATAAGCGCGTCTTCGACGGCGACGAGGGCCCCAACACCGGCGGTATGGGCGCCTATTCGCCCGCTCCCGTCATGAGCGACGCGCTCGTCGCCCGTACCATGGCCGAGATCATCGAGCCGACCCTGCGCGGCATGGCCGACATGGGCTGTCCCTTCACCGGCATCCTCTATGCCGGGCTGATGATCACCAAGGATGGTCCCGAACTGATCGAATACAATGTCCGCTTCGGCGATCCGGAATGCCAGGCGCTGATGATGCGGCTTGAAAGCGATCTGCTGGAGCTTCTTCTGGCCGCCGCGGACGGCAAGCTCGAAGGCAAGTCCGTGTCGTGGCGCAACGAAAGCGCGCTCTGCGTCGTGGTCGCGGCGAAGGGCTATCCGGGATCTTACGAGAAAGGCACGGAAATCCGCGGGCTCGATGCGGCGGCGTCCGATCCGGCGGTGGAGATCTTCCATGCCGGCACGAAGGCCGATGGTGACCGGATCCTCGCCAACGGCGGCCGGGTGCTCGGCGTCACCGCGCTGGGGACGACGGTTGCCGAGGCGCAAAAGCGGGCCTACCGCGCGGTCGATGCGATCGACTGGCCGGAAGGCTTTTGCCGGCGCGATATCGGCTGGCGCGCGGTGGAGCGCGAACGCGGCTGAGCGTGCGCGTGTCGCCACCAATGCCGTATTGCAAGAACTGCCGGTAGCGGTCATCCTCGCGGCGAACCTGCGAGGATGATCCGATGGTCGACCTGCCCGAACTCTTTCCCGGTTTCGAGACCCGCAAGGTGGAGGGCGATGGCGCGACGCTGCACGTGCGCATCGGCGGGGAGGGGCCGCCGCTGGTGCTGTTGCACGGCTATCCCGAATGCGGCGTCATGTGGCACAAGCTGGCGCCGGACCTCTCCCGGCATTTCACCTGCATCATCCCCGATCTTCGCGGCTATGGCCAAAGTTCGGTGCCGAAGTCAGAGAAGGGGGCCGCCTATGCCAAGCGCGCCATGGGCAACGATATCGTCGCGATGATGACGCGACTCGGCCACCAGACCTTCGCGCTCGCCGGCCACGATCGCGGCGCCCGGGTCGCCTATCGCCTGGGGCTCGATCATCCCGACCGGCTGTCGCGTCTCGCCGTGCTCGATATCCTGCCGACCCTCGAATACTGGCGGCAGATGGACAAGACGTTCGCGCTGAAGATGTATCACTGGATGTTCCTGGCCCAGCCGATGCCGCTGCCGGAAAACCTCATCGCGCGCGCCAGCACCTTCTACCTGGAACACACGCTGGCGAGCTGGACCGGCAACGGCAATCTCTCCGTCTTCGACAAGCGGGCGCTGGAGCACTATCGCGCGTTCTTCTCCGACCCCGAACGCATCCACGCGGCATGCGAGGACTATCGCGCCGGTGCCGGCATCGACATGGATCTCGACACCGCCGACCGCGCCGCCGGCAAGACAATCGACCTGCCGCTCCTGGTGTTGTGGGGCGGACGCGGCCTGTCACCGGACAAGAACCCGCTCGACATATGGCGCGAGTGGGCGCCGGAGGCCGAAGGCCAGCCAATCGACGGCGGCCATTTCCTGCCCGAGGAGAACCCGGACGCCACGCTCGCCGCCCTGCTGGCCTTTTTCGCACCTTCGTGAAACGGACGGCGGCAGTAACGCGTTGGTTCCTGCAGGCGGTTGCCACATCGGCCAACCGCTCCCACATCACGAGAGCCTGTCCTCCAGGCTGCCGGGCAGGCGGCGGATCACATCATCCCGTCGCTTGCATTCTTTGCGAAGGAACACGCGTCTCATGACTTCACCGCGTATCGGACTTGCGCTCGGCGGCGGAGGCGCGCGCGGGCTGGCGCATATCCCCGTGCTCGAAGCGCTGGACGAGATGGGCATCGTACCGGCGGCCATCGCGGGCACGTCCATCGGTTCAATCATCGGTGCCGGTTATTGCGGCGGGCTTTCAGGGGCAGAAATTCGTGAGATCGCAACCGGTATCTTCCGAAAGCGCGCCGATGCGCTGGGTCGCCTGTGGCAGCTGCGTCCGCGCCGCTTTGCCGACCTTTTCGCCGGCAGCGGCCTGGCGCAGTTCGACGCTACCCGGGTGCTTGAGGTCTTCGCGGGTTCTTCGATCCCGCGCGATTTCGCCGATCTCCGGATCCCGCTGACGGTGGTCGCGACCGATTTCTACGAATGCCGCCAGGTGGCGATCCGCTCCGGCGATCTGCACCAGGCGGTCGCCGCCTCCATCGCCATTCCGGTCGTGTTCAAGCCGGTGACCTTCCGGGAGCGGGTGATGATCGACGGCGGCGTCGTCAACCCGTTGCCCTTCGACACCCTGCCGCAGGGGCTCGATATCGTCATCGCGGTGGATGTCGTGGGCTCGCCGATCCCGCGCAAGGGGCGCAGCCTGCCGTCCGCCAGCGATTCGATCTTCGGCTCGACGCAGATCCTGATGCAGACGATTACGGCGGAAAAACTGAAGACGCAGGCACCCGACATCCTCATCCGGCCGGATATCGATGCTTTTCGCGTGCTGAATTTTCTGAAGGCGGAGGAAATATTGCGCGTCTGCGAGCCGGTGAAAGTGGAAGTCCGGCACAAGCTGGAAATCCTGCTCGACAAGATGGCGAACGCCTGAGGCGTGCGCATTCCGGCCCGGCATTGCAGAACGCTTCCCGATTGAATGAACGGGTCAGCGCCGTGCGATGATCTCGCGCTCGCCGACGTGAACCGGCATCATGCCGGCGATGCCGGCCTTGCGGCGCACGAGAAACCGGGGACGGCGCCCACGCAGGACAGAAGAGCGCCGTCGAGGCCCCGGTCGGCCGACCGAGATCCGGTTGGGGGAGCCCGCTACCTCGCTGAGCGTGCCGTCCGGTTCGATCATCAGAAGCGGCAGGGCCAGCCGGCGGGCCCAGGCCTGCCAGTCGGCGACCACGTCATCGAGGTCGCTCGCTTCCATCAACACCAGCGACAACGAGGGTTCCGCGTGCAACAGCTCCAGCGTCACCTCGATCGCACCTGCGACATCCGCCGGCCGCACGCGGGCCGCGACGCCGCGAAAGTCGCGAAGCTTGAGGAAGATCTGGTTGCGCCGGCCGTTGTGGCGACGCGTGACGATGACGGTGTTGCGGTCCAGGTGGATATCCGCCCCCGCCAGCCCACCTTCACTTTCGGCCAGGCCGACAGTGAAGGTGGAAGGCAGCGCGAGGGGATCCAGACGCGCGCACGTCTCCTGTTCCGCGGGAGCGAGCCCGCAGGTTGCTGTTTGACGCCTCAATTTGCCTCTCCCGTGGCCGGCTCTGTTTTTTTATGGCCGGCTTCCCGTTTGACGTGATCGACAATAGGCGGCGGCGGTTCGAACCTGCTTAAGAAACCTGGTTAAATTTTCCTGATTTCAAAGAGGGTTAGGGAATGGTGAGCGGGTCGTTCAGGTTCCGTTTACATCCGCGCCGCAATGCGTTTGCCCGGCAGGACCTTGCCCGGACCCGGCATGAGGCATAGACATGGCGCGCTGCTGAGGATGCTGGAGGCGGCCGCACGGGAAAGCCGCTCCTAGCCACCCTATATACTGCGCACACACGAACCCGGACCGGTGCCGAATGCGGGCCGTTCGGGAGTGAAAGGATTGAGATGACACTCACCGTCGATCAGCAGGATCTCGAAGCGCGCGCCGCCCGTCTGGTGGAGGCCGCCCGCACCGCCGGCGCCGATGCCGCCGATGCGGTCGCGATCACCGGTCAGTCGCTTTCCGTTTCCGTGCGCGCGGGCAAGGTGGAGGAAACCGAACGCTCGGAATCCGATGGCTTCAGCCTGCGCGTCTTCGTCGGTCGCCGCGTGGCCAGCGTCTCCGCCAATGCGTTCGACGATCTCGCAGGCCTTGCCGAACGGGCCGTCGCCATGGCCCGCATTGCGCCGGAAGACCCTTATGCCGGTCTTGCCGATGCCGACCGTCTGGCCCGCTCCCTGCCGTCGCTCGATCTTCTCGACGCGAGCGAGGTGAGCGCCGACGACCTGCGCGATGCGGCGCTTGCGGCGGAAGAGGCGGGGTTGGCGGTCTCCGGCGTTTCCAAGTCCGGTGGCGCCTCTGCCTCCGGCGGCGTCGGCGGCGTGGTGCTGGCGACCAGCACAGGCTTTTCCGGCTCCTATCTGGTGTCGCGTCATTCGCTGTCCATGACGGCGGTTGCCGGCGAGGGCACGGGAATGGAGCGCGATTACGATTTCGACTTCCGCACCCACCGGGCCGATCTCGACGATCCGGCGCAAATCGGCAGACGGGCGGGCGAGCGCGCGGTACGCCGGATCAATCCGCGCAAGGTCGACACACGCACCACGACCATCATCTACGAGCCGCGCGCAGCGCGTTCGCTGGTGGGGCATTTCGCCGGCGCGGTCAATGGCGCCGCGGTCGCGCGCAAGACGAGTTTCCTGCGCGACCGCATGGGCGAACGGGTCTTTGCCCCCGGCATCACGATCACCGACGATCCGCTGAAGCCGCGGGCCACGGGCTCCCGGCCCTTCGACGGCGAGGGCCTGCCGGTCGCCCCTCTTTCGATGATCGAGGACGGCGTTCTGAATGCCTGGTTCCTTGACGGTCCGACGGCGCGCGAACTCGGGCTTGAAACCAATGCGCGGGCCGCGCGCGCGGGCTCCGGCACCTCGCCCGGTCCCACCAATCTCTCGCTCCTTCCCGGCGACATGTCGCCCGAGGACATGACCCGCGAGATCGGCGAGGGGCTCTATGTCACCGACCTCATCGGCCACGGCGTCAACCCGGTCACCGGCGACTACAGCCGTGGCGTTTCGGGCTTCTGGATCGAGAACGGCGAACTAACCTATCCGGTGAGCGAGGTCACGGTGGCGGGCAATCTGAAGGACATGTTCGCGAGGCTGCGCCCTGCCAATGATCCGGACCTGAGATTCTCCACCAGCGCGCCGACGGTCGCTATCGAAGGATTGACCCTTGCCGGACGCTGACGCCTTTCCCGCGATGAACCCCGAACAGGACCTTGAACTGCTCGCGGAGGCCGCGCGCGAGGCCGGCCGTCTCGCCATGAGCTACTTCGGGCGCGATCCGAAGGTGTGGAACAAGGAGAACAATTCGCCGGTCACCGAGGCGGATCTGGCGGTCGACCATTATCTGGCCAGCGAACTGCGCGGCGCGCGGCCCGGTTATGGCTGGCTCTCCGAAGAGACCAC
Organism: Breoghania sp. JC706; assembly: GCF_037026715.1. Taxonomy (NCBI): domain Bacteria; kingdom Pseudomonadati; phylum Pseudomonadota; class Alphaproteobacteria; order Hyphomicrobiales; family Stappiaceae; genus Breoghania; species Breoghania sp. JC706. Next base: position 348,873 of record NZ_JBANCG010000006.1, read on the forward strand.
GGACGACAAGACGCGGCTTTCACACGAGCGCCTGTTCGTGGTCGATCCGATCGACGGCACCCGCGCCTTCATCCATGGCGAGGCCGATTGGTCGGTGAGCGTCGCGGTCGTGGAAGCGGGCCGGCCGGTGGCGGCCGCGCTTTACGTGCCCGTCGCGGAAGATCTCTATCTTGCGACCGCAGGCAGTGGTGCGCGCCTCAACGGGACGACGATCGCGGTCAACGGGCGCTCGCAGCTGTCGGGCGCGCATGTGGCGGGGCCGCGGGCCCTTCGCGAGAGGACGGCGCTGCAGGACGCCGGCATCAACCAGGACGATCCGATCCGCTCGCTGGCACTGCGCATCGCGCTGGTCGCCGACGGTCGGCGCGATGCGGCTATCGCCACGGCGCGCTCGCATGACTGGGACCTTGCGGCAGCGGATCTTTTGGTGCAGGAAGCGGGCGGCCAGCTCACCGACCTCGACGGCCGCGCGCTGCGCTACAACCGCGCCGATGTCCGCCACCCCGCGTTGATCGCGACTTCCCCCTCCCTTCGCGACGCGTTGGGCGAGGTCGTGCGCAGCGTTCTTGGCTGAGGCGGCCTTTGCGCCCCCTCGCGCCCGATGTGGCAGGCAGGCTGTCAGGCCATTCAGGTCGACGATATTCAGTTTGAACGGATCAAGGCAGAACGGATCATGAGCGAACAGGAAAAGCCCTCCCAGTTGCTGCACCTCGTTTTCGGCGGCGAACTCACCGAGATCGACAAGGTCGAGTTCCGCGATCTCGACAAGCTGGACATCGTCGGCATCTATCCGAACTACGCCAAGGCCTACGACGTCTGGAAGGCCAAGGCGCAGGCCAGCGTCGACAACGCGCACATGCGTTATTTCATCGTCCATATGCACCGTCTGCTCGATCCGAAAGAGCCCGCGAAGTAAGCACCGGGTTCTTGACCGGCTTTGGCCGCGCCCGAAACGGAGGCGGACAGGAGGTCCCGGTGACCGACAGGGCGCGGTTTGTTGTCGTCCCGGCGGGTTCGCCTGGGCGGAACGTGCTCTAGGCTCTTGCCCGCGCGCGCCGGGGAGGCTATTGCCGGCCTCACCGAGACCATTGCGGGGCCCGGCGGCGCGCGTTTCATGTGCCGCCGCAATGCGAAATCCCCGAACTGACGAGAGGCGCCTGATCCTTGAAACGTCGTCCGATCGACCGCCTGTGCGCCGTTGTCGCCCGTGCGAACCGCGTGAGAACGATCGCGAGCGAACGAAGCGAGGGACGCAGACGCCGGAAACGGGCGGGAACATGCTGAAGGGCGTCGCACGCAATCCGGCTGTCCTGAATTTTGTCGGACGGATGTTGGCGCGCTATCTGCTGCTGGTGCGCAGGACCTCGCCGCTCGCCATCGAACCGGCGGACCTTTACGAGAGCGTGCTGCCGCAGGCGCCGCTCATCATCGCCATGTGGCACGGCCAGCATTTCATGATGCCCTTCGCCCGGCCCGACGGCCTGGACGTGCGGGTGATGATCTCGCGTTCGGCCGATGGCGAGGTGAACGCGGTCGCGGCCGAGCGGCTCGGCCTCGGCCTGATCCGTGCCTCCGGCTCGCAGAAGAGCCGCCAGATGCGCAAGCGCGGCGGCATGCGTGGCTTCTTCGAAGCGCTCACGGCGCTGGAGGACGGGGCGACCGTGGCGATGACCGCCGACGTGCCGAAAGGCCCGGCCCGCGTCGCCGGCGCGGGCATCGTGCAACTCGCCAAACACTCCGGCTGTCCGATCCTGCCCATGGCGATCGCCACCAGCCGGCACATCGATCTCGACACCTGGGACCACGCCACGATCAACCTGCCGTTCAGCCGGTTGGCGCTGGTTGGCGAAGAGCTCATTCGAGTGCCGAAGGATGCGGATGATGAGGCCCTGGAGGCTGCGCGGCTGAAGGTCGAGGAAGGGCTCGACGCGGCAACGGCGCGCGCCTACGCAATGACGGAAAAGGGCAATGGCTGAAACGCGCAGCGCGCTGCTTCGGGCCTACCGGGTCGCCGGCCGTCTCGCCGTGCCCGGATTGAGCCTGCTGCATGCCCGTCGCGTGAAGCATGGCAAGGAGGATCCCGCACGCCGGGGTGAGCGCTTCGGCCATGCAGGTCTGGTACCGCGACCGGGCGCCCATGTCTGGGTGCATGCGGCAAGCGTGGGAGAGACCAACGCCGTTCTGCCGCTGATCGAATGGATCGTCTCGCGTGGCTTCAACGTGGTGCTCACGACCGGCACCGTAACATCCGCGCGCCTCGCCGTTGAGCGGCTGCCGGAAGGGGCCGTACACCAGTTCGTGCCCTATGACGTTGCGCCACTGGTTGCCCGTTTCCTGAATACGTGGCGGCCGAAACTGGCGATCATGGTGGAATCGGAAATCTGGCCGGCGACATTCAGCGAACTTGCGTCCCGGCATATTCCTACTGTCGTCGTCAATGGCCGCATGTCGGAGCGCTCCGGCCGCGGTTGGGCGCGTTTCGGGGCAGGCGCGCGTTCGGTATTCAGCTGCATCACGCTGTGCCTGGCCCAGTCGCAGGCGGACGCAGAGCGCTTCGCGTCGCTCGGCGTGCGCGACGTGCGCTCGACCGGTAATCTGAAATTCGACGTGCCGCCGCTGCCGCATGACAAGAAGGCGCTCGAAGCGCTTGCCGCCGTGATCGGCGACCGGCCGGTCTGGATCGCCGCCAGCACGCACCCGGGCGAAGAGGCGATGCTGGCCGATATCCATCGCGTGTTGCGTGCGAAGCGGGAAGATCTTCTGCTGATCTCAGTGCCCCGGCATCCCGAGCGCGGACCGGAGGTCGCCGACACATTCGCGCGCGCCGGGCACGATGTGAGCCTGCGGTCGCGCGGCGAGCTCGTCCGTCGCGGCTCCAACGTCTATGTGGCCGACACGATTGGTGAACTGGGGCTATTTTATCGGCTTGCGTCCATCGCCTTCATCGGCGGCTCGCTCGTCCCCCATGGCGGGCAGAACCCGATCGAGCCCGCCCAGATCGGCTGCGCGATCGTGTCCGGCTCCAATGTCCGCAATTTCTCCGGCATCTACCGCTCGCTGGGCGAGGCCGGAGGGGCGCGCATCGTCCGCGATGCGAGCGGACTTCAGGCGGAACTGGCGCGGCTTCTTGACGATCCGGCCGAAGTGGCGCGCCTTGCGGCGGCAGCGACAGGCTGTGCGCAGTCCGGCCAGGGCGCGCTGGCTGCGGTGAAGACGGTGCTCGAAACGGGACTCGGCAAGCTGCTAGATTAGCAGGCCCCGCAGGCAGGGCCGGCGCGGCGGATGGACAAGGATGGGGCACGTGCAGCGGTCGGCACCTGATTTCTGGTGGCAGCAACGCATCGGGTTGAAGGCGCTCGCACTGGCGCCTGTCGCCTTTGTCTATGGCCGCATCGCCCGCAGGCGCATGCGCCAGCCCGCCCGTGATCGGGTTTCGGTGCCTGTCATCGTCGTCGGCAATTTCGTTGCCGGCGGCGCGGGCAAGACGCCGACCACCATCGTGCTGGCGAAGCTCCTGCTGGACGAGGGACACAGGCCCTTCATTCTCACGCGCGGATATGGCGGCAGCCTGGAAGGCCCGGTCCGGGTCGATCCCGACACGCATCTGGCGGGAGAGGTCGGTGACGAGGCGCTGCTTCTGGCGGATGCCGCGCCCACCATCGTTTCCGCCGATCGCGGCGCCGGCGCACGGATGGCGGTTGAGGCGGGCGCCGACGTCGTCCTGATGGACGATGGTTTTCAGAACCCTGCCCTTTTTCGCGATTTCGCCTTCGTGGTTGCGGAAGGGGCCGTGGGCGTTGGCAACGCCATGACCATCCCGGCGGGGCCCCTCCGGGTGCCCTTGCGCGACCAGATGGTGAAGGCGAACGCGCTCATCATCATCGGCCCCGGCGAGGGTGGGGCGCGGCTGGTGCGCCAGGCGGCGCGGCGCGGGTTGACCGTTCTGCGCGCGGATCTGAAGCCGCGGCCCAACCCTGAGGTTTCCGGCCGGCGCGTTCTGGCTTTTGCAGGCATCGGCCGGCCGCAGAAATTTTTCGATACGCTGGAGGAATTCGGCGCGGAAATCGTCGAGCACCGGGCATTCCCCGACCACCACGTCCTGACGCGTCAGGAGGTGCAGGAAATCCTGACCACGGCGGAGGAGAAGGGGCTCGTCCCTGTCACCACCACGAAGGACATGCGGCGTCTGGAGGGGGGGGATCAGGAACTCATGCGCTGGCTCGCCGGCGCGGCCCGGGTGGTCGAGGTCGATCTCGTCTTCCGCGACCCACGCCGCGTCATGGAACTGCTGCGCAGGGTGATCCGCGACCATCCCTTCCACTGACGCAAAGCACGCAAAATGGTTTGCGGGAGGCCCGCGACGCCTATTCCGGCCGCATGCGGCTCATGGCGGCCGCGGCGTCGATATAGGCTTCCTGGTGCTCCGCGCTCCAGTATTTCAGCTCGTCGAGCGGGATCGTCTGACCGGTGACAGCGCAACGCACGTAGTTGCCGGGCGATAGGATCTGGAAATCGCCGTCGAGATACCGGATGCGGGCTTCGCCGCCGGAGCGGGGGGATTCGTAGCGGTTCATGTGGTTCGCGCCTGTTGCAGCGGAAAGGGCCTTGCGCCGCCTGAGGGCGGTAAGAAAGGCCTGTGTTCGTCTCAAGGAACGGGAGCGCACCATCTTGCATACCTGCAGAAAGCGGGTCTGCGGCAAGCGAGCCGCTCCCTCTTGGCCGCGAAGATAGTCGCCTATAACCGTCTTTGCCAGCGTTGGAGTGCCGGTTTTGCCGGCGAAATGTCCGCGTCCGGGAAAAACGCTTCGTTCCGGTCTTTCCGGGCAGGGCGCGACGTCGCGCAAAACAAGCCGCCGGCCCCGATCGTTGGGCGCCCTTCACCCTCAAGCGCTTTCGCTGTGCTGTTCCTTGCGCGGCGTGCGCGCATGCAGGATGTCCGTGCCGGCGAAGAGACCGCCGGTGAGCTGCAACTGCAGCCGGTCGAAATCGCGCTGGCGCACGTCTTCCTCTATCGCCGAAATGCGGTCGGCCGGGATGGAGAGTGCCGCCAGTGCGGCCCGGCCGAAGACGATGCCGGATTCGAACGTCTCGCGGATGTGGAAATCGACGCCCATCTTGGTCAGGTCGATCGCATGGGCCTGGTCCGTCGCCCGGCAGTAGAGGCGCGCCTGCGGGAAATTCTCGCGGATGCACTCGATCGCCTTGTGCATGATGTCGTCGCGCTCCACGCACAGCGCCACGACGGCGGCCTGATCGGCTCCGGCCGAGCGCAGCACGTCGGCGCGGGTTATGTCGCCGTAGTAGACCTTGTAGCCGAGCTTGCGGGCGTAGTTGATGCGGTCGGCGTTGCGGTCCATGGCAGTGATCGAGATGCCCTCGGCGGCGAGCATCTGCGCCGCGACCATGCCGAATCGGCCGAAGCCGCAGATCAGCACGCTGGCCTTCGCTTCCTCGAAACTCTCCACGATCTCCGGCGCCACGCCGCGCGCGCGCAGGCGCTCCGCGATCCGGTCGTAGGCCGCGCACACGATCGGGGTCATCATCATCGAAAGGATGACGACGGCGATGAGGCCGGACTTGTCGTCGGCATTCATAAGCCGGAGCGTATAGGCGGAGGAGAACAGCACGAAGGCGAATTCGCCGCCCTGCGGCAGGGTGGTCGCGATGCGCAGCGCATCGGTGTTGGATGAACCGAAGATACGCGACAACGCCCAGAGAACCAGCCCCTTGACGCTCATCACCGCTGCGACGCCGGCCAGAATGATCGGCCATGAGGAAAACACGACGTCGAGGGCGAAGGTCATCCCCACCGCCATGAAGAACAGGCCCATGAGCAGCGAGCGGAAAGGCTCGATATCGGCTTCCAGCGTGTGGCGGAACGAGGATTCGGCGAGCAGCACGCCGGCGATGAAGGCGCCCAGCGCCATGGACAGGCCGGCCAGGTGCAGCACGGTCGCGCTGCCGAGCGCCACCAGAAGTGCCGCGATCAGCATGACCTCGCGCGCGCCCCAGTGGGTGAGGAAGGAGAAGAGGGGATTGAGGCCGTAGCGCCCGACCAGAAGCACGCTGCCGATGGCGGCCAAGGCGATCCCCGCCTCCTGCCACACGGGCATGGAAGGCTCGCTCGTTCCCGGCGCCAGCAGCGAAACGCCGGCCAGAAGCGGCACGATGGCGATGTCCTGCAACAGCAGGATGGCGAAGGCGCGCTGGCCGTACGTCGTCTGCAACTGGCCGCGCTCCTGAAGCAGCTGCAGGGCAAAGGCGGTGGAGGACAGCGCCATGCCAAACCCGGCGACGGCGGCGACGCGCCACGAATCGGCGATTGTCATGATGAGCGCGGTCAGAACCAGTCCGGTCAGCAGCACCTGCGCGACGCCGAGCCCGAATATGTCCCTGCGCATGCGCCACAGCCGGGCCGGATTGAGCTCCAGCCCGATCAGGAACAGCAGCAGCACCACGCCAAGCTCGGAGACCTGAAGAATACTCTCCGGATTGCGGAAGAGCCCGAGCCCGTGCGGCCCGATCAGGATGCCTGCGCCGAGATAGCCGAGGACGGCGCCGAGCCCGAGACGTTTTGCCAGGGGGACGGCAACGACGGCAGTTGCGAGCAGGACGACGGATTCGAGCAGAAACGGAGGCGCGGCATCAGTGGCCATGGGCGGCTTTCAAGTGTGACCGACAAGGGAGATGTCCCTATGGTAACAGACTAATCCCCCTGCAAAACGTTGCTGCCCAGATTTATTTTCATGGCCGCCGTTCGGGGAGTTTCAAGCATTCGCATGCAGTGCCGTAGCGGCATTCTGGTTGGCGATCGCCGCGCCACGGCCCCGGAATGAGAAGGCTATCCGCAGGGCCGAGGCGCGCGGCCGGGCGCGGGCAGGGCGCGTCCCTTTCCGGTGAAGGCTTGCAGGCGCCTCAGGTGTGTCTCCAGCACGATCGCGTTGACGAAGAGGAGCCCGGTCAGCCCCGCGCGTTTCGCGCCGTCGATGTTCCTGCGGGAATCATCGACCATTGCCGTACGCTCCGGCGCATGGCCGTGACGCGCGCAGATCTTCCGGTAAAGGACTGGGTCCGGCTTGCGTGCGCCGAATTCGGCCGAGACATGGGCCGATGCGCCGAACAGGGCGAGCGCTTCCGGCGCGCAGTCGGCGAGCGTTTCCTTCAGTAGGATCGGGTTGTTCGTCAGCATGGCGATATCGACATGACGCTTCAGCCGGCGCGCCAGTTCGAAGACGCGGGGCTTCACGCTCATCATGTCGCGCCGGATCCCGGCCCAGGTCTGCCGGTCGACTTTGTGGCCCAGCCTTTCGCTGAAACCCGCAAGATAGGCGTCGCCGGTTGCCGGATCGCCGGCTTCCGCCCGGGCTTCGAAATCGGATCTGAAAATCGCATCGTCAATCTCGCGGGGCGTGCGCCCGCTCAACGCGGAAAGCGCCCGGAGCCGGGCGCCGGCATGCTTGTCATAGAGCACGCCATCCATGTCGAAGACGACGAAGGTGATCCGATCCGCCATCCGTCGCCTCCATAGGCTTCAGGCGGCGGTGCCGCCCACCGTCAGCGCGTTGATCCGCATGGTCGGCTGCCCGACGCCCACCGGCACGCCCTGACCCTGCTTGCCGCAGGTGCCGATGCCGGGATCGAGCGCCATGTCGTTGCCGATCATCGGCACGCGGGTGAGCGCGTCCGGTCCGTTGCCGATCAGCATCGCGCCTTTTACCGGCGCGCCGATCTTGCCGTTCTCGATCTGGTAGGCCTCGGTGCAGGAGAACACGAACTTGCCGGAGGTGATATCCACCTGACCGCCGCCGAAGGAGACGGCGTAGATGCCGTTCTTCACCGAAGCGATGATTTCGGCCGGATCGTGCTCGCCCGCGCGCATGATGGTGTTGGTCATGCGCGGCATCGGTATGTGGGCAAACGATTGCCGCCGCCCGTTGCCGGTCGGCTTCATGCCCATGAGGCGGGCGTTCTGGCGGTCCTGCATGTAGCCGACGAGAATGCCGTCTTCGATCAGGACGGTTTCCGACGTCGGCGTGCCCTCATCGTCCACGGTCAGCGAACCGCGGCGGTTGGCGATGGTGCCGTCGTCGATGACGGTAACCCCCGGCGAGGCGACACGCTGGCCCATCAGGCCGGCGAAGGCGGAGGTCTTCTTGCGGTTGAAATCGCCTTCAAGTCCGTGGCCGACCGCCTCGTGCAGAAGAATGCCCGGCCAGCCGGAGCCCAGCACCACATCGAAGGTACCGGCCGGGGCCGGGATCGCATCGAGATTGACCAGCGCCTGGCGAAGCGCCTCGTCCACCGCATGCTTCCAGTTGGCCTCGGCAATGAACTCGCCGTAGGGCTGCCGTCCGCCGATGCCGTACGAGCCCGTTTCCTGCCGGTCGCCCTCGCCGGCGACGACGGAGACGTTGAAGCGCACCAGCGGACGGATGTCCTGGACCCGGTGACCATCGGCGCGCAGAATGTCGACCACCTGCCACGAGCCCGCCAGCGACACGCTTACCTGCCGCACCCGCGGATCCTTGTCGCGCGCATAGGCGTCGACGCGCTGGAGCAGCTGGACCTTTTCTTCAAAGCCCGGCGCTTCCAGCGGATTTTCGGCCCCGTAGAGCCTTGCGTTGGTGCCCGCTGGCGGCGCGGCATAAGTGCCGGTGTGGCCGGTCTTCACCGCCTGAACGGCATCTGCCGCCCGCTTAAGCGCGGCTTCGGAGATCTCGCCGGAATGGGCATAGCCAGCCGCCTCGCCGGCAACCGCCCGGAGGCCGAAGCCCTGAGACGTGTCGAAGCTTGCCGATTTCAGCCGTCCGTTGTCCCAGCCGAGGGCCTCCGACTGCGAATATTCGAGAAAGAGCTCGCCGTCATCGGCGTCGGCAAGCGCGTCGCCGGTAATGCGGAGCGCCGTCTCCAGTCCAACGCCGGAGCTTTCCAGAAGGTCGATGTCCGTGCTCATCTCTCGTTACTCCGAAAGGTCTGGGGGAGGTGGCAGGCATACGGGCCGGGCATGGATCGCAAGGCGTTCACGCTCGTCTCATGCCGGCGAGCCAGGCTGCGCCTGCCATCAATATGGTGCCGGTCGTGCGCCCCAGCCAGAGGCGGGCGCGTGGACGGGCGAACAGTTTGCGTCCGGCGCCTCCGGCAAAGGCGTAGAGGCAGTCGACCGACGTGACCATGACCAGGTAGGTCACGGCAAGCCCCGCGAATTGAGGGCCGGCCGGCAATGAGGCGTCGATGAACTGCGGCAGCAGCGCGGCGAAGAAGGCGACGGTCTTCGGGTTGGCGAGCCCCACGAGGAAACCGCGGCGCAGGTCCCGTCGCCCGGGTGCGACCTCTATGACGGGATCGCCCGCGTGGCGCCACGCCTGGAGGCCGAGCCAGGCGAGATAGGCGGCGCCGGCAAAGCGCAGGATGTCGAACGCAAGGGTATAGGCCGACACAAGCCAGGCAAGTCCGCTTGCCACCAGAACGAGCTGCGCGGCCTGGGCGGTGGTGGTTCCCGCTACGGTCAGCAACCCGGCGCGGGCTCCGTGGTGTGCCGATGTTGTGACGATCAGCGTGACGTTTGGCCCCGGAATGAGGGCAATGACGCCTGCTACGGCAAGAAAGGCGATATAGAGCTGGACGTTCATGTGGTCGAAGTCCCGGGCAAGCGCATCAGGAGGGCGCGGCCCCGTCTGGAGCCGTGTCGGAAAAGGTAATCCCTCGGTGTCTCCGTCGCAATCGCCGCAACGCCTTGAAACAGTGTCGCCGGCACTATTTCAGCGCATCATAGCCTTGTGTGAAGCCGTTGAGCGAGATCGGAATGCCGATGCCTTCTTCCGGGGTCTGGAAGATGATGAAGGTGGCGAGCTTGCCGGTGCGCATCTTGTCCAGCAGCTGGTCCTGCAGGATGACCTCGGCGATGCAGCCGTTGGGCAGGCAGCGCACGAAGCCGGCGCGTCCGATATCCTCGCCGTCGACCTTGAGGCCCAGGCCGAAGGGCAGCAGCACGCCGAGAGGCGCCAGAACCCGCAGGATCTTGGCTTCCTTGTCCGCCGTCTTCAGCACGATCACCGACAGGCCGACATTCTCGCGATCCTCGGCGGTGACGTTCTGGATGAGCGCGCACTGTTCGGACTTGGCACCGGGAGGCGTGTCGCAACGGATCTGCCAGTCGCCGTGCACTTCCTTGACCGCGCCCTGCGCCATCGCCGGGGCGGTGAATCCCTCGATCATCGCGCTCGCGACGAGAAGGCAGGCGATCCCCGCCCTGGCCATGCGCATGGACAAATCGAACACGTCAGCCTCCGAATCGGATGTCAGTCATTGAGGTTCGTCAAACGGCTGCGAATCACCGCCGCCGCAAACGCCTGATCTGGTGCGACATTGCCCGAGATGCCTGTCCCGTTCCAGTCCCCACACCTGCTGACGCGCCGCGATGGCGGAAATGAGGCCGTGCGCGAGCCGGAACGCCGCATGTGCTTCAGGCTTTCCGGGGTTTTCGCGAGGCTTTTGCAATCTGGAGGCCGGCAAGGAACGTCTGGTTCGTCGCGCAGAGGAAGGTGCGCTTCATCGGCGATACCATCCGTTTGTCCACTTGGGGCCCCTGCGACAATATGCTAGAGGTGCGGCAAATGGACGCCGCTAGCGCCAAGTGCCTATGGCTCCTGCACTGTTTGTGCCTAGTATCCGGTCATTAGCAAGCCGAACCGGTGCCATGTGCGAATTGTTGTGGAGGTCGCCGTAGAGTAACGTCTGGCAGCGAATAGAATTCGGATAGATAACGGTCGCCCGAGGGGGCGGAGGCCTGGAATAGGCACCGAGATGGAGAGGGAGCGCATCAAGGTGATTAACCCGCTTAAGCGTATCTGGGAGGGGGCGCGGTTCGGCGGTGCGGTAGCAGCCGCGCTTGCGGGAACCGCGTCGGCGGCGCTGGCAGCAGAGCCCGAGCCGTGGGCCATCAACCTTCAGCCGGCCGCAACCGACGTCATGCGAGATATCCATGCCTTTTCGGATTTCACCATGTGGATCGTGGTGCCGATCGTCGGGCTGGTGACGATCCTGCTGGCGGTCGTCATGTTCCGCTTCAACGCGCGGGCCAATCCGACGCCGTCCCGAACCTCTCACAACACCTTGATCGAAGTTCTGTGGACCGTCTTGCCGATCCTGATTCTGGTGGCGATCGCGATCCCGTCCTTCCGTCTGCTCTACAAGGAACTCGTGATTCCGCCGGCGGACCTGACGGTCAAGGCGACCGGGTATCAGTGGGCCTGGGGGTATGAGTACACCGACGATGCCTATGCGGGCATCTCGTTCGACGCCTACATGCTGAGCGACGACGAGCGGGCCGAGCGCATCGCTGCTGGCGCCAGCGAGGCTTCGCTGCCGCGCCTGCTCGCCGCCGACTACGACGTCGTGGTTCCGGCCGGCAAGATCGTGCGGGTTCAGGTCACCTCCACCGACGTGATCCATTCCTTCGCGATGCCCGCGTTCGGGATCAAGGTCGATGCCATTCCGGGTCGGCTGAACGAGACCTGGTTCAAGGCCGAGGCGCCCGGCGTCTACTACGGCCAGTGCTCCGAATTGTGCGGCAAGGACCATGCCTTCATGCCGATCGTCATTCGTGTCGTGACCGAAGAGCAGTTTGCTGCCTGGGCCGAGGCGGCCAAAGACGACGTGGATGCGGCGAACCAGCTGCTGGCCGGCATGATCGCCAAGACCCGGCCCGTGGCCGAACGGGACACGGACAAGCTGGAGATGGCGGCACGCTGAGCGGCGCCGTGCATCGCGCGGCATCGTGCCGGGGAAGAACCCGCACGATGCCCGCCGATCTGACAGACAGGAAAACCGGCGCGTCCTCCCGGGGCCGAAGCGATGCTTCGACAGGGGGCGGGCCGCAACGAACAGGATGCCGGCGGGCGCGCTGGAGCGGGCGGCAGCAGCCGGAACGATCAGGACTTAGGGGAGAAAGACAAGATGGCGGCTTCCGAGGCCCATGCAGTGCATGACCATCCGCATGGATGGCGGCGTTACGTCTATTCGACGAACCACAAGGACATCGGCACGATGTACCTGATCTTCGCCATCACGGCGGGGGTCATCGGCGGATTCCTCTCGGTGATGATGCGCTGGGAGCTGCAGGAGCCGGGCATCCAGATCTTCCACGGTCTGGCTGCGATGGTCTACGGGGCGGAAGGGGCAGCTGCGACGGATGTCGGCAAGTCCATGTACAACGCCTTCACCACGGCGCACGGCCTGATCATGATCTTCTTCATGGTCATGCCGGCGCTGATCGGCGGCTTCGCCAACTGGTTCGTGCCGATCATGATCGGCGCGCCGGACATGGCGTTCCCGCGCATGAACAACATCTCCTTCTGGCTGCTGCCGCCGGCCTTTATCCTGCTGCTGCTGTCGATGTTCGCGCCCTCGGCTCCCGGCGCCTACGGCGTTGGCGGTGGCTGGACGATCTATCCGCCGCTCTCCACCTCCGGCCAGCCGGGGCCTGCCATGGACATGGCGATCCTGTCTCTGCACATCGCCGGTGCCTCGTCGATTCTGGGTGCGATCAACTTCATCACCACGATCTTCAACATGCGCGCGCCGGGCATGACGCTGCACAAGATGCCGCTGTTTGCCTGGTCGGTGCTGGTGACGGCCTTCCTGTTGCTTCTGTCGCTGCCCGTGCTTGCCGGCGGCATCACCATGCTGCTGACCGACCGCAACTTCGGCACGACCTTCTTTGCGCCGGCCGGTGGCGGTGATCCGATCCTGTTCCAGCACCTGTTCTGGTTCTTCGGCCACCCGGAGGTCTACATCCTGATCCTCCCGGCCTTCGGCATCGTTTCGCACATCGTCTCGACCTTCTCCAGAAAGCCGATCTTCGGCTATCTCGGCATGGCCTATGCCATGGTCGCCATCGGTGTCGTCGGCTTCATCGTGTGGGCGCACCACATGTACACCGTCGGCCTGGACGTCGACACGCAGGCCTATTTCGTCTTCGCCACTATGGTCATCGCGGTGCCGACGGGCGTGAAGATCTTTTCCTGGATCGCCACCATGTGGGGCGGGTCGATCAGTTTCCGCACGCCAATGCTGTGGGCGCTGGGCTTCATCTTCCTGTTCACCATCGGCGGCGTGACGGGCGTCCAGCTCGCCAATGCCGGTCTCGACCGGTCGCTGCACGACACCTATTTCGTGGTGGCCCACTTCCACTACGTGCTGTCGCTGGGCGCGGTCTTCGCCATCTTCGGCGGCTGGTACTACTGGTTCCCGAAGATGTTCGGCTACATGTACAACGAGGCGATCGCCAAGACCCATTTCTGGGTGACCTTCATCGGCGTGAACCTGATCTTCTTCCCCCAGCACTTCCTGGGTGTGAACGGCATGCCGCGCCGCTACATCGATTATCCGGACGCGTTCGCGCACTGGAACTGGATCTCTTCGGTCGGCTCCTATATTTCGGCGGTGGGGGTTCTGATCTTCCTGGCGGGGGTCGTGGAGGCGTTTGCGAGGAAGCGGGTGGCTGGCGACAATCCGTGGGGCGAAGGCGCGACGACGCTGGAGTGGACCCTGTCCTCGCCGCCGCCCTTCCATCAGTTCGAGACGCTGCCGCGCATCAAGTAGGACGCGAGGCAGCCGGTTGAGTAACGCGGCGGCGCCGGACCCGGTCCGACGCCGCCGCGCCAAATCAAAGAGCCGTCAAGGCCGAAAAAGACAGGAATTCGCGCATGTCGCTGGTCGAGCGTCACGACAGCACAACAGCCGCCGGCTGGGACGGCGGTACCGGATCGGTTGGCGACTACTTCGCCCTCCTGAAGCCGCGTGTGATGTCGCTGGTGATCTTTACCGCCCTCGTCGGTATCGTTCTGGCACCGGGCGGGCTTCATCCGGTCCTCGCCGGAACCGCGCTCTTGTGCATCGCCATCGGCGCAGGCGCTTCCGGTGCGCTCAACATGTGGTACGACGCCGATATCGACCTCGTGATGTCGCGCACCGCCAGCAGGCCCGTGCCGGCCGGCCGGGTAACGGCCGAGGAGGCGCTCGCCTTCGGACTGACGCTCGCCTGCGGCTCGGTGCTGATGATCGGGCTTGCGGTCAACCTGCTCGCGGCCGGGCTGCTCGCCTTCACCATCTTCTTCTATGTCGTCGTCTACACGATGTGGCTGAAGCGTTCCACGCCTCAGAACATTGTCATAGGTGGCGCGGCCGGCGCGCTGCCGCCGGTCATCGGCTGGGCGGCGGTGACAGGTTCGGTGAGCCTTGAGAGCATTGTGCTGTTCCTGATCATCTTCATGTGGACGCCGCCGCACTTCTGGGCGCTGGCGCTCTTCAAGTCGTCGGATTACGAGGCGGCCGGCGTGCCGATGCTGCCGGTGGTGCGCGGACCGCGCTCGACCCGCAACCACATCCTCATCTATTCGCTGCTGCTGGCGCCGATCGGTCTGACGCCGACGCTGATCGGCCTTGCCGGCCCGGTCTACGGTGTCGCCGCAGCCGCGCTGGGCCTGGTCTTCGTCTGGCTGGCGGTCGATGTGTGGCGCCGCCGGGAGGGGCCGCTCGCAACCCGCGCCGCGGTTCGTCTCTTCCTGTTTTCCATCTTCTATCTGTTCGCTCTCTTCGCCCTTCTGTTCGTCGAGCGGCTCGTGACGCTGGCCATGCCGGGATTGGGCAAAGGCCTAGCCCTGGCGCTCGGGTTTGGGGGCTGATGCGATGAACGAAGGTATCGAGCTGACACCGGAACAGAAGAAGCGAAGACGATCGCGATCGATCGCCATCGCCGTGGTCCTCGCCGCTCTGGTGGTGCTGTTCTACGCGGTGACGATCGCCAAGATGAGCGTCAATCTCGAAAGCGTGGGAGGCTGAGGGACGGATGCCCGGGAGGAACGAAGAGGCGGGCGCCGGGGAGCGGCGCGAACGCCAGGGCGCAGACGAGCGGGGAGCCGGTCGCCGCAACCGCACTCTGGCGCTTGCCTGCGCGGCCTTCGTCGGCTGCATGGTGGGCGCGGCCTATGCGGCCGTGCCGCTTTACCAGATCTTCTGTGCGGTCACCGGTTATGGCGGGACGACCCAGCGGGCCGAGGCCGCGCCGCTCCAGCCCATCGATCGCCACATCAAGGTGCGCTTCGACGGCAACGTTGCCACGACCCTGCCCTGGTCCTTCAAGCCGGTGAAACGGCAGGTGGAGCTGCGTCTCGGCGAAGTCGCGACCGAGCTCTATCACGTCATCAACGATGGCGCGGGCGCGACCGCGGGAACGGCGACCTTCAACGTCACGCCGTTCGAGGCGGGCGCCTATTTCAACAAGCTCGACTGCTTCTGCTTCACCGAGCAGGACCTCGCCGCCGGCGAGGAGCGGGACATGCCGGTCGTCTTCTTCGTCGATCCGGCGATGGACGAGGATCCGAACCTCGCTCACATCGACACGATCACGCTTTCCTACACGTTTTTTCCGGCAAAGACGCCGGAACCACCCGTCGCTGCTGCGGCGGGACCTGAGAATTTAGGAAAACTCTGACAGCGCGGGGCAGGTTTCCGCAGGCATTTACGTGGGTTAACCCGGGGGAGAGAACATGGCCGAGGCCCATAGCAAGAAGCACGATTATCATCTCGTCGAACCCAGCCCCTGGCCGTTCCTCGGCGCCGTCGGTGCGCTGGTCATGGCGCTCGGCGCGATCGGCCTGATGAAGTGGAACATGGGCGAGGAGTTCCATGTTCTCGGGCTCAATCTTTCCGGCTGGGGCGTGTTCGCCGTCGGGCTGCTGATCATCCTCTACACGATGTTCGGCTGGTGGCGCGACACGATCCGCGAAGGCCATCAGGGCCACCACACCCGGGTCGTCTCGCTGCACCTGCGCTACGGCATGATCATGTTCATCGCCTCGGAGGTGATGTTCTTCGTGGCGTGGTTCTGGGCCTATTTCGATGCCGCACTTTTCCCGCACGAGGCGATCCAGTTCGCCCGGGTGGAGGCGACCGGCGGGCAATGGCCGCCGGAAGGCATCGCCACCTTCGATCCCTGGCACCTGCCACTCCTCAACACGCTGATCCTGCTCACCTCCGGCACGACGGTCACCTGGGCCCACCACGCCCTGCTGCACGACGACCGCCAGGGCCTGAAGTGGGGTCTGACGCTGACCGTGGCTCTCGGCTTCATCTTCACGCTCTGCCAGGCCTACGAGTACGGCCACGCAGCCTTCGATTTCTCCGGCAACATCTATGGCGCCACCTTCTTCATGGCGACGGGCTTCCACGGCTTCCACGTCATCATCGGCACGATCTTCCTGGCCGTGTGTCTGGCGCGCGCAGTCGCCGGCGACTTCACGCCGAAGCAGCATTTCGGTTTCGAGGCGGCGGCCTGGTACTGGCACTTCGTCGATGTGGTGTGGCTGTTCCTGTTCGTGTGCATCTACGTCTGGGGCGCCGGTACGCCGGCGCACTAGCGCTCTCGTGCGCCGGCTCGCTCTACTTCTCGCTCTTTTCGTGGCCGCGGCGGCATCGACCGCCGCGGTCGCGGCAGACGTGGCCCGGATCGAGATCCGCAAGAGAGAGCGGGAGATGAGGCTCCTTGCCGCTGATGGCAGCGAGGTGCGACGTTACACGGTGGCACTCGGCGGTAATCCTGTCGGTCACAAGCAGCGCGAGGGCGACGAGCGCACGCCGGAAGGCACCTATGTGATCGACTGGCGAAATCCGAAAAGCGCCTTTCATCTCTCGCTGCATGTTTCCTATCCCGATGTGGCCGACAAGGCCGACGCCCGTAGCAGGGGAGAGGATCCCGGCGGGATGATCATGATCCACGGCCTTCCCCGAAGGTATGGGTGGATCGGCTCGATGCATACGGCCCTTGATTGGACCGACGGCTGCATCGCGGTGACGAATGCAGAGATCGAGGAGATCTGGTCGCTCGTCGCGGACGGGACCACCGTTCGCATCCTGCCCTGACGGCGCGTGTCGGTTGCTGAGAAGGAACAACGATGAGCAAACCCCCGCACCTGCGCTATCCGCCGCTTCCCGCGACGCAGACGGGCCTGCGCGGCCGCTGCCCGCGCTGCGGGCAGGGGCGGCTCTTTGACGGCTTTCTCAACACGGCGAAGCAGTGCGAAGTGTGCGGGCTCGATTTCGAATTTATCGACTCGGGTGATGGCCCTGCCGTCTTCATCATCCTGATCGTCGGCTTTCTGGTCGTCGGTGCGGCGCTCGCGGTGGAGGTGACCTTCACGCCGCCGATCTGGCTGCATCTTGTCCTGTGGACACCGCTCACCCTCGGGCTTTCCATCGGTATGCTGCGGCCGCTGAAAGGCCTGATGATCGCCCAGCAGTACAAGCAGAGCGCCCGGGAGGGCCGCCTTGGCGAATAACGTGTCACGGCGCGGGGCGGCACGGTCGCTCATCGTGCCGGGTGTCCTGCTGCTGGTCGTTCTGGCGGTGCTGATATCGCTCGGCAACTGGCAGATGCGCCGGCTTTCCAGGAAGCTCGCCCTGATTGACCGCGTGGAAAGCCGGCTTGCCGCCGATCCCGCACCGCCGCCCGGTCCGCAGGACTGGCCCGGCCTCAAGGCGGACGATATCGATTACCGGCAGGTCCGACTCACGGGCACCTACCTTCCCGGCGATCTCTATGTCTTTACCGCGCTGGGCAGTCCCAGGGGGCGCTACGGCGGGCCGGGCTACTGGGTGATGACACCGTTTCAGACGACCGGCGGCTGGATCGTCTTCGTCAATCGCGGTTTCGTGCCCCAGGACCTGAAGGCCCTGGATGCGCGGCCGGGCAGCGGCGCGCCGGCAGGCGTCGTCACCCTCGAGGGCACGATCCGCCACGCGGAAACGGACGGCACTTCGCTCGAGGCCGACCCGCAAAAGAACATCTGGTACCGCCGCGATCCGGCGGAATTGGCCGAAGGCGCAGACATTCCCTCCGATGAGGTGGCGCCCTACACCATCGATCTCAACGCATCGATGATGCCGGAAAGCGGTCTGCCGCAGCCGGGCGAGACGACCGTCACCTTCAACAACCCGCATCTGGGCTACGCCCTGACCTGGTATGGCCTTGCGGCGGCCGGGCTCGGCGTCTTCATCGTCTTCGCCGTCGGCCGCCTCCGGCGACCGGATTGACAGGTTGGGCGATCTGGCCGGGCGGTCTGGCCGGGCGGACTTGATGGATCGGCAGGCGGCGGATCGGCCACCGCCTGCCACAGGCTTTGTTCAGAGCTGGTTGATGATCCCGACCGCACCCGACACAGAGGCTTCGCCGGGCGAGCCTTCCACATTGAGCGCGGTGACCTTGCCGTCTTCCACGATCATGGAATAGCGCTGCGAACGGATGCCAAGCCCGCCGGCCGACGCGTCGAGCTCAAGCCCTATCGCCTTGGCGAAATCGGCGCTTCCGTCGGCGAGAAAGACGATCTTGCCGTCCGCGCCCGTCGCCTTCGCCCAGGCATCCATCACGAAGACATCGTTGACCGACGTCACCGCCACCGTGTCCACACCCTTGCTCTTCAGCACGTCAAGATTTTCCAGAAAACCCGGCAGGTGGTTGTTGTGACAGGTCGGCGTGAAGGCGCCCGGCACCGCGAAGAGGACGACCTTCTTGCCGCCGAAAACATCGCCCGTGCTGGTCTGGCCCGGCCCGTCCGCGGTCATGATCTTGAAGCTGGTTTCGGGCAGGCGGTCGCCGATCTTGATTGTCATGTCAGTGTCTCCCTGAAGTGAAAGGCGCCGCTTTCCGCACGCCGTCCGCGAGGGACATAGCGCGAAGATTGGTGCCGTCGAGGTGGTTCAGTCCATGGCAGAAGTATTGAGGGTCCAGCGCTGTTCGACGGCTTTCGCACCGTTGACCAGCGTGAGCCGAAGGGTGGCCGTGCCGCCCTCATGCACGAGCCCCTCGCTGGATAGCGTGAAAACGGCCGTCGCACCGTCCCTTGAGGCGAGCGCGGGCACGCTCAGATAGGAGCCCTCAGGTCCCTCGACGAAGAGATCGGTCGGGGAATCGGGCGCGGCAAGATGCGCTGTGAAGCGGAAGATTGCCGGGGTGCCGCTCTCGATCTCTACCCCGGTCACCGAAAGCGGATCGCCCGGGCTGGCCGGTTCGGGAACCTTCGCAAGGGCGGCCGCAATGGCCTTATCGTTCGTCGTGTCCCGCGCGGTGTCGGGGCCGAGCGGAATTTCCAGACGGGTGGAAACGGGGACGCAGACCTCCCTGCACAGGCCGAGACTGACGTCGGTGACAAGTGTCGCGTCGCCGCCGGCGGAGGCGGGCTTTACGACGATCGGCAGCACCGCGCCGCCCTCGTAGCCGATGGTGGTCGAATAGGGATCCTCGTGCCGCTCCGGCGCGGGAAAGGCGAGGGCGGCGGAGGCGATGTTCTGCGAGCCTGAGAAATCGGCGGAGGTGCCGATGCCGCTGTCGCCCGGATAGCGCCAGTAGGTCTTCCAGCCGGGCTCGGTGCGGATTTCCAGTGCCGCCCGGTAGGTGCCGTCCGCGGCGGCCGCGCCCCCGGCGGAAATGAGCCGCACCGCGCCGCCGGTCGCCTCGAACCAGGGGGAGGTGCCGGCGTGCACGGGAGTGCCCAGAGCCATGCAGATGAAGATGGCGGCAACGCCCCTTGCAATCCACGCAAGAGCGGGCCCGGCATTCTCTGGCGCTTGCGAATTCCGGCAGGGATCCGGGGGCATTGTCATGGGGCGGTCTCTCCGTTTCGGCGCGTGAGCCTAAAGGAAGAGATCGCCCCCTTAAAGGCACAAGGGCTTCTTCCTATCTCATATTCGCGTGACGGGCAGGAAACGCCGGTGCGGGCTCCGGCGTTAACAAATCGCGCGGCAGCGGCTAGACTTAATCCTTCGAGCCGAACGGGACCGCGGGCGAATGAGGTAGGCTATAGATGACGTTGGAGACCGGAACGTTTGAGGCTGCGACCACCTATCTGGACGGACAGATCCTGATCGCGATGCCGGGAATGATGGACGACCGGTTCGAGCGTACGGTGATCTATCTGTGCGCCCATTCTGCCGAAGGCGCCATGGGGCTGATCCTCAACAAGATCGTCGGCAATCTGTCGTTTCCGGAATTGCTGACGCAGCTTGGCATCATCGGCGAGGAGGATCCCATCCGCCTGCCGGAAGCGGTGGAGACGATGCCGGTGCACCGCGGAGGGCCCGTGGAGACGGGCCGCGGTTTCGTCCTGCATTCAGCCGATTACTTCGTCCAGAATTCTACCCTGGCGATCGAGAATGGCATCTGCCTGACGGCGACGCTGGAGATCCTCAAGGCGATTGCCGATGGCAGCGGCCCGGAAAACGCGCTGTTGGCGCTGGGTTATGCCGGCTGGGGGGCCGGGCAGCTTGAAAGCGAGATCCAGGCGAACGGCTGGTTGACCTGTCCGGCGGACGAGGCGCTCATCTTCGGCGGCAATCCGGAGGCCAAGTACGCGGAGGCGCTCGGCCGGCTCGGCATCGCCCCCGGCATGCTTTCCAGCGATGCGGGGCACGCCTGAGCCCTCGCCACCGTGATTTGTTGGGTGGTTTTGCGGCTCGGCAATCGTTGTTTAAAGGAATTCGGTTTTCGTACGCTGCCGGCTGTTCTAGGGTGTGGCCCCGTCTCGTTTATGGGGCCACACCCTAGGGGGCTGCGCAACGCGGCTTGCACGCGTGGACGCTGCGCCGGCGCAGGAGTAGGTCGCCGGCTGCGCGCAATTCGCCTATGAAAGGACGCGCGCTCAGCGCGGCCAAGAACATTTGGACCGGACATGGGTCTCCCCGCATCGGACCTGCGTCAGGGAAGGAAACCGGCTTGAAATATGTCAGCACGCGCGGCAACGCGCCCGAACTGGAATTTGCCGACGTCCTGTTGAGCGGCCTTGCCCGCGACGGCGGCCTCTACGTGCCGGCCGAATGGCCGCAACTGGACAGCAAGACCATCGCCGCCCTTGCCGGCAAGCCTTACCACGAAGTCGCCTACGAGGTGATTCGGCCGTTTGTCGGCGATGCCATGACGGACGGCGTGCTGGCCGGCATGCTGCGCGACACCTATGCCGCCTTCCGCCATCCCGCCGTCACACCGCTCGTTCAGGTGGCGGAGAACCGCTTCGTGCTGGAGCTGTTCCACGGGCCGACACTCGCCTTCAAGGATGTGGCGATGCAGCTGCTCGGCCGGCTGATGGACCATGTGCTGAACGAACGCGACCAGCGGGCGACGATCGTCGGCGCGACTTCGGGCGATACCGGCGGGGCGGCCATTGAGGCTTTCCGCGGCCGCGAGCGTACCGACATCTTCATCCTGTTCCCGGACGGGCGCGTCTCCGACGTGCAGCGCCGACAGATGACGACGGCGCGCGAAGCGAACGTTCACGCTCTGGCGCTGGAAGGCAATTTCGACGACTGCCAGGGGATGCTGAAGGGGATGTTCAATCACTTCAGTTTCCGCGACAAGGTGGGCCTTGCCGGCGTCAACTCCATCAACTGGGCCCGCATCGTCGCACAGGTCGTCTACTATTTCGTTGCCGGCGTGGCGCTGGGCGCGCCGCATCGCCCCGTCTCCTTCACCGTGCCCACCGGCAATTTCGGCGATATCTTCGCCGGCTACGTCGCGGCCCGTATGGGGCTACCGATCGAGAAGCTGGTGATTGCCACGAACGTCAACGATATCCTGGCGCGCACGCTGGAAACCGGTCGCTACGAGACGCGCGGCGTGACCGCGACCACCTCGCCCTCGATGGATATCCAGGTGTCCTCGAACTTCGAGCGGTTGCTGTTCGACGCGGCGGACCGGGATTCGGCGCTGATCAAGCGGCAGATGGACGGGCTCTCGCAGTCCGGCGCGTTCAATCTTTCGCCGGAAAGTCTGGCCGAAATCCGAAAGACATTTTCGGCAGGCCGCGCCGACGAGGCGGCTGTTGCCGATACCATCGCCCGCACTTGGCGCGAGGCGGGCTATCTGGCCGATCCGCACACCGCCGTGGGGCTTTCGGTTGCCGAGGCGCAGGCCGTGTCATCCTCGCCAATGATCGTGCTGTCCACGGCCCACCCGGCCAAGTTCCCGGACGCGGTGAAGGCGGCCTGTGGCGTGACGCCCGCGTTGCCCGAATGGCTGGCGGACCTGATGGAACGCGAGGAGCGGTTTGAGGTGGTGCCAAACGATATCTCTGCGGTGGAAAATCTGATCCTGACGCGCGCCCGCGCCGTTACCGCGGAGGCGTGAACCATGAATGTCCGCATAAGCCATCTCGAAAACGGCCTGACGATCGTCACCGATCACATGCCGCATCTGGAAACGGCGGCTCTCGGTGTCTGGGTGAGGGTCGGATCGCGCAACGAGACCGAAGCCCAGCACGGCCTGACGCATCTTCTCGAGCACATGGCCTTCAAGGGGACGCGTCGGCGCACCGCCCGTGCCATCGCCGAGGAGATCGAGGCTGTCGGCGGCGAGCTCAATGCCTCCACCAGCGTGGAGAACACCGCCTATTACGTGCGCGTCCTGGCCGATGACGTGCCGCTTGCCGTCGACCTGCTCGCCGACATCCTCGGAAACTCCGTGTTCGATCCGCTCGAACTGAAGCGCGAGCAGCACGTGATCCTGCAGGAGATCGGCGGCGCACAGGATTCGCCGGAAGACTGGGCCTTCGACCTGATGCAGGAGGCCGCCTGGCCCGGCCAGCCGATCGGCCGCACGATCCTCGGCACGCCGCAGACCGTGCGCTCGTTTACGCCGGACAGCATCCGCGAGTATCTCGATACCCATTACCGGGCCGGCGGCATGGTGCTTTCGGCGGCGGGCAAGGTCGATCACGATGCGATCGTGGAACTGGCGCGCAAATGCTTCGGCCAGTTTCCCGAAGGCCCCGGCGCGGGCTTTCCCTCCGCCACCTACCAGGGCGGCGAGAGCCGGCGCGTGCGCGATCTGATGGAGGCGCAGCTTCTGCTCGGCTTTGAGGGCAAGCCCTACAAGCACCCCGACTACTACGCGATCCAGATCCTCGCCGCAGTGCTTGGTGGCGGCATGTCCTCCCGCCTCTTCCAGGAAGTGCGCGAGACCCGCGGCCTTTGCTATGCGGTCTATGCCTTCCACTGGGCCTTCACCGATACCGGTCTCTTCGGCATCCATGCGGCTTCCGGCGAGGACGATCTGGAAGAACTCATGCCGGTACTGCTCGGTGAACTTGCCCGGGCGGGCGAGAGGATCGGGGAGGACGAAGTGGCGCGCGCGCGCGCCCAGATCCGCGCCTCTTTGATGATGGCTATGGAGAGCCCGGTGGCCCGCGCGGGCCAGATCGCCCGGCAGATGATGGTCTACGGCCGCTGCCTGGATCCGGCGGAGATCGTGCAGCGAATCGACGCGGTGACGGCGGAGGACGTGCGCCGGGTGGCGGCGGAGACATTCGCCAGCCGCGTGCCGACCCTGTCCGCGGTCGGTCCTGTGAAGAAGCTGATGGAACGCGACGAGATCGCCGTGCGGCTGGGCGCGGGCCCGGGCGCCGCGTCCGATGCGGGGTCCGAAGGCAGCTACGCCGGTCTCGGCGTCGGCCGCGCGCTCTGATCGGACACGGGGAGGAACCTGGCGATGGCTCTGCTGGGCTCGATCGGCTACAGCGAACCGAGCCCGATCTTGCGTTGCGAGCGGCTTGTTCTGCGCATGCCGACCATGGCGGATTACGGCGACTGGGCGTCCTTGCGCGAACAATCCTATGCCTTCCTGAAGCCGTGGGAACCGACGTGGCCTGTGGATGACCTGACTAGGGCGGCCTTCCGTCGTCGTCTGCGCCGCTATCATCGCGAGGTGCGCAACGACACGGGCTATCCGTTTTTCGTGTTCCTGCGCGACAGCGGCCAGATCGTCGGTGGACTGACCTTGTCGAACGTGCGGCGCGGTGTCACCCAGTCCTGCGCGCTCGGGTACTGGATCGGCCAGCCGCATGCCCGCAAGGGGTACATGAGCGAAGCGGTGGCGTGCGTTTTGCCCTTCGTTTTCCAAAGGCTCGGTCTTCATCGTGTGGAAGCCGCGTGTCTGCCCCACAATGAAGCCTCAATCGGCCTGTTACGTCGCTCCGGCTTTACCCATGAAGGCCACGCCCGCGCCTATCTGCGTATCGATGCGCAATGGCGCGATCATCTTCTCTTCGCGCGTCTGGCGGAAGACCCCGAGCCGCCGTTCCGGCCGCACGGCCAGTCCGTCGCGTTTGGGGAGGGCGTTAAACATAACTTGTGAAGGTCCCGGCAAGTCGGTACTCCTTTCCGCCATGCCCGCTTCCCGACAGGAGTTCTCAGTGCATCGTCTGTGTCTGGCCCTGATCGCGCTTCTCCTGTTCTGTCTTGCCGGTGTGGGCACGCCGGCGCATGCGGTGGAAGCGATATCGGTGCCGGCCAGTGCCGATGCGATCGACCTCACGCGCTCCGTGGAGCGATATGTCAACCACGGGCCCAGTCTTCAGGTTTCCACCGCGCCCGGCGCCGACGGCATCGTGCGGCGCATCGAGGTGACCTCGCGCGACGGTTCCAATACGGACTGGATCGTCTTCGCGCTCTCCAATCCCTCCGACGAACAGATCGACCGGTTGCTGGTGTCGCCGTTCTACCGGCTCGTCGGCTCCGGAATCATCTGGCCGGACCTCGGTCAGTCGCGCGTCGCCTCGCTCTCGCCCAGCCAGGGCATCGTGCCGGAACGCATTCCGAGCCCGGAGGCCGACGTCTTCCGCATCACGCTCGACCCCGGCGCCGTGGTCACCTTCATTGCGGAGTTGCGCACCCCCAATGTGCCGCAGCTCTATCTCTGGCAGCCGGAGGCCTACAAGGACAGCGTCAACGCCTACACCCTCTATAAGGGTATCGTGCTGGGCATTTCAGGCCTGCTGGCGCTGTTTCTCACCATCATCGTGGTGATCAAGGGAACGATCATGTTTCCCGCGACAGCCGGTCTCGCCTGGGTCGTGCTGGGCTACCTGTGTGTCGATTTCGGATTTTGGAATCGCGTCTTCGGCATCGGGGCCGGCGGCGAGCAGCTCTATCGCGCCGGTGGCGAGGTGCTGCTGGCGGCGAGCCTGATCGTCTTTCTTTACGGGTATCTCAACCTCAACCGCTGGCACATTCACTACAGCCACGTGGCGATCGCCGCGCTGGTGCTGCTGCTCGGTCTCTTCGGCATCGCGATAGCGGATCCGGCCATCGCCGCCGGTATTGCGCGGCTGTCGCTCGGCGTCATCGGCATTCTGGGCTTCGGCGTCGTTCTGCTGCTGGCCTTCCAGGGCTACGACAGGGCGATCATGCTGATCCCGACCTGGGTGCTGCTCCTGGCCTGGCTGTGCGGAACGGCGCTGGCGGTGACCGGCAGTCTTTCCAACGATCTGGTTCAGCCGGCGCTTGACGGCGGCATGGTGCTGATCGTGCTGCTGATCGGCTTTACCGTGATGCAGCATGCCTTTGCCGGCGGCGCGCTGGTGCAAGGCTCCATCGGCGACGTGGAGCGCCGGGCTCTGGCGCTCACCGGTTCAGGCGACATGGTCTGGGACTGGGACGTCGACCGCGACCGCATCCACACCGCCAACGACCTGGAGATGTTGCTGGCCCTGAAGCCCGGCACGCTGGAGGGGCCTGCCCGCGACTGGCTCGATGTCATCCATCCTCAGGACCGCGACCGTTTCCGCGCCACGCTCGACGCGATCATCGACCAGCGCCGCGGCCGCATCGCCCAGGTTTTCCGGCTGCGTTCGGAGGATGGCCACTTCCGCTGGTTTCTGCTGCGTGCGCGGCCTCTTCTGGGCTCCGACGGTGAGGTCGTGCGCTGCGTCGGCACGCTGCACGACGTCACCGAGCAGAAGACGTTCGAGGAGCGTCTGCTGCACGATTCCGTCATCGACAATTTGACCGGCCTGCCCAACCGCCAGATCTTCCTCGACCGGTTCGATTCCGCCATGGCCCGCTACCGGGTGGAGGGTGCGGGTCGGCCGACGGCGATCGTTCTGGATCTCGACGGCTTCAAGAACGTCAATGACAATCAGGGCATATCGGTCGGCGATTCGATCCTGCTGACGATGGCGCGACGGCTGGCCCGTCAGATCAAGCAGCAGGATTCGCTCTGCCGGCTCGCCGGAGACCAGTTCGGCATCGTGCTTCTCTCCGAACAGCAGCCCGACCGCATCGCCGGTCTCGGCGAGGCGCTGCGCCGCACCGTGCGCGCGCCGCTCACCTTCGGCGAGCACGAGATCTACCTGACCGGGTCCATCGGCCTCGCCATCGGCGACGAGACCAACACGACGGCCGCCGATGTCCTGCGCGATGCGGAAATCGCCATGTACCAGGCCAAGATGTTGGGTGGCGATCGCATCGAGGCCTATCGGCCGACGCTGAAGACCGTGACCGGCGACCGGGTGGTTCTGGAAAATGACCTGAAGTCGGCCATCGCCAACGGCGAATTGCGCATCCTCTACCAGCCGATCGTGCGCCTGAACGACCGCGCGATTTCGGGGTTCGAGGCGCTGGTGCGCTGGCAGCACCCCAAGCAGGGCTGGCTCGGCCCGCACGAGTTCATTCCGCTGGCCGAGGAATCCGGCCTCATCAACGACCTCGGCATCTATGTCCTGGAACGCGCCGCCCGCCAGCTCGCCTTCTGGCAGCAGCAGAACCACGACAACTACCGGCTCTTCACCTCCGTCAATGTCTCCTCCCGCCAGCTCCTGCGGCACGATCTGATCAACGACGTGAAGGCGGTGATGTCGCGTTCGGCGCTGACCCCGGGCACGCTGAAGCTGGAAATCACTGAATCCCTTGTGATGGAGAACCCGGAATATTCCGCCAAGGTGCTGGAGCGCCTGCGCTCCTTCGGGGTCGGCCTGTCGCTCGACGATTTCGGCACCGGTTACTCGTCCCTGAGCTACCTCCAGCGTTTCCCCTTCGACACGATCAAGGTCGATCAGTCCTTCGTGCGCAACGACCACAAGAATCACAACGGCGGCGCCCGGCCCGTGATCCTGCGCTCAATCGTGACGCTCGCCCACGACCTCGGCATGGATGTGGTTGCGGAAGGGGCGGAGACGGAGTCGGATGCGCTGGAGCTGCTGCAGATGGGCTGCGAATACGCGCAAGGGTTCCTCTATGGCCAGCCGATGCCGGCCGAGGACGCCTCCCGCATGCTCGCCAACCAGCTCGCCCGGATGCAGGGGTAGGTTTTCAGGCCGTCTCCAAGGATGGGCCAAGAGGCCGATCGACGTCGCCTCTCCGGCTCCGCGGTCTCCCCCTCACGGCACGATCATCGTCAGAGAGCGCGGGCCCTGCTCCACGGTGAGCGGCGTGGTGCCGAAGGGGTCGCCGTCGATCTGGGCGGCGACGGGTCTGCCAGACGTCACCGTGGCTTGGGCCAATGGCCGGATCACGACATCCCGGCAAGTCTCCATCCGACCCCTTAAAAGCGCGATTCCGGCACGCATGAGCGCGGGAATGCGGTCGTTTTTCAATGCGACGAGAAAAAGACCGGGCGTGCTCACGTCCGCCGCGCGGCAGAGGACGAACGGCCCGCCGTAATGCGCGGCCTTGGTGATGACCACCAACCGGCAGACGATCCGCTCCCCGCCGATCTCCACGACGAGGTCTTCGTGGCGGTGCCGCATCGCTTGTCGGAGCGCGGTGATCACATAGGAGAGCTTGCC
Organism: Breoghania sp. JC706; assembly: GCF_037026715.1. Lineage (NCBI taxonomy): Bacteria > Pseudomonadati > Pseudomonadota > Alphaproteobacteria > Hyphomicrobiales > Stappiaceae > Breoghania > Breoghania sp. JC706. The sequence continues at coordinate 376,478 of NZ_JBANCG010000006.1, forward strand.
GAGCCGGCGCTTGAGCGCCGGCGGCACCGTGTGAACGACCAGCGCATCGAAACCGGCCGACGCCATAAGCAGAAAGGGCCGGCCATCGGCCAGCCCATAATGAAGATTTTTCGTTCGCCGCCTAAGGATCATGTCGGCGATCCGGTCGGGCTTCGACGGCAGCCCCAGTTCCTGGGCCAGCACGTTCGCGGTGCCGCATGGCACCACCGCAAGAGGTGGCGGCGCGAGGATCGCCTGGAACCCGGTCAGCGCCTCGTTGATTGAACCGTCGCCGCCGGCAATGACCAGAACGTCCACCGCCAGCTGCGGGTCGGAACAGATCTCACCGATCTCGCCCGCGCGGGTCGTGAGGCGAAGTTCCACGGCCCGTCCGGCATCGCGCAGCCGCGTGGCAATGCGCTGAAGCGCCTTCGCATCGAACCCGCCGGATGTCGGATTGGCGAGGATGAGCGCCCTCGGTGCCGGTTTCTGCGGCTGCTGCTTTTCGGGCGGGCGACCGTGCTTCATGCAGGCGCGTCTCCGGACGCACGCGGGCGGCCGCGGCGCGCCTTGTAGGGCGCCATGCCGGTGCGGGCGAGTTCGTCGGCGCGTTCGTTCTCCGGATGGCCGGCATGGCCCTTCAGCCAGTGCCACTCCACCTCGTGCCGGCGGCGCGCCTCGTCGAGCGCCTGCCACAGCTCGGCATTCTTCACCGGCTTCTTGGCCGCCGTCTTCCAGCCGTTCTTCTTCCAGCCGAACATCCACTTGCTGATGCCGTCGCGCACGTAGACGGAATCGGTGAAGAGATCGACGGCGCACGGCCGCTTCAGCGCGTTCAGCGCCTCAATCGCCGCCATCAGTTCCATGCGGTTGTTGGTGGTGTCCGCCTCGCCGCCCTTCAGCTCCTTTTCGTGGTCGCCGAAACGCAGCACCGCGCCCCATCCGCCGGGGCCAGGATTTCCCGAGCACGCGCCATCTGTGTAGATCTGCACCCGATCGCTCATGCCTCGATGTCTCCCAGTGTCAGGCCGTAGTCGCGCGTGCTGGTCACGCCGCGGTGGAAGCGGAGCTTTTTCAGGTATTCCATCGGATCCTTGGGAGTGACGAGTGCCCCTTCGGGCACGCTCAGCCAGTCGTAGAGGCGGGTGAGATGAAACCGCAGCGCCGAGCCGCGCGCCAGAAGCGGCAGCGCTTCGAACTCGGCTGTGGTGAACGGACGAACGCTCGTGTAGCCCTTCAGCAGCGCGCGCGCCTTGGTGACGTTGAAGGAGTCATCGGTCTCAAAGCACCAGGCGTTCAGGCAGATCGCCACATCGTAGGCGAAGAAGTCGGTGCAGGCGAAATAGAAGTCGATGATGCCCGACAGCTCCTCGCCGAGGAAGAACACATTGTCGGTGAACAGATCCGCGTGAATCTCGCCGGCCGGCAGGTCGCGCGGCCATTGCGCCTCCAGCAGCGCCAGTTCGCGCTCGAGCTCCGCCGCAAGCCCGTGGCAGACCTCGTCCGCGCGCGGGCGCGAAAGCTCAAACAGCGGCCGCCAGCCGTCGACCGTCAGGGCATTCTTGCGATGCATGGCGAAATCGGCACCGGCCAGATGCATCTCGGCCATCGCCCGGCCGAGTTGATGGCAATGCGCCGCCTTGGCGCGCCGAACGGACATGCCGTCGAGAAACGTGCAGATCGCGGCAGGCCTTCCGGCCAGACGGCCGAGCGTGTCGCCGTCACGACTGGCGAGCGGCGTCGGACAGGAAATGCCGGCAGCCGCCAGATGCTGCATCAGCCCGATGAAATACGGCAACTCCGCCGGGTTCACCCGCTTCTCGTAGAGCGTGAGGATGTAGTAGCCGGCATCCGTATGCAGCAGGAAGTTGGAATTCTCCACTCCCTCGGCAATGCCCTTGAAGGCGAGAACGGAACCGATGTCGTATTGGGCGACGAAGGCGTGAAGCTCCTCGTCGGTAACGTCCGTATAGACGGCCATGGATGTCTATCACTCGGCGGCGGTAACGCGGAGTTCGCGGGGAAGGTTGAAGGCGATCGTCTCCTCCGCCGTGCGCACCGTTTCCACAGTGACGTCGAAGCGGGAGGCGAAGGCCTCGATGATTTCCTCCACCAGAACCTCCGGTGCGGAAGCCCCGGCGGTTATGGCCAACGTCGATATGCCCTCAAAATCGGACCAGTCGATGTCCGACGCGCGCTGGACGAGAGCCGCATGCGGACAGCCGGCGCGTTCCGCGACTTCGCGCAGGCGCTGCGAGTTCGATGAATTCGGCGCCCCCACCACAATCATGGCGTCCGCGCGCGGGGCGACTTTCTTCACCGCTTCCTGGCGGTTGGTGGTCGCGTAGCAGATGTCGTCCTTGTGCGGGGCGAGGATGGAGGGAAAACGCTCCTTGAGGATCGCGACGATGGCGCTTGTGTCGTCGATCGACAGCGTCGTCTGGGTGATCCAGGCGAGATTGTCGGGATCCTTGGGCTGGAAGGTGCGTGCGTCCTCTTCCGTCTCGATCAGGCTGACCGTGCCGTCCGGCAACTGACCCATGGTGCCGATCACTTCCGGATGACCGGCATGGCCGATGAGCACGATGTCGTGGCCGCGCTTGTGGTGAAGCTGCGCTTCCTTGTGGACCTTGGAGACGAGCGGGCAGGTCGCATCGAGGAAGAACATGTTGCGCGCGGTCGCATCCGCAGGCACCGACTTCGGCACGCCGTGGGCGGAGAAGATGACCGGCCGGTCGCCTTCGGGGATCTCGTCGAGTTCCTCAACGAAGACCGCGCCTTTGGCGCGCAGGCTTTCCACCACGAATTTGTTGTGCACGATCTCGTGCCGCACATAGACGGGCGGGCCGTATTTCTCCAGCGCCAGCTCCACGATCTGGATCGCCCTGTCGACACCTGCGCAGAAGCCGCGCGGAGCGCACAGCAGAACCGTCAGTTTCGGCTTGGCAGCGGCTTGATCGACCATCGAAGGTTCCTCGCGGGTTCTATGCAAGGCAATAGAGGAACGTCCCCCCACTCTGTCAAGGCTTGGCGCCTTCTGTGCGCGCCGGAATGCGGGATAGGCCGTGCGGCTGCCTCTTTTGTGCGTGCGTTGCCCGGCTGTCGCCAAAGTCTTGTTCCCCTGATATAGAGGCAGGCTTGAACGGGCGCGGCAGCCATTGCCGGGCCCGGTTGACGTCATGGTTCTTTCGACGAGTGGTGCGATGCGGTTGAGGATCTCCGGACGACTTCTGGCGGCGCTGACGGGCGCGCTATGTGTGGCCTCGCTGGCCGGATGCGGCAGCATCTCCAAGCTCACGGGCGGATCCGACAGCGCCGGCAGCGCCAGCGGCGGTGACAGTTTCACCAAGACCTTCGTCTCCGGCGGCGGCACGACGGGACCGGATGTCGATCCCTCCATCTTCGCCTCGCAGGGCTATTGCCCGCCCATCGAGGTCCGGGCCGACACCTACATCCTGGCCGTCTACGAGCGCGGCAAGCAGGACAATCCTGAAGGGCTCAAGTACCAGGGCACGATCCGCAAGTATGCGCGTGAATGCTCTCCCGCCGGCAATGGCGAAATGACGATCAAGGTCGGCGTTTCCGGCCGCGTGGTCGCCGGTCCCGTGCCGACGAAGGGGCCCGTGGTGCTGCCGGTGCGCATCGCGGTGACGGGAGCGGACGACAGGGTTCTCGCCTCCCAGCTCATCCCGATAGAGGTCGGTTTGGCCGAATCCGACGGATCCGTCGGATGGTCGCGGGTCGTCGACGATATCCGCGTCCCGGTCGAAGGCGCGACGAAGGTTTATGTCGGCTTCGATACCAAGGAGGCGAAGCGCTGAAGGGGCGCGAACCGCGTGCGGATGCGGTGAATCGGAGCGAGGGGCGCGTGGCTGACGATTGACTCTGATGTCGCACCTCCCGATTATGGATTGCACCGACTGCTGGTCGCGAGTCGGGTGTGGATTGAAAATGGCCAAGCGGGAGAGATCGGGCATTTCGCCCGGCGCCGAAGGAGCAACCGCCCCGGAAACTCTCAGGCAAAAGGACCGCAAGGCAAGCGACACTCTGGAAAGCGGCCGCGCAAGAAGGCGTGACGGCTCACCGAAGGAGTAACCGCGCAGGCCCAGGGGGGGCACGTGCGGGAAATCTCTCAGGTACTCGGACAGAGGGGGCGCGGATGGATGAACTCCATATCGCTCCCTTGACTCTGAAACCGAAGGTGTGCCCATGGCCGATCCCGCCGCGAGCGGACAGCTACTCGATACCCCGTTGCATGACCTCCATGTGGAGCTTGGAGCCCGCATGGTGCCTTTCGCCGGCTACGACATGCCGGTGCAATACGAAGGCATCATCGCCGAGCACACGTGGACGCGTGAAAACGCCGGGCTTTTCGACGTTTCCCACATGGGTCAGGCCTTCCTGATCGGCCCCGACCATGAAACCACCTCCAAAGCGCTCGAGACGATCGTTCCGTCCGCTATCTCATCGCTGAAGCCCGGCCGCATCCGCTACACGGTGCTGCTGAACGACGAGGGCGGCATCGTCGACGATCTGATGGTCACCCGTCCCGCCGAGCCCGACACGGACGGTCGGCTGTTCCTGGTCGTTAATGCCGCCCGCAAGGACGTCGATTTCCCGATGATCGCCGCCGCATTGCCTGAGGGCGTGCGGCTGGAAATCCTGGACGAGCGCGCGCTCGTGGCTCTTCAGGGCCCGAAGGCGGCGGAAGTGCTGGCAAAGCACGTGCCCGGCGCCGACCAGATGGGCTTCATGACCTCCATGGACGCCGCCTTCGACGGCATCGACGTCAAGGTCTCGCGCTCGGGCTACACGGGCGAGGACGGCTACGAGGTCTCCGTTGCCGCCGGCGCCGCCGAGGCCCTTTCCCGTGCGCTTCTTTCCCATGACGAGGTCAAGCCGATCGGCCTTGGCGCACGCGACAGTCTGCGGCTCGAAGCCGGGCTTTGCCTCTACGGTCACGATATCGACGAGACGACCTCGCCGGTCGAGGGCGACATCACCTTCGTGCTGCAGAAGAGCCGGCGCGAGGCTGCTGACTTCCCCGGTGCCGCCCGCATTCTAAAGGAATTCAACGACGGGGCTGCCCGCAAGCGCGTTGGCTTTCGCCTCGAAGGCCGCGCGCCGGCCCGCGAGGGCGCCGAGGTGCTGTCGGCTGACGGCGAGAAGGTCGGCGTTCTCACTTCCGGCGGCTTCGCGCCGACCGTCGGTGCGCCCATTGCGATGGGATACGTTGCGACGGCGCATGCGGAAGACGGCACGCCCGTGAAGATCGTCGTGCGCGGCCGCGAACTGCCGGCCCGCGTCGCCGCCATGCCTTTCGTCGAACATCGCTACTACCGCAAACCCGCCTGATAAGGCACCTCCCAGGGACTATCGAAATGACGACCTACTATTCCAAGGATCACGAATGGGTCGCCGTCGAAGGCGACATCGCCACGATCGGCATCACCGACTACGCGCAGAGCCAGCTCGGCGACGTCGTCTTCGTCGAGCTGCCGGACGTCGGCAAGACGCTCAATCAGGGCGACGAGGCGGCCGTCGTTGAATCGGTCAAGGCCGCGTCCGAGGTCTATGCCCCGATCTCCGGCGACGTGACCGAGGCGAACAACGCGCTCGTCGATGAGCCGGCCAAGGTCAATGAGGACCCGGAAGGGGCCGCCTGGTTCGTCAAGATGACGGTTTCCGACAAGGCCGAGCTTGAGGAGCTGATGGACGAGGCCGCCTACAAGGCTTTCGTGGAGACGCTCTGAGGGTGCCTGAACCTTCGTTGTGAAGGGCCCTGTTTCTCAGGGTGTCATCCCCGCGAAGGCGGGGATCCAGTAACCACCGGGTGTTTGTCTGCACCGCTTGCGAACGACCCCGGTTACTGGGTCCCGGCTCTCCGCTTCGCTGCGGCGGGGATGACAATCGAGCCTGTTGCTGACGGCGCCCAACACCAAACCGGATCTTGAAACCATGCGTTATCTTCCCCTGAGCGATCAGGATCGTGCCGACATGCTGGCCCGTATCGGCATCGGCTCGATCGATGACCTGTTCGCCGATATCCCTGCGGCCGCGCGCCTTGTCGAGCCGATGGATCTGCCGCGCCGCAAGAGCGAACTGGAGGTGGAACGCCATCTCTCGCGCCTCGCCGCGCAGAACGTGCCGGCCTCCTCCGTGCCCTTCTTCGTCGGCGGCGGCGCCTACAAGCATCATGTGCCGGCGACGGTGGATCATCTGATCCAGCGCTCCGAATTCCTGACTTCCTACACGCCCTATCAGCCGGAAATCACGCAAGGCACGCTGCAGGCGCTGTTCGAGTTCCAGACCCAGATCGCCCACCTGACCGCCATGGATGTGGCCAACGCCTCCATGTACGACGGCTCGACCGCCGCCGCGGAAGCCGTGCTGATGGCGCACCGGGTGACCAAGCGCAACAAGGCGGTGATCTCCGGCGGTCTGCATCCGCACTACCGCGCGGTGATCCGCACCACTTCGGAACTCGCCGACGACACCTTCGACATCCTGCCGGCCGATCCGACCGGCACCGAGGATATCCTGTCGCGCATCGACACCGAGACCTCCTGCGTCGTCGTGCAGTCGCCGTCCTTCTTCGGACAGCTCATCGACCTGAAGCCGATTGCGGAAAAGGCGCACGAATGCGGCGCGCTGCTGATCGCCGTCTTCACCGAAGTCGTCTCGCTCGGCCTGATCGAGCCGGCGGGAACGCAAGGCGCGGACATCGTGGTGGGCGAGGGCCAGTCGCTCGGCAATCCGCTGACCTTCGGCGGGCCCTATGTCGGCCTCTTCGCCACGCGTCAGAAATACATCCGTCAGATGCCGGGCCGGCTTTGCGGCGAGACGGTCGATGCCGACGGCAAGCGCGGTTTCGTTCTCACGCTTTCCACCCGCGAGCAGCACATCCGCCGCGAGAAGGCGACCTCGAACATCTGCACCAATGCCGGTCTCTGCCAGCTCGCCTTCACCATCCACATGACGCTGCTGGGCCAGACCGGCTTTGAACAGCTGGCGATGGCGAACCACGCGTCCGCCGTGAAGCTTGCGGAGATGCTGGACGGCATCGACGGTGTGGAGTTGCTGAACGAGACGTTCTTCAACGAGTTTACGCTTCATCTGAAGGGCAGGGACGCGGAAACCATCGTCGACACGCTCGCCGACAAGGGCATCATGGCCGGCGTCCCGGTCAAGCGCATCGATCCGGTGTCAAAGAATGTCGATGACCTGCTGGTCGTTGCGGCCACCGAAATCAACACCGACGAGGACCGCGCCGCATACGCTGCCGCGCTGAAGGAGGTGCTGGCATGAGTCAGGCACAAACTGCGGCTCAAATCCTTATCGATGTTCGAGAATTGTTGGTTCGGTTAACTCAGGATCGAGACTCTCGGTTGAGTCGTCTGAAAGAGGCGGCTGTTGTCCTTCGGAAGATTTCGGCAAATTGTGAAATCAAAAATCTGAAGGAAAAGATCTCTGATTTGATTGTAAGGATCGATGATCTGCCCGAATTTGGACAGGTAGACTTCGATTTAGACAAGGTCGGAGGGCCGTCTGACGAAGACATGATCATCGATGCGCTCGTGTCGGTTGCGTTAGATGCGCATCTAATCATGATTTCCAGACCTTGAGGGGCATGAAGCAGATGAGCATGAACAATCAGGGCCGCCCCTCCACGCCGAATGAGGCGGGAGCTGTCGCGGAGCACAAGACGTTCACCGGCAACAAGGCGCTGCAGATCGAGGAACCGTTGATCTTCGAGACCGGCCGCAACGATGTGACCGGCGTCGATATCGACGTGCCGCTCGACTTCAAGCCGCGCCTGGGTTCTCACCAGCGCAAGACGGCGATCGACCTGCCGGGTCTGTCCGAGCCGGAGGCGATGCGCCACTATGTGCGGCTTTCCCAGAAGAACTACGCCATCGACATGGGCCTCTATCCGCTGGGCTCGTGCACGATGAAGCACAACCCGCGCCTCAACGAAAAGATGGCGCGGCTGCCGGGCTTTGCCGACGTCCACCCGCTGCAGCCGCTTTCCACGGTGAAAGGCGCGGTGGAGCTGATTGCGCAGCTTGGCCGCTGGCTGCTGGTCACCACCGGCATGGCCTCGGTCGCGATGAGCCCGAAGGCCGGCGCGCATGGCGAGCTGTGCGGCATGATGGCGATCAAGGCCGCGCTCAAGGCCCGCGGCGAGAACCGCTCCAAGGTGCTGGTGCCCGAAAGCGCCCATGGCACCAACCCGGCGACCGCCGCGCTTCTGGGCTACAAGGTCGTGACGATCCCCGCGCGCGAGGACGGCACGGTCGATCCGGCCTCCGTTCGCGAACTGCTGGATGATCAGGTCGCCGCGATCATGCTGACGAACCCGAACACCTGCGGGCTGTTCGAGCGCGACATCAAGGAGATCGCCGACGCGGTGCACGAGGCGGGCGCCTACTTCTACTGCGACGGCGCCAACTTCAACGCCATCGTCGGCAAGGCCAAACCCGGCGAGCTCGGCGTCGATGCCATGCACATCAACCTGCACAAGACGTTCTCCACCCCCCACGGCGGCGGCGGTCCGGGTGCCGGTCCGGTGGTGCTGTCGGACAAGCTTGCCCCGTTCGCGCCCGTTCCTTACGTGCGCTTCGAGGGCGACACGGCCGAGTTCATCGAGACCCGCGCCAAGGCCAAGGAGCACGGCGACACGCCGTTCGGCCGCATGACGGCGTTCCACGGCCAGATGGGCATGTTCATCCGCGCGCTCTCTTTCATGCTGAGCCACGGCTGCGACGGCCTGAAGCAGGCGTCTGAAGATGCGGTTTTGAACGCCAACTACATCCGCGTCGGCCTTGCCGACCTGATGAGCCTGCCCTTCGGCAACCGGGCGAACATGCACGAGGTGCTGTTCGACGACAGTTTCCTGAAGGACACGGGCGTCACCACGCTCGATTTCGCCAAGGCGATGATCGACGAAGGCTACCATCCGATGACCATGTACTTCCCGCTGGTCGTCCACGGCGCGCTGCTGATCGAGCCAACGGAGTCCGAAAGCCTCGCGAGCCTCGACCTCTTCATCGCCACGCTACGCGATCTGGTGATGTCGGCGAAGAGGGGCGAGACGGAGCGGTTTACCGGCGCCCCCTATCACAGCCCGCGTCGCCGTCTGGATGAGACGGCGGCGGCCCGAAAGCCGATCCTGAAATGGATCCGGCCGGAGGCGGCAACGGCAGAGGCCGCGGAATAGGATCGTCCGGCGCGCGGACGGTGAGCCTTCCGCCCGCGCGCCGCGATGCACGAGATCTGGTTTCCGTCGTTCGGAGAGGTTCCGCCTGACCGCAAAGCGTTCTAGACAGGACGTGGCCGGCAATCGTCGTGATGTCGGGGATCGGGAGAGCGGACCGCATGCGCAACAGGCACGTCGAAAAGCACGGCGCCCATCGCGTGGGCTGGTTGAGGGCCGCGGTGCTTGGCGCCAACGATGGCCTGGTCTCTACCGCCAGCCTCGTCGTCGGTGTCGCCGCGGCCTCGTCGCAAACCGGTCAGATCCTGATCGCGGGAGCCGCGGGTCTTGTCGCCGGCGCAATGTCCATGGCGGCGGGCGAATACGTTTCCGTCAGCTCCCAGTCCGATACGGAGAAGGCCGATCTCGCCCAGGAGCGGCAGGAACTGGCCGAGCAGCCGGAGTTCGAGCTGCGGGAGCTTGCCGACATTTACGTCGAACGTGGCGTCTCGCGCGAGACGGCCGTGGAAGTCGCGCGTCAGCTGATGGCGGCCGATGCGCTCGGCGCCCACGCTCGCGACGAACTGGGTATTTCCGATATCACGACCGCGCGCCCGCTCCAGGCCGCCTTCACCTCCGCCGTGACCTTTTCCATCGGCGCCGCCTTGCCGCTGGCGGTGGTGCTGCTCTCGCCCTCGGCCTGGGTCATCCCGGCCGTCATGGTCTCGACGCTCGTCTTCTTGGCCGGTTTGGGCGCCCTTGGGGCGCTGGCGGGTGGGGCGGGCATCGTCAGGCCGACGATCCGCGTGACGTTCTGGGGCGCGGTGGCTATGGCGCTGACGGCGGGCATCGGCGCTCTCTTCGGTGCCGTTGTGTGATCCGAGGCGGCCGCTTTCAGAAGAACAAACGCCCCCTCGCCGTTTCGGGCGAAGGGGCGTCCATGTTCGCGGGGATGCGAACGGCCAGCGTGCCTGTTACTCGTTACCGCGGCATGCTGGATCTGATTTCCTCGCGCAGCACATCGATCGGCTCCAGAATGCCTCCGCGCTCGAAGTGCCAGTAGGTCCAGCCGTTGCAGGCCTCCGCCCCCTGGACGAGCGCGCCGACCTTGTGGATCGAGCCGGTAAAATCGCCCGAGACGAGCGATCCGTCTGCCCTGACCACCGCACGATGCTTGCCGCGCGAGCAGGTCAGTTCTGCGCCGGGCGTCAGCAGGCCCGCCTCCAGCAGCGTGCCGAAGGGAATGCGCTTCTGCGCGCGCTTGCCCTTGACCGTTTCCAGAACCATGCCCTCGGCCGGCTCGATCGCGGCGATGCGCTTCGTCGCTGCCTCGATGTAGGAGCGCTCGCGCTCCACACCGACGAAGTGGCGGCCGAGCTTCTTGGCGACAGCGCCCGTCGTGCCCGTTCCGAAGAAGGGATCGAGCACCACGTCGCCGGGATTGGTGGAGGACAGCAGCACGCGATAGAGCAGCGCTTCCGGCTTCTGGGTCGGGTGGACCTTGTCGCCGTTGTCGTCCTTCAGCCGTTCCCCGCCGGTGCAAAGCGGCAGGTGCCAGTCGGAGCGCATCTGAAGGTCGTCGTTGAAGGCCTTCAGCGCCTCGTAGTTGAAGGTGTAGCCCTTGGCATCCTTGGACGGCGTTGCCCAGAGCATCGTTTCGTGAGCGTTGGTGAACCGCTTGCCGCGGAAGTTCGGCATCGGGTTCGACTTCAGCCACACCACGTCGTTCAGGAGCCAGAACCCGAGGTCCTGCATCTTGGCGCCGACGCGGAAAATGTTGTGATAGGAGCCGATGACCCACAGCGTGCCGGTCGGCTTCAGGACGCGCTTGACCGCCAGAAGCCAGGCGCGGGTGAACGCGTCATAGGCCTCGAAGCTGGCAAACTGGTCCCAGGCATCGTCGCAGGCATCCACCCGCGACTGATCAGGCCGATGCAGGTCGCCGCCAAGCTGCAGATTGTAAGGGGGATCCGCGAAGACGACGTCGACCGAATGCTTCGGCAGCCGTTCCAGGGCGGCGACGCAGTCGCCGACGAGGATGGTGTCGAGCCAGTCCGGCTTAAGGTCGGAACCCGTGCCGGGGAGAGAGGGGTAGCGGGGCGCCGTCACCGACGCCCCTGTACGCAGTACACTCATTGCGACGCAAAACCTTACGCAATTACGAGTGTCATGGTTACCGGATTAGGTAAATCGAGTGTTAAGGATGAAAGGAAAAATTGAAGTTGAATCAATCATTTACTAACGCAAATTAAACTCTCTCACTAAAGTGTTAAGCCCCTGTAGCACATATGGGCGGATGTGAAGGCCACTGGCCTCATTCCTCCGCCGAAAGGGCGAGCAGGCGGCTCACCTGCATCATCGGTCGGCCCGATTCACGCACCCATCCGTTAAAGGCTGCCTGAACGGAAGTCAGCGCATGGCGCGAAAAGACCGCGCGTTCGATAACCTTTTCGCGCACGAGCGCGGCAATGACGGAGGGGGTGAGGATGAAGCCGTCGCGCCCGACGAAGCGCAGAGCATATTGTGCCGTCGTTCCGCCAAGCCGGCTGCCCCGGTGCTTCAGCAGATCGATCAGGCCGACCTGATCCGCGATCGGCCAGCGCCCGAGGAGCTCGGCTGCCGAACCGTGCTCGGCGGCCAGGTCGCACAGCAAGACGGCGTTGTCGCGAACGGAGATGATCTTGGCCGCGTTGCGCACGATGCGGTTGTCGGCCATCAGCGCGTCGAAATCGTCATCCGACATCATGGCGCAGCGGCGCGGATCGAATGCCCAGAACGCATCTTCGAAGCCGGGCCACTTCCCATCGATGACCTTCCAGGAGAAGCCTGCCTGGAAGACGCATTTCGTGAGCATGGACAGCCAGCGGTCGTCGGGGGTGGCGACGAGTTCGTCCGCGCTCTTCGGCGTCAGGTCGGCGAGCTTCGCCTCCATGGCCTCCTTGCCGCCATGGCGTTTCGCTGCCATTTCGAAGATCTCGTCGAAGCTGTGCATGTCACCCCTCAATTGAGATTGCGCGGCTGAGATTGCGCGGCGCGGGATGGGGCAGGAGCCGCGGCGCGCGCTCGCCCCTTGCCCGCTCCTCGATGGAACGCGGGCAGGTGCCCGGACTGTTTTCCAGACAGAAGCTTGACCCGGTGGCACACGCAACCGACCTTTGCAGGCAAGCAACATACCCGGAGTATAAATCTTGGCCGACCGTTGGACCCAGCCCCCTCAGGCCGTTTCGCCGGAAACTGAACGTCCGCCGGCGCTACCTTTCGAACCGTTTCGCGATGCGGGCGCCGCCGTCGAGCGCCTGAAGCAGATATTTGACAGAAACACGGCTTTTCTGCGAGAGCGCTTTGCGGAGCTTGCCGGTGGCTCCGTGCCGCAGGTGCGCGTGCGCGCCTGCTATCCGGAAGTTCGCATCACCACCTTGAGCCACGCTCGCCTCGATCAGCGCCTGTCCTATGGTTTCGTCCCGGGCCCCGGTCGCCATGGCATCACGGTGACGCGTCCGGATCTGTTCGCCTCCTATCTAGAGGAGCAGATCGATCTGTTGATTCGCAATCATGGCGTTCCCGTCGAGGTGGGGGAATCGGAAACGCCGATCCCGCTGCACTTCGCCTTCATCGACGGCACCAACGTCGACGGTGTTCATGCGCTGGATCTCGACCGACCGCTCGCCGATCTCTTCGACGTGCCCGATCTCGCCATCATGGACGATGCCATCGCCAACGGAACTTACGAGGTGCCGCCGGGCGGGCTGCAGCCGCTGGCGCCCTTCACCGCGCCGCGCGTGGACTATTCCCTGCAGCGCCTGCAGCATTATTCCGCCACCGCGCCCGAGCATTTCCAGAACTACGTGCTCTTCACCAACTATCAGTTCTACGTGGACGAGTTCTGCAAGGCGGCTCGGGCCCTGCTCGCGGATGAGAGCCATGGCTATGAGAGTTTTGTCGAGCCTGGAAACCTGGTGACCCGGCGCGGCGAGAGCGCACCTTCCTCCGGCACGGAGCTTGGGCGTTTGCCGCAGATGCCGGCTTATCACCTCACCGCCGCGAACGGGCGCGGGATCACGATGGTCAATATCGGCGTGGGCCCTTCGAACGCCAAGACGATCACCGACCACATCGCCGTGCTGAGACCCCATGCCTGGCTGATGCTCGGCCATTGCGCGGGCCTGAGGAACACGCAGAAACTCGGCGACTACGTGCTGGCGCACGGCTACGTGCGCGAGGACCACGTGCTCGACGACGATCTGCCGACCTGGGTGCCGATCCCGCCGCTGGCGGAAGTGCAGGTCGCGGTGGAGGAGGCGGTCGCCGAAGTCACGGGTCTCGAAGGCTACGAGTTGAAGCGGGTGATGCGCACCGGCACCGTCGCCTCCATAGACAACCGCAACTGGGAACTGCGGGACCATCGCGAGCCGGTCCGTCGCTTTTCGCAATCGCGCGCGATCGCGCTGGACATGGAATCCGCCACCATCGCCGCCAACGGGTTCCGGTTCCGCGTGCCCTACGGCACGCTCCTGTGCGTCTCCGACAAGCCGTTGCACGGGGAGTTGAAACTGCCTGGCATGGCGACCGAATTCTACAAGCGACAGGTTGCCCAGCATCTGGAGATCGGCATCCGCGCGATGGAAAAGCTTCGCGCTATGCCGAAGGAGCGGCTGCATTCGCGCAAATTGCGCAGTTTCGCGGAGACGGCGTTCCAATAGGCAGGGCGCCTGCCGAAAGGCTCAGACGCGGCGCCCGGCAACGACAGAGCGCCGCATCTAAGCCTCGGCGTGAGGGATGTGCAAAAGGAGGAAAATAACCGGTACCGGTTATCGTAAGTATTTACCATTACGCAAAGATGTGTGATTGCGTTTTATGCTTATGAGAATTTATTGACAGTCAGTCATTGTCTTGTTTGAATTCTTGACGTGAGGACGAGTGGATGAAGCCATCAGAGGTTTCTGGACGGAAGGCGCTGGCGGCCGGCGTTACCTTCTATCTCGTCATCGCGGTTCCCGTTATCCTCACGTTGATTCTTCTCCACTGGGCGGATTCCTACACCGAACGCGCCCAGTGGGCCGCCCGGCAGAGCGCTGCTCTGCGGGTTGCAAGCGATTCACTGGTCGGGCCGGTCCGCGATGCGGCCAACGACCTTTCCCTGCTCACAGCGATAGCCTCGGAGGCTCAGGGCCGATGGAGTGCGGACGGCAAGCTGGCGCAGGATTTCGCCCGGTTCGCCCGCCACCGACGGATCTACGATCAGATCCGTCTGCTCGGCCTGGACGGCAGGGAGCTTCTGCGGGTCAATTATCGTGACGGCGAAATTCGCGTCGTTCCGGAAGATGAACTGCAGGACAAGCAGGGACGTCCCTATTTCCGGGGCGGGGTCCTGCTCCCCCCAGGCGACATCTACCTGTCGCGCTTCGATCTGAACATGGAGCACGGCAAGGTTGAAGTCCCGCACCGCCCGACCGTGCGGCTAGTACAGGGCGTATTTGGTCCGGACGGCCGGAAACTGGGGCTTCTCGTTCTCAACCTCGACGGCGACCGTATCCTGGGCGTCCTCGCTCATCGGGATCGGAACTCGGATCTGGGGTATTGGCTGCTCAATTCGCAAGGCTACTGGCTCTACGACGAGAACCCGTCTCTATGCTGGGGCTTTCAGCTCGGGCTCAACCGCACGGTTGCCGATGTCGAAGGTCTGGGCGACGTTCTGAAAAGCCCGTCCGGCGGTCTCATAGAGACCCCGCAGGGCCAATTCGCCTTCAACCGCATCAATCTCAACAGCCATACGGCCCCCTACGGCCTGATCGAGGGATCGCAGCACACCGTTATCAGCGAGGAGCCCTACTGGATTCTGGCGACGATCGTCGCCGAAGACCATCTTTATTCGAGCTCGCAGGCGCGTCTTGAGATCATGATTGCGGTCTGCGCCGCCTTTCTCGCGTGTCTCGTGCCGGTGGCCTGGCTTTGGGGGCGCTGGCGGGCCCGGGGCGAAAGGGACAAGTGGCGCGCCAAGATCTATGCCGAGGTGATCGAGCAGAGCGACGAACTCGTCTATGTCACCACGCCGGACATGACCATCGAGTTCGCCAACCCGGCGGTGGAGCGGCTGACGGGCTATTCGCGCGAGGAAATCGCCGGCAAGACGCCGCGACTGTTCAAGTCCGACAAGCAGAGCGATGCGCTTTACGCTTCTGTCTGGGACAAGGCGCGTGGCCGGAAGTCCGTGCGCGCCCTCTTCATCAACCGGCGCAAGGACGGCACGGAATTCTACGAGAGCAAGAACGTTTCCTCGCTGATCGACCACAACGGGCGCGTTACCCATCTCGTCTCCGTTGGCCACGATGTCTCTGCCGAGCACGAGCGTCAGGAGCGCGAAATGCGCCTCGTCGATCAGCTTTCCGCCCAGTTGTCGCACCACTTCAACAACCTGCTCGGGCCGATCATCAACTATGCGGAGATGGCGGCCGACACCGCTCAGGAGAACGCGCAATCCGGTATCCGCGCGGATATCGAAAAGGTGCTGACGGGCGCGAACCGGTTGCGCGACGTGCTGGGCAAGATCTCCGCCATGTCCCTCGGTTCGCAACTTTCCCAGGGCGTTCAGGCGGTTGGGCCGGTAGTGCGCGGCATCCTCAAGATCGAGCAGTCGTCGCTTCCCAGGCGCATCGCGCTGTCGCTCGACATGGATGACGCGCTGGACGATGTCGGCGTGCGGTTCGACGATCTGGCGCTGATCCTGAGCGAGCTCATCAGCAACGCGCGCGACGCGATCAGCGCGGAAGGAGAGATCATCCTCGCTGCCCGGCTGCTTGAGCTTAACGGAGAGGCGAACTGCTCGACCTGCGGCGCCTTCCTGTCCGGACGGTTCGTCGATATCGCGGTGACCGACACGGGGCGTGGCATGACGCCTTCGGAGTTGCGGCACGCCTTCGACCCGTTTTTCTCCACCAAGCAATCCTCCAAGCTTGTGGGGGAAACGCTCGGCATCGGGCTCTCCCGCGTCCGAAATCGTGTCCATGCCAATGGCGGCCACGTCATCGTCGAAACCGACGAGGGGCGCGGCACCACGGTGCATCTCTTCTGCCCGGCCCTGAGCCTCGATGCGGACAGCGTGGAAGGGGAGATGCGCGACGAGGTGCTGGCCTGAAATGCACCGGTTCGGCGTCACCGGAAATGCGGGCCGTGGCTCCAGCACGTCAAGGAATAGCGTCGCCCCTGCGTGACCGGCGTGACCCGGTGCAACATGAACGAGGCGAACAGTGTGGCGTCGCCGGCCTCGCGCGCTCCGGTCTGGATCGCCCCGCCGAGATTGATCTCCAGCGCTCCGCCTGCATAGCTCTCGCCGGAACTCAACTGCACGACGATGGTGAGTTTGCGGTAGCGGGCAAGCGGTCCGTCGCCGATGTCGGAATGCCAGTCGTAGTGGCCGGTGTCGCTCTCGTCGTATCCGGCGACCTGCAGCTTTTCCTTGAACTCTGTGATGTCGAAACCGAAGCGGTCCCGGTTGGCCCGGGCGACCCCGTCGACGATCCTGTTCATCACCCACGAAGCCTCGCTGGCATCGTCGAGCCAGGCGATCGTCGCGCGGCGGATGTTGTGGTGGTGAAGTCCGCCGACAAGCCCGCCGGAGGCGGCCTGTGCGCGCTGGGAAAGCCGAATGACTTCCTGCGTCTCGTCGGGGGTGAACAGCCTCGAAATCGAATGCGTGAACATGGCCGAAGTCTCCGCAACGGCAAAAGGTGCACGCGTGTCGTTCATTGCGACACAAAAAGCAACAGGATTCGCGCTACGGCGCGTTTGTGCTGGTGAACGGTTCCGTGCCGCCGGACCGGGGATCAGTCCCCCAGACCCGCCGCCACCGCCTTTCGCATCACCGTCGGCAACGCCTCGCCGTCGAGATCGTGCGGCGGCGACCACCAGTGCCCTTCAGGGGCCTTCGTCCTGGAAGGGGCATTCGCGCGCCAGACCGTCATCTCCAGATGGAAATGCGTGAAAGTGTGGCGCACCGGGGCGATGCAGCGCGTCCAGGAAAGATTGAGCGGTGCCTGCGAAAGGTCGTCCGTCGCCGCATCCGGCGCCCACGTGCTTGTCGGCGGCTCGCTCATGCCGCCGAGAAGTCCCTTCGGCGGGCGTCGGCGCAACAACACCGCGCCATCGGTACGCACCGCGACGAAGGCCATGCCCAGACGTGTCGGCTTAGCCGCCTTTGGCGTCTTGCGGGGAAAGGTCTCCGCCGTGCCTGCCGCCTGTGCCCGGCAACTGGCCGTCCACGGGCACAACGCGCAGGCCGGTCGCCTGGGCGAGCACAGCGTCGCCCCCAGATCCATCATCGCCTGCGCGAAATCGCCTGGCCGTTCGTGCGACGTGATCGCGGCCGTCAGCTCCCGGATCTCCGGTTTTGCCTGCGGCAGTGGCGTCTCGAGCGCATGAACCCGGCTCATCACACGTTCCACGTTGCCGTCGACGACGGTCGCTGGCCTGTCGAAGGCGATCGCGGCGATCGCTGCCGCCGTGTAGGGGCCTATCCCGGGAAGGACCTGAAGTCCGGCCTCGGTGTCGGGAAAGCGGCCGGCATGACGCTCGGCCACGGTTTCGGCGCAAGCCTTGAGATTGCGCGCCCGCGAATAGTAGCCAAGCCCCGCCCAGGCCTTCATGACATCGGCCTCGTCGGCCCCGGCCAGCGCCAGCACGTCCGGCCACTTTTGCGTGAACGTCTCGTAGTAGGCCTTGACGGCGGCGACCGTCGTCTGCTGGAGCATGATCTCCGACAGCCAGACGCGATAGGGATCGGGAACGACGCCGCGCCGGCGCGCCTCCGGCGGCACCCGCCAGGGCAGGGCGCGGGCGTGACGGTCGTACCATTCGAGCAGGGTTTGCGCTTCCGGCGCGGGGAATCGATGATCCATGGGTGGAACAGGAGCGCAGCTGTGCGCCGAAGACAAGCCTGATGCCGTTACCGTCGGTTTGGTCCGGCTGGCACACGGAGGAGGTTCGGAGCCACCGCTTCCTCAAATGAGGTGCGTGAAGCCGGGGCGGGGGCGGACAAATGCCCGCAGAGAGGATAAGGTCCGGCGCGAGCGCGAGCTGGGGCAGTCCCTCGCGGAACGGATCAACGGATGGGCGCGGTGCCCGCACAGATGAGAGACCATGAGCGACAAGCCGCACGGTTCGCATCAGACCAACGGCCGCAGGCGAGGGGCCAAGCCGCTTGCCGATCTGATCGGCGGAGTGATGGAGCCTGCCTGTCGCAAGCGCGGCTTTGCCACCGCCGATCTTCTGGCCCTGTGGCCGGATATCGTCGGCGAGCGTTATGGCGAGACCACCCAGCCCGAAGCGCTTCACTGGCCGCGGCGCAATGACGGCGGCGGCGGTGGCACGCCCGATCCGGCGACGCTGGTCGTGCGCTGCGATGGCCCGAGCGCGCTGTTCCTGCAACACGAGCTGCCGCAGGTCATCCAGCGCATCAACATGTTCTTCGGCTGGGCTGCGGTTGGCCGTATCAAGATCGTGCAGAAACCGCTGAAACGTCTTCCCCAGCGCGCCATACCGCGCTTGCGCAGCCTGAGCGAAACGGAGGAGGCGGAGTTGAAGGGGCGGCTCAACGGCGTCGACGAGGCTCCCTTGCGTGCCGCGCTCGACCGGCTCGGCCGTGCAATTATCGCCAAACGCCGCAAATGAGCCGCGTTTTTGACGTTCATCCCCGATTCACATTTGCGCTGGCAGTTTTTGGCGCGACATGAAAGACCGATAGCAATCGTGATGTCGATCTCCACGATATAGACAGACCCTACGACTTGAGGAAAAAGCCCGTGACCGTGACCCGTCGACAGTTCCTGGAAGGTACCGCCGCCCTTGGCGCCGCCGCAATTCTCGCCTCGACGCTTCCGATGCCTGCCGTCGCCGAGAGCTTCTCCCCGATGGAGCTGTTGAAGCCTGGCAAGCTCAAGGACATGTCGCTGGGTGATCCCAAGGCACCCGTTACCGTGATCGAATATGCTTCGCTCACCTGCAGTCACTGTGCGGATTTCGAGAAGGAAAGCTTCCCTTACCTGAAAAAGGAATACATAGATACAGGTAAGGTCTATTACATAATGCGTGAATTTCCTCTTGACAATCTTGCCTTTGCGGCATCTATGCTGTCAAGGTGTTCTGCGGAAGACAAGTATTTCGATATCATAGAGCTGTTCTTCGCAAAGCAGCGCGACTGGGCTTTCACCCAGGATCCGCTCGGCAATCTGAAGGCGATGGCCAAACAGATCGGCTTCAACGACAAGAGCTTTGAAGAATGCTTGTCGAATCAGGAAATCCTTGATGGTGTGAGTGCCTCGAGGGAGCGGGCGAACAAGGAATTCGGAGTGAACTCGACGCCCACCTTTTTCATCAACGGCGAGAAGCACCCCGGGGCGCTGACGGTTGAACAGCTCGACGAGATCATCAAACCGCTGCTCTGACGCTTTTGCGGCCCGCCCCGCGCGCGCCTGCCTGCGCGGGGTGTGGCCATGAAATTCACAAAGCTGCGGCTGCTCGGCTTCAAGTCCTTCGTGGAGCCCATGGAGTTCGTGATCGAGGACGGCCTCACGGGCGTCGTCGGGCCGAACGGCTGTGGCAAGTCGAATCTCGTCGAGGCCCTGCGCTGGGTGATGGGCGAGAATTCCTACAAGAACATGCGCGCGTCCGGCATGGACGACGTGATCTTCTCCGGAAGCCTCAACCGCCCGGCGCGCAACACCGCCGAGGTCACGCTGTTCCTCGACAATTCCGATCGCACCGCGCCGCAGGGCTTCAATGATGCGGACGTTCTGGAAATCAGCCGCCGCATCGAGCGTGAGGCGGGGTCGGTCTATCGCATCAACTCCCGCGACGTGCGCGCCCGCGACGTCCAGCTTCTCTTTGCCGATGCCTCCACCGGCGCGCGGTCCAATGCGCTGGTCGGGCAGGGGCGCATCGGCGAACTGATCGCGGCAAAGCCCACATCGCGACGCAAGATCCTGGAAGAGGCGGCCGGCATCTCCGGCCTGCATTCGCGCCGCCACGAGGCGGAGCTTCGCCTACGCGCCGCCGAACAGAACCTCGATCGTCTGGAAGACGTGCTCGTCCAGATCGAGGGCCAGCTCGAAGGGCTGAAACGGCAGGCCCGCCAGGCCTCGCGCTATCGCAATCTTTCGGGCGAAATACGCAAGGCGGAGGCGACGATCCTCTATCTGCGCTGGCGGGAGGCGGGCGAGGCGCTGCAGGCGGCGGAAGGCGAACTCGCCAGCGTCCAGTCCCGTGTCGACGAGGCGGCCGCGGCGCAAGGCTTGGCCGCGCGCGATCAGGCGGTCGCCGCGCACAAGGTTCCCGATCTGCGCAATGCCGCCGCCGCCGCCGGAGCGGCGCTGCAAAGGCTGGTGATCGCACGCAACGAGCTCGATGCGGAAGACCGTCGTATCCGCGAGCGTCTGCGCGATCTCGACCAGCGCCGCCAGCAACTGGCCCAGGATCTGGAGCGCGAGCAGCGTCTGGGTTCGGAGAACGCCGAACTGCTGGGCGCACTCGACGAGGAAGAGCGCGCGCTCCTGGAAGAAAACGAGATGGTTGCCGCGCGCACCGAAGAGGTCGTAGAGCGCGTTGCCAGGGCCGAGGAAAAGCTTCAGGCGAGTGAGGGCGCGCTGTCGCGCAAGACGGAAGAGAATGCCCAGCTCATCGCCCGGCGGGCGCAGGCCGAACGCACGCTCGCCGATGCCCGCCAGCGGCTCGACCGTTTCAAGGCGCAGGCGGCTGAGGTTTCGCGCGATCTGAGCGCCCTTCGCGACGAAATCGCTTCCCGGACCGATGCCGATGAGCTGCGCGCCGCGCTGGAGGAGGCGGAGGCCGCGCTGGAAGAGGCCGGCATGCGTGCGGAAGCCGCCGAGATCGCCACCGCTGAGGCCCGCTCCGCGGAGGCCGATGCGCGCGAGCCGCTTGCAGAAGCCGAACGCCGGCTTGGCGCAGAGGAAGCGGAGGCACGGGCGCTGTCCAACATGCTCGCCGCCGCTGTTACGGGCGAATGGGAGCCGGTCATCGACGCGGTCGAGGTTTTCCCCGGATATGAAGCGGCGCTCGGGGCCGCTTTCGGCGAGGACCTTGATGCTCCCGCCGACCCTGCGGCTCCCGTGCGCTGGACCGGGGCAGGGGACGGCGCGGACGACCCGGCGCTGCCGGAGGGGGTTGAGCCGCTCGGCGCCCAGGTCCGCGCGCCCGCCGTTCTTGCCCGCAGGCTCGCCCAGATCGGTCTTGTCGAACGGGCGGATGCTGAACGCATCCTGCCGCTCCTGAAGCCCGGCCAACGGCTGGTCTCGCGGGAGGGGGATCTCTGGCGCTGGGATGGCTACGTCGCCACCGCCGATGCGCCCACCGCCGCAGCCCAGCGGCTCGCCCAGCGCAACCGGCTTGCCGAGCTCGAAGGCCGGATCGAGGACCTTTCCGCCGAGGTCGAGGCCCGCAGGTGGGATCTGGAACGTCACAAGGCCGCCGTCACCTCGGCAGTCGAGGCCGAGCAGGCCGCCCGCAACGCGGTGCGCGAGGGCCAGCGCCGCGTCGACCAGGCGCGCTCTGCGCTTGCCGAGGCGGAGCGGGTCCTGTCCGCGCTGACCATGCGCCGTCAGTCGCTGGAGGAGGCCGAAGCCCGGCTGGCCGGTGAGATGGAAGATGCGCAGGCAACCGTCGCCGAGGCTGAGGAAATCACCGCCGAACTGGCCGATTCTTCCGCGCTGGAGGCGGAAATCGCCAGCCTTCGCAACGACGTGGCCACGGATCGGGCTGTGCTGGCTGAGGCACGTGCGGCCGCGAGCGGTCTTGAGCGCGAGAACGATATGCGCCGCCGCCGCCTGGAGGGCATCGCGCGCGAACGGCGTTCCTGGCAGGAGCGTGCGGCCAATGCCGAACGGCAGCTTGGCGTGTTGCGCGAGCGCCAGGAGGAGGCTGCCGCCGAAATCGAGGAACTGACCGAACGGCCCGCCGAAATCGAGGAGCAGCGGCGCGCGCTGATCTCGGAGATAGCCAAGGCCGAGGAGGCCCGCAGCCAGGCTGATGATGCGTTGGTGCAGGCGGAGCGGACGCTGGGCGACGCGGACCGGACCGCGCGCGAGGCGCTGGAGGCTCTGTCGGTTGCACGTGAAGGCAAGGTGCGCGCCGAGGAACGCGTCGAATCGGCACGCGGTCGCGCCGCCGATGTGGCCGAGCGCATCGCCGATGCGCTGGAGGTGGCGCCGGAGGAGGTGCCGGGCATCGCCGAACTGCGCGAGGGCGCGACGCTTCCCGATGTACGGGCGACGGAAAGCCGTCTGGAACGGCTGAAGCAGGAGCGCGAACGTCTGGGCGGGGTCAACCTGCGCGCGGAGGACGAGGTTCAGGAAATCTCGACCCGGCGCGATTCGCTGGTGAGCGACCGCGACGACCTTATCGAGGCGATCCGGCGCCTGCGCACCGGCATTTCCAACCTCAATCGGGAGGCCCGCGAGAGGCTGCTGGCCTCCTTCGAGGTCGTCAACCAACATTTCCAGCGGCTTTTTACACACCTTTTCGGTGGCGGCACGGCGGAGCTCCAGCTCATCGAATCGGACGATCCGCTGGAAGCCGGGCTGGAGATCGTCGCACGTCCGCCGGGCAAGAAACCCCAGACGATGACGCTCCTTTCCGGCGGCGAGCAGGCGCTGACCGCCATGGCGCTGATCTTCGCGGTGTTCCTGACGAATCCTGCGCCGATATGCGTGCTGGACGAGGTGGATGCGCCGCTCGATGATGCCAATGTCGAGCGTTACTGCGATCTCCTGGAGGAAATGGGACGTCTCACCCAGACCCGTTTCGTCGTCATCACCCACAATCCGATCACCATGGCGCGGATGAACCGCCTGTTTGGTGTTACCATGGCCGAGCGCGGCGTTTCGCAGCTGGTTTCCGTCGATCTCGCGATGGCCGAGCGTTTTCTCGAGGCGGTCTAGCTGCCGCAACGCCGTCGGTGCGGTGCATACGAAAGTCGGATGGACCGCCAAAAGGTCCCAATTGTGGTGTAAAATCCAAAAGAAACAGGTACTTAACCTATCCGTAAGGCTTCTTGACAGGTCTGGGGGTGCCGACTATGGTGCGCGCGACTTTTCGGGGGGTGCGGAACAGTCGAAATGCCCCGCATCCGGAGGTGCGACGTTAGATGGCCGACAAAGACAGGCCCGGAGATGGAGCGCAGCCGGAAGGGAGTGGTGATGAGGCCACGCCGCCCGAAGAAATCGGCCTGAACGCACGTCTGGACCGGTTGAACCGCTCGCTGAGCGAGCGTAATGAACGCGACGAGGCGATAAAGAGGCGCGCCTCACGAACCGGCAGTGCCGCGGGCTATGCCCAGGCAGTGAAGCTGTCGAGCGAGTTCATCGCGGGCGTTGCGGTCGGAGCGGTTGTCGGCTGGGTGTTCGACCGTTGGCTGGAAACGTCGCCTTGGGGGCTGATCGTCTTCCTGCTGCTGGGCTTTGTGGCCGGTGTCTTGAACGTGCTGCGCTCCGCGGGCCTTGTCGCGGATCCGGGCGAGAAGATGAAGCGCGACGATCACTGAACGATCGTGGCGCATTCGACGGGATGGAAGGCCGGAGCGGGCAAGGCGCCTCTCGCGGCCTCTCGTCTTAATGAGCCGCCGCTTGCGCGGCATTGAGAGCAGATTTGAGGGGCCGACCCGGTGTCGAACGATCCGATCCACCAGTTTCACATCGTAAATCTGTTCCCGGTCGAAATCGGCGGTGTCGATTTCTCCTTCACCAACTCCTCGCTGTTCATGGTCGCGACCGTTGCGGTCACCACCATGTTCCTGATGATGGCGACGAGCGGGCGCGGCCTGGTGCCGAGCCGTTGGCAGTCGGTGGCGGAGATCTGCTACGAATTCGTCGCCAACATGCTCCGAAGTTCCGCCGGGACCGACGGCATGCGGTTCTTCCCGTTCGTCTTCTCGATCTTCATGTTCGTGCTGGTCGGCAACCTGTTCGGCATGTTCCCGTATTTCTTCACCATCACCAGCCACATCATCGTGACGTTCGCTCTCGCGATGCTCGTGATCCTGACGGTGGTGGTCTATGGCGTGATGCGCCACGGCTTTCACTTCCTGAACCTGTTCGTGCCGTCGGGCATCCCGATGGTCCTGCTGCCGCTGGTGGTGATGATCGAGATCATCTCGTTCCTGTCGCGCCCGGTCAGCCTCTCGGTTCGTCTCTTCGCAAACATGCTGGCAGGCCATATCACGCTGAAGGTGTTCGCAGGCTTCGTCGCGAGCCTCGGCAGCCTGGGCGCCCTCGGGGTCGCCGGTGCGGTCCTGCCCCTGGCCATGACGGTCGGCCTCACGGCGCTCGAGTTCCTCGTCGCCTTCCTGCAGGCCTATGTCTTCGCCGTTCTGACCTGCATGTACCTGAACGACGCCCTGCACCCCGGCCACTAGAGGCCGGGCACAAGGCAGACCTTCGACCCTTCATCAAGATCCTGCTGATCTCGAATTCCACTCAAGGAGCACATCATGGAAGCTGAAGCAGCAAAGTACATCGGTGCCGGTATCGCGTGCCTTGGCATGGGCGGCGCGGGCATTGGCCTCGGCAACATCTTCGGCAGCTACCTCGCCGGTGCGCTGCGCAACCCCTCTGCCGCTGACGGCCAGTTCGGCCGCCTGATCTTCGGCTTCGCCGTGACCGAAGCTCTCGGCATCTTCTCGCTGCTCGTCGCCCTTCTGCTGCTCTACGCAGTCTGATTTCGGACAACGTGCCGACGGTTTTCCGTCGGCGCGACGGCGTCCGCGTCCGAAGGGGCTGCGGACATGTGCAGTGCTCCGGTACGGCGGCGCGTGATCCGGGCATCCCTCCCGATGGGGTGGCCCACGCGCCGGCGTAGCGACGGTGGCATCTGGAGGTGCCTTTGGCTCAGGCTCAAGAGACCCATACGAACGAGACGGCAGCCGAACACGGAGCCGTGACGGCTCACACCGAGGTGCCGCACGACGGTGGACACGGGCAGGCCCTGTTTCCGCCCTTCAACGGCGAGACGTTCCCTTCCCAGCTGCTGTGGCTGGCCATCACCTTCGGCGTTCTCTACTACATGATGTCGAAGATGGTGCTGCCGCGCATCGGTGGCATCCTGGAAGATCGTCGGGACCGTATCGCGAACGACATTGCGGAAGCCGGCAGGCTGAAGCAGGAAACCGAAGTCGCGATCGCATCCTACGAGCAGGCGCTTGCCGAAGCCCGTCAGAAGGCGAGCGGTATCGCCCAGGCGACGCGCGACAAGCTTGCGGCTGAGACTGAAGCCAAGCGTGCGGCGGTCGAGAAGGACCTGAACGCGAAGCTGGAGGATGCCGAAAAGCGCATCGCCGGCATCAAGGAAGCCGCGTTGGCCGATGTTGGCGAGATCGCCGGCGAGGCGACGAACGCTCTGGTCGAGACGTTGCTCGGCAAGGCACCCACGAAGACCGAGACGTCGAAGGCCGTTTCGGCCTCGATGAGCTGAGGACACGCCAACCATGGATGCAACATTCTGGGCTCTGGTCGGCCTGATCATCTTCACCGGCATCATCGTTTGGGTGAAAGTGCCTGGCAAGCTGGCGTCCGCCCTAGATGCGCGTGCCGACGGCATCCGCAAGGAACTGGACGAGGCGCGCCGCCTGCGCGAGGAGGCCCAGTCTCTGCTTGCGGAATACCAGCGCAAGCATCGCGAGGCCGAGGAAGAGGCCGAAGCGATCATCGCGGAAGCGAAGCGCGAGGCGGAATTGCTGACCGGGCAGACCGAGGCGGCGCTGAACGATCTGATCGCGCGCCGCACGAAGCTTGCCGAAACCAAGATCGCGATGGCTGAAACCCAGGCTCTGGCCGAAGTCAAGGCACGGGCGACAGATGTCGCGATCACGGCGGCCGAGGCGATCCTTCGCGACAAGGTTTCGGGTAAAGTCGCTGACAAGCTGATGGCCGACAGCATCAAGGAAGTGGGCAGCCGTATCAACTGACCGTGCACCATAGGCAGGGCGTGACGCCGGGGGGGTATCCCTGCCGAGCGCTCAGGGGAATGCCTCTGACTGCTTCTGAAAGGCCGCTGTCCATTGGATGGCGGCTTTTTTATATGTCCCGTCGTCGATTGCCATCGTTGATGGAAGGCATCGGTGCGCCCCTGCGATCCCTATCAGGTCGCGCGCTGTTCCAGCCGCAGCCTTATGGGCGCGAAGGAGCGGCGATGATACGCACACGGTCCCAGGCGGGCCAACGCGTCCTGATGCTGCGCCGTACCGTATCCCTTGTGGGCGGCAAAGCCGTAGTCCGGCAGTTCCTCGGACAGGCGCACCATCAACCGGTCGCGCGTGACCTTGGCGACGATCGAGGCGGCGGCGATCGACAGGGAGGCCGCATCGCCTCCTATCAGGGCCTCACCGTGGCAGGGCAACGCCGGGGGAACGTCCCGCCCGTCGATAAGTGCAGCCGCCGGGCGCTCCGACAGGGCGCAAAGGGCGCCGCGCATCGCCCACAGGGTTGCGGCGCGGATGTTCATCGCATCGATCCGTGCCGCCGATGCCATTACGATCCCGACATCCGCCTGGGAAAGAATGGTTGCGTAGAGCGCTTCCCGGCGCGCTTCGCTCAGCTTCTTTGAATCGTTGAGCCCCTCGGGAACCGCCTTGGGGTCGAGGATGACCGCGGCGACGACCACGGGCCCCGCCCACGGGCCCCGTCCAGCTTCGTCGATGCCTGCAACGAGACCGCCGAATGCGCGCGCCAGCCGCTTCTCGTGCTTGAGCGTCGGCAGCGACGTTTTTGTGGGAGGCGATCTTCGGGCGGGGGCAAGAGAGCGGGTCATGCGCGAACCATAGGATAACCGGTCCTTCGGCGAAATCGGCCGGAACGGGAAAATCCCCTGTATTCGACACCCGTGATCGTTCCATGGTTTGGAGGAAGCGGATCGCAGGTCTTTTCGCCGTGGCCTGCTCAGAAGAGGCTCAGTTGCTCTGCACTCTTGAACGGCGGGACAAAGAGATCGGTTCGAAGCCGTTTGCGGCGTTGATTGAACCCCAGCCGCTTCGCGGCAAGTTCGAAGCGGCGGCCGAGCTGCCACGCATAGGGGCCTTCTCCGCGCATGCGCTTGCCCCACTCCGCATCGTAGTCCTTGCCGCCCCGCATCGTCTGCAGCACGGACATCACGCGCCGATAGCGGTCGGGATAGTTGCGCAGCAGCCAGTCGCGAAAGAGCGGGCTCACCTCGTGCGGCAGCCGCACGAGAATATATCCCGCTTCCCGCGCGCCTTGCGCATGACAGGCATCGAGGATGCGTTCGATCTCCTGGTCGTTTAGCGCGGGAATGATCGGTGCGACCATGACGGATGTCGGAATGCCGGCCTGCGACAGGGCCGCAATCGCCTCGAGCCGGCGCGCAGGCGTCGCCGCCCTCGGTTCCATCGCACGCGCCAGCTTGCGATCGAGCGTCGTCACCGAAAGGGCCACCTTGGCAAGGCCGTCTCTCGCCATCTCCGACAGGATGTCGATATCGCGCATCACCAGAGCGGACTTGGTGACGATGCCGACCGGGTGGCGTGCGTCGCGCAGCACCTCCAGCACCTCGCGCATGATTCGCATCTGCCGCTCGATCGGCTGGTAGGGGTCTGTGTTCGTGCCGATGGCGATGGTCTTCACCTTGTAGCCGGGCGCGGAAATCTCGCGCGCAAGCAGTTCGGCCGCGTTCGGTTTGGCGAAAAGCCTGGTTTCGAAGTCGAGCCCGGGCGACATGCCCATATAGGCATGGGTCGGTCGCGCAAAGCAGTAGATGCAGCCGTGTTCGCACCCCCGGTAGGGGTTGATGGACCGGTCGAAGGCGATATCGGGCGAGTCGTTGCGGGTGATGATCCGCCGTGCCGCCTCCACCTGAACCTCGGTCTTCAGCGCCGGCAGATCCTCCAGGCTGCCCCAGCCGTCGTCGGCTGCCTCGCGCGCCTCCGTCTCGAACCGTCCAGCCATGTTGAGCGCTGCCGCGCGGCCTCGCCGGCGCTCGGCATCGATGTGCGCGCTCTCGCTTGCCTCTTCGAGAGGCGGCTGTGGGGCAAGGCCCGGTTCTGTCGGATGTGGCACATTTCGGTTCATAGAAAAATGATAGGTCACCAAAAGGAACAAATCAAGAACATTAGCGGCGGCATATGCGTCAAGGTATCTCGCAAATGCGAGAGAAAGGATGCTATGAAAGATGTTATGTTTGCTGTCGTCATCCCCACCCTCAACAACGAAGCGACGCTCGTTGAAACGCTGGCCGCTCTGGTCCCGGCGTCCGCGGAAGGAATCGTGCGCGAGGTCGTCGTCGCGGATGCCGGCTCATGCGACATGACGGAAACGATCGCCGAGGCTGCGGGCTGCCGTTGGATCGCCGCGGAGGGCCCGCGCGGGGCGCGCCTGCAAGCCGGCGCCGGTGCTGTGCGCCGGGGAGAGTGGCTGCTGTTTCTCGAACCGGACACGGTGCTTGATCCGGGCTGGTATCGGGAGGTCTCGAAATTTGTCGAACGGGTGGAGCGTACCGGTCGGGGCGACAGACAGGCGGCCTGTTTTCGTGCTGCCAACGACGAACTCGGCATCAAGGCACGAGTGGCGGAGGGGATCTCGTGGCTGCGCTGCCGCATACTGGGCGTCGGCCATGCCCGGCAGGGACTGCTGCTGTCGCGCCGCTTCTATGCGCGGCTGGGCGGACATGATCCTGCCTCTCCGCTGGCCGAGGCCGAACTCATGCGCCGCATCGGTCGGCGACACCTCAGCCATCTGCCCATTCGTGCGGTGCGACGCTCGGGTCCGCAGGCCGAGACGAGCAGTGGCGGTTTCCGGCACGCGGTCGGTGTGATGCTGTTTTTCCTGCGGCTGCCCGGCGCGCTCGTCGGACGGTTCGTCGATCCTTCGTCGCGCTGAACGGCGAACACGGCCGGGATGCGCTGAAAGCCCGATAGAAAACGGCCGGAAGGAAGATCCATCCGGCCATCTCTGTCTTGGTTTCGGTGTGCTGTGCGACTTCAAATGCCAGCGACTACCCTTCAAACTTCTGCTTCCACCCGGGGCGCGCCGTCCTAGCGCCAGTAGGGGCTCCTGCAGCGATGGTAGCGCCCGTCATAGCCCAGGAACCTGTCGGTGCGGGGGTTGTAGGAACGATAGCGCCTCATGCACCAGTCGACATGAGCCCGGCGTCCGCGATAATAGGCCGGCGGCGGCGGCGGACGGCGATATCCCCACCGCGGCGGCGGCGGACGATGGCGCCAGCGCGGCGGCGGCGGTCCCCACTGTGCGAGCTGGATTGTGCCTTCTTCCTGAGCGGCGGCCGGGGCGCCGAGCAGGGCGGCATTCGTCACGCCGGCTTTGCCACTCGCTGAGGGCGTTATCGGGTTCTGGGTTGACGCGCCTGCGGGCGCGACGGCGACAACGGCAGCCAGTATGGCCACCGGAGCGAGCAAACGTCGCAATACTCCCAATCTCATCGTTTTTCTCCCGTTACAATGTGGGCTGCGAAGGGCGGATACCGTCCTGTCGCTGTTCTGCCGGGCCAGAAGCCTTTTGCCGGAGCACACGGTCTGCATGCGCCTTCAAAAGGCCGGCAGGCCGGATCTCCAGGCAACCGATATCGCACACGAACGGCACGATTCCGCGGAAAGGGCGAGGTTTGCAACGCAACGCTGATGCCCTGCCGCCCTGAAACCCGGCTTGCCGGCGGCCTTGAGCGGACCTTCAGTTTGGCCGCTTCGGGTCCGTCGGACTGTAATTGGGATCACAATACGCGCACATAATGGAAGCATTAAGAAATATCTTACCGCCGCAATGCGTGCGGGGGGCACGCCAAGATGACGCAGGGGATATTGCGTCTTTTCGCGTGCGGCTCCCGCCATCGTCTTGGGACGTGCGGGGAACGCCCGGCGCAATTGTGTCGGGACGGTGTTGGTTCCCTCGCGCCGGGGGCTGTTCCCTTCAAACCTTCCTGGACTGGGCGCGCGTCCTAAAGATAGAGCTCGTAGGCGGCCTGCACCCATCGGTAGCCGTCGCCACGCTTTTCCAGATAGCCGACGGCCGGGAAGGGCATGTGATAGCCGGTAACGGGAATGCGGTCCGCCGCCGCCATGTCGAAGAGCCGTTTGCGGGTCTGCCCGGCCTGTTCCTTGTCCATGTCGAAACGCACATGCCAGTCGGGCCTTTGGACCGAAACGACGAAGTGGTTGGCCGTGTCGGCCCAGACCAGCAGCCGCCGACCTTCGCTTTCCAGATGATACGCCATGTGCCCCGGCGTATGGCCATGAGCCTCGACGGCCGTGACGCCGGAAGCCACGTCGTCTCCGGGCTTGAGAAATGTCGTCTTCGCGGCATGGGGCATCACATGGCTGCGCACCAGCCGGGCCGCTCCCTCGGTCGGCCCGGAAAGCCGGTCGTCGGCGCTCCAGAAATCGTATTCGCGTGCGCCCGTCACATACCGCGCATTCGCAAAGAGCGGCGCGTCGCCTTCCATGAGCCCGCCGATATGGTCGGGATGCATGTGGGTGATGACGACCGTGTCCACCTGCTCGGGTGCATAGCCGGCCGCTCGCAGCGCACTGGCGAAATTTCCCGCCGCCGGCCGGCGGCCGGCTCCGTTTCCGGTATCGAAAACGATCAGTTCGCTTCCCGTGTTCACGATGACGGGCGTGAACCCGATCTCCATGCGCGTGGGCGGCAGGTGGTTCTCCACCGCCAGCGCCTCGACCGCATCGGCCGGCTGGTCCTGACCGAAGATCGGATGCGGCCCCTCGAGCGCGACGCCGCCGTCGAAGACGGTGGTGATCTCGAAGGCGCCGAGCTTGAAGCGGTTGAAGGCCGGCCGTCCGGTGCCGAGCATCGGGGCGGCGGCGTGGGCCGGCCGGGTGGCTGCGCGAAGGACGAACGGCGCGGCAAGGGCGGTGCCGCCCGCCTGAAGGCCAAGTTGCAGTAGCGAGCGGCGGGAAAGGCGAGAAATTCGGGAAATGGTCATGACTAATCCTCCCTGAACGGAAAGGGAGAGCCTACCCGCTCCGCAGGTTCCGGGATATTTCGCCGCCATCAACTCCCTCCAACATTCTCGTGATGGAGGCAGCGCACGCCCTTTTGCGCTTCCGGGCCCGGCGGTCAGATCCGCATCACGATCCGACCGTCAATGGCTTCCTGCTCCATGCGATGGAAGATGTCGTTGATCGCTTCCAGCGGTTCCCAGGAGAAATGCGTCGCGACCTTACCCTCGCCGGCAAATTGCAGGCATTCGGCCAGGTCCTGGCGCGTGCCGACGATGGAGCCGCGCACGGTGATCCGGTTCAGCACCGTCTCGAAGATCGGCAGCGGAAAATCGCCCGGCGGCAGGCCGTTGAGAACCATGGTCCCGCGTCGTCGCAGCATGCCGATCGCCTGCGAGAAGGCCTTGGGGGAAACGGCCGTCACCAGCGCGCCATGCACGCCGCCGACTTCGCGCTTCAGGACCTCGCCCGGGCTTTCTTCCGCCGCATTGATGGCGATGTCGGCGCCGAGTTTGGTGGCAAGCTCCAGTTTCTGCGGGTGGACATCCACCGCCGCACAATGCATGCCCATCGCCTTGGCGTATTGCACCGCCAGATGGCCGAGCCCGCCGATGCCGGATATCGCCACCCATTCGCCGGGCTTCACTTCCGTTTCCTTCAGCCCCTTGTAGACGGTCACGCCCGCACACAGGATCGGCGCGGCGGGGCCGAAATCGAGCTTGTCGGGTAGATGCCCGACATAGTCGGGATCGGCCACGACGTATTCGGCAAAGCCGCCATTGACCGAATAGCCCGTGTTCTGCTGCTCGTGGCACAGTGTTTCCCAGCCGGTGCGGCAATGCGGGCAGTGGCCGCATGCCGTGTGCAGCCACGGCACGCCGATGCGGTCGCCTTCGCGGATCCCCTTGACGTTCCTGCCCACCGCCGCGACGAAACCGACGCCCTCGTGTCCGGGAATGAACGGCGGTTGCGGCTTGACCGGCCAGTCTCCGCGCGCGGCATGCAGATCGGTATGGCAGACACCGCTCGCCTCGACCTTCATCAGGATCTGGTCCGGTCCGATTTCCGGCACCGGCATCTCCTCGATGGAAAGGGGCATGTCAAAGGCCGTGACGACCGCGGCTTTCATCGTTCGGGGCATCAAATCTCTCCTCCGGTCTGGCTTTTGAAAATGGGAGGGGAGGACAGGGATGCCTCCGGCATCCCTTTCGGCAGCCATACAATCGGCTTGCCCCTCCAACTAAAATATGACGTTAGGTGATTTTATCAATTTCCGGCGCTGCGTCAAGTGTGCGTTCGTTGAAGCGGGTTCACGCCGGTTCGCTGGTCTGCGGAAAACGGTGCCACAGGCTGCACGTAACCGGGACAGCGTGTGGGGAACCCGCCCAGCGGTCCTCGCCGATCGTCTAGCCGCGCCCGTCGAGCGCAGCCTTGATCTTCAGGAAATCGCGCCAGGCAAGCCGCTTCTGGATCGGCGTTCTCAGAAGATACGCCGGGTGCAGAGTGGCCATCGCCTTGATCGGCCGCGTGCCCGTGTCGTAGTCGAGCCATCTGCCGCGAAGCCGCAGGATGCCGTCGCTCGTTCCCGCCAGCAGTTTCGCCGAGGCGCCGCCGAGGAAGACAAGCACGTCCGGGTCGACCAGCTCGATCTGGCGGCGGATGAACGGCTTGCAAATCTCCGCTTCCTGCGGGGTCGGCGTTCGGTTTCCCGGTGGACGCCACGGAACGACATTGGCGATGTAGACCTCGTCCCGCTCCAGCCCGATCGCCGCGAGCATCCGGTCGAGCAGCTTGCCGGAACGGCCCACGAACGGCAGTCCTTGCGCATCCTCCTCGCGCCCCGGCGCCTCGCCGACGAACATCAGCCGGGCTTGCGGGTTGCCATCGGCGAAGACGAGATTCTTGGCGGTAAGGCGCAGGTTGCAGCCCTCGAAGGCGGCAAGGTTCTCGCGCAGGGCATCGAGCGTTGCGGCTTGCGCCGCCCTTTCCCGCGCGGCCATGACGGCCTCGTCACCGGGAATGGTCGCTCCGCCGGGCGGCGTGGCCGACGGAGCCGGCTTGCTTGCTTGCCCTGGCGCCGGTCGTGGCTGGGGCGCTGCTTGTGCCTGTCTGGCGGGGATCTGTCTGCCGGGGATCTGTCCATCCGGGGGCTGCGTGCCGGATCGGTTCGGTGCGGCAAAGGGGCGTTCGCCGGGGGTGGCAGGCGAAGGCGCGCGGGACTTCGCGGCCGCAGCAGCACGCGCAGTCTCCGCGAAACGGTCGACCGGCTCGTCGGCCAGCGCACAATCCACACCTGCTGCGACATAAAAGTCGAGCAGGGCTTCCAGATCTGCGGGATTGAGGCTGAAGGTCATTCCTTTTTCATGACGCACGGCGGGGCATATGGCAAGGCTGTCGCTGCGGCAGGGCGATCCTGTTGTAAACTCGCCCGCGAAACGGCTTTGCCGGCACGGAAAACAAAGGCCTCGTTAGGTCAGCCGAGTGCATTGCAGCACCAACGCGGCTCATTTAAACAGAGGCGGAAAGACGAACAGAGGAAGTCCGGCAGCGACCGGATCGGAGGTTGACAGACATGAGCGATGGCGAAGCTCTGCCCGAGCGCGAGAGCATGGAATTCGACGTGGTGATCGTGGGGGCCGGCCCTGCGGGCCTGTCCGCGGCGATCCGTCTCAAACAGCTTTCGATGGAAGCGGGCGAGGAGCTGTCGGTCGTCGTTCTGGAAAAGGGTTCGGAGGTCGGTGCCCACATCCTGTCCGGAGCCGTGATCGATCCGGTTGCGCTCGACCGGCTGATCCCGGACTGGCGCGAGGATGACACGGCACCGTTGAAGACCCCCGTCACCGAGGACAAGTTCATGGTGCTGGGGCCGGCCGGCGCGATGCGCCTGCCGAACTTCATGATGCCGCCGCTGATGAACAATCACGGTGCCTACATCGTATCGCTCGGAAACGTCTGCCGCTGGCTTGCCGGCAAGGCGGAAGAACTGGGCGTGGAAATCTATCCCGGCTTTGCAGCCTCCGAGGTGCTCTATGACGACGAGGGCCGGGTCATCGGCGTGGCGACGGGCGATATGGGCGTCACGCGTTCCGGCGAGCAGGGCCCGAACTACACGCGCGGCATGGCGCTTCTGGGCAAGTACGTCTTCATCGGCGAAGGCGTGCGCGGCTCGCTCGCCAAAGAGCTTATCGCCAGATATGAACTCGACAAGGGCCGCGATCCGGCGAAGTTCGGCATCGGCCTGAAGGAGCTGTGGCAGGTCGCGCCCGAAAAGCACCAGCAGGGCCTCGTCCAGC
This sequence comes from Breoghania sp. JC706, assembly GCF_037026715.1. Taxonomy (NCBI): domain Bacteria; kingdom Pseudomonadati; phylum Pseudomonadota; class Alphaproteobacteria; order Hyphomicrobiales; family Stappiaceae; genus Breoghania; species Breoghania sp. JC706. The sequence goes on from NZ_JBANCG010000006.1 coordinate 410,922, forward strand.
ACAGCTTCGGCTGGCCGCTCGATTCCCGCACCGGCGGCGGCTCCTTCCTCTATCATCTGGAAGACAACCAGGTAGCGGTCGGCTTCGTCCTCCACCTCAACTACGAAAACCCGTATCTCTCGCCGTTTGACGAGTTCCAGCGCTTCAAGACGCATCCGGCGATCCGCGACGTCTTCGAAGGTGGCAAACGCATCGCCTACGGCGCGCGCGCGATCGCCGAGGGCGGCTGGCAGTCCGTGCCGAAGGTCTGCTTCCCCGGCGGCGTGCTTCTGGGCTGCGCGGCGGGCTTCCTGAACGTGCCGCGTATCAAGGGCACGCACAATGCGATGCTGTCGGGCATGCTGGCGGCGGAAAAGACGTTCGAGGCGCTGAAAGAGGGCCGTGCGAACGACGAGCTCACCGCGTTCGAGAACGAGTGGCGCGACGGTGCTATCGGCAAGGATCTGAAGAAGGTCCGCAACGTCAAGCCGCTGTGGTCGAAGTTCGGCACCTGGATCGGCATCGCTCTCGGCGGGCTCGACATGTGGACCAACACGCTCTTCGGCTTCTCGTTCTTCGGCACGATGAGCCACGGCAAGCCGGACTACACGACGCTGAAGCCGGCGGCCGAATGCAAGCCGATCGACTATCCCAAGCCCGATGGCGTGGTGAGCTTCGACAAGCTGTCGTCGGTTTTCCTGTCCAGCACCAATCACGAGGAGGATCAGCCGATCCACCTGAAGGTGAAGGACATGGAACTGCAGAAGAAGTCCGAGCACGACGTCTATGCCGGCCCGTCCAATCGCTATTGCCCGGCCGGCGTCTACGAGTGGATCGAGGAAGGGGCCGATGCCCCGCGTTTCCAGATCAACGCGCAGAACTGCGTCCACTGCAAGACGTGCGATATCAAGGATCCGAACCAGAACATCACCTGGACGGTGCCGGAAGGCGGCGGCGGACCGAACTATCCGAACATGTAGGTCCGACGTTCGGGTGCAACTGGGCGTGCCCGAGCGGGCACGTCTGGTCATTTCGAGCGGGTTGAACCGGGTCGCGGGATTTGTGCTGTGGCCCACCCTTCGAGACGGCGTTTCAGGCCTCCTCAGAGCTCGGCCCGAAAACGGTAGTCGGTTCTTCGCCTCGCATCCTATACGCCTTCATATGTTTCCATCATCATCACCCGGCGAAGTCCGGGTGATCCTGCGCGCGCCCCCGAATGCTGCGGCTGACGATGGATTGCCCGGACGAAGCCGGGCAATGACGGCGGAGGGTATGGGGGAATAGCCGAAAGCGCATGGCCCGATACCGTTTCCGGGCCGTGCTCTGAGGATCAGGTTGAGTATGTTGTTGGTTATACTGAAATAACAGCACGACAACGTCATCCTGAAGCGGTCGCAAAGCGACCGTCTCGAACGATGGGCGAATTGCTGCCGGTTGACCGTGAAATGTTCCGGGCTTGAACCTCCGTGAGAGGTTGCGGCCCTTCCTATCTCTTATATGCGCCTGCTCCCTATTGCGCGGCCGCCAGGGTGCCGTTTTCGACCGCCTGCGCTTCCACGGCCGCAAATGCGGACATGTTGACCACGCCGCGAGATGTTACCGACGGCGTGAGGATGTGTGCGGGCTTTGCGCCGCCCAGCAGGATGGGGCCGACATGCAGCGCGTCGGTCATGACCTTCAGCAGGTTGAGCGCGATGTTGGCGGCTTCCAGCGAGGGGAATACCAGCAGGTTCGCGGCCCCTTCGAGTTTCGAATCCGACACCACCCGTGCACGAAGCTCCTCCGAAAGCGCGGCATCGCCGTGCATCTCGCCGTCGACCGCGAGATCCGGCGCCACCTTCCACAGAAGCTCCGCCGCGGCGCGCATCTTCTTGGAGCCTTCGCAATTGCGCGAACCGAAATTCGAACTCGACAGCAGCGCGACCTTTGGCGTGATGCCGAAACGGGCGATCTGGCCGGCGGCGAGCAGGGTCATTTCCGCCACTTCCTCCGCCGTCGGATCGTCGGTGACATAGGTGTCGGTGAGGAAATAGGCCCCCATGGAGTTGATCAGCAGCGACATGGTGGACAGCGCACGCACGCCTTGCGCCCGGCCGATGACCTGCTCGATCATCATCCGGTGCCGATCGAAACGGCCGTCGAGCCCGCAGATGAGCGCATCGGCATCGCCCCGGCGCACAGCGAGCGCGCCGATCGCCGTGGTGTTGCCCCGCACCAGCCGCCGGGCGCCTTCCGGCGTCACGCCCTTGCGCCCCACGCAGGTCAGGAGCTCGTCCACGTAGTCGCGGTAGCGCGGATCGTCTTCCGGGTTGATGAAGTCGAAATCCTCACCGGGACGGACATGCAGCCCGAACCGCTCGCAGCGCGTGGCAAGCACGCCGGGCCGGCCGATCAGGATCGGCTTTGCCGTCCCGTCCTCGATCATTACCTGGGCGGCGCGCAGGACGCGCTCGTCCTCGCCGTCGGCATAGATGACGCGCTTGCCGGTGTTCTTCGCGGCGGCGAAGACCGGCTTCATGATCAGCCCGGAGCGGAAGACGAACCGGTTGAGCTGGTCGAGATAGGCCTCGAAATCCTCGATCGGCCGACGCGCCACGCCGCTCTCCATCGCCGCCTTCGCCACGGCGGGCGCGATGCGCAGGATGAGCCGCTGGTCGAAGGGGGAGGGGATCAGGTAGGTCGGCCCAAAGATCGGCGTGTTGCCGCCATAGGCCTGGGCCGCTGCCTCGGAGGGCTCTTCCTTGGCAAGCTCGGCGATCGCCTGTGCGGCGGCGAGCTTCATCTCCTCGTTGATCGTCGTCGCGCCGACGTCGAGCGCGCCGCGGAAGATGTGCGGGAAGCACAGGACGTTGTTAACCTGATTGGGATAGTCGGAGCGCCCCGTGCACATCATGGCATCGTCGCGCACCTCGGCCACCTGTTCCGGCATGATTTCCGGGGTGGGGTTGGCGAGCGCCAGAATGAGCGGCCTTTCCGCCATCCGCGCTACCATCTCGGCCTTGAGCACGCCGCCTGCGGAAACGCCGAGGAAGATGTCCGCGCCCTCGATGACCTCGGAGAGCGTCCGCTTGTCGGTCTTGCGCGCGAACTTGTCCTTCCACTCGTCCATGAGCTCGGTGCGGCCCTCATAGACGACGCCGGCCAGATCGGTAACCCAGATGTTGTCGAGGCTCGCGCCGAGCGACACCAGCAGGTTGAGGCAGGCAAGCGCGGCCGCACCGGCGCCGGAAGCGACGATCTTGACCTTGGAAATGTCCTTGCCGGCGAGTTTCATCGCGTTCTGCACGGCTGCCGCCACGATGATCGCCGTGCCGTGCTGATCGTCGTGGAAGACCGGGATGTTCATCTTCTCGCGCAGCCGCGCTTCCACCTGGAAGCACTCCGGCGCCTTGATGTCTTCAAGGTTGATGCCGCCGAAGGTCGGCTCCAGCGCGGAAATGATGTCGACCATGCGGTCGACATCCCGGGCCTCGATCTCGATGTCGAAGACATCGATGCCGGCGAATTTCTTGAACAGAACCGCCTTGCCTTCCATCACCGGCTTGGAGGCGAGGGGGCCAATGGCGCCGAGGCCCAGAACGGCGGTGCCGTTGGAGACGACGGCGACCAGGTTGCCGCGGCTGGTGTAGTCGGCCGCCAGATCGGGATTGTCGGCGATCGCGCGGCACGGAGCGGCCACGCCTGGCGAATAGGCAAGCGCGAGATCGCGCTGGTTGCCGAGCGGCTTTGTGGCCTGGATCTCGAGTTTCCCGGAACGCGGATAGCGATGATAGAACAGAGCGGCTTCTTCGAGCTCGCTGATCTGCGTGGGGGTCTGATCCATGGGGTGCCTGCTTCTTCGTGCGGAAAATTTGCCGCACCTTAGAACATGCTGGCCTGCGATGGAATCGAGGGCACCACGCAAAGATTGAAAACGAAGCACTTTTTAACCGTCATGCGCAGCTTGGCGGCTCAATACTCCTGCCTCTTGGGCTGGCGGGCATGAACGATGAGGCGAAGCAGCATGTAGATGACGACCGCATTGAGGACGTGCCACATGAAATGCGTGCCGATGGGAAACCAGCCGCAGACCGGTCCGTCCATCGTGCGCAATACCAGCGAAAGCGTGAACATCAGCGCGGTCATGATCATGCCCTCACCGATCCGGCGGTTGCGCGGCAGGGCGACAATTCCGACGCCGTAAAGCGCAACGAGAGCCGGCACGTAGCCTGCCGAGGTGCCGAGCACGTTTCGAAGACCGAAGCTGATCGCAATGGAAAACACGAGGAAGCCGGCCGTGAGCCATATCGCCGCCAGCAGGGACTGCTTCAGGAAGCGCATGAGTGCGATGAAGAAGCTGGCGTAGATCAACAGGCCGATCGGCAGCACGTCGAAGATCGCCGTCGTCGCAGAGGGCATGGTGTGGAAAAGGAAGGAACCGATCGCCGTGCACACAGTGAGCCCGATGAGGAGCAGCGCCGGAAAGTCACGCGGTGCTCCGCGCGGCAACAGCCACCACACGCCGACTGCGGTTGCAAGAAAGGCGATATTGGAGACCGCGTTGGCCGGCTCGGCCCAGAACGAGCCATCTATGCGCTCGCAATATTCGCTGATTGCCAGCTCTGGACTCATGCCGCCTCATCCCGTCCGGACCTCCCCGCATGCGAGGGCCTCATCGGCACATTGGCATGAAGGCCAGGTGCCCATTACGATTTCACGTCGCCACTTTGCGCATTTCGCAACGAGACTGACAAGGTTTCCGGAAGGCACCTTTGTCGCACCGCGAGCCTGTCCCAGGCGTATTCGGCGCCCGCGGCCGCGCGGGCGCCGTCTCCATGCGCAAGGGAGCTGAGGGCCGCAGCCCTCAGCTCTCAGCCTTCGATCCTGGAGAAGTCCGCCACGGTCATCGTGGCCTCGCGGATCTCGTTCAGCAGCTTCAGGCGGTTCTCGCGCACGGTCATGTCATCTGCGTTGACGAGGATGTCCTCGAAGAACCGGTCCACCGGCGCGCGCAGCTTGGCAAGCGCGGTCATGGCGGCGGCGAAATCCTCGCGCCGGACCGCCTGCTCGGCCTCCGCGCGAGCCGCATCCACGGCGGCGGCGAGATCGATTTCCGCCTGTTCCACCAGATGGTCGGCGTGCGGCTTGCCGGAGTAAGTCTTGTTGAACTTCTTTTCCTCGATCCGGAGGATGTTCGTCGCCCGCTTGGTGCCGGCGAGAAGCGATGCCCCGTCTTCCGTCTCCAGGAAGTGACCGAGCGCCTCCACCCGCTTGACGATCATCAGGAGGTCGTCCTGGCCTTCCAGCGAGAAGACGGCGTCGATCAGATCGTGGCGGGCCCCATCCTCGCGAAGATGCACCTTGAGCCGGTCGGCGAAGAAGGAGAGGAGGTCGCCGGCTTCCGCGAAATCGGGCCGCGCCTTGGCGAAGACCTTGAGCAGCGGCAGCCGCAGCCCGTTTGTCAGCACGATGCGGATGACGCCGAGTGCCGCACGGCGCAGCGCGTAGGGGTCCTTGGAGCCCGTGGGCTTCTCGTCGATGGCCCAGAAGCCGGTGAGCAGATCCTGCTTGTCGGCGAGCGCCACTGCAATGGCAACGGGATCGCTCGGCACCTCGTCGGAGGGGCCTTGCGGCTTGTAGTGCTGCTCGATGGCGTTGGCGACGGCCGGATCCTCGCCCTGGCGGGTGGCGTAATAGCGCCCCATCAGGCCCTGCACTTCCGGGAATTCGTAGACCATGTGGCTGACGAGATCGGCCTTGGCGAGATGTGCGGCGCGGCGCGCCTTGTCCGCATCCGCGCCCACCACCGGTGCGATCGCCGCGCTCAATGCTTCCAGACGCGTCACGCGTTCCGCCTGCGTGCCGAGCTTTTCGTGGAAGACGATGCTTGAGAGCTTCGCGACATTGTCCTGAAGCTTGGTCTTCAGGTCGGTATCCCAGAAGAATTTCGCATCCGAAAGTCGGGCGCGAATGACCTTCTCGTTGCCCGCGATGATCGTCTTGCCGCCGTCGGTCGCCTCCAGGTTGGAGACGAGCACGAACCGGTTGGTCAGCCGCCCGGTCGCCGGATCCTTCATCACGAAACACTTCTGGTTGGCGCGGATCGTGGCGCGGATGACCTCGTCGGGCACTTCCAGGAATGCCTCGTCGAACGAGCCGACCAGCACGACCGGCCATTCCACGAGCCCTGCGATCTCTTCCAGAAGTCCCTCGTCCTCAACGAGCTCAAGCCCCAGCGCAAGCGCCCGGTCCCGGGCATCGTGGGCGATGATGTCCTTGCGACGGTCGGCATCGAGCACGACCTTGGCCTTTTCCAGCTTCGGCATGTAATCGTCGAAGCGGCGCACCTCGAAGGTGTCCGGTGCCAGGAAGCGATGTCCCCTGGTCGTGTTGCCGCTGGCAACGCCTTCGATATCGACGGCGATCACCTCAGGCTCTTCGGTTTCGGGGCCGAAGGTGCACAGGATCGAATGCAGCGGCCGCACCCAGCGCAAGGAGCCCGCCTCGCGCGAGGCCGCGCCCCAGCGCATCGACTTCGGCCAGGGGAACTTGCGCACGGTGTCGGCGACGATTTCCGAGATCACTTCGGTGGCCTCTCGGCCGGGCTTCTCGATGACCGCGACGTAGAAATCGCCCTTCTTCGGATCGGAGACGATCTTCGCCTCCTCGATGGATGAAAGCCCGGCGCCGCGCAGGAAGCCCTCCAGTGCCTTTTCCGGTGCGCCGACGCGCGGACCCTTGCGTTCCTCGCGCGTTTCCGGCGAACGAGCGGGCAGGCCCGCGACCTGCAGGGCAAGCCGGCGCGGCGTTGAGAAGGCCTTTGCACCTTCGTAGACCAGACCCGCATCAACCAGAGCGTTTGTGACCATGGACTTCAGGTCTTCCGCAGCGCGACGTTGCATGCGCGCCGGGATTTCCTCGCAGAACAGTTCGAGGAGGAGATCGGACATCGGGTTCGCTTTCGGGGCATGAAGAATGAGAATTCCGGGACAGTCGGTTAGCAAGTTGCGCCGGTCTTGTCACGTCCCCTCGCAATAGATCGCCGCATGTCGCGTCGTGTCAGCCGATCTGCCGCAGCCGGAGCGGCGACGCGACCGGAGAAGACGAGACCGGAAGGGCGTGCGGAAGATCGTATCGGCGGCCTTGTTGTGATTATCGGTGGGAAGTGGGTGAGTAATGATACGTATATATTTGAATGTACTTATGTAAATGCCGTTCGGATATGAAAGAAGGGAGGTGAAGATGCCTGAAAGCTGAATGGAAGGCCCATGTCACGAATTAAGCATGCCTTCTACGCTATCCGATATGGGTCGCGTGCGAAGCGGGACGCGGTGGTGATATGTGCCATCAGTCTGCCGCTTTTGCTTCTGGCGGCCTATGTGGATCTGTTCGAACTGTTGTTTTCTTATACCCGAAGGCATGAAGCATGGCAGCTCGACGAGATCCTGTCCGCCGGTTTCGTCGTCGGCCTGGCGGCGGTGATCTATGCGGCCCGACGGGTTGCGGACCTCAGGACCGAGGTTCGCCTGCGCCGTGCGGCGGAGAGCGCGGTCGTCCGGCTTACCCTGCATGACACGCTGACGGGACTTCCCAATCGCTACAAGTACGAACGGCTGTTCGCGGCATGTATTCGCGAAAACCCGACCAGTCCGCGTGCGATCCTGGTTCTCAATGTCGATGCGTTCAACCATGTCAATGACACCTACGGTCATGCCGTGGGAGACAATCTCCTTCTCGCTCTGGCCAGCCGGCTGACGACGGCGATCGGGAGCGAGGGGATCGTCGCGCGGATCGGGGCGGATGAGTTCGCCCTGCTGACCCGGCCCCTGCGGCGCGACATCGACGTATCCCGGCTCGTCCAGCACCTCATCCTGGCGATGGAGGATCCCTACCGGGTGCTCGGCAACGAGATCATGATCTCGGTTGGCATCGGCGTCGCACGGTATCCGCAGGACGGGCGCACCGCGCCTCTGCTGTTGCGTCGGGCCGATGTCGCCGGCCGCCATGCGAAAAACAACGGACGTTCCCGCTATGCGCTGTTTGACGAGGAGATGGAGCGCGCCCTGTCCGATTTTGCGCGGATGGAGAGCGCCTTGCGGATGGCGATCGCGGAAGACCGCATCGTGCCCTTCTTCCAGCCTATACTGGACCTGAATACCGGCAAGACCGTTGCCTTCGAGTGTCTTGCGCGCTGGTATGATCCGCAGCTTGGGTGGGTGCGGCCGGACAGGTTCATACAGACTGCCGAGGAAACCGGTCAGATCGGGCTGCTGAGCGAGCGCCTGTTGCGCAAGGCCGGCACCGCTGCGCTCGGCTGGCCGAAGGAGATCGGCCTGTCCTTCAACATCTCCGGCTTGCAGCTGCGCGAGCGCACGCTCGGTCTCGACGTCCTCTCCGTGCTGGGGGAGGTGGGGCTGAGCCCGTCGCGGCTGGAGCTGGAAATCACCGAGACGGCGCTTGTGCGCGATGTCCCGCTGGCGCGCGAGAGCCTCGACATCCTTGCCAGCACCGGCATCAAGATCGCGCTCGACGACTTCGGGACCGGGCATTCCAGCCTGCGCTACGTCTGCGATTTCCCGATCCACAAGCTCAAGATCGATCAGTCCTTCGTCCGCACCATGTGCAAGCGCCGGGAAAGCGAGCAGATCATCTCCGCAGTTCTAGGCCTCGCGCATGGCATGGGCATCACGGCCACCGCCGAGGGCATCGAGGACGAGAGCCAGATGCTCGCGTTGAAACGGCTGGGGTGCGATTTCGGTCAGGGTTACCTGTTCGGACGGCCAATGTCGGCCGATGCCGTTTCGGAGTTCCTGTCGCATGAGGTCAAGGAGCGCCTGAGCGCCTGAGACCGGTTGTTTCTTTCTAGGCTAACCGACTGCTGCGAGGCGGGCGGCTGTTGCACGCTACCGCGGCCGAACGTCGGACGGCGCCGGGTTACCAGCCGCCGCCTCCTCCTCCGCCGCCGCCTCCGCCGACACCACCCCCGCCGCCGCCGCTCGAAAACCCGGACGACGACGATTTGGGTGTCGGCAGCGATGTCGTGAAAGAGTTCGACATCGCGTCGACGGTCGCGGACATGGCGTTGCCGAAATCCTGTGGCGCGAAGCGGCGGCCATGATACCAGGCCGGCACATACGCCGCCGTCATTCCGCTCTCCTTGGCTGCGGTGGCTGTCTCGAGCCAGTTCTGGAACGCCTCCGACCAGGGCTTCTCCACCTCCAGTGCGACCGCATACGGCAAGAGCGTTTCGAAGCGCGTCGGCGACATCTCCGGTGCGCCGTTCATGTTCAGGCGATCCCGCTCGGCGACTGACAGGTAGAGCTTGAGCCCTTCCAGCCGGTCCATCAGCAGCCGGCCGTGAGCGGTGGGGGCGCCCATCAGGTAATAGAACAGGATGTTCACCCAAAGCAGCGCAACGATCGTCACGACCACCAACGGCGCGCCGCCTGTGGTCAAGGCGATGCTGAGGACCTGCAGGCCGATTGCACCCATGAAGATGACGATCATCGAGCCGAAAAGAATGAAGTGAACCGCTCCGGAGAGCGATCTGGTGCGGATCACGTCGAGGCCGACCCGGACGATGATGATGGTGAAGAACGTCACGAAGATCGTCACGACCCCGAGCAAGAAGATATCCTGCTCGCCGAGGTCGCCGAAAAGAACGAGTGCGACGAGCGCGGACAGGCTGAGCCCCAGGCCCGGCAGCCAGTGTGCTGTGTTGCTCTTGAAAAAGCGGCTGCGGTTCTCGCTGGTGATGGCTCCACGGAATTTCGAGCCCAGGGATGCAACCGACGATCCGTTCTTCTTGGAAAGCTGAAGCGGCTCGCCGCCGAGCGCGGTCAGGACGGCTGCTTCTCCGGGGGGAAGTGCTGCGATGCCGTCGCTCTTGCGTGTCGGCCGCAGGGTGATCCGCGAGCGCAGGTCGTCAAGCTCCAGATAGCCCTTGACCGCCAGATCGATGCACGCGGCCGACAGCGCACGCCAGCCGGCACCCGAAAAGCCGCGATTGAGGATATAGTCGGCCAGCGCCGGCGAAACGCCTTCCGGCGCCTCGAAGAGCGGGATGATCGTGCCCTTGGGCGGATCGCGCCCGACCCGCAGCCACGCCCATACGAAATAGGCGAGGACGACGGCGAGGCCGCCGAAGGCGACGATCTCGCTGTGGTGATCGAGAAGGAGGTAGGCCGCTTCCTGGGCCACGGTCGGCTGGGCGATCGTTCCCTTCGGCATCGCGACCGCGATCGAGAAACCTTCGCCCATCTGAAGTGCGCGCGTTGTGGAGAAGACGATGGCGCCGCCGTTCCTTTTCGCCTCGGCCGTCCAGTCGGTGCCCGTTGCGCCGAAGCGGCCGGTGAACGCCTGCCACTTCGTGGCCGTCACGCCCTCCGGCAGCACGACGCGTGCGCTCGCATGCTCGATCGGAAACCTCCATTCCTGGCCCGTGACGTTCCAGTAGAGCTCGTCGTGATTGTCGAAAAACCGGATCTGGCGCGTCGTTTCGTAGGTGATCTGGAAGGTGTGGCTGCGATGCGCGAGAATGGCATTGGGATCGCCGATATAGATGCGCACGCCGTCGCTGCTCCAGTTCTCCTTGTAGGGCTCTTGCGCGCCGTCGCGCCGGACCGAAAGCAGCTTGAACCCGACCTTGTGCCGCTGTCCGTCCGCGTCCTCGAAAACGAGCGGGAAGTCGCGATAGATGCCGCGCTTGATGTCGCGGCCCTCCGCATCGGCGACGATGGTTTCGGTAACCTCTAACGTGCCGTCGCGCGCGATGCGGATCGTGCTGTCATAGGAGGTGATGCGCTCTTCGGCCCGCAAGGGGGCGGCAGACGCTGCAAGAAAAGTCGTCAGGACGATCAGCAGCGCGGCGACAAGGCCGGGCAGCGCGGCGGGGCGTCGGGATAGGGGCATTCCGGCAAGGGCCTTCGATTGGTTCGCTCAGCCTGCGTCGAAGCTGACTTTCGGGGTGGCGCGTTGCGAGGCGTCCTCGATCTCGAAATAGTCCTCCTTGGAGAAGCCGAACTGGCCTGCCACCAGGTTGGAGGGGAAGGATTCCACCATTACGTTCAGGTCGCGCACCGCGCCGTTGTAATAGCGTCGCGCCATCTGGAGTTCGTGCTCGACCTTGTCCAGTGCGCCCTGCAATTCGAGGAAGTTGTTTGACGCCTTCAGGTCCGGATAACTCTCCGCCACCGCCATGAGCCTCCCGAGCGCCGCGCCGAGCAGCCCTTCGGCCTGAGCCCGCGCCGCCACGTCGCCGGACGGCACGTTGCCGGCCTGCGCGCGCATGTGGGTGACCGCGGCGAGCGTGTCGCGCTCGTGAGTCATGTAGCCCTTCACCGTCTCCACCAGGTTGGGGATCAGGTCGAACCGGCGTTTCAGCTGCACATCGATGCCGCTCCATCCCTCGCGCACCATCTGTCGCTGCCGAACGAGGCGGTTGTAGAGGGACACGATGTAGAGAGCGATCGCCGCGATCACGGCGACGACGATCCATGTGGTCATAACGGGTCTCCAAACGGGCTGGGCCACGCGCCTTTGCGGGCATCACAAGGGGCGGATATCGCCCGCATTCGCAACGCAGAAGCTTCGCATCGGTTCGAAGCTAGTCAGTCGGACGAGCGTTGTCATGTGATCTGGATAACACCTCGGCGCATTTGAACCGCGATCTGAACCGCTGTCCCGGCGTGCCTCCGCAAGTCTTGCGGGAAGCCTCATGCCTTGCGGCAGCCGCCGGGCTTCTGGCCGTGCGGCTGTCCGCCGAACCCCACAATCCCACCCCACGGACTGTGACATTTCGCCGCACCAACGCAACGATGATTGCGATGTTTGTCATCTTTTTGTCATTTTAAATGACATTTTGGTGACATCGAAAACAGAAAACAGAACAATATGATAGTGTTATCGGGGCGGGCACCGCTTTCATCGGGCGATTTCCGGCACTGCTACCTTCATCCTGACGATGCCACCAAGTGCGTCAAGGTCCTCAAGCGTCGTAAGGACACGCGCCATCACGGCCGCATCGAGCGTTTCTTTAGACGTGGTGCAGTGGACTCCAACCGCCGCGAATACGACCACTATTGCGATCTCGCCGGCGCGGGCGTTCCGCTGGAGCGCTACTTTCCGAAGATGCACGGCCCGGTGGAAACGGATCTGGGCAGCGGCCTGTGCTTCGATCTCGTGCGCGGCAGCGAAGGCGATGGGCCTGTCAGCCTGCTCACGATCATGAAGGGCGAGGGACCGGCTGCGCTGGAGGCGGAATTCGTTCTGCGTGAGGTCACCGAATTTGCGCGCTTCTGCCAGCGCTATGCGATCCTGGCGTCATGCGACGAGCCTGGCAATATCGGCTTCGTGCGCAATGGCGACGGTTTTCGCCTTGTCGCCTATGACCTGAAGTTCCGTCAGAACAAGGAATTCATTCCGGTCTCCACGCTGTTCTCCAGCGTGCGGCGACGCAAGGTGCAGCGCCGTTTCGAGCGTCTGTGCGGGCCGCTGACCGAAAGCCTTGCAAGGCTCAACCAGGCCTGAAGCCGCTCAAGGCCCAGTCCCTGCTTTGCGTGCCTGCGGATGCCGGCCATCTCTCAACGGATCTCGAACCGGAACGGCGCGTGACGCGGCCTCCGGCGGCTATTGCGCGCCGCCGGCCCGGGTCTTGAGAAAGGCTGCGCCGCAGGCCTTGGCAAGCTCGCGCACGCGCAGGATATAGGACTGGCGCTCCGTCACCGAGATCACGCCGCGCGCATCGAGCAGGTTGAAGCAGTGCGAGGCCTTGATGCACTGGTCGTAGGCGGGGAACACCAGCTTGTGAATCCCGTCGCCAGCCTCTTCCATCGCCTTTTCGCCGGCTTCCAGCAGTGCCTTGCATTCGCCTTCGGCATCGCGGAAATGACGGAAGAGCATCTCGGTGTTGGCATACTCGAAATTGTGGCGCGAATATTCCTGCTCCGCCTGCAGGAAGACGTCGCCATAGGTGACCTTCTCGTCGCCCTCGCGGCCGTTGAAATTGAGGTCGTAGACGTTGTCGATGCCCTGCACGTACATCGCCAGCCGTTCAAGCCCGTAGGTGAGTTCACCGGCGACCGGCGCGCACTCGAAGCCCGCCACCTGCTGAAAGTAGGTGAACTGCGAGACTTCCATGCCGTCGCACCAGCATTCCCAGCCGAGCCCCCAGGCACCCAGCGTCGGGCTCTCCCAGTCGTCCTCGACGAAGCGGATGTCGTGGACCTCCGGGTCGAGGCCGATGGCGGCCAGCGAGGCGAGGTAGAGCTCCTGCAGGTTCTCCGGCGACGGCTTCAGGATGGCCTGAAACTGATAGTAGTGCTGCAGCCGGTTCGGGTTCTCGCCGTATCGTCCGTCCGTCGGCCGGCGCGAGGGCTGCACATAGGCGGCCTTCCACGGGCGCGGTCCCAGAGACCGCAGCGTCGTTGCCGGGTGAAAGGTACCCGCGCCCACTTCCATGTCATAGGGTTGCAGGATCACGCAGCCCTGGTCGGCCCAGAAACGCTGCAAGGTGAGGATGAGCCCCTGGAAAGAGCGCTGCGGGCTGAGATAGGCGGCAGTTTCCTCCGCCCCGGTTTCCATAGGCATGATTTCGATAATCCTGAGAGTGCCGGACGGCCGTGAATGCGTCGCGGAAGGCGCAATCGGCGCGCGGACACTATCGGCGGCCCCCTACCCGGTCAAGGGTGGAGGGGGGACGGCGGCGCAGCGCAGGCCGGAGCCGGTGGAAACGGCGCCGGCGGAGGAAGCGCCGGTGCGGCTTCAGGAGGCGGCGAGGCGCAAGGGGGAGGCGGAGGGGTCGCCCGCCCGCAGCCCATCGGTATCGTCAGCCCGACCGGTGCGCCGGGGCAGCCCCCGACGCATCATCGGCGTCCGAACCGCCCGGAACCGCGCGCAGAGCTCCTGCCGAAGGACCCGCATTGCAGCTATCAGATAGCCGGCCGCGAACGTGGCGCGATCTATCTTCTGAAGTGCAACGAGTTGCGGGACTTTTGAGCGCGTACCGACCCGTGACTGCTAGACTTCGTCATCATCATCCCGGGTTCGGTACTTGCCGGACTCGGGATCGCGAACGAGCGTCTTGGCGCTCTTTCGTCCGGATTTGCGGGCTTTCTGGTCACGCATGCGCTTCATCCGCCCGTTCCGGTCGGATAGGACCGCCACGATCATGAAAATCACGGCCAGCGATACGATCAAGGTGCCAATTTTTGCAAGCACGGCTTGTTTTCCTTGAGATTACAGACCGAAGCGCGACCAGAGGCTACGCTCTTCCAGGGCGGCGACGAGATCGCGCGCAAGTCCGCCGCGTCCCTCCAGAACAGCCGTCATGCCATCGACGCCCACGCCCGCGCGCCGTGGCCAGATCGAGCGCTCGCCGCCGACCAGCCGCAACTGCACCTTGTCTCCGTAGCGCGCCTGCGCGACCGAGCGGAGGTCTCCCAGATCGTCGACAAGGCCGAGCGAACGGGCCGTCTCTCCCACCCAGAACAGGCCGGAGAAGAGATCCGGATCGTCGCTCAGGACGTCGCCCCGGCGGGAGCGCACCATCTCGATGAAAACCTCGTGGATCTCCTGCTGCAGCGTTTCCAGATGGGTCACGTCGTCGGGGTTCTCCGGCTGGAAGGGATCGAGGATGCCCTTGCGCGCGCCGGACGTGTGCATGCGCCGTTCCACGCCCATCTTCTCCAGCAGCTCGACGAAGCCGAAGCCGGCGGAGATCACGCCGATCGAGCCGACGATGGAGGAGGGGTCGGCGATGATCTCGTCGCCGGCGATCGCGATCATGTAGCCGCCGGAGGCCGCCACGTCTTCCACGAAGACGAGCACCTGCTTTTCGTGCTCCTTGGCGAGCTGGCGGATGCGCTGGTAGATCAGGCGCGCCTGAACCGGCGAGCCGCCCGGCGAATTGACGATGATGGCGACAGCCGGCACGCCGTCGTGGCGGAACGCCTTTTCCAGATTTGAGGCGCAGCTTGCCAGCGTGAGGCCCGGGCGAAGCGGAGAGGCGAGCCCGATCGCCCCCTGCAGACGCACCACGGGAAGGACGGGCGGAACCTGGCCAAGCTTGCCGGGCAGTCGTTTGCGCAATCGGGTGAGAAAGGCCAAGAAAATCTCCCTGTTTCGCCGCGCGAAGCTGACGCTATCAGCCCTCATATAGGTCAGTTTTCGCGGGTACGCCAATGGGGCGTGTGGGCGGTTTTGCCCAGCCGCTGCGGCTGGGCCCTGTAAATCTTCCGCCAGCGGCCGCCTTAACCTTAACGCCCCGCGACCGTGCAGGGGACTACGCAATTTTCCGCGATTTTCAGCGCAGTTAACCCTCTTTCAAGGTTAAGCCCGTTTCATGGGGACCGTCGCTGAGGAAGCGACACCGCGTATCGGCGGGGTTGGACGAGACGCCCCGGGCCTTGGCCCGAAGGTTCTGTGTCCGACCGGAGAGGGCCGGCAGGCGGGGCGGAGTGTGTTCCGTGCCGTGTGTGTCGGCGAGGCCGAATTGGGTTTTGTGGAGTAACAGGTATGTCCGGCCTGTCTGCGTTCAGCGTTAGCCGCGTCACCGGCGTGTTCACCAGGTCCACCCTGCTGGGGTTGGCGATCTATATCGGCTTTCCCGATACCTTCGCCTATCAGGATACGCTGAGCCTCATGCAGCGCGAGGAGCGGCCATCCGAACGCTGGCTTGCGGCGATCGAGGCGACGGGCGAGACGACGTCGGCCGAACCGACGCTGACGCTCGCATCCGCGGACGCCGCTTCCGGCCCGAGCTACCAGATCACGACATCGACGAAGAACGGCCGTTCAGTCATCGTGCGCGGCATTGATGCCCGGGTCGTCGGCCGCGGCATCGTCGAGGTGCCGGAAGAGGTGCGCACCAACCGTGCGGCCAAGGGCAACCGTCTCGTCTCCGTGGCGCCCGACCGTCAGATGGTCGATCAGTCGGCGGGCTCCGTCTACTACATGAGCAGCCTGATCGGCGCGGAACCCCGCCAGAGCCTGCCGCGCGTCGCCTTCGTGCAGCCGCAGGCCGTGCCGCAGAACCAGATGGTCGCCTCCAACAACGCCGCGACCAGGAGCGACGGCAAGCCACTCAACCTCAACAAGATGCTGATGGCGCGCGCCGCCGCCGCCGCCGGTTTCTCAGCGCTTTCCGCCTATGCGCCGAGCGCCGTGGAAGACACGTCGCTGCCGTTCGCGGCCCTGTTCGGCATGCCTCCGGGGCCGACGCCGGAAGAAGAGGCCGTCGACCGGGAGAATCCGCACTGGTGGGTTTCCAATCCGTTGCCGGCCAGCGTAATCCTGCCGAAGGAACAGCGCTGCCTTGCCGAGGCGATCTATTTCGAGTCGCGCGGAGAGCCGGAGGCCGGTCAGGCGGCCGTCGCCCAGGTGGTGCTCAACCGGGTCAAGAATCCGGCCTATCCCTCCACCATCTGCAAGGTCGTCTACCAGAACCGCACGCAGCGCAATTCCTGCCAGTTCTCCTTCGCCTGCGATGGCGTGCGCGACCGCATCGACTCCAAGGACTCCTGGGAAGAAGCGCAGAAGATCGCCCGCGAAATGATTGCCGGCAAGCACTGGTCGGACAAGGTCGGCGCCTCGACCCATTATCACGCCACCTATGTGCGCCCGCGCTGGGCACGCAAGATGAAGCGTCTGGAGAAGATCGGCCGACACGTCTTCTACCAGACCTACGGCGGCGGCTGGAGCTAAACGGGCGGCCGGCATGTGCAGCGGGCGCGGCGGTGGGCTCGGGCCTGCTCGCGCGCGCCCTGTACTTCGAATGCGACAATATGTTTCGAGCAACAGTGCGTTGCGGTCGTATCCCCTGTTTAGGGGATACCTTGTTTCAGCGAAATCTCGCCGGGAAATGCCAATAGTTTAGTCATTGTTCTAAGTGCCGGTGAACCTCAAATTAAGGTTTGGGGGGCCAAGGTCTCGCGGCGTTCGTGACCAATAGGTTCGGCGACTTCGATTCATGACCTTAGAATATAGCTCACTTATCCTGGCCGTTGCGGTCAGCTGCGTCGCCACGAGCATGACACTTGCCGTCTCGTGGGTTGCGAACCGGCGCGACACGTTTTTGCTGTCCTGGTCATTCGCCGCACTCGTACTTGTGGCGGGCTCGGCCGCCTTCGGCCTCCATTCCGAGGATCCGTCCTTTATACCTGCGGTCATCGGAACCACGCTCATTCTCTTCGGCTTCGTGCTGTGCTGGAGCGCGGCCCGCCAGTTTCGCTGCGGCGGTTTTCCTGTGCGCAGGGCATGCGCCCTGATCCTGGCGATGGTCGCGCTGCAACTGCCGCTCCACCTGGCCGGGCTCGACGGCACCATGTTCATCCTGATGAACGCCGCCTCGACCGCTCTGCTCGTGGCGACCGCATCGGAATACTGGCGCGCCCGGTCGGAAAACCTCCATTCGCTGAAATGGCTGACGGGGCTTTACCTGCTGGAGGCATTTTCCTTCTCCTGCTGCGCGGTCATGCTGCTCTTGAACAACCCGCTTGAAATCGGCCACGCTCCGCAGAACTGGGCGGAAAACTTCAATGCCCTCGTTTCCATCATCGGCGTGACCGGGATTGGCGGACTTTCGCTCGCCATCAATCAGGAAAGGGTGGCGAGGGCCCACATGGTGGAGGCGCGCACGGATGCGCTGACCGGCCTTCTCAATCGCCGGGCATTTGACGATCTGGTCCTCGCGGCCGCACCGCGCGGCAATATGGCGATCATCGTTTTCGATCTGGATCGCTTCAAGGCGTTGAACGACCAGTATGGCCATGCCTTTGGCGACGTGGTGCTCCGCCGCTTTGCCTACGTGTGCGGATCAAGCCTGCGCAAGCAGGACGTTGCCGCGCGCATCGGCGGGGAGGAATTCGCCGTCTTCCTCGAAGACTGCACGCCAGAGCGCGCCCTGGTGGTGGCGAACCGCATCCGACTGAGATTCGCGCGGCAGAAGATCTTCTGCTCGACGCGGGCAATCCGTTGCACGGTGAGCGCCGGTGTTTATGGCTGCTCAGTCGATGTACCAACGTCGATCAGCGTGATGTTCGATGCGGCGGACACCGCGCTCTATGCGGCGAAAAATGCCGGCCGGAACCGCGTTTGCCGCTACAATGAGGAAATGGCCGCCGCCTGAACGCCAGCCCGGTCCCGGCCGTGCTTAGTCGATCTCGATATCGAGCCCCAGGTCCAGCACCGGCGCGGAATGGGTGATCCAGCCGGTGGAGATCAGATCGACCCCCGATTCCGCGATCGCCGCGACGGTGTCGAGCTCGATGCCGCCAGAGGCCTCGGTCAGCGCGCGGCCCGCAACGATATCGACCGCGCTTTTCAGGCTTTCCGGTCCCATGTTGTCCAGCAGCACGGCGTCGGGACCGGCCGTCATCGCCTCGCGCAACTGCTCCAGCGTGTCGACCTCGACTTCGATCTTCACCATGTGGCCGGCATGGGCCTTCGCCCGCTCGATGGCGCGCACCACCCCGCCTGCGACCGCGATGTGGTTGTCCTTGATCAGCACCGCATCGTCGAGTCCGAACCGGTGGTTCGACCCGCCGCCGCAGCGCACGGCGTATTTCTCGAAGGCACGCAGGCCCGGCGTCGTCTTGCGCGTGCACACGATCGAGGCCCTCGTGTGCGCGATCTTCGCGACGAAGCGCGATGTCGCCGTGGCAATGCCGCTCAGATGGCCGAGATAGTTGAGCCCGATGCGCTCACACGAAAGGATCGAGCGGGCAGGTCCGGAAATCCGGGCCACAATCGTCCCCGGCTTCAGCGCATCGCCGTCGTTGGCCAAGATATCGATGCGAATTGCCGGATCGGTCAGCCGGCAGGCGCTTTCCACGAAGCCCGTTCCTGCAAGCCGTCCCTCCTTGCGCGAGACGATCACCGCACGGGCGCGGGCCTCTCTCGGGATGGTCGCCTGACTGGTGATATCGCCTGCACGTCCCCAGTCCTCCAGCAATGCGGCCTTCACCGCATCGTCGATCATCAGGCGCGGCAGATCGGGCAGGGTCGGTGTCATCGGGCGTCTTCCAGCATCGGGGCAGGGGCGTTAGCGCAAACGGCGGGAACCGCTTCGCACAGAATGGCATCGGCGTCGCTCAGCGTCATCCGGCTGCGATGGGCAAGGTCCGCCTCTTCGTGGGGATGGTCGGAGCGGCAATGCGCGCCGCGGCTTTCCCGCCGGGCATAGGCTGCCGCGGCCACCATTTTCGCGGCAACGAGCATGTTGGCGCAATCGATATCGTGACACCCCTCGGCAAGTGCGGCGATTTCGGCAAGGGCCGCTTTCAGTCCCTCACCGGTCCGCACGACGCCGACATGGCGCGTCATGATCTGACGCAGGTGCGCGATCCGCTCGCCGTCGATGTCGGAAGGGGCCGGTCCCGCGCAAGGCTCCGGAAGAGGCTCCCGTTGCGCGGTCGCGTTGGCGGGCAGGGTATTTGCGATGTCCTGCGCGATCCGGGCGGCAAACACCACGGCTTCCAGCAACGAGTTGGAGGCGAGGCGGTTTGCGCCGTGCACGCCGGTGGAGGAAACCTCGCCGGCGGCCCACAGGCCGGCAAGCGAGGTCCGGCCGCGCGCGTCCGTCCACACCCCGCCCATGTGATAGTGCGCGGCCGGACGGACCGGGATCGGCTCTCTCGCCGGATCGATGCCGGCCGCGCGGCAACTCGCGCTGACCGTCGGGTAGCGGTCCGCAAATGCCGCGCCGATTGCGGCACGCGTATCTAGGAAGGCGCCCATGCCGGCGGCCACTTCGTTGTGGATGGCGCGGGCGACGATGTCGCGCGGCGCGAGTTCCTTCAGCGGATGAACGCCATCCATGAAGCGTTCGCCGGCGCGGTTGACAAGCCACGATCCCTCGCCGCGCAGGGCCTCGGTGGCGAGCGGCGCCGGATCGCGCCCGATGTCGATGGCGGTGGGGTGAAACTGCACGAATTCGGCATCGGCGATCACGGCGCCGGCGCGCGCCGCCATGGCGAGGCCCTGTCCGGCGGCCTCGTTCGGATTGGTGGTCACCTCGTAGAGATGGCCGATCCCGCCGGAGGCCAGCACCACCGCGCCCGCCCGCAAGGCAAAGCGCCGACCGTCCGCCTTGCGCCGCGCAATGATGCCGGAAACGGTGCCGCTCTCATCGATCAGGCTTTCGCCGACGAAGCCTTCCAGCACGCGGATGGAAGGCGTGGCACGCACAGCGGCGATCACAGCGTCCATGATCGCCCGCCCCGCCCCGTCGCCGCCGACGCGAACCACCCGGCGCTCGGAGTGCGCGGCCTCGCGCGAGAGGACGAGCTTGCCTTCAAGGTCCCGGTCGAAGGGCACGCCGTAGCGGAGCAGATCCGCGATGCGTTCGGGCGCCTCCCGCGTCATCGAGAAGACGATTTCCTCATCGCAGATACCGCCGCCGACGGCGATCGTGTCCTTTGCATGGGCTTCGGTCGTGTCGCCTTCGGAAACGGCTGCCGCAATGCCGCCCTGCGCCCAGGCGGACGATGCGCCCTCGCCGATGGGCGCCGCCGTCAGCACGGTCACCGGACGCGGACTAAGCTTCAGGGCGCAAAAAAGCCCCGCAAGGCCGCCGCCGAGGATGACGACATCGTCTTGCAAGGCCGGATGGCCCGGTTTGCCGGATGTGGCCGCAAGGTCTGGAACGAGGGCGGCAAGCGGATCCTTGGTCATGACGGTTTTCCCGCGCAAAGGGAGCAGATGCCCTGAACGCCGCTGCGCCGGGGCAGGGGCCCCGCGTCAGCTCTTCAGATTGATCATCCGCTCCACGGCGATGCGCGCGCGCGCGGCGATGGCCGGATCGACGATGACCTCGTCACGCATGTGGACGAGGCTCGCGAGGATCTTCGGCAGCGTGATCATCTTCATGTAGGGACAGAGATTGCAGGGGCGCACGAAGTCGACGCCCGGCGCCTCGGCGGCGATGTTGTCCGCCATCGAGCATTCGGTGACGAGCAGCGCCTTTTCCGGCCGGTTCTGCTTCAGCCACGTGATCATGCCGGCGGTGGAGCCGGTGTAGTCGGCCTCAGCCGTTACGTCGGTCGGGCATTCCGGGTGGGCGACGATCTTCACCCCCGGCACCGCCTCGCGGTATTCGCGCATCTCAGCGCCGGTGAAGCGCTGGTGGACGATGCAGGCGCCCTCCCAGGTCAGGATCTCGACATCGGTGCGCTGCGCCACATTGGCGGCGAGATACTGGTCGGGGATCAGCAGAACGCGCGGTGCGCCGAGCGATTCCACCACTTCCACGGCGTTCGACGACGTGCAGCAGATATCGCATTCCGCCTTCACCTCGGCCGACGTGTTCACATAGGTGACGATCGGCACGCCGGGATGCTTTTCGCGAAGCGCGCGAACGTCCGCGCCCGTGATCGACTGGGCGAGAGAGCAGCCCGCGTCCATGTCGGGCATCAGAATGGTCTTGTCCGGGTTCAGGATCTTCGAGGTCTCGGCCATGAAGTGCACGCCGCACTGGACGATCACATCCGCCTCCGACCGCGCCGCCTCCTTGGCGAGCTGCAGGCTGTCGCCGACGATATCGGCCACGCCATGAAAGATCTCCGGCGTCATGTAGTTGTGCGCCAGAATGACCGCGTTGCGCTGCCGCTTCAGGTCGTTGATCGCCTTGACGTAGGGCGCGTAGGCCGGCCATTCGATGGCGGGGATGACGTGTCGGACCTTCTCATAGGCTTCGGCCGTCTCCCGCGCCACGTCCTCCGTATAGGAAAGCTCGGGCATCGCGGCGGAGGCGGACGGTCCGCCGCGAAGGCGCGGGCCGGTGCCGGAATCCTCCTGGCGGATACGCTGTGTGGCGGACATCGGAAGGCTCCTTCCCATATTATGCTCATAATGAGTATAAATAAGCCGTATGAATAACCGGAGCGCTGCCGGTTGGTCTGCCTACTTATGCTCAATTGGAGCTTTTATAGGCGTTCGCGTGGCGGAAATCCAGTCCCGTTTTTCGAAGATGTGATCGGAATTCGGCATAAGTGATTTTAAATCAATGGCTTGATGCTGAGCTGGCGCGTATTCCATTGTGGCGGGGCGCACGTCCCCTCGGTCGGCGCAAACGCGGGAGCAAGCGAAATGGCCGGCACGTTGTCTTATTAAGAAAGCTGATGGTCGACATGAATAGTTTTGACTTATCACGTAGCGGCAGGGCGGCTATAGCCAAGGGCATGTCTGTAACGGCAGGGTGCCGGGTCCTGCGCCGCTGAGGGGGTGGCGGGGGACCGATGACGGAAGGCCGGTGCCGATGGGTCCGCTTGCTCGGATCCGGAGGCGAAACATCGGTCGTGGAGGGAGAAGACCTTTGAGCCAGTCCAGTACCGCCGGTACCATGACGCCTTTCTGGCGATCCTTGCCGTTCATCATCGCCTGCGGCGGCCTCGTCGCCATGGCTTCCTTCGGTCCCCGTTCCTCGATGGGGCTCTTCCTCGCGCCTATGACGGAAGTGCGCGGCTGGAGCCGGGAGACCTTCGCGCTCGCCATTGCCGTGCAGAACCTTCTCTGGGGCATCGGTCAGCCATTCGCGGGCGCCTTTGCGGACCGGTACGGCACCACCCGGGTACTGATTGCCGGCGCCGTCCTTTGCGGCGGCGGCATGATGCTCATGGCCTGGGCTCCGACCCCGTTCTGGCTGCATATCTCCGCCGGCCTCCTGTTCGGTATCGGCCTCTCCGCGTCTTCGTTTTCCATCGTTCTCGCCGCGTACGGGCGGATCGTCTCCCCGGAAAAGCGATCGATCGCCTTCGGCATCGGCACGGCGGCGGGCTCCTTCGGCCAGTTCCTGTTCGCTCCGCTCGGCCAGGCTCTCATCGACGGCTATGGCTGGCAGATGGCGCTCATCGCCCTCGGCGGGCTCACGTTCGTGCTGATCTCCGCCTTCTCCGTGCCGCTCAAGGGCAAGCCGGCCGCGCACGCGTCGCAGTTCGGCGGCCGCGACCAGAGCATCCCGGAAGCGCTGGCGGAGGCCTTCGGCCACCCGAGCTATCTCCTCCTCGTCGCCGGCTTTTTCGTCTGTGGCTTCCACCTTGCCTTCATCACCGTTCACCTGCCGGCCTATATCGTCGACAAGGGGCTCGATCCGTCCTGGGGCGGCTGGTCGATCGCGATGATCGGCCTGTTCAACGTCGTCGGTTCGCTCGTGGCCGGTTCGCTTGGCCAGCGCCATCCCAAGCAGATCATCCTGGCCGTGATCTATCTGGCGCGGGCCGCCATCATCGTGTTCTTCATCCTGCTGCCGCTGTCGCCGGTCACTCTGATGATCTTCTCCGCTTCCATGGGGCTTCTGTGGCTTGCGACCGTGCCGCCGACTTCGGGGCTTGTGGCGGTGATGTTTGGTCCGCGCTACATGGCGACCCTTTTCGGCGTCGTCTTCCTGTCACACCAGATCGGTTCGTTCATCGGCGTCTGGCTCGGCGGCCGGCTCTACGACACGACCGGTTCCTATGACGTGGTGTGGTGGATCAGCGTCGGCCTCGGCATCTTCGCCGCCATCGTGCACTGGCCGATCAAGGATGAGGCGATCGAACGGCCCCTGTCGCCGGCCGAATAGGCGGCAACGGGCCGCGGCGGCTGCGACGGCGTTCTGCCTTGTTCGTTGCACGTTGGCCTGCAACAAATCTCCCTGACACGACTTCGCAGTCGCATCGCGCGTTCTCACAGACGCGCGATGCTTCAACAAAAACAGGCGAGCGGCCTGCCGCCCGAACGCGGGCCGCTCCAGGGGAGAGCGCAACGTGGAACGCTTCAAGGCCATCTGGATCACCCGCAACGAAGGCGAGAAAAAGCAGAACCCGGCTGAAATCAGGGAAATCTCGCTCGACGACCTCATGCCAGGCGATGTCACGGTCCGGGTGAGCTACACCACGATGAACTACAAGGACGCGTTGGCGATCACCGGCCGCAATCCGGTCGTGCGTACCTTCCCGATGATCCCCGGCATCGATCTGGCCGGCGAGGTCGTCGCCTCCGACAGCGCTAAATTCAAGCCCGGTGACAAGGTGCTGCTGAACGGCTTCGGCGTCGGCGAGACGCATATGGGCGCCTATGCCGGCATGGCGCGGCTTTCCTCCGACTGGCTGATCCCCATGCCCGCAGGCCTGAGCGGCTGGCAGGCGATGGCGATCGGCACCGCCGGTTATACCGCCATGCTCTGCGTCATGGCGCTGGAGCGCGCCGGCCTTACGCCCGGTTCCGGGCCCGTGCTCGTCACGGGTGCCTCGGGCGGCGTCGGTTCGGTCGCCACGGCGCTTCTGTCGCGCCTCGGCTTCGAGGTCATCGCCTCCACCGGCAAGGCGTCGGAGGAAGACTACCTCAAGCGCCTCGGCGCCGCCTCGATCATCGACCGATCCGAGCTTTCCGCTCCCGGCCGACCGCTCGGCAAGGAGCGCTGGGCCGGCGCCGTCGATGTGGCGGGCAGCATCACGCTCGCCAACGTTCTCGCCCAGACGCGCTATGGCGGCGCAGTTGCGGCCTGTGGGCTGGCGCAGGGCATGGACCTGCCGGCATCCGTCGCCCCCTTCATCCTGCGCGGTGTCACGCTGTGCGGCATCGATTCGGTGATGGCGCCGATCCCACGTCGCATCGAGGCCTATGACCGGCTGGTGAAGGATCTCGACAAGAACCTTCTCACCGAAATCAGCACGGAGATCCGCTTCGACGACCTCATCGGCAAGGCGAGCGATCTGCTCGACGGCAAGGTGCGCGGCCGGCTCGTGGTGAAGATGGGCTGAGGAACTGGAATTGGAGCGGCTTTGCTGCGCTGATTTCTGGAGTCCGGATCGGCGTTCGGCTGCCGCCTCACTTGTCCGGAATGAGGGAGCGTGTGGGAAGCTTCACGCCAGCCAAGCCCCTCATTCTGGGCGGTCTGCAACGAAGTGCATGGCCGGATCCGGAATCCAGCAAATCAGCGCGCCGTAGGCGCGCAACCCCGTTCACGCCTTGGCGATGGCCGCTTCCAGTTCCGCAAACCTCTGAAGAAACCGCGTCTGCGCTTCCGCCGCAGGCCAGGGCTTTAGCCCGAGCGGAGAAAAGCCGCGCGGGCGGCCGAAGATGCGCGCGGCCTCCGCGACCTCGAAGCCCGCAAGCTCCACCGCCTCGAAATAGGCGCAGACGATATCGGCACGCTTGGCGAGCTTCTTTATCCTTTCGGGAAGCTTCGCCGGCAGCGAGAAGCGCAGGTGGATCGCCGCCTGCAGACGCGCCTCCACCGCCTTGTAATCGCCGCCCATCACCGTCTTGAACGGCGAGATCATGTCGCCGATGACATATTCCGGCGCATCGTGCAGCAATACCGCAAGCCGCCATTTCGGCTCCAGATCCTCCACCATGCGGCAGGCCAGTTCCTCCACCACGATGGAGTGCTGGGCGACGGAAAAGGCGTGGTCGCCCACCGTCTGCCCGTTCCAGCGGGCGACGCGGGCAAGTCCGTGCGCGATGTCGGATATCTCCACGTCGAGCGGCGAGGGATCGAGAAGGTCGAGCCTGCGGCCCGACAGCATGCGCTGCCAGGCGCGGGGGGAATTTCCGGCCTTGTCCGGGGCCATGCGTCAGCGGTTCCTCATGCGCCGGCCTCGTTGGCGGTAGCCTCCGCCGGCCAGTCGAACTGTGCCCAGTCGGGGATCTTCGGATTGACGGCGAGGTCGCCGACGGTGATGGGCGCGCCGGTTTTCAGGGCCGCGCCCACCCGGTCGATGCGCACGAGCGCCAGCCCGTGCCGGCCTGCGACAGAGCCGAGCGTCCCGGCCGCCTTGCCGGCCGCAACGATGTCGCTGCCCGGCTCCGGTAGGTCATCGGCCGCGCTCACCTCGATGATCCGCCGTCGCGCCGTGCCGCGATGGCGCATGCGCGAGACGACCTCCTGGCCCACATAGCACCCCTTGTCGAAGGCAACGCCTGAAAGCTGATCCATGTCGGCATCGTGCGGGAAGGTCTGCCCATACTCGAAATCGAGACCGCCCTCGGGGATCGCAAGCCCGATGCGGTGCGCCTGCCAGGCCGCCTCGTCGGCCTGTACGAAACCGCCCGGCAGGTCCGCATCTTGCGGCAGGATCAGCCGGTAGCCGAGCGCGGGATGGCGCGGATCGTCGAAGGCGCCGTCGGGCCGCTCGCCGGCGCCCCAGATCGCCAGCGCCTGGTGGCTGTCGGAAAGGTTCTCGATCTCCACCTTCGCGCGCAGCTTGTAGAGCGTCATGCGCTTGACGAAGTCGGCGACGAGGCTTGCCGGCAGATCGAAGAGGAACCCGTCCTCGCGGCGTTCGACGAGAAAGTCGAACAGGATCTTGCCCTGCGGTGTCAGCAGCGCGCCGTAGCGCGCGGCGCCAACGGCGAGCGTCGCCACATCGCAGGTAAGCAGTCCTTGCAGGAAGTGCTCCGCTCCCTCGCCACCGATCCTTACCACGGCACGCGAAGGAAGAGGGCAGAGACAGGCGGTCATGAAACGGCTCCGGAAAGATGGCGATGGTCTTCAGGGCGAAATAGGGGATGGGGACCGGCCGGACAAGGCGATGCCGCGGGGCTGCCCCGGTTCTGCCGGTTGCGGGGCGGCCCGTGCCGGGCTTGCGACGGTCCCTAGTCGCCCGCCACGAAATAATGCCATGTTCCGTCCGGGCCGATGCCGACGCGGTAGAAGATGTAGGCCCCGAAATCCTGCATTTCTTCCACGTCCGCGGCCGTCAGGATGCGATAAAGCTCCACCTCCTGCGGCGGCGTCAGCCTGGCGAGCGGATAGCGCGCGAAATAGGGCCAGATATACATTTCCTGCGGCGTGCCGACATCCACATGCACCCAGCCCGCTTCCAGGATTTCCGACAGGATGGCGAGCACCTCGCGCCCGTTCGGGTCGCCGGAGGCCTGCTTGAGAAAATCGATCGGGTCGTCGATCTGCGTCAGCGACAGGGTCGGCGGCATCTCGTTCGATTCCAGCACGGGGCGCAGCCGCTCCAGATCGCCCGAGCGCGCCGCCTCCAGGATCTGCTCGCGCAGCCGCATCACCGGCTTCGGCAGATCGGCCGTGCCGTAATGGATCTCGGGAAGCGGCGCGGTGCTGGTCTCCTCGTCCGGCGTGGTCTTTTCCTCCGGCGCGGGTTGTGCGCTGTCGTCGCTCGCGGCATCCGGCTGCATGTCGCGAAACTGGATCGTCAGGCCGGGAGGGGCGGCCTGCTCCGCGTCGGGAACCGGGATGCGCTCCGTCGTCACTTTTGCGGCCTCGGCGGGAGCGGCAAGGAGGACCGCCGCCGCGAGCACCGCCAGCGCCGTACGCGGGCCCGGAAAGGGTGTCGCCATGGAAGATCTCCCGATCAAATGCGTTGTCTTGGCACCGGTGCGCCTTTGGTCCGGTGGGCGGCGCACTATGCGCCCGCCATCGCGGCCGTTCAATGACGTCGCAGCCGCCATCGGCTCAACACGCGCGGCAGGTGGGGAAAAAGGAACGCAAGGCCCCGATGGCGCGGTTGCGCCGCAGTTGCCCCGCAAAAGCGAATTGCGTATGGCTGACACCGCACGGCGAGCCCTGCCGGGTGCGTTGCGTCGCATGCGACGCGAGACGGCGCGACGCTTGAACGTCGCCCGAAACGCCGCTCGGTTTTCCTCGCTCGGGCGCGTCGGATTTGAGTGCCATCGGCTGAACGACGACCGGAGGAGCAGGGCTTGTTGTTTTTCGTCACCGGTATCGGGATTGGCCTGATCGTCTCCGCCCCCGTCGGACCGGTCAACCTGATGACGATACAGCGCGCCTTCCGGCATGGCTTCGGTTCGGCTCTCGCCGCCGGTATCGGTGCGGTTCTCGCCGACACCCTCTACGCCGCGATTGCCGCCTTCGGCGTTTCCACGATTGCCCATTTCCTGTCCGGCCACAGATTTGCGATCCAGGCGGTCGGCGGACTTCTGCTGGTCGGGTTCGGCTGGCTGACGGTGCGCACCCATCCGCACCTCGATGCCGAAGTCAGGCCGCGCGGCGAGGTGGGGACGGGCTTCCTGCCGGGCCTGCTCGCGGCCTTCGCGATGACGCTGACCAATCCAGGGGCGGTTCTGGGGTTCGTGGCGATCTTCGGATCGCTCGGTGATCTGACGCCCGATCACGACGATTATCCCGGCGCGCTTATGCTGGTGGCAGGCGTCGCTGTCGGGGCGCTGGTCTGGTGGGCGGGGGTGGCGGCGCTGGTCACCCGAGTGCGCGGTCACTTGAACGACCGCTGGCTCGACCGCATCAACCTGGGCGCCGGCGGGCTGCTGATGCTCTTCGGCATCGCAATTCTGGCGAGCGCCCTTTACGAACGTGTCGGCTGATCCGCAAGAAGTTGATGTATCACTGTGCCGACGAGGCAAAACAAGCGCGACGCGTCCTCGCCGGACATCGCGATTCGCGGCGCGCTATCGACGCGCGCCACGCAAGCCTGTCGTCGCGTCGGCTATTGCAGCGTCCGGTTGACGGTGTATTCGCCTTCCAGAATACGGCGCGGCAACCCTTCGGCCAGTTCGGCGACCGCCGTCTCGCCATAGGCCGCGACGAGATCGATCAGCGCGGTAAAGAGCGCGGCGTGAGCCACCGCGTCCGCGTCGACGCCATCGGCGATCGCGTCCGCCCACGCATCGCTGATGTAGCTCATCGCAAGACGCCGCTCGTCCTCGGGACGAATGCCGTCTTCTGCTTCTTCGCTCAGGATCTCGTCTTTTTCGTCAATAATCATAAAGATCTGCCACCGCTGCGGAACCGCGGAACATCCTTTGATGTGCCTTCGATCCGAATCAGAAGGTAACACGTCTTGGCGGTCGGAACATCGGTAAGGTTGAGCAAGTGTTAATAACTAATGAAAGATTCAACAGGAAAGGTTAACCTTCTGTCCCGCGACGGCACGTCTTCCGCAACGGAGCGAAGGAAATATAGCCGGTAAAACAAGGCATTGGCGATCGCCAATGGAGAAGCTCCACAGCTCACCGCAAAGGATGCGCCGAATCAACGAGTTGGAGGCCGGCGTTGAAGGGCGTTTCGGCTCAGCGGCTGTAGCGGGCGCTGATTTCGGCGGACAGTTCCGCCCCTTCCGCCATGTAGGTTTCCACCGCGCGCCGCGCTGAGGGGGTGCATTCACGGTAAACAGATGCGAATGCCCGGTAGCCGCGGTTGAAGCGTTCCACCAGTTTGCGCCGCCGGTCCTCGTCGGTTCCCTCCGCCGCCACCAGCGCGTTCATCTCGTCGCGCCAGCGGCTGCCGTCCTGTGCGCCGCAAAGCGCGCGCAGATAGTGGATGGACCCGAGCAGTTCCGAAAGGCGGAGCAGGCTCTCCTCGTAAGGCGGCGCATCCGCGGCGGCGGACGGGCGCGCGGTGACCGCGAGGGCGGAAAGCGCAAGAACGGCAATGAGGAGGGCGCGAGCCCCGCGAAGCGGCGTTGTCATGGCGGGATAATGGTCGCGCGCGACACCGCGTGCAAGCTGGAAGAAAAGGGCCGGGCGGAGCCCGTGCAGCCAGTGCTGCCCGTGCCGCCCAGGGCGTTCGGCGCCGTCAGGCGAACAGCGCGTCGATATCTGCCTGCGAGGATTCGCTTTCCGCGTCGCCGTCGGACGACGGTGTCGTGTCGTGGCCGTGGATCACGCCGCCGGCTTCCGCGATCAGCGGCTTCACGCGTTCCGCCGCTTCGCTGGCGATGTCGCCGATCCGGTCCGGGTCGGCATCCTCGAGCGCGCATTGCGCCATGTGCACTTCGGAATTGATCTCCGCCGTCAGCGTGTCGAAGGTGCCGCGTTCGGCGATCGGCGCGGCGTTGTAGGCCCGCACCGCCAGTTCCTTGGCGGCGAAATTGGAATTCATGAAGTGGTCGGCATAGCTCAGCGGCTGCCAGGCCAGAACGTCGGCCATGCACTCCGGCATGTCCGACAAAAGCTCCAGCAGCATCACCACTTCGTTGAAATGATTCAGATAGTCGGTGGCCAGACCGGTCTTGGGATTTATGTTGGCCTCCACCAGCTTGTCGTGGCTGAGATCGCCGTGTCCGATCGTCTCGCGTTCGTCCAGCATCACTGGTGTTTTCCTTCTAGAAATCGACAAGATTCTATAAAGAGTGTCTTGCCAATTGCTTACCTTCAGCCATCAGGAAAAAAGCATAGTGTGTGGACGTTTCAGCCTGACTGCGACCCCGGAAGAATTGCGGATGCTGTTCGCTTATGGCGACCGGCCGAACTTCCCCCCGCGCTACAATATCGCGCCCACGCAACCCATCGCGATCGTCCGTCTGGAGCAGGGCGAGCGGCGTTTCGCGCTGGTGCGCTGGGGGCTTGTGCCGGGCTGGGTTAAGGACCCATCGCAATTCTCGCTGCTGATCAACGCGCGCGCGGAGACGGCGGCGGAAAAACCGGCTTTCCGCACCTCCATGCGCCATGCGCGCTGTCTGATTCCCGCAAGCGGCTTTTATGAATGGCGCAAGATGGGCGACGGGCCCAAGCAGCCCTACTGGATCGCGCCGAAGGACGGCGGGGTCGTCGCCTTCGCGGGTCTGTGGTCCGACTGGTCGGGGACGGACGGCAGCCAGGTCGATACCGCCGCCATCCTCACCACGAATGCCAATGCCACGCTGGCACCGATCCATAACCGCATGCCCGTGGTGATCGCGCCAGAAGACTTCGAGCGCTGGCTCGACATCGCCCATACCGAGCCGCGCCACGTGAAGGATCTGCTCGTCCCGCCGCCGGACGATCTCTTCCACGCCGTGCCCGTCTCCACACGCGTCAATGCGGTCGCAAACGACGATGCGGATCTGCACAGACCGGTGGATGAACCTGCGCTGTCCTCCCGCGGTGCCCGCCCGGCGGGCGAGACGGCCCGTCCGAAGCCGAAAAGGGCGCCGGGCGGCAGTCGCTCCTCCGGCGGCAAGGCGGGCGACAATGACGATCAGTTCGATCTCTTCTGAGCGTTGTCGCGGCCGGCGCCGGGGCTCGGCGCGCTTGCGCCGGGCGCGCGCCTGTGCGTATCACGGCGCCGCGGTGCCGGGCTGATCCGGAACCGGCCGTCAAAAGGCATGGATGATGGACGATTTCGACGAAGAGGCACTGGCGGAGGCCTACAATCGCGGCCTGCAGCTTGAAAGGGAGGGGGATCTGGCAGCGGCCCTTGCGGCCTACCGCGAGGCGCTGGAGATCGATCCGGACGATCATTGCGGTATCACCATCCGTCTTGCCGCGATGGGCCGGGGCGAAGCGCCCGACAAGATGCCGGATGCCTACGTGGCCACGCTTTTCGACCAGCACGCCGACGATTTCGACGAGATCCTCGTCGACCGGCTCGGCTACTGCGTCCCGCTGCTGCTGCGCGAGGCGCTGCGCGTTCACGCCCCCGGGCCCTATCCGCGCGGGCTCGACCTCGGCTGCGGCACCGGGCTTTCCGGGCTGGCGCTGTCGGATATCTGCGAAGCGATGACCGGCGTCGACCTGTCCGAACGCATGGTCGAGATCGCCTTCGACCGGGGCGTCTATGCGGATCTCTACACCGGCGAGGCGGTGGAGTTCCTGCGGGAATTCGAGGATGAGGACGATAGCCGCCCGACCTGGGACCTGATCGTCGCCACCGATGTCTTTCCCTATCTGGGCGCGATCGAGGCGATGGTGGCCGGCGCCGCCGACAGGCTGAACGCTGCGGGCGTCTTCGCGTTTTCGACCGAGACGCTCGATGAGGCGTCGTTTGCCGGCCGGCGCTACGTCCTGGGCGAAAGCCGCCGCTATGCCCAGCATCCGGGATATGTCCGCGAGACGCTCGAGGCTCACGGCTTCACGCTTATCGCGATGGACGAGATCACGGTACGCGCCGAAAACGGCGCGCCTGTGCCGGGGCATCTGGTGCTCGCGCGCAAGGGCTGAAGCGCCCGGAGGCAGGCGGGGCGCGAAAGCCGCCGCCCCCCCCCAACCACCTCCGGGGGAGCCCGGTTCCCGGCTACAGCATCTTGCCGGGGTTCATGATCCCGTTCGGATCGAACGTCGCCTTGAGCGCGCGCATCATGTCGAGTTCGACGTCGCTCTTCACCTTCGGCAGCAGGTGGCGTTTCTGGATGCCGATGCCGTGCTCGGCCGAGATCGAGCCGCCAAGCTCGGCGACGATCTCGTGGACGATCGCGTTCGCCTCGTCCCAGCGCGCCAGGAACGCCTCCTTGTCGCCGTCCACCGGCTGGGAGATGTTGTAGTGGATGTTGCCGTCGCCCATGTGCCCGAACGGGCAGGGGCGGCAGCCGGGAATCGCGTCCTCGACCGCCCTGGTGGCCCGTTCCAGAAATTCCGGGATCCGGGCGACGGGCACCGACACGTCGTGTTTGATCGAGCCGCCTTCCATCTTCTGCACATCCGACATGCCGTGGCGCAGGCGCCAGAACGCCTCGCGATGGGCAAAGCTCTCGGCAAGCGCGGCATCATCGACCAGCCCGTGTTCGAACGCGTCCTCGAAGATCAGCTCCATCAGCGCGCGCGCGGCTTCAGCGTCGCTGCCTGATGAAAGCTCCATCAGCACGTACCAGGGATGCGGCGCCATCAGCGGATCGCGGGCGCCGTCCAGGTGCTTCAGCGTGAATTCGATGCCCAGCCGCGGCATCAGTTCGAAGCCCGTTAGCATCGATCCCGCCCGCGCGCGTGCCATGTTGAAGAGCTTCAGCGCGCCCTCCGGGTCGCTCAGTCCGGCGAATGCCACTTCCTGCGCCTTGGGCGCGGGGAAAAGCTTCAGCACAGCGGCCGTGACGATCCCCAGGGTGCCCTCCGCGCCGATAAACAATTGTTTCAGATCGTAACCTGTATTGTCCTTGCGAAGCTTCCTCAAGCCTTCCCAGACGCGTCCGTCGGGCAGCACGACCTCCACTCCGAGAATGAGTTCGCGGGTGTTGCCGTAGGCCAGCACGGCGGTGCCGCCGGCGTTGGTGGAGAGGTTGCCGCCGATCTCGCAGGAGCCCTGCGCGCCGAGCGTCAGAGGGAAGAGGCGGCCGATCTTTTCCGCCTCCTGATGGATCGTCTCCAGCACCACGCCGGCCTCCACAGTCATCGTGTTGCCGGTCTCGTCGATCTCGCGGATGCGGTTCATCCGCGACAGCGAGACGATGACCTGGGCCCCGGAAACGTCGGGGATCTGGCCACCGACCAGGCCCGTGTTGCCCCCCTGCGGCACGACGGCGACGCCCTCCGCGTTCGCCAGCTTCAAGATCTCCGACACTTCCTGCGTGCAGCCGGGCCGCAGCACAAGCGCGGTCTTGCCCGGATACAGTTCGCGCGGTTCGACCAGATAGGAGGCGGTATCGGCCTCCGCTGTGAGGGCGTTCTTTTCGCCGACGATGGCGGCAAAACGAGCGATGAGTTCGGCGGAAGGTCTGGCAGGGCTGTTTGTCATCTGGCGCGGTCTCGATGCGAGTTTGGAGCGCTACAAAGAAGGCTTACCCGTCGTTTAAAGCCGTGAACGGATTTTGCCAACATCGACTTGGGCGTCTTGAAGCTTCAAGGGGCCTGTGCCATAGGAGGCCGGCCCCAACTCCGCGTTCGTATGGTGCGCGCGGGCAATGTTGGGGCTTTGGTTTTAGGGGATGACGATGGCGGAAACAGGCGGACTGATGAAGGGCAAGCGCGGCCTGATCATGGGCATTGCAAACAATCGGTCAATTGCCTGGGGTATCGCGAAGGCGTTGAAGGATGCCGGTGCGGAACTCGCGTTCACCTACCAGGGCGATGCCCTGAAGAAGCGTGTCGAGCCGCTTGCGGCCGAACTCGACGGAATCGTGGTCGGGCATTGCGACGTCACCGACGAGACGACGATCGACGCGGTCTTTGCCGAGGTCGAGAAGCAGTGGGGCAAGATCGATTTTCTGGTCCATGCCATCGCCTTTTCCGACAAGGACGAACTGACCGGCCGCTACGTCGACACGACGCCGGAGAACTTCTCCAAGACGATGCTGATCTCCTGCTATTCGCTGACAACGATCGCGCGGCGGGCGGAAAAGCTGATGACAGATGGCGGCGCGATCCTGACGCTGACCTATTTCGGCGCCGAGCGCGTCATGCCGAACTACAACGTCATGGGCGTCGCCAAGGCGGCGCTGGAGGCGAGCGTGCGCTATCTGGCGGTCGACCTCGGTCCCAGCAACGTCCGCGTCAACGCCATTTCGGCAGGCCCGATCAAGACGCTCGCGGCTTCGGGCATCGGCGATTTCCGCTACATTCTGAAGTGGAACGAGTACAACTCGCCGCTGCGTCGCAACACGACGATCGACGAGGTCGGCGATGCCGCGATGTTCCTGGTGTCCGACCTTGCGCGTGGCATCACGGGCGAGGTGACGCACGTCGATTCCGGCTACCACGTCGTCGGCATGAAGAACGTCGACGCGCCCGATATCACCACAGTGTAATCCGGGCACCGGCCTGCTTTTAGTGCTGCGCGGCCATTGCCCGCGCAGTCGCATCGCATGTCGGTATCATCCATTAGTGCAGTTTGAGGCCCCGTTGCCGGACACGTCCGTCCGGCAACGGGGCCTTTTGTTTTTTTGCGCCACGCGGTTGTCTCGGGGGCGCATTCCGATCGCGTCCCTCGTGCGTTTTAGCTGTGGTGCAAAATGTCGGCGTAAGAGTGGGTGTCTTAATTTTAATTGTTCAAATAAATCTCACGAATAATAGTGGTTATACGTATATCCTGAAGTAATGAATATTTAATGCCGGAAAATTACAAGGGTACTGAGGGGAATTCTCTGCTCGCAAGCGGCTTGTGAGTGAAACGTGTCTGAACGCCGACTGCTCACCGTTGGCTCTATAGGGACCTCCGCATGAACCTGCATTCCGTGAAAGTGAAGATCGTCGCTGTTTCGACCGTTTGCGTCCTGGCCGCAATCGGAGCCTTGGTGGGCTTCAGCATCTTCTCGGTGGACCGGACCGCCCGTTACGTCGAGACGAATGTGGAGAAACTTCTCGACGCCAGCAGTCGGGAATCCTTGCAGCGTCTGGCAGCTTCCCAGGCGAGTGTGATCGAGACGGAGGTGAGCGCCGCATTCAACGCCGCGCGCAATATGGCGCGGGCGCTGGAGGTTGTGGCTGGCGACGGTTCGGATGCCACCGCACCCGACAAGCGGCGCGCGCAGCTGAATGCGATTCTGCTCGGCGTGCTGAAGGACAATCCGCGTTTCAACGGGACTTACAGCGCCTGGATGCCGAACGCGCTCGACGGCAACGATGCGGCCTTCGTCGGCAACAACAGCGTCGGCTCTGATGATACCGGTCGCGCCCTGCCGTACTGGACGCGCGATGCGGATGGCAAGATCGCGTTGCAGCCGCTGGTCGAATACGACAGCACCGCCCTCCATCCCAACGGGGTGATGAAGGGTGGCTGGTTCATCGGACCGCAGACCACAGGCAAGGAAAGCGTTCTGGCGCCTCTGCCCTATATCGTTCAGGGCAAGTCAGTCTATCTGGCGACCCTGTCCGTGCCGATCATGATCGACGGCAAGTTCGCCGGTGTTGCCGGCGCCGATTTCAATCTCGATTTCGTGCAGACGCTCGCCGAGGAGGTGAAGCAGCGCGTCTACAACGGGCAGGGCGATGTGACGATCGTCACCAGCACCGGCCTCGTCGTCGCCTCCTCGCAGATGCCTGCAGCCGTTGGCGGGCCGCTCGATCAGGTGGATCCGGAGGCTGCGAAGCAACAGGACATTCTGCGCAACGGCACGGCGACGGTTCAGCTCGATCCGAATACCGACATGCTCCAGGTCTTTTCCCCCGTTGCACTTGGCCGCACCGGGCAGGCCTGGTCGGTGCTGATCACGGTTCCCCGCTCGGTCGTGATGGCGGATGCCACCGCGCTCTCCAATTCGCTCAGCGAACGCAGTTCCAACGAAGTGAGCTGGCAGGTGATCACCGGTCTTGTGATCGCGTTGGTTGCCACCGTGTGCATGGCCTTCCTCGCCCGCGGCATTTCTCAGCCCATCACGCGCCTCACCGCCGCTTTGCGCAAGCTGGCGACCGGAGAGACGCTGGACGAGATCGCCGGCGCCGACCGACGCGACGAGATTGGCGACATCGCCCGTGCCGTGGACCAGATCCGCGTCGCGGCCGAAGAGGAGGCGAGAAACAAGGCCGAGGCGGACGCGGCCAACCGGGCCCGACAGGAAGAAGAACGCCGCAGCACCATGATGCGGCTGGCTGACGAATTCGAACGCTCGATGGCGGCTGTCGTCACGGGCGTTGTCGGGGCGGCCGACAAGCTGAAGGGGGCCTCCGGCGTCATGAATTCTGTCACGAAGAAGGTCGTGGCGGAATCCGAATCGGCATCCGCCGCCTCCAGCGAGGCCTCCAGCAATGTGCAGACTGTGGCCTCCGCGGCGGAGGAGCTGTCGGCTTCCATCGGCGAGATCAAGCGTCAGGTGGACGAATCCGCGCGGATCGTCGGGCTGGCGGCGACGGATGCGGAAAGCACGGCGGAGAAGGTGCGCGAACTGTCCAGCGCCGCCACGCGCATCGGTGACGTGATCGACCTGATCGACACGATCGCGAACCAGACCAACCTGCTGGCACTGAACGCGACCATCGAGGCGGCGCGTGCGGGAGAGGCCGGCAAGGGCTTTGCGGTCGTCGCGGCCGAGGTCAAGCAACTGGCCGAGCAGACCTCCAAGGCAACTTCGGAGATCGCCACGCAGATCGGCGAGATCCAGAACTCCACCCAGTCCTCCGCAACCGCCATCGTCGGCATTACGGAAGTGATCGAGCGGATCAACCAGGTCTCCGCGGCCATCGCCGATGCGGTGTCCGAACAGGGTACGGCCACCCAGGAGATTTCCCACTCCGTGGTGCAGGCTTCCGAAGGTTCCTCGCAGGTGTCGGAGAACATCCGCGGCATCAACGCCGCTGCCTCCGATGCCACCAGCGCGGCCAGCGAAGTCCAGGCCGCGGTTGATGAACTGGGGTCGCAGTCGACCACCCTGCGTCGGGTGATGGACGAGTTCCTCAAGACCGTCCGCGCCGCCTGACAAGGGCGGGCCGGGAAGACAAATGCGCAAAACGGGGGAGGCGGGCCGCACGCTCGTCTCCCCCGCTTTTCGTCGGGCGCCCGGTGTGTCCGCAGCCGACCAGTCGCGCCCGTGGACGGTTTTGATCTCTCGCGGCTTGCCCGCAGCCATCGGGGCGGCCATAGTCTGCGCGGACGTCTCCCCCTGCCTGCCTTCAACGGACCGCTCATGTCGTTCACGATGATCTTCATTCGCCACGGCGAAACGCCATGGAACGTCGAAGGCCGCCTTCAGGGCCAGCGCGAGATCGACATAAGCGACCGGGGCCGTGCCCAGGCGCGCCGCAACGGTCGCACGGTGCGGGCCTATTTCGAGGCCGCCGGGCGCGATCCGGAAAGCTTCGCCTATCTCGCCTCGCCGATGCGGCGGACCTGCGAGACGATGCGGCTGGTGCGTGCGGAACTCGGCCTCGATCCCGATGCCTTCGAGCGCCACGATGTGTTGAAGGAACTGACCTTCGGCGAATGGGAAGGCTTCACCATGCCGGAACTGAAGGCGCGCGACAGGGCTTCTGTCCGGGCGCGCCGGGCCGACAAGTGGGGCTTCGTGCCGCCGGGCGGCGAGAGCTACCAATGCCTGTCGCGGCGCATCGCCGACTGGCTCCCGACGGTAAAGAAAGACGCCGTCGTGGTGACCCATGGCGGCGTCCTCAGGGTGTTGCGCGGGCTCGTCTTCCAGGCGCCGTCAAGCTGCGTGCCGATGCGGCCGATCGATCAGGACCGCGTCCTCATCGTGCAGGGCCGGCTCGGAACCTGGCTCTGAATGCCCGTCTCTTGCGGCGCGCGGATTTGCGATGCGCCTATTCGCCGATCTCCAGATCGGTGATGACGTTCTCGCCTTCCACGACCTCGTACTGGATCACGACCGTCATGCCGGGCTCCAGATCCTCGACGTAGAACTCCTCGGGGATGGCGAAGGTGCGGTTGCCGTCGAGCACCAGCACATAGTTTTCGGGATCGATCGACGCGATCTTGCCACGCGCCTCGTCTGCGAAGGCGGACACGGAGGCGAACGTCATGAAGGCGAGCGCGAGCGCTGCCCGGACAAAGGAAGCCATCGGGGTATTCCTTGATAGAAGGCCGTTGGTTCCGGCCTGCGAAAATGTTGCTGACGAACGCCCCGTCGGTTGCGCCGCCTCCGGGCGTCTTCTGGGCGCTGCGGCGGACCTTGACCGTATTGCGGGCAGGTCGGCCGGGCACGTGCTTGGCCGAACGGGACGTTCGCCATTTCATCCATGTTCGCGATTTCGTCAAGTGCTTTCGCACAGGCGCAAAATGGTCTATTCGACGGGGGCCGGGAACGGCGGCGAACGTTCGGTTGCAGCCGTTGCGAAAAGATCCTCGACCCGGTTCGAAACGGTTGCCCCGATCGGCGCCCGGCACCTCTTAAGATCCCGCGAAGAGCCCCCTTTGTGACGGAACATGGCGTGACTGCGAAAGCCCAATCGGCCGCCGATCGCCGAAACCTGGTGATCTTTCCGATCGGCTGGCTGCTGATCGTGATCGCGCTCGCCGAGATGCTGCTGGTGATGGTGTCGGTCTCGCTGCTCGATGGCGAGACCCAGGCCTTTCTCGTCTCCTCCGTGGGCACGTTCATGCTCGGCGTGGCGATCATCGTCACCTTCGCGCCGACCCGCTATGGAATGGATTTCCGCCAGGCCGTGCTGTTCGTCACGATGGCCTGGGTGGTGGTGCCCTTCGTCGCCGCCGTGCCGCTGATGCTGTCGCCCGACGGGCTGTCGGTCGCCGACGCTTATTTCGAGACGGTGTCGGCCATCACCACCACCGGCTCCACGGTCATGAGCGGGCTGGACGAGCAACCCGAGACCGTCCTCCTGTGGCGTTCGATCATGCAATGGGTCGGCGGCATCGGCATCATCGGCATGGCGCTGGTGATCTTTCCCTTTCTCCGGCTCGGCGGCATGCAGCTCTTCAAGCTTGAATCCTCCGACCGGTCGGAAAAGCTCTTCTACCGCTCCGGCCAGCTCGCCTTCGCGATCTTCGCCATCTACATGCTGATCACGGGTGCCTGCATCCTCGCCTACCGGGTCGGCGGCATGAGCTGGTTCGACGCGCTGAACCACGCCTTCACCACCGTGTGCACCGGCGGCTTTTCCACCCACGATGCCTCGATGGGCTATTTCGACAGCGCCTTCATCGACTGGGCCTCGGTGTTCTTCATGGCGGCCTCGGGCATTCCGTTCCTGACCTACGTGCGCCTGGCCCGGCGCGCCCAGCCCTCCAGCCGGGTGGAAACGCAGGTTGTCGGGTTCCTGTCGTTCCTCGCCGTCACATCCTTCGCCATCGCCATCTGGCTCGTCGCCGTCGACGGCATCCCCTTTGCCACGGCCCTGACGCAATCGGCTTTCAACGTCGTCTCCGTCGTCACCACCACGGGGTACGCGAGCCAGGACTATCTGACCTGGGGCACGCCGGTGGCCGGCATGTTCTTCCTGCTCACCTTCGTGGGCGGTTGCACCGGATCGACAGCCGGCGGCATCAAGATCTTCCGCTTCCAGGTGCTCGGCCGCATGATCAGCCAACTGATGACGCGCCAGAGCTTCCCGCACGCCATCGTCGTGCCACGCTACGGCGCACGCGTCCTGTCAGACGAGGAAACGGCCTCGGTCTGCGTCTTCTTCTTTCTCTATATCGCGACCTGGCTGGGCGTCGCGCTGCTGCTGCAGCTGGCCGGCGTCGATCCCATGACGGCGCTTTCCGGCTCGATCACCGCGCTCTCGAACGTCGGGCCCGGGATCGGTCCGGTGGTGGGACCCGCCGGCAATTTCGCCTCGCTGCCCGATGCCGCGAAATGGATCCTGTCGGCGGCCATGCTCATCGGCCGGCTGGAAATCATGACCGTGTTCGTGCTTCTGGTGCCGGCCTTCTATCGCTGAGCCGGCCGGAGGCGCGCCCGCCTCAGCGCCGCCAGTAATCCACGAGAAGCAGCACGTAGACGGTGGAGAGCTCCAGCCGTCCCAGCAGCATGGCGAGCGCCAGCAGCCATTTCGCCGTGTCGGTGAGCCCGGCGAAGTTGCCGGCCGGACCGATTGCCGGAGAGAGCCCGGGTCCGGCGTTGGCCATCGCCTGGGCGACCGCGCTTGAGGCGGAGAGAAAGTCGGTCCCCGTCGCCATCACGCCCAGCGACAGCACCAGCAGCGTGATCACGTACATGAAGAAGAAGTTGCGCACGCCGTCGACCATGTCGCTATCGACCGTCCTGCCGCCGTAGCGCGTGACCACCACCCGGTGCGGCGAGGGCATCTGCCGCAACTGCGCCGTAAGGCTGGAGAACAGGATCTGCCAGCGGAAGATCTTGATGGAGCCCGCGGTGGACCCGGCGCATCCGCCGACCAGCATCAGCAGGAAGAACAGCCCGACGGCGAACCCGCCCCAGGCGGAGAAGTCGGTGGTGGCAAAGCCGGTATCGGTGAGGACCGACGTGACGTTGAAGGCCGACAGGCGCAGCGCCATGCGGATGTCCATGGCGTTGGCGGACATGTTCCACGCCGTCATGACGACGATGGCGACGGCGAGCACCAACAGGAACACGCGGACCTGCCGTTCCTGCATCGCGCGGCTGCGGTCGCGCAGAAGTTCCGCATACCAGATCAGCGGCAGCGCGCCGGCCGTCATGAAGACGATCGCGATGAGCTCGATCGGCAAGGAGTTGTAATAGCCGAGCGATGCGTCCTTGACCGATAGCCCGCCCGTGGCGATCGTCGTCATCGCGTGGTTGATGGCGTCGAAGCTCGGCATGCCGGCGACGATGAAGCCGATCGCACACGCCGCCGTCAGCCCGACATAGACGGCGATCGTCAGCTCCGTCATCTGCACCACCCGCGCCACCGGCTTTCCCGAGATGTCGGAGGACTCGGTGCGGAAGAGCTGCATGCCGCCGATGCGCAGGAACGGCAGGATGACGATCGCCATGACGACGATGCCGATGCCGCCGAGCCATTGCAGCAGCGAGCGCCACAGCAGCAGCCCCCAGGGCATGGTGTCGAGGCCGGACAGCACGGTCGAGCCCGTCGTCGTCAGTGCGGACATGGTCTCGAAGAACGCGTCCGTGAAGCTCAGGTGCAGCGAGGAAAAGGTCAGCGGCAGCGTCGCGAACGCGCACAGGATCGTCCAGCTCGTCACCGTAAGCAGGAAACCCGCGCGCATCTCGATGACGGGATTGTTCTGGCGCAAAGCGGTGACCAGCGCCGCGCCGACGAAGCACGTCACCATCGCCGACAGGGCGAACACATGCCAGTCGGTGCTGTCGGTCGCCAGGTCGACGAGCATCGGCACCAGCATGGCCGCGGCCAGCAGCAACAGGAGAAGTCCGTTGACGAAGAGGACGAAGCGGACCGATTGGCCAAGCGAGACCTTGGGGGCGAGATCGCTGACAGGCTGCAAGGCGGACCTCTCCGTGGCAGCTTCGGGGCGTGGCGCTTCCGGGCAGTCGGCAAGGCATCCCGGCGGGGCGCCCGCTCATATGCCGCAATGGCCGCCGTCGTCAAGCGCCGCCATTGCGGCCGCAGCGCGCCGGTCGCCCCTTTTCATCTTCCCGGCGAGCGACTAGAACCGCCCCACGCAAGCAATCATCCGGGGCCCCATGTCGCACAACACCTTCGGTCACCTCTTCCGCGTCACCACTTGGGGCGAGAGCCACGGACCCGCGATCGGCTGCGTGGTCGATGGCTGTCCTCCGCTGATCCCGCTTACCGAGGCGGACCTGCAGGGCTGGCTGGAAAAGCGCAAGCCCGGCCAGTCGAAATACACGACCCAGCGCCGCGAGCCGGACGGGGTCCGTATCCTTTCCGGCGTCATGGTCGACGAGGACGGCGTCCAGAAGACCACCGGCACTCCGATCTCGCTCGAGATCACCAATGTCGACCAGCGCTCCAAGGATTATTCCGAGATCAAGGAACGCTTCCGCCCCGGTCACGCCGACTACACCTATGACGCCAAGTACGGCATCCGCGACTATCGCGGCGGCGGGCGTTCCTCGGCGCGCGAGACGGCCATGCGGGTGGCGGCCGGCGGCGTGGCGCGCAAGGTGATCCCCGGCATCCGCATTCGCGGGGCGCTGGTGCAGATGGGCCCGCACAAGATCGACCGCAGCCGTTGGGACTGGGCGGAGATCGACAACAACCCGTTCTTCTGTCCCGATCCTGTGGCAGCGGCCGAGTGGGCGGATTATCTGGACGGCATCCGCAAGGCCGGGTCCTCCATCGGCGCCGTGGTTGAGGTCGTGGCCGAAAACGTGCCGGTCGGCCTTGGCGCGCCGATCTACGGCAAGCTCGATGCGGACCTTGCGGCGGCGATGATGTCGATCAATGCGGTCAAGGGCGTGGAGATCGGCAACGGCTTTGCGGCCGCGTCGCTCACCGGCGAGGAGAACGCCGACGAGATGCGCATCGGGCAGGGCGAAACGCCGATCTTCCTGTCGAACAACGCCGGCGGCGTTCTGGGCGGCATTTCGTCGGGCGAGCCGGTGGTGGTGCGCTTTGCCGTCAAGCCGACATCGTCCATCCTCACGCCCCGCCACTCGATCACGCGCACGGGCGAGGAGGTCGACGTGATGACGAAGGGCCGCCACGACCCCTGCGTCGGAATTCGCGCCGTTCCCGTCGGCGAGGCGATGATGGCCTGCGTGCTCGCCGACCATTTCCTGCGCCATCGCGGCCAGATCGGCTAGATCGGTTCACGGCCTGGCGGAAGGGGGCGAGGCGAGGGAGGGGATCCGCTCGCGCCCTTCCTTCGAGACGCCCGCTTTTCTCGTTCAGCTCTTGTTCGGCGCGCCGAGATCGACAGGGCGCTTCGGGTCCATCGTCCAGCCCACCATCGAGGCGTCGTAGAGCTTGACGTGCCTGTAGCCGAGCAGTTCGTGCAGCACGAACCAGTTGGCCGACGCCCAGTGGCCGGTGTTGCAGTAGGAGACGATATCGGCCTGGGGATCGCCGACTTTCGCGCTGGCGATCAACGAAAGCTCCGCCTTCGGCTTCAGCTTTCCGGTCGAAGCATCGAAGAACGTGTCCTGGTCGAGGCTGACGGCCCCGGGCAGTCGCCCCGGACGCGGCGCCAGCTTGTGCTGGGTCTCCCCCGTGAAAAAGGCCTCCGGCCGCGCATCCAGCAGAACCGTCTTCGTCCCCAGATCCTCGGCCACCTCGTCGGTGGAGATGATGATCTCCGGATTGGGTGCGGCGGTGAATTTCTCCGGTGTCGGGGCGACCTTGTTCGTTGAGAGGTCGAGATCGGCCTCCGTCCAGGCCCGTGTGCCGCCGTCCAGAACGGCGAGGTTGTCGAGGCCCAGCTCCTTCAACGTCCAGTAGACGCGGGTGCCGGCGGAAAAGTCCGAGCTGGACTTGCCGCTGGGGACCACGACGACGGCCTTGCCGTTCGTCACGCCGATGCCGCCAAGATAGGCCTCGAGCGCCTCGACGCTCGGCATCTGTGCGGGCACTCCATCGCGTTTCGCCCGCCACGCGCCGGGGTAGGGCGCCGAGATCGCGCCGGGAACATGTCCGCCCTCGTAGGCGGCGGTCTTGTCGTCCGCGCTGGCCGGGCGGATGTCGAGGACGACGAGGTCCTCGTCGCCGATGTGGTCCTTCAGCCAGTCGACCGTGACGAGCGGCTTGAGAACAGGGGTGGCCAGCGTCGCCGTTGCGGAAACGGCAACCGCGGCGAGTGCCGCAAGGATGCTCTTGAACGGGAACAGCATGAGGATCTCCTCGGTGAAGCGATGAGGATTGAATTGACATTCGCACCCAAAAAGGACAAGCGTGCTCAACGAGAAATTAGAAGAAAAATCTATAATTCCACGAGAGTGGGCGCGTGTGAGAATGTAGATGCCGGCAGTAGCGAAAAGTGTAGAAAATAATTCCAAGGGTGTCCGCCGATGATCGACAAGGTCGACCGCCGTATTCTCTCCATCCTGCAGACGGATGCGACCGTTCCCGTCGCCGAGATCGGCCGCCGGGTGGGGTTATCCACCACGCCGTGCTGGCGCCGCATCCAGAAGCTGGAGGAAGACGGCGTCATCCGCAAGCGCGTCGCCCTTCTGGACGCCGCGAAGATCAACGCCAAGGTGACGGCCTTCGTCTCCATCACCACCA
Source organism: Breoghania sp. JC706 (assembly GCF_037026715.1). NCBI lineage: Bacteria > Pseudomonadati > Pseudomonadota > Alphaproteobacteria > Hyphomicrobiales > Stappiaceae > Breoghania > Breoghania sp. JC706. The sequence continues at coordinate 454,983 of NZ_JBANCG010000006.1, forward strand.
ACCAGCACACCGACGACTGGCTTAAGAAATTCGCCGACGTGATCCGCGAATTCCCCGAGGTCGTCGAGTTCTACCGCATGGCGGGATCGGTCGACTATCTCCTGCGCGTGGTGGTGCCGGACATCGAGGCCTATGACGTCTTCTACAAGAAGTTGATCGCGAAGATCGACATCGCCGACGTCTCCACCACCTTCGCGATGGAGCAGATCAAGAACACCAGCGAATTGCCGCTGAACTACATTGTCATCGGCAAGGAAAAGGCGGGAAGCTCGGATTAGGGAGTGGTCTTGGCCGCAGCGCGTGGCCAATCCTTCGAGACGCGCTCTTGCGAGCGCTCCTCAGAGTCTGGCTCGGAAATGGTATCAGCGTATGCGCTTTCGACTATTCTCCCCCATACCCCTCCGCCGTCATTGCCCGGCGAAGTCCGGGCAATCCATCGCCAGCTGCGGCATTCGGAGCACGCGCTGGATCACCCGGACTTCGCCGGGTGATGACGATGGAGAGGTATGAAGGCGTTTGGAATTCGGGGGGGGGGAACAAACTACCATTTCTGGGCCTCCTCAGGATGACGTTGTGTGTGTTGCCGGCTTCACTGCACGAGCAACACACACAACGTCATCCTGAGGAGGCCCGAAAGGGCCGTCTCGAAGGATGGGCGATACGCGCTGGATGAGTCCCGTTTGAAGCCTCGCCGCGCTCTACCTGTCCGCCTTTTCCAGCCGGGCGATGAGGCTGGAGGTATCCCAGCGCCGGCCGCCCATGGCCTGCACCTCGGCGTAGAACTGGTCGACCACCGCGGTTACCGGCAGGCGCGCTCCGTTCGCGCGGGCCTCTTCCAGGCAGATCGCGAGATCCTTGCGCATCCAGTCCACCGCGAAACCGAAATCGAACGTGCCTTCGGCCATCGATTTCCAGCGGTTCTCCATCTGCCAGGACTGCGCCGCGCCCTTGGAGATCACGCTGATCACCTTCTCGATGTCGAGATCGGCCTGGCCTGCGAAATGGATCGCTTCCGACAGCCCCTGCACGAGGCCGGCGATGCAGATCTGGTTGACCATCTTGGTGAGCTGGCCGGCTCCCGTCTCGCCCATCAGGCCGACCATCTTGGCGTAACAGTCGATGACGGGCCGCGCCTTGTCGAAGGCATCCGCATCGCCGCCGACCATCACCGTGAGCTGACCGTTCTCCGCCCCGGCCTGACCGCCGGAGACGGGCGCGTCGAGAAACGAGAACCCGTCGGCCTTCGCCGCATCGTAGAGCTCGCGCGCGACATGGGCGGACGCCGTGGTGTTGTCGATGAAGATCGCCCCTTCCTTCATGCCCTTGAAGGCGCCGTCGGGGCCGAGCGTCACGGAGCGCAGGTCGTCGTCGTTGCCGACGCACGAGAACACGAAGTCGCATCCGTCGGCGGCTGCCGCCGGGGTCGATGCCCGTTCCCCGCCGTACTCCTTCACCCAGGCCTCGGCCTTTTCCGCGGTGCGGTTGTAGACGGTCACGTCGTGTCCGCCGCGCGTCTTCAGATGTCCGGCCATCGGATAGCCCATGACGCCGAGACCGATGAATGCGACTTTCGCCATGCTGCGTTTCCCCCTCGAATGTCGTTTCAGGCAATGGAACGGGGCCTCGGCCCTCGTGTCGGGACGAAGCCTAATCCAGATCGGCGCGGCCGCGAAAGAGACCTCAGGCGGAAAGCGCCTGATCGAGGTCTGCTATCAGGTCGTCGGCATGCTCGATGCCGATGGAAAGCCTGAGCAGGTTCTTCGGCACGCCCGTGGCATCGCCCTCGATGGAATAGCGGTGTTCCACCAGGCTCTCCACGCCGCCGAGCGAGGTCGCCCGCAGGAAAATCTGCAGCCGGCCGGCCACCGCCAGCGCCTCCTCAGCGCCGCCTTTGACCAGCACCGAGACGAGCGAGCCGAACCCGCCGCTCATCTGGCGCGCGGCGATATCGTGGCCCGGATGCGTCTCAAGGCCCGGATAGAGAACGCGTTCCACCTTGGCGTGCCCGTCGAGAAAGCGGGCGACAGCCATCGCGTTGGCGTTCATCCGCTCCACACGCAGCGCCAGCGTGCGCAGTCCGCGCACCAGAAGCCACGCCTCGAACGAGCCAAGCACCGCGCCCGCATCGTGCCGCTCTTCCGCGATCAGCCGCCAGCGCTCCGAGGAGGCGTCGCGGGCGGAAACGACGCCGGCCAAAAGGTCGGAATGGCCGTTCAGCGCCTTGGTGGCGGAATGGATGACGAAGTCGGCCCCGAATTTCATCGGCTGGCAGACAAGCGGCGTCGACGCGGTCGCATCGACCACCAGAACCGCGCCGGCCTCATGGGCCGCGTTCGCCGCCGCCTCGATGTCCGTCACCTTCAGCGTCGGGTTGGACGGGGTTTCGATGAAGACAAGGTCGGCCGCGCTCTCTTCCAGCGTTTCGGCAAGTCGTGCCGGGTCGCTGGTGTCGCATTCGATCAGCGCCAGCGCGTTGCGCTTGCAGAACTTGCGCACCCAAACGGTCGTGCCCCAGTAGATGCCGGACTGCACGACCACCGCCGCCCCTTGCGGCACGGAACGGAACACGGCCGCGATCGCCGCCATGCCGGAGGCGAAGACGCGGGCCTCCTCGGCGCCTTCCATCCGCGCGATCAGCGCCTCGGCCTGGCGGTAGAGATCGTTGTCGTCGCGCGAATAGAGGTGGCCTGCGCTCGTCAGCGCATAATTTTCGTCGCGGGCGAAGGTGGTCGCGAGCGGGATGCCGGGCACCACGGCGCCGGTGCGCGCATTCGGCTTGCCGCCGGCGTGGGCGAGGATGGTGGCGATGTTCTTGTCTGTGCTCATGACGGCTCCCGACTGGTCGATTTTCTTTGAGGGATACGCACTGAAGGACGATTAGGAAAGCGGAATCGGGCGCGATCGATTGCCCGGCCCTGCGCGCGGGGGTAAACTGAGCCATTATCGGACTGGTTTTCAGTCCTGCTGAAATTCTTTCAATTTTTCATTGCTACTGAAATCGTCGGATCCTAAATTGTGCGCATGCGTCTCGACGAATGGCTTGTTCAAGCCAAGGAAACCCGTTCAGCCTTTGCCCGTCGCGCCGGTCTTTCGCCGGCGGCCGTCACCGCCTTGTGCAACGATCCCGATGTGTGGATCTCGCGCGAGACCGGGGCGCGCATCGCGAATGCCACGGACGGCGCCGTCACGCCCAACGACTTTCTCGGGCTGCGGCCCGCAAAGGATACCGACATGTCCCAGTCCCGCGTCGCGGAAGCCATCCGTGCATTCGAGAACGGCGAGATCGTCGTCGTGACCGACGATGACGACCGCGAGAACGAAGGCGACCTGATTCTCGCCGCCACCCATGCCACGCCGGAAAAGCTGGCCTTCATCATCCGCCACACCTCCGGCATCGTCTGCGCGCCGATCACCCGCGAGCTTGCCCGCAAGCTGCGCCTTGATCCGATGGTCAGCGACAACGACGCGCCGCATTCCACCGCCTTCACCATTTCCATCGACTACAAGCACGGCACGACGACCGGCATTTCGGCCGAGGATCGCACCGCCGCCGTGCGCGGTCTGGCCAATCCCAATTCCGGCGCCGCCGATTTTGTCCGTCCCGGCCATGTCTTTCCTCTGATCGCCAAGGATGGCGGCGTGCTGATGCGCTCCGGCCATACGGAGGCTGCCGTCGATCTCTGCCGGCTCGCGGGTCTGCCCGAGGTCGGCGTGATCTGCGAGATGGTCAACGACGACGGCACCGTGACGCGCGGGCCTCAGGTGACCGAATTCGCCAACAAGCACGGGCTGAAGCAGGTTTCCGTCGCCGATCTCATCGCCTGGCGCCAGCGCAAGGAAAAGCTGGTGGAACGCGTCTACGAGCAGACGATCGAGACGGCCGCCGGCCCCGCCTACGCAATCACCTATTCCACGCCCTACGATCCGATGGATCATCTCGCCATCGTCTACGGCGACATCCTCGACGGCCGCAGCGTGCCGGTGCGCCTCCATCTGGAATCGGTGATCGACGATGTCTTCGGCCGGGTCCAGCCGCTCGATGCGATCATGAAGGGGCTGGCCGAGCGCGGCCGCGGCGTGGTGGTCTACCTGCGCGAGGGCTCCGTCGGCGTCACCCGCCAGTCGCGCCGCGCGCGCATGGAACTGGCGCAGGACAAGGAGGAGCACGCCTCCGCCCAGGCTCGCTCGGACTCATGGCGCGAGATCGGTCTCGGCGCGCAGATCCTCAAGGATCTCGGCGTTTCGTCCATCCGCCTGCTGACCTCGCGCGAGCGCCACTATGTGGGCCTGGAAGGCTTCGGCATCCAGATCGAGTCGACCGAGATCATCGACGGTTGAGCCCGCAGTGAGCCTCCTGGCCTGCCCGCGGGTTTTGCCCAAGGGCCGGCCGATGGCGTCGCAAATGGTGCGCGGTTATAGTTGCGCATCGAAACGGCCGCCGGATCGCGCATGGAAACAGCACTGCCCCACGACCCCTTCGAGGACCTGCGCCCGCGCCCCTTCTCGACCGGCTATCGCCCGGGCAGCGGAGAGGGGCCGGTCTATGGCGGGCTTGCCGGCGCCGTGCTGGCGGGGTTCCTTGCCGCCTACTGGGGCGATCCCCGGCTCTATGTCCTGACCGCCCTCGGGCTCATCCTGTCGTTCTATTTCTTTCCGCTGGTGGAGCTGCGCCGCCCCCAGCTCGGCGCCAACGACGACGGCCTCTTCATCTCCGGCATCGGCTTCATTGCCTGGGCGGAGATTTCGCATCTGGAGCTCTTCAACACGGCCGTGCGCCAGATCCAGCTCTCGACGCTGATCGTCACGCTGCATCGCCCGCTTGAAGATGCGGTGGCAAAGCCGGAAAAAACGGCTTGGTACCGGGCCCTGATGGCCCGACCCTACCGCCGCAAGGGGGATACCCGCATCGACATCCCGCTCCACCCGCTGAAGGGAACGCCGGAAGAGATCCTGGGGCGGTTGCAGGCGTATCGGGCGGGCGGGTGATAATCCGGTTCGCGCGCCAGAGCATGTCGTGATTTGGCGGAAGCAAGTCGCCCATCGTTCGAGACGGCCTTTTCAGGTCTCCTCAGGGCCTGGCCCGAAAATGATATCGGGTTGCGCGCTTTCGGCTATGCCCCTCATACCCCTCCGCCGTCATTGCCCGGCGAAGTCCGGGCAATCCAAAGTCAGCCACGGCATTCGGGACAAGCGCTGGATCACCCGGACTTCGCCGGGTGATGACGGTAGAGAGGTATGAAGGCGCGTAGAATTCGGGGCGAAGAGCCAACGACCATTTGCGGGCCGGCCTCTAAAACGCGCCGAGGCGCCTCACACCGGCAGCTTCGTCGTCCGCTTCACCGTTCTCAGCGTCAGCATCGACTGCACCCGGTCCACGCCCGGCAGGCCGGTCAGCGTGTCCTTGTGCATGCGCTCAAGGTCTTCCGTGTCGCGATAGGCGATGCGGAGCATGTAGTCGTATTGCCCGGCCAGCAGATAGCACTCCAGGATTTCCGGAATGTTCGCCACCGCCTTCTCGAACCGGTCGAGTTCCTCGCGCCGCTGGCCCTTCAGCGTCACCTGCACGAAGGCCGTACCGGCGAGCCCCACCGACTTGGCGTTCAGCAGCATGGCGTAGCCCGCTATGATGCCGGCTTCCTCCAGCATCTTGGTGCGGCGCAGACAGGCGGAAGGCGACAGGTTCACCAGTTCCGCCAGCTCCGCGTTGGTCAGCCGGCCATTGTCCTGCAGCGCGCGCAGGATGGCCTTGTCGCGAGCGTCGAATTTCATATGCAATTTCTATGATCGGAATTTACGGTCCATTTTCGCAGACTATGCGATCATCTGCTGCAACAATACGTCAAAACGAAAGATAATTGACGAAAGGGCGGTTCAATCTGTGCCTCGGGAACAGATGAAAGGAGACCCTCGATGAGGATCGGCATCCCGAAGGAAATCAAGAACCACGAGGACCGGGTGAGCGTCATCCCGGCCGGCGTGCAGGAATTCGTTGCCCATGGCCATTCGGTGCTGGTGGAAACCGGCGCCGGCCTCGGCGCCGGGCTTTCCGACGAGGCCTATGCGGCGGCGGGAGCGAAGATCGCGCCCGATGCGGAAACGGTCTTTGCCGAAAGCGACATGATCGTGAAGGTGAAGGAGCCGCAGGCGGTGGAGCGCAAGCGTCTGCGCGAGGATCACATCCTCTTCACCTACCTTCACCTCGCGCCTGATCCGGAACAGACCATGGACCTGATCGCATCGGGTGCCACCTGCATCGCCTACGAGACGGTGACGAACGCCGCCGGCGGCCTGCCGCTCCTGATGCCGATGTCGGAGGTCGCCGGCCGCATGTCGATCCAGGCCGGCGCCCATTGCCTTGAAAACGCGCAAGGTGGCTGCGGCATGCTGCTGGGCGGCGTGCCGGGTGTGCCGCCCGCCGATGTGCTCGTCCTCGGCGGCGGCATGGCGGGCACGCATGCGACCCAGATGGCGCTGGGCCTTGGCGCCAGCGTCACCGTGGTCGACCGTTCCGCCGACGTGCTGCGCCGGTTGAACGCGCAGTTCGGCACGGCGGTGAAGACCGCCTATTCCAACGCGCACACGCTGGCCGAACTGGTGGCCAATGCCGAGCTTGTCATCGGCACGGTGCTGATCCCCGGCGCGTCCGCGCCCAAGCTCATCACGCGCGACATGCTGTCGACCATGCGCAAGGGCTCGGCCATCGTCGACGTCGCCATCGATCAGGGCGGCTGCACTGAGACGAGCCATGCCACCACCCATTCCGATCCCACCTACGTGGTCGATGGCGTGGTGCATTACTGCGTGGCCAACATGCCGGGCGGCGTGGCGCGTACCTCCACCTTCGCGCTTGCCAACGCAACGCTGCCCTTCGCGATTGCGCTCGCCGACAAGGGCTGGAAGCAGGCGCTGTCCGATGATCCGCACCTGAAGGCCGGCCTCAACGTGCAGGGCGGCCGCATCACCTACAAGGCGGTTTCGGAAGCGCTTGGGAAGGCCTACGTCGAGGCCGACAAGGCGCTCGCGGCATAAGGCGAAAAAGGCGCGGCGCGCTCCGGGAAGGGCGTGCGTGCATCTCGAACGAAGGTCTCCGGTGCCGCAACGTGGCCCCGAAGACCTCTCGCGCACCTCCAGGCACCAATCCTTCCGGCGTCATCCCAGACGCACTGCAACGTGAAACGTTGCCGTGCAGACCTGGAACCTCCAGCGGTAGACCCGGCGCCTCGGTCCCGGGCCTGCGAAGCGTCACTGGCGTGCCGCATCGCGTCCGAGATGACGCTGGAGGGATTGAAGCTGGCAATGACGGGCGCCAAGGGGGAGCACCCCGTCCGCTCAGCCCTTGCGATACACGCTCACCCGCGAAACATACGCGTTCCACGCCTCCTCACGAACAAGCCCGTGCGGTGCGAACAGCGCGTCCAGATCCTCGCGCACGAAGCCCTCGTAATAGGGCTCCTTGAAGAGCCGCGGGAAAAGCTCCAGCAGTCCGTCATAGTCCGGCTCGTCGCCCATTTGCAGCGTGTCGATGAAGACGAGCAGTCCGCCCGGTTTCAGCACGCGGCCGAGTTCGCCGGCAACGGCCTTGCGCGCTTCGGGCGGAAGTTCGTGGAAGAGGTAGACGACGCTCGCCGCATCGAGGCTTTCGTCTGCAAGCGGCAGGCTTTCCGCAAGGGCGGCAATGAACCGCCGGTCCCGCGCCCGCCGCGCCAGTCCCGCGCCGTGACGCAGATAGGGTTCCGACACGTCGATACCGATGGCCGGCAGGCGCGGAAAGGCGCGCGTCACTTCGCGCAGCATGTTGCCCGTGCCGCAGGCGATATCGGCATATTGCAGCCTGCGTTGGTCCTTCTCCCGCACCAGACGGCTGAGCGGCACCAGTCCCTGCCGGCGCATGGCGGCGGCCGATCCGTTGAACAGAACCTCCACCTGGAAATCGTAGAGATCGGCGGATTGCTCCGACATCCAGCCATCCGCCTGGAAGTGGAAATCCTGCATGTAGTAGGGCTCGTTCGATGCTGCGGTAGCGTCATCGTCCGCCGCGCGCCGCCGGTGGGCCGCCTCCGGCACGTCGGCGTAGAAGAGCCGGGTCCGGCGCAGCAGAGCGGCCAGTCCCCCCGGTTCGCCGGCCGGCATCGGATAGTGCCCAGCCTCCACATTGGCGAGGTCGCTTGCCTGCAGCCGCGCGATATCGGCAATGATGCGCCGCTCGCTCGGCACCGGGCCCTGCGGTGGGGCGATACGGTAATCGGGGTAGCGCGCGCCGATGCGCTGGTCGATGCGGCGGGTTGCGTAGCGGTGGGCGCCGTACCAGGCGAGCCGACCCATGCTTTGCGCGGCAAAGCGGGCACGCCGCGTCCAGCCCGAAACCAATTGCGATCGTTCCTGCGTCTCCGCCATGGCCTTGTCCTCCCCTTGGGTCAGAGCCGGACCATGCCTCGCGTCAGGCCCGGTTCAGATGCGCGACCACTTCTATGTGGGGCGAGAACAGGAACTGGTCCACCGGCTGCACCGTACGAAGCCGGTAGCCGCCGTCCACCAGCGTGCGCAGATCGCGCGCCAGCGTTGCCGGATTGCAGGAAACGGCGACGATATCCGCCACCTTCGAGGCCGCAAGCTCGCTCGCCTGCTCCTTCGCCCCGGCACGCGGCGGATCGAAGACGACCGCGTCGAAGCTCTCCAGCTCGTCCACGCGAAGCGGGCTGCGGAAGAGATCGCGCACCTCCTGGGTGACGGTCTTCAACCCCGGCGTCTGCCGCCACGCACGGTCGAGCGCGGCCATCGCCGCCTTGTCGCTTTCTACCGCATGCACGACCGCCGCGCGCGCCAGACGCAGCGCGAAGGTGCCGGAGCCGGCAAAGAGATCCGCCACGCGTTTTGCCTTGCCGACCGCTTCCATAACCGCCTGCGCCATCGCGGCCTCGGCTTCCGCGCTTGCCTGCACGAAGCCGCCCGGGGGCGGCACCATCGCCGCGCCGGCGAAGTCGAGCGCCGGCGGGCGGATCTCGATCACCACCTCGCCATCGACTGAGAGCCTTGCGAAATCCGCTTCCGCCGCCAGCCGTCCGAGGCCGGGAAAGTCGCGCGCTGCCTTGCCGCTTGCGCCCTCGGCCGCCACGTCGAGGCCGGAAACCGTGTCGAGCACCGTCAGCCGCAATTCGCCCTTGCGCGGCGCGAGCTTGTCCGCAAGGCGGGTGAGATCCGGCAGGCTTGCAAGAATGCGCGGCGTGACGACGGCGCATTCGCTGATCGCCACCAGCCGGTTGGCCATGCGCTCGTGATAGCCGACAAGCACCCGCCCGCCGGCCCTGACCGCCGTCAGCACGGCGCGGCGCCGGCTTCCCCTTGAGGCCGGCACGATCGGCGAGATCTCCGCCTCAAGTCCCCGTGAGGCGAGCGCGGCGGCGACCTGCGCTTCCTTCCAGGCACGGTAGGCGGCGGCGTCCATGTGTTGCAGCGCACAGCCGCCGCAGGTGCCGAAATGCCGGCAGACCGGCTCGACGCGCGACGGGGAGGGCGTTTTGATCGAAACGAGCCTTGCCCGCTCGCCCTTGCGTTCGATCTCCACTTCCTCGCCGGGAAGCGTGAACGGCACGAAGACCGTCTTGTCATGGATTAAGGCGACACCGTCGCCGCGGTGGGCGAGCTGGTCGATGGTAACGGTCTCGGTCATGCGGGCGTCCTGCCGGAGCATCCTGCGTTCAAGTGAACGCAGACAAGATGCTCCGGTTTTCCTGATAGCGGGCAACATGCGTTTCGCCGGGCTTACAGGATTGCGGCGTCCAAGGCCATGGAAATGGAAGATCGGGACCGGGGCACGCGCCGGTGCCTGCATAAAGGCCCGGTAACCGGGCATCCGATCTCTCCACCGTCATCACCCGGCTTCGTCCGGGTGATCCAACGCGTGCCCCGGATGCCGCTGCCAGCGGTGGATTGCCCGGACAAAGCCGGGCAATGACGAAGGATGGGACTGAACCTGAGGCATGGATGGGCGAGCCGGCGGGAACGACGAGCCCAAAAGACAAATAGCCCTCGCTCCAGGCCGTTAGCCCTCCTTCATCGCCCCCAGCAGGTATTCCCCGTTCCCGTCGCCGCCCTTGATGGGCGAGGGGACCATGCCGAGAACGTGCCAGCCGGGCGCCTCGTCAAGCCATCGCCGGATCTCTTCGGCCACGTCCTGCGCCACACCGGGATCGACCAGCCCGCCCTTGCCGATCCGTTCCTTGCCGGCCTCGAATTGCGGCTTGACCAGAAACAGGCCACGCGCGCCCGGCGCAGCCAGGCCGAGAGCCGGCGGAAGCGCCAGTTTCAATGAAATAAAGCTCACGTCGGAGACGATCACCTCCGGCGCGCCCGACAGGTGCTCGTCCGTGAGCGCGCGCGCATTGACGCCTTCCAGCGAATGCACGCGCGGATCATAGGCAAGCGAGGCGTGAAGCTGGCCGTGGCCGACGTCGATGGCATCCACGCGCGCCGCCCCGCGCTCCAGCAGCACCTGCGTGAAGCCGCCGGTGGAGGCGCCGATATCGAGGCACAGACAGCCCGCAACGTCGATCGCAAAGACATCGAGCCCGGCCAGAAGCTTCAGAGCCGCGCGCGAGACGAAGCCGGCGGCCGGGTCGTCGATGGAAATCCGCGCGTCCGCGGCAACCGTCTGGCCGGGTTTCGTCGCGGCCTTGCCGTCGATCCGCACATGTCCGCGCAGGATGGCATCGCGCGCCCGCGCCCGGCTCTCCGCCAGCCCGCGCTCCACCAGCGCCTGGTCCAGCCGCAGCTTCGCCGTCGTGTTCGTCATGTTCGGGTGTTTCTCAAGGGAAACGGGCCGTCAGCCGAAACAGCCGGCGATACCGTTCAGGAGGGACTGGACGAAGATCAGTTCGCCGTAACGCGCCCACAGCACGATCGTTGCGCCAAGAACGATCGCTCCCAGCGTTCCGATCACGGCCCATGTGGCGGGTGTTGCGGTCATCTCGTCCAGATCCCTTGTCTATCGCTCAAGTATAGCGCAGATGCGGACCGTCGTCAGCCTTGCGCCTTGCCGATGAGCTTTTGCAGCTTTTCCATGGCCACCTTGCCGTCCTCGCCGTAGGCGATCGTGCCCACGAAGCGGCCGTTGGCATCGAACAGGTAGAGGCCGGCGGAATGGTCCATGGCGTAGCCGCCGTCGTCGAGCGGCACCTTTCGGGCATAGACGCGATAGGCCTTGATCATCGCGTCGATCTGCTCGCGCGTGCCCGTCAGCGGCATGATGTGGTCGTCGAAGGCGGCGACATAGGAGGCCATCACGTCCGGCGTGTCGCGTTCCGGGTCGACGGTGACGAACACGTAGTGCAGCTTGTCGGCGTCGGGGCCGAGCTGATCGATCCAGCCCTGCAGCTCCGCAAGCGTCGTCGGGCACACGTCGGGACAGAACGTGTAGCCGAAGAACATCACCGTCGGCTTGCCCTTGAGGTCGGCCTCGGTGACCGTCTCGCCCTGGCCGTTTTCCAGCGTGAACGGGCCGCCGATCGCGGTGACCGGGGCGATCAGGCTGCGGCCGTCTCCCTTGGCGAAATAACTCCAGCCGGCAACCGCGCCGACGGCGAGAACGAGGGCGGCTACCGCCGCCCACGCCCCGTAACGGATGATCTTTCCAGCGCTCATCGTCTCACTGCTTCATGTCGTTGCTGCCGTGATCCATCTTCATCGGCATGCCGTCCTTGCCGGCCGTCTCGCCGTGCGCCGCGTGGTTCATGGCCTTGGCGTTGACCGGATCCTTCGCGCCGGGCTTTTCCACGGTCAGCCCGATCTCCACACTGCCCGCCTTTTCAAACGTGAGCGTGACGGGGATCGTCTCGCCTTCCTTGAAGGGCGTGGGCAGGCCCATCAGCATCACATGGTAGCCGCCGGGCTTCAGTTCCAGCGTGCCGCCGGCCGGAATTTCCAGCGGACCGTCGACGGGCCGCATCACCATGATGCCGTCCTTGACGGACATTTCGTGGATCTCGGTGCGCTTGGCGCGCGGCGAGGACGCGCCGACGAGCCTGTCGGCTTCCTTGCCCCCGTTGGTGATCTTCAGGAAGCCGCCGCCGGCAGCCGCCTTGCCGGGCGTCGCCCGCGTCCATGGCAGCTCGATCTTCAGATCGCCGACGGTGACGGGCTTGGGATGGGCAGCGGCGGTGAAGGCCAGCGGCAGGGAAAGAAAGGCGGAAAGCGCGGCAGCCGCCGCAAAAGAGAACAGGGTCTTCATGGAATGCTCCTCTGCACGGCGGCGTGGGGCCAACCCGTGCGAATAAACGTGACGGCGCCGCGGGATCGCGTGCGCTCGCGTGGGATCATGCGTTCGTCAGGCGTTTGCGGGAGGAGCCCGGATGCGGGTGTGGTCGGCGGTTTGCTGGACCAGCTGTCCGGCATCGGCCGGAATGGCCAGAATGTGAGAATGGGACGTTTCTGGCAGGGGCAGGGATGCAGCGCCGGCCGGCGGCGTGCAGGCGACTGCGCAGCCGGTGTGGTGGCAGGCGGCGCAAGGGCACAGGAACGCGGCCCAGGGCACGCCATTTACCGGCTGCGATCCACCGGTTTTCCCGGAACAGATGATGAGCGGGGAATTCGCAGCCAGCGCGTCGGCAGGCGCGAGCGCAAGCCCGATGAGGCCGATGACGACGCGCGCGAAGATGCCGACGGCCGCCAGCATCGACAGCGCGCTGCGTTCGCTTCTGAGCAGCTGAAGAAAGCCCGTCCGGTTTCTCATCGCGGGGCGGACTATGCGTCATTAGCGTCCGGGCGTCGAGAGCCCATCTCCCAACGGCAACAATTGTCCTCAGCGGGTTTTGCCGTCCATTCCGGCATCCCCCAGCGCATTGGCTGTTTGGCTTTCCGCTTCGGCCTCCCGCGCGGGCCCGTCTTGTTCCAGGGCGTCCGGAGCCGGTTCGTTGTGCGTGATATCGATCTGGTCCGGCAGATCGCCTTCCCAGGCCGTTTCCCAGGCTTCCGCCACCGCATCCGGATCGGGGGTGACGTGCGGCACGGGCGAGTATTCGGGTACCACCACGTGCGGGCTGCTCTCGTCGAGCAGCTCCGGCGTCAGCACGCCGCCGACCTGTGCGGTACCGGCCAGATCGAACTCGGTGTGCAGGCGGGCGGAGGGACGCTCGCGCATCTGCACACGGAAGATGATGTAGCCCGCCAGCACGAACATCACGGCGGAGATCATCGCGTAAAGCCCGCTTGGCCCCATCTGCGTCATCAGGAGCGAGGCGACGAACGGGCCGATGGTGGAGCCGATACCGTTGGCCAGCAGCAGGCCGGAGGACGTTTCAACGAAGCCGTCGGATTCCACGTGGTCGAAGGCGTGCGCGGCCGCGATCGAATAGGCCGGCTGAGAGGCGAAGCCGAGCACGGCGGCGCTGGCGATGGCAAGCGGCGCCGACGTCGGCTCAAAACCGGCGATAAGGGCTGCGACCGTGCCGGCTGCGAGCGCCAGCCCGATCAGCACGTAGCGGCGATCCATGCGGTCCGACAGTCGCCCGATCGGCCATTGCGCCACCGCACCGCCGAAGATGATGGCGGAGGCGAAATAGGCGACGTCGGCCTTGTCGAAGCCGATCTGGCGCGCATAGAGCGGCGCGAGCGTCCAGTTCGTGCCGTTGGCGAGCCCGACGAACAGGCTGCCGACGATGGCCGCCGGCGAGATCCGGTAGAGTTCCAACGGGCGGAAGCGGACGAAGGTGATCGGTGCGGGCTGCTGCGAGCGCGTCAGCGAGATCGGCACGACGGCCAGCGACACGGCGACGGAGGCGAGCACGAAGGCGGTGAAGCCCTCCGGGTCGATCACGGTCAGCAGCAGTTGTCCGCCGGTGATCGCGGCCAGATTGACGATGATGTAGGTCGACATCAGCGCGCCGCGGTTCTCGTTCGTGGCGCGTTCGTTCAGCCAGCTTTCCACGATCAGGTAGAAGCCGGCGAGCGTGAAGCCGTAGGCGCCGCGGATCACAGCCCAGGCGAGTGGCTCTGTGAGCACCGGATAGAGGATCGCACTTGCCGAACCGAGCGAGACGAGGGCCGCGAAGGCACGGATATGGCCGGCGCGCAGCACCGCATAGGGCGCCAGCACGCAGCCGAGCACGAAGCCGGCAAAATAGCTCGACGACATGCCGCCGATGGCGATGGCGGAAAAACCCTCGAGGTCCGCGCGCACCGGCAGCAGCGTTGCCTGCAGGCCGTGGCCGAGCAGCATCAGCGCTACCGAGAGCAGGAGGGCGGCGATCGGGTTGAGTGCTTTGGCCATGGTGCTCAGTCGATCGGATCGGACACGACACGAATGCCGGTCTGCGTGTCGGGCAGGGCGTCAGGGAGGAGGGGGAGAAGGGCTGTCGTGGTCATTGCGCAAAGCTCGTCCCCCGCTCCCGAAGGTCGCAGGATCGTTCGTGAAAGAGACGTCGGCGAGACTGGATGAACCGGGCCGCCGGACTTGACACCCTGTCGGGCCAGCGAGCGGAATTCCGCTCCGCGAGGCGCCGGCTTCGTTCCCGAAGGCGGCGGAATTACGGCGAATCGGAAAACAGCGGCCGCACACCTTCGCGCGTGGAGATAATCTGCCACGGGGATGGTGAAAATCGCTTTAATGCCGCGTGCGTGGTCTCAGCCACGGGCCGGCCGCCTCTTCAGGCGAGCCGTCCGACCTCCGCCGTATCGCGGCCCAGCGCCTCGAACACCCGGGTCACGATGCCCGTCGCGTCGAGCCCGGCGGCGGCATACATCGCATCCGGCTTGTTATGGTCGACGAAGCTGTCCGGCATCATCATGGTGCGCAGCTTCACCCGGCCGTCGAGCAGGCCTTCGTCGATAAGGAACTGGACGACATGGGTGGCAAAGCCGCCGATGGAGCCTTCCTCAACCGTGATCAGCACTTCGTGACCCGTGGCGAGCCTGCGCACGAGATCCGTGTCGAGCGGCTTGACGAAGCGCGCGTCCGCGACCGTGGTCGACAGGCCGCCCGCCTCCAGCATCTCCGCAGCCTCGATACAGGCGGCAAGGCGTGTGCCGAACGAAAGCAGGGCGACCTTGGTTCCCTCGCGCACGATCCGGCCGCGGCCGATCTCCAGCGGCTTGCCACGCACCGGCATTTCCACGCCCACACCCTCGCCGCGCGGATAGCGGAAGGCGATCGGCCCCTCGTCGAAGGCTGCCGCGGTGGCGACCATGTGCTTCAGTTCGGCCTCGTCGGCCGCCGCCATCACCGTGAAGCCGGGCAGCGAGGAGAGATAGCCGATATCGAACGAGCCGGCGTGGGTCGGGCCATCGGCGCCGACGAACCCGGCCCGGTCGATGGCAAAGCGCACCGGCAGGTGCTGGATCGCCACGTCATGCACGACCTGATCGTAGGCGCGCTGCAGGAAGGTGGAATAGATCGCGGCAAACGGCTTGAAGCCTTCCGTCGCCAGGCCCGCGGCGAAGGTCACCGCGTGCTGTTCGGCGATGCCCACATCGAAGGTGCGCTCGGGAAACTCCTTGCCGAAGATATCGACGCCGGTGCCCGAGGGCATGGCCGCGGTCACCGCCACGATCCTGTCGTCGTCATGCGCTTCCTGCGTCAGGCTCTCGCCGAAGACGCGGGTGTAGCTCGGCGCGTTCGGCGTCGGCTTGGCCTGCTTGCCGGTGATCACGTCAAAGCGCGCGACGCCGTGATACTTGTCGGAGGAATTCTCCGCCGGCTCGTAGCCCTTGCCCTTCTGCGTGACCACGTGGACGAGCACGGGCCCTTCCCGCGTGTCGCGCACGTTCTTCAGGACCGGCAGCAGGTGGTCCAGGTTGTGGCCGTCGATCGGGCCGACATAGTAGAAGCCGAGCTCCTCGAACAGCGTGCCGCCTGTGAAGAAGCCGCGTGCATATTCCTCCGCCCGGGCCGCGCCCTTCTGCAGCGGGTCGGGCAGCGCCTTGGCGACGCTCTTGGCAATCTCGCGCAGCGAATGGTAGGTGCGCCCGGAAACGAGCTTGGCGAGATAGCCGGACATGGCGCCGACGGGGGGCGCGATCGACATGTCGTTGTCGTTCAGCACCACCACGAGCCGCGACTTCAGCGCCCCCGCATTGTTCATCGCCTCGTAGGCCATGCCGGCCGACATCGCCCCGTCGCCGATCACCGCCACCACGTTGTTGTCGCGATGGTCCAGATCGCGCGCGACCGCCATGCCGAGCCCGGCGGAAATGGAGGTGGAGGAATGCGCCGTTCCGAACGGGTCGTAGGGGGATTCCGTGCGCTTGGTGAAGCCGGACAGCCCGCCCGGCTGGCGCAGCGTGCGGATGCGGTCGCGCCGGCCGGTCAAAATCTTGTGAGGATAGGCCTGGTGCCCGACATCCCAGATCAGCCGGTCGTCCGGGGTGTTGAAGACGTAGTGCAGCGCGACCGTCAGCTCCACGACACCCAGACCGGCGCCCAGATGGCCTCCGGTCTGCGAGACCGCGTCGATCATCTCCGCGCGCAACTCGTCGGCGAGTTGGCGAAGCTCCTGCGGGGCCAGACGCCGCAGATCTTCGGGTTTGCTGACCGTGTCGAGGAGGGGAGTTTCAAGCTGCGTCATCGCACGAATATGTGCCCGCTGGGTTCGAGGGAAAGGGCACGCTTACACCACGGCGCCAGCCTGCGCAATTGAAGCGAGCCGGCGGATGTCATTCCGCAGATGCGCAATCCGCCGTTTCCCCGCGATTCCGTAGCGATGATCGTCCCGAAAAACCAAAAATGCTAAATCATCCTGAT
>NZ_JBANCG010000007.1:0-370519 GCF_037026715.1 Breoghania sp. JC706
TAGGTGGAGGTTTATCTAGGATGTAACGAAAAAGGGGCGCCGTGGCGCCCCTTCCGACCTTCTCTTGCCGCACCTCATTGGACGGCGAGAACGCCCCGCCTACCCGATGATCCCACGGTTCTTCAGATCCGCCACGATCCGGTCTGCAAGCGCGTCTGGGTCCGCGCCCGTCGTGTCCAGCCGGATTTCCGCGTTCTCCGGCGCCTCGTAAGGCGAATCGATACCGGTGAAGTTCTTGATCTTGCCTTCAGCCGCCTTCTTGTAGAGGCCCTTGGGGTCGCGCAGCTGGCATTCCTCTAGCGGCGTGTCGACGAACACCTCGATGAACTCGCCCTCTTCCACCAGTTCACGCGCCATGCGTCGTTCCGACCTGAACGGCGAGATGAACGACACAAGAACGATCGTGCCTGAATCGACGAACAGCTTCGCCGTCTCCGCCACGCGGCGGATGTTCTCCACCCGGTCCTCGTCGGTGAAGCCGAGATCGCGGTTGAGACCGTGACGCACGTTGTCGCCGTCGAGCAGATAGGTGTGGTGGCCCGCGGCCAGGAGTTTGCGTTCCACCGCGTTCGCCACCGTCGATTTGCCCGAGCCGGAAAGCCCGGTGAACCACAGCACGGCCGGCTTCTGGCCCTTCAGCGCCGCGCGTGCCTGCTTGTCGACGTCCAGCGCCTGCCAGTGAATGTTGGTCGCGCGCCTCAGCCCGAACCAGATCATGCCGGCGGCGACCGTGGCGTTGGTCAGCCGGTCGATCAGGATGAAGGAGCCCGTGTCGCGGTTCGATTCGTACGGATCGAAGGCGATAGGTGCGGACAGCGAAAGGTTGCAGAAGGCGACCTCGTTGAGGTCGAGCTTCTTGGCCGCAAGATGCTCGAAGGAGTTGATGTCGATGCGGTGCTTGAGTTCGCTCACCGTCGCCGTCACCGTACGCGCGCCCGATTTCAGAAGGTACGGACGGCCGGGATAGAGCGGCTTGTCCGTCATCCAGATGAGGTGGGCTGCAAACTGGTCTGAGACCTCCGGTCGGCTCTCCGATGCCGCGATGATGTCGCCACGCGAGATGTCGATCTCGTCTGCGAGCGTCAGCGTCACCGCTTCGCCCGCATGAGCCTGATCGAGATCGCCGTCCATGGTGACGATACGCGCGACCTTGCTGGTCTTGCCCGATCCCGCCACGACGACTTCGTCGCCTCGCCGCACAACACCTGACGAGATTGTGCCGGAATAGCCGCGGAAGTCGAGGTTCGGCCGGTTGACCCACTGCACCGGCATGCGGAATGGACGAAGATCGAGATCGTCCGCCACCTCCACCGTTTCCAAATGCTCGATCAGCGTCGGACCGGAGTACCAAGCCATACGCTCGCTCTTCGTCGAGACGTTGTCGCCAAAGCGCGCGGACATCGGGATCGCAACAAGGCTGTCGAAATCGAAAGAGGCCGCAAAGGCCTCGAATTCCGCCTTTATTTCCTCAAAGCGCGCCTCGCTGTAATCGACAAGGTCGATCTTGTTGACCGCGAGCACCACGTGACGGATGCCGAGCAGCGAGGCGATGAAGGCGTGACGGCGCGTCTGCACCTGAATGCCGTTGCGTGCGTCGACCAGCAGCACGGCCAGATCGGCTGTCGAGGCGCCGGTCGCCATGTTGCGGGTGTACTGTTCGTGGCCCGGCGTGTCGGCCACGATGAACTTGCGTGCCTCGGTCGCGAAGAAGCGGTAGGCGACATCGATGGTGATGCCCTGCTCGCGCTCCGCCTCAAGGCCGTCGACCAGCAGCGCGAAATCCATGTCGTCGCCGACAGTGCCGTGCTTGACGGAATCCTTCCTGAGCGAGGCCAACTGATCCTCGAACAGCAGTTTGGAATCGTAAAGCAGCCGGCCGATCAGCGTCGACTTGCCGTCGTCCACCGACCCGCAGGTGAGAAAGCGCAGGAGGCCCTTGGTCTCCTGACCGGAAATGAACTCCGCGATGGCTTCCGGAGCATCCGCCGCGACCGCGTCGAGACCGTCCATCAGAAATACCCCTCGCGCTTCTTCTTCTCCATCGACCCCGCCTCGTCGTGGTCGATCAGACGGCCGGATCGCTCCGAGGAGCGGGCGACCAGCATCTCCGACACGATCTCGGGAAGCGTCGTCGCCTGCGATTCGATGGCCGCGGTGAGCGGATAGCAGCCGAGCGTGCGGAAGCGGACCATGCGCTGCTGCGCCACTTCGCCTGGGTTCATCGGCAACCGCTCGTCATCGACCATGATCAGCTGCCCGTCGCGCTCCACGACCGGGCGCTTGGCCGCGTAGTACAGCGGCACGATCGGGATGTTCTCCGCCAGGATGTATTGCCAGATGTCGAGCTCGGTCCAGTTCGACAGCGGAAAAGCGCGGATCGATTCGCCCTTGGAAACCCGCGCATTGTAGAGCCGCCACAGCTCCGGGCGCTGGTTCTTCGGGTCCCAGCCGTGGGAAGCCGTGCGGAACGAGAACACGCGCTCCTTGGCCCGCGCCTTCTCCTCGTCGCGCCGCGCCCCGCCGAAGGCCGCATCGAAGCCGTGCTCGTCGAGCGCCTGCTTCAGCGCCTCCGTCTTCATCACGTGCGTGTAGAAGGACGAGCCGTGGTCGAACGGGTTGATGTTGTCCGCAACGCCCTGTTGGTTGGTATGGACGATCAGGTCCAGCCCAAGCCTGCTCGCCGTATCGTCGCGAAACCTGATCATCTCGCGGAATTTCCAGGTCGTGTCGACGTGGAGCAGAGGGAACGGCGGCTTCGATGGATAGAACGCCTTCATCGCAAGGTGCAGCATGACGCTGGAATCCTTGCCGATGGAATAGAGCATCACGGGGTTGCGGAACTCGGCCGCCACCTCGCGCATGATGTGGATGCTCTCGTTCTCGAGGCGCTTGAGATGCGAGCTTCGATCGACAGACACGGAAAGACGAACCTGTTTGTTGGCCCCTGCGGGCTAGGGCCGGCGGACCGGCCGAAAAGTCTGAGCCAATCTATAGCCTGCAATGCGGCGCATCAAAGGGCGTTCAATGTAATTGGTCCCTGATCGAAGAAAGAAATTCCCGATCTCCCGCGGCTATGAAGTACGGATTTGCGAAGGCGCTGTCTGCGGCCTGGTCACGCTTGCCATAGACGAGCGGCGCACCGTTGACAGTGACGACCATGCCGCCAGCGGCTCTTAGCACCGCATCGGCAGCAGCCGTGTCCCATTCCATCGTGCGCCCGAAGCGGGGATAGATGTCGGCGAGACCCGCCGCGATCTTGCAGAACTTGAGCGAGGACCCGGCAGACGCAAAGTCGCGGACACCGAGTCTTTCGATGAACGCGCGCGTCTCCTCGCTCATGTGCGAGCGGCTCGCAACCGCCCTGAGGTGTTTCGGCGCCGCCTTGCAGGACGCCATCCCTGTCTGGCGGCGAATCCGGCCGTCGACGACATGTGCGCCAAAGGCACCTTCTCCCGCAGTCCCCCAAAATATCTCGCCGAGTGCGGGCGCATAGACGACGCCGGCTACCGGCGCGCCATTATCGATCAGACCGATATTCACGGTGAACTCGCCGTTTCGAGAAATGAACTCGCGCGTCCCGTCGAGCGGATCGACCAGAAAGAACCGGGCGCTGGGAGCCGGAATGCGTCCGGCGGCGACAGCCTCCTCGGCCACGACCGGAATATCCGGCGCGATCTCGGCGAGCCCCTTCAGGATGATTGCTTCCGCGCGCGTATCGGCCTCGGTGACCGGAGACCCGTCTCCCTTCCGGCTCACGTCGATCGTGTCTGCATAGATCGCAAGGATCGTCGCGCCCGCCGAAATGGCCAGGTCCAAGAGCTTCGTCATGTCAATTCCAGCCGAAGTGCTCGGCGTTGCGGTCGGCTCGTTGCTGCGGGTCGTCAAATCTGGCTCTCTCCAGTGGATGTTGGTTTACGGATGCTCCGAGCACCGCGCCGGCGCACGAAAATTGCCGCCTCGCAAGAGGGTATGCAGCTCGCAGGTGCTCTTTCAATCCTTCCAGTCGGCTCAGACGCACCCGTCGCACGGCGCACATGGCGACCTCATGCCGGGGTGTTGCGGCGGGCGAGACGATCTTCCCATGCCAAGGCATGGGTCACGATGGCATCGAGATCTTCGTATCGCGGCTGCCAGCCGAGTTCGCGACGTATGACATCTGCACGCGCCACGACCAGGGGCGCATCGCCGGTCCGTCGCGGCTCCTCCACGACCTCGAAATCGCGGCCCGACGCCCGGCGCACCGCATCGATCACCTGACGCACGGAATAGCCTTTGCCGTAGCCGCAATTCCACACGCAGCTTTGTCCGCCCCCTCGCAAACGCACCAGCGCCAACCGGTGCGCCTCCACCAGATCTGTGACATGGACGAAGTCGCGCACGCCCGTACCGTCCGGCGTGTCGTAGTCGGTCCCGAAGACCGACAGGCTCTTGCGTCTGCCGAGCGCAGCCTCGCAGGCGGCCTTGATGAGGTGAGTGGCGTTCGCCGTCGACTGGCCCGTGCGGCCGTGCGGATCGGCTCCCGCCACGTTGAAATAGCGCAGCGCCGTGAAGGCGAAGTCGTGCGCCGCCGCCGTATCGGCAAGCATGATCTCGCTCATCAGCTTCGAGGAACCGTAAGGCGACAGCGGACGAAGCGGCGCATCCTCGCCGACGGGCACGACATCGGGATCGCCATAGACGGCGGCCGTGGAGGAGAAAATGAAATGACGCACCCCGTTCCGGATGCAGGCCTCAATGAGAACGCGGGTGTTGGCGGTGTTGTTGCGGTAATATTTGAGCGGGTTGGCAACCGATTCCGGCACGATGACGGAGCCGGCGAAATGCAGAACGGCATCGACCCCCGCACCCAGAATGCCGTCGAGCACATCGGCATCGCCAACGTCGCCGACGACCAGCTTCGCCGCTCCCGCGACGGCCCAGTCGAAGCCGGTTGCGAGATTGTCGAGAACGACGACATCCTCGCCCGCCTCCACGAGGCTCCACACCATATGGCTGCCGATATACCCGGCGCCTCCGGTCACCAGAACTGCCATCACTCCACCCCGCACCGCGGGCAGGTTCCCCAAAACCGGCCCGGTTTCCCCTGTAGCACGATTCCTTGCCTTCGGCCGCGATACGGAACCGCAGGCAGCACAGCTTGTTATTCACAAGCCGCCTGATTAGCTTCCGCTGGACCGGTGGCGCTACCACCTTTCACTTTCAGGACATGCACATGCCCGCACCCATTCGCAAAGCCGTTTTTCCCGTCGCCGGTCTCGGCACCCGTTTCCTGCCCGCCACGAAAGCGGTTCCGAAGGAAATGCTGACCGTGGTCGACCGTCCGATCATCCAATACGTGGTCGATGAGGCGCGCGAGGCGGGGATCGAGCATTTCATCTTCATCACCGGGCGTAACAAGCACGTGATCGCCGACCATTTCGATGTGTCCTTCGAGCTGGAACATACCCTGCGCGAGCGCGGCAAGCAGGAAGCCCTCGACCTTCTGGAGGAAATCCGGCTCACCCCCGGCAAGTCGAGCTTCACCCGCCAGCAGGAACCGCTCGGCCTCGGCCATGCGGTATGGTGCGCGCGCGAGATGGTGGGTAACGAGCCCTTCGCCGTTCTTCTGCCGGACGTGCTCGTCAAGTCCGAGCGCGGCTGCCTCGGCCAGATGATCGACACTTACAACAAGACCGGCGGCAACGTGATCGCGGTGGAGGAGGTACCGGAGGACCAGACCCACAATTACGGCGTGGTCGATGTCGAGGGCTCGGGCGAGGGCGGCGTATACGGCGTGCGCGGCATGGTCGAAAAGCCCAAGCCCGGCACCGCGCCCTCCAACCTCATCATCACCGGCCGCTACATCCTGCAGCCGCAGGTCTTCGACTATCTGGCCAATCAGGAAACCGGGGCCGGCGGCGAGATCCAGCTCACCGACGCGCTGTTGAAGCTGATGGACGGCCAGGGCATGACCGGTCTCGCCTTCAAGGGCAAGACCTACGACTGCGGTTCCAAGATCGGGTTCCTGTCGGCCAACGTCGCCTATGCGCTCGACCGCGCCGATCTCGCCGACGAATATCGCGCCGTCCTCAAGGACCTGCTGGCCGGGTAACCTTTCTCCCGGCAACAGTGCGGATTTTCGTCCGCGCCCGCCTTTTTTCTGGATCGAACCTTTCCCTCTCTCCGCCGGGCGTCCGGCGGAGAGAGCCGGGTGTCGGCGCCGCGTTTCGCGCGACCTGGAATTAACGAATTCGGCCGGAAAATGGCGAAAAGCCGGCACCCTCCGGCGGTGACCGGTCGATTTCGTGGCTTTACGGAGCGGCTTTCGCTCGTTGCCCAATTAACGGGCAGCATCGAGCCACCATTCTGCATATTTTTTGTGCATACTCTTGGCTCTGCTGCTTTTTTGGCCAAGCCATTCCGGCAACCACCCTTACCTCCGCATTTTCGTTTTCAAAATCAGCGTATTAGTGCGCTTTTCCCGCCACATCCAAGGCAGATTTCCGCACGGGAATCGCACTTGGCACGGACCTTGATTGAGAGGAACCGGTCGCGGTCAGCGCGCTGAGGCCCGGGAGGGTGCCGCCGGCACCGCTTCGGGGATGAGACGATCAAGGGAACACCATCCGGAACGGGCCGCAGCGTCCGCGGGCGGCTGCAGGAGAGATACGGGAACCGAACATGAAAATCGTCATGGCCATTATCAAGCCGTTCAAGCTGGACGAGGTGCGCGACGCCCTCACCGCTATCGGCGTGCAGGGACTCACTGTCACCGAAGTGAAGGGCTACGGCCGCCAGAAGGGGCATACCGAAATCTATCGCGGCACCGAATATGCCGTCAGCTTCCTGCCGAAGCTGAAGATCGAGGTCGCCGTCGCGAGCGGCATGGTCGATCAGGTGCTCGACGCGATCTCCGGCGCGGCCAAGACCGGCCAGATCGGTGACGGCAAGATCTTCGTCTATTCGATCGACCAGGCGGTCCGGATCCGCACCGGCGAAACCGACGCCGAAGCGCTCTAATTGCTTAACGGGGAAACAGTCATGAAGACTTCCATTTCACTCGGTCGCTTCGCGCCGGCACTTGCCGGTACCGCTTCGGCCGTCGCCATTGCCGCACTTTGCGGTGTCACTGCGGCTCTCGCCCAGGACACAACCGCCGCTCCCGAAGCTGCCGCTGCCGCGCCGGCCGTCACGCCGGAAGTCGCCTACATCTTCAACACGCTGCTGTTCCTCATCGGCGGCTTCCTGGTGATGTGGATGGCCGCCGGTTTCGCGATGCTGGAAGCAGGCCTGGTGCGTTCCAAGAACGTCTCCATGCAATGCCTGAAGAACATCGCGCTCTACTCGGTCGCCGGCCTGCTGTTCTGGCTGACGGGCTACAACCTGATGTACACGGGCGTAGACGGCGGTTTCATCGGTTCCTTCGGCCCCTACTCGTTCGATCCGGTCGGCGGCAATGCGCTCGATACCGGCTACTCCACCGCGTCGGACTGGTTCTACCAGATGGTGTTCTGCGCCACGGCCGCCTCGGTCGTTTCCGGCACGCTTGCCGAACGCATCAAGCTTTGGCCGTTCATGCTCTTCACGGTCGTCCTAACCGGCCTGATGTACCCGATCACCGGTTCCTGGCAGTGGGGCGGCGGCTGGCTGAACAAGATGGGCTTCTCCGACTTCGCCGGCTCCACGCTGGTGCACTCTGTCGGCGGTTGGGCGGCCCTCGCCGGTGCCCTCATCCTCGGCGCACGCAAGGGCAAGTACGCGCCCGGCGGCCAGGTCAACGCCATGCCGGGTTCCTCCATGCCGCTCGCGACCCTCGGCACCTTCATCCTGTGGCTCGGCTGGTTCGGCTTCAACGGCGCCTCGCAGCTCGCCATGGGCACGATCGGTGATGTCTCCGACATCTCGCGCATCTTCGCCAACACCAACATCGCCGCAGCCGCCGGCGTGGTGGTCGCGATGATCCTGACGCAGATCCTCTACAAGAAGGTCGACGTGACCATGGCGCTCAACGGTGCGCTCGCCGGTCTCGTCGCCATCACCGCCGAGCCGCTGCAGCCGACCGTGCTGCAGGCGATCATCGTCGGCGGCGTCGGCGCAGCGATCGTCGTCTTCGCCGTTCCGATGCTCGACAAGCTGAAGATCGACGACGTCGTCGGCGCGATCCCGGTCCACCTGATGGCCGGCATCTGGGGCACCTTCATCGTGCCGTGGTCGAATGCCGGGACCTCCTTCGGTACGCAGATCGTCGGCATCGTTTCCATCGGCGCCTTCACCTTCATCGCCTCGGCTATCGTGTGGCTGATCCTGAAGGCCACCGTCGGCATCCGCGTCACCGAGGAGGAAGAAGTCCTCGGCCTCGACAAGGTGGAAATCGGCGTCGAAGCCTATCCGGAGTTCGGGACCGGTTCCCAGCGGATGTAACCTCCTCTCCAAGCGGATCGAACTTAACCGTTGTTCGATCGAACTGGCCCGGGCCTCACGGCCCGGGCTTTTTTGTTCGCACCATCTTTCAAACCGGAAGCGCCCCCCGATCACGCCGAGCGCGCGCGTTGGTCTTTCTTCCGCAGCGTCCGCATGCGATTATTTTTTATGCAACCGACACCAAATTGATCAAGAACCGGGGTGGACTTCTACGGATACGCTTCGGGACTGCCGCCTATGTGCTGGGCATTTCCTTTCGCCATCAACATGTTCCCGCCATCGATTGCCAATTGGCACAAGTTTTGAAAACCAAATGGGCACGCGATGCCCATTCGGGCCGCACCTGTTCAATTAATAATCAAATGGGAAGCCGCCCGACATGCCACCCCTTGGAAACAGACGGAACCTCCTGGCCGCGGCGACAACGCTGGTCGCAAACCTGTTCGCCCTGCCCGCTTTCGCCGACACGCTGGATACCGGCGACACCGCCTGGATGCTGACATCCACGGCGCTGGTCCTCATGATGACCATCCCCGGCCTCGCGCTCTTCTACGGCGGAATGGTGCGCAAGAAGAACGTGCTGGCCACCGCCATGCAAAGCTTCGCCGCGGCGTGCCTGATGACCGTTCTGTGGATGGTTCTCGGCTACTCGCTCGCCTTTTCCGACGGCGGTGCGTTCAACGCTTATATCGGCGGCTTCTCCAACTTCATGCTGACGGGCCTGACCAAGGACGCAATGTCCGGCACGATCCCGGAATCGGTCTTCATGACCTTCCAGATGACCTTTGCGATCATCACGCCGGCCCTCATCTGCGGCGCCTTTGCCGACCGCATGAAGTTCTCCGCCCTCCTCTGGTTCCTCGGCATCTGGATGATCGTCGTCTACGCCCCCGTGTGCCACTGGGTATGGGGCGGCGGCTTCCTCGGCAAGGAAGGTGTCCTCGATTTCGCCGGCGGCACCGTGGTGCACATCAATTCCGGCGTCGCAGGCCTCGTCGCCGCCATCGTGCTCGGCAAACGCACCGGCTACGGCACCGACAACATGGCCCCGCACAACATGATCCTGTCGCTGACGGGTGCGGCGCTGCTGTGGGTCGGCTGGTTCGGCTTCAACGCCGGCTCCGCGGTGGGCGCCAACGGATCGGCCGGCATGGCCATGGCCGTGACGCAGATCTCCGCCGCCGCAGCCGCCCTCGCCTGGATGTTCGGTGAATGGATTCTCCATGGCCGCCCGAGCACGCTCGGTATCGTGTCGGGTGCGGTTGCCGGCCTCGTCGGCATCACGCCGGCTTCGGGCTTTGTCGGCCCCACCGGTGCGCTCGCCATCGGTATCCTGACCGGCCTGATCTGCCTGTGGGGCGTCGAATATCTCAAGCGGACCTTCAAGTACGACGACAGCCTCGACGCCTTCGGCGTGCATGGGCTCGGCGGCATCGTCGGCGCGATCCTGACCGGCGTGTTCGCCGTCGAGGCGATCGGCGGCACCCCCGGCGGTCTTGAAGGCAACTGGGGCCAGGTCTGGATCCAAATCGTCGGCATCGGCGCCACCATCATCTGGACGGCCATCGCGACCTTCATCATTCTCAAGGTTCTGGACGCCACGCTCGGCCTGCGCGTCCCGCGCGAGGTGGAGATCGAGGGCCTCGACATCAACCTGCACGGCGAGGTCGTGCAGTAGGCGGGATCTATCTCCCGGGACCGGCCCTGCCGGCCCCGGGAGCGTCCGTTGAACCAGTTGCGATCCGCAACACGCCGTCCTATCGTCCGCCGACAGCCCGTACGGGCGCGACAAACGACGGCAAACCCATGAGCTTTATTCCAGATCCGGCAGTCCTCGCGGCCTTCACGCTCGCCGGGATCATCCTGACGCTGACCCCCGGGCCGGACATGGCGCTTTTCCTCAGCCGCGCGCTGCGCCAGGGCCGTGCCGCCGGTTTTGCGGCGATGGCCGGCGCGAATACCGGACTTGTCATCCACACATTGCTCGCCGCCTTCGGGCTGTCGGCTCTTCTCGCCGCCTCCGCCACGGCCTTTCTGGTGGTCAAGATGATCGGGGCCGCCTATCTGCTCTGGCTTGCCGTCCAGACCATTCGACACGGCTCCGCGCTGACGCTCGACCGCAAGTCGGGCGGCAGGAATGCGAGCCTCGCCTCGTCTTGGGCGACCGGGATCGGGATCAACCTCCTGAATCCGAAGATCGTGCTGTTCTTCGTGACTTTCCTGCCGCAGTTCGTCGATGCGCATGATCCGAACGTGCGCGGCCAGCTTGTCTTTCTGGGGCTTTATTTCGTCGTCCTGTCCCTGCCGTTCACGGTGGCGATGATCGCCACAGCGGAAAAGTTCTCCGCCGCGCTGAAACGGTCGCCTCGTCTCATGCGGATCATGGACTGGACGTTTGCCGGGATCATTGGCGGCTTTGCGCTGCGCATCGCGACGGCCGCAAGCCGGTAGCGCTCGCAACGCTCAAGCGGTGCCGTCGGCGTCGGCCACGGCGGTCGTCAACGCCTTGAGAAGGTCGGCGGGCGCAAAGGGCTTTGCGAGGATGCTCGCAAAGCGCGCCCGGCGGCAGCGGGCCGTATCAGCCGGCTTCATGCCGGCGGTCAGCGCCACGATCGGGATGTCGGCAATATCATCCATTTCGCGCAAGCGGTGCGCGGTCTCGATGCCGTCCATCCCCGGCATCTGAAGATCCATGATGATCACGTCGAACGGTTGCGCAGCCGCCGCCGCGATGGCGGCAGGCCCGCTGTCGACCGCCTTGAACGGCATGCCGAAGGACTCCAGGAACGTGGTGATCAGCAGCCGATTGACCGAATTGTCGTCGACAACCAGCACATTCAGTCCCCGCCCCTGTCCGCTCGGCTCCGATGGAGCTTCGCCGGCCCCTCCACCTTCATCCGTGCCCTGCGCCGGCGGGCACGGGACCTGAAGGGTGAATCTGGTGCCATGTCCAGGTTCGCTTTCGACGTCCAGGCTGCCGCCGAGTTGCCGCGCCAGCGTTCGTGAGATCCAGAGGCCGAGACCCGAGCCGCTGCGCAATCTCTGGCCCGAGGCACCCTGGCGATAGGGCAGGAACAATTGCGGTAATTCGTCCGCCGCTATGCCCGGCCCGTCGTCGCTGACCGTCACCACCAACTGACGGCGTTCACCCGCTCCCGCGAGCGCGGCCGCGATCCGGACCGAACCATCGCCGGCAAGGGTTTCCCTGAACTTCCCCGTGAACTTGATCGCGTTGTCGAGAAGATTGGTCAGGATGCGGCGCAGCGCCTGCGGATCTCCCGTCGCCGGCGCATCCAGCCCCGCGCCGAGCTCCATTTCAAGGCGCACCTCGCGCTCGTCCGCCAGCGGCTTGAACAGCGCGGCGAGGCTGTGAAACGTCTCCGTCGGTTTCCAGGTCTGCGAACCTGCGGACCCTGTCGGTACCTCGCCCGCCTGATCCAGCAATTCGGTGGCAAGGTCGTTGAGGGCGGCCGCCGCCTGCTGCAAGGTTTCGACATATCGACGCTGGCGCTCGTCGAGGTCGGTCATCGCGAGCAGATCGGCGCTTGCGGAAACAGCGCCCAACGGGGTGCGAATGTCATGCACGATGACGGCGAGCGCCAATGCGGTGTTCGTCTCGTCTTCGGCCGGATGCACACCGTCGGTATTTTCTGTATCGGCCTCTTTCACAGACATACGGCCTTCACTGCTTAACCATTGTCGCGAATCGTAGCAGCGCCGGAGCAAGGTTTCGAGGCCATGGATGGGGAAAGGTACGATTTGACGCCCGCGACATTCTCACCTAAGCCCGAATGTGGAGGGGATGAACGGCTTTTGCCTATCCTGCTGGCGCCTGTCTTGCCGGCCCCCGACGGCGGTCCACCTGCAACTTCCCCGTTGAACCCGGCCACGAGATGCTTTCCACCGACATTCTCGCCATCGTCCTGCCGATCTTCCTGCTGATCGCCCTCGGATACGCCTCCGCGTTTACCGGGCTCCTGCGCGAGGCTGTCGGCGACGGCCTCGGCCAGTTCGTCAATACCATCGCCATTCCCGTCCTGATCTTCCGCACCCTGGCGACCGCCTCCTTCGACGGGGCATCCCCCTGGGCGCTGTGGGGAACCTATTTCTCGGCACTCGCCATCGTCTGGGCGGCAGCATCCCTGCTGAGCCGGTATCTCTTCCATCGCGAGGAGCGCTACTGCGTCATCGCGGGCATTTCAGGCGCGTTCTCCAACACAATGCTCGTCGGCCTGCCGATCGTTTCCGCCTCCTTCTCCGAAGCAGGCCTTGTGCCTCTTTTCGTGATCGTCTCCGTGCACCTGCCGTTCATGACGGTCGTCAGCACCCTGCTCATGGAACGGGCGGCGGTGGCCGACGGCATGCAATCGGCACGCCCGATTTCGGTGACATTGCGACAGGTCGCGCGCAACCTGATCACCAATCCGATCATCATCGGCATCATGGCCGGCGTGGCGTGGCGCATGACCGGGATGCAGATCCCAGCCCTGCCGGCAAATGTCATCGCGCAGATCGCCAACGCGACCATCCCAGTCGCCCTGTTTTCCCTCGGCATGAGCCTTCGCCGCTACGGCATCCGCGGCGACCTCGCTCCGGCGGTCGTCACAAGCGCACTGAAGACCATTGCCCTGCCGGCGATCGTCTGGGTGTCGGCGACCTACGTGTTCCATCTGCCGCCGCTGTGGATCCAGGTCGCCACCCTGTGCGCCGCCTGCCCGACCGGCATCAACGCTTACCTCTTCGCGATCGGTTTCGGCACCGGTCACGCCCTGTCGGCAAACACCATTTCGCTGACTTCGGTTTTCTCGGTGATCAGCATCGGGGTATGGATGCATATCGTCGGCGTCGCCTGACAAATCGCGAGGAAGGCTCAATGGACCAACTGACCCGCATGCGCTGTTTCATCCAGGTGGTCGATGCCGGAGGCTTTTCGGCCGCCGCCCGCGAAATGGGCCGCTCCAAGGCGCTGGTCTCGAAATATGTCGGCGAACTGGAGGACGAACTGGGCGTGCGTCTCCTCAACCGCACCACCCGGCAGATCTCTACGACGGAGGCCGGACAGGCCTATTACCGCGAGGCATCCGACATCCTGCAGCGCATCGACGATCTTCAGGAGGCGATGCAGGATGCTCACCAGCATGCCCGCGGCCTCTTGCGTGTTTCCGCCTCCCGCGCCTTCGGCGATCACGACCTGTCGCGCGCCGTCATGGCCTTCCTGGCCGAAAACCCGGACATTTCCGTCGATCTTAAGCTCGAGGACCGTTTCGTCGATCTGGTGGAGGAAGGTTTCGACGTCGCCATCCGCCTTACCGAACTGTCCGATTCAAGCCTGATCGCCCGAAAACTCGCGCCATTCCGACAGGTGACGGTAGCAGCCCCGGAGCTGATCTCGATCAACGGCAGACCGGAAGAACCGGGCGACCTCGCGGACATGTCCTTTGTGGTCGACACCAATTACCGCTTCCGTTCCAACCTCGTCTTCCGCGACACCGAAGGCGGGCGGCTCTCGGTGGCCGTCAAGGGACGCGTCGAGGTCAACAGCGCGGAAGCGGCCCGGCAGGCCGCCCTTGCCGGCCTCGGGTTCGCCCGGATCCCTCTCTTCATGGTGCGCGACGACATCGCCGCCGGGCGGCTGGTGCGGGTGCTGGAGGACTACGAGTCCGAAGATGCCGCGATCTGGGTCGTCTATCCGCATCGCAAGCACCTTTCCGGCAAGGTGCGCGCTTTCGTCGATTTTCTGGTCGCGTGGTTCGAGAAGGAACAGCTGCGCGGCGCCTTCTGACGTCGCAGAGCTTATTTGCCGACATCCTCCACATAGACGAGCGCCCGCCCCTCGCAAATGCGCTGGCCTTCGGCCGTCTCGCACACGGTCTCCAGATCGACCAGGTGCTTTTCCGGCCGGAGCCGGGTTACCGTCACCGTGGCGGTCAGCGGCGCACCGAAAGGCGCAGGCACCAGAAACCTCATGTCCTGCTTGAGATAGTTCGTGCCGAACCCTGGCACCTTCACACCGAGCAGGTAGGAAAACAGCCCCCCGATCAACGGCTCCGGCACCGTCTGGGGCCGCTCTGCAAGGCCCGAAAGCTCCGCATAGCCCAGGGCATCGGTTTCATCGAACGTGCGCGTCGTGCTTGCGCTGCGGCCAATTTCCAAAAGGCTCATCGCACGGCCTCCAATCTGCAGGCCCCCTGCAACACGATCGCCCCGTCGCACGCCCGCTCGACCACCACGTCCATTACGCCGCCATTGCCCTGTGCAACCGTGATCCGCAGCACCTCGCCCGCATAGGCCGGGTTCGGAAACATCAGCGTCTGCATCCGATGCCGCCGGCCGGGAAAGGCATTCGAGATCAGCGCATGAACGCGCGAATAGAGCAGCATTCCGTGCGAAACCGTGCGCCCGAACCGGGTGCGGCCGGAGAATTCGGGATCGACGTGAATGGGATTGTCGTCGCCCGATAAGACGGCAAAACGATCGAAATCCTCCTGACGCGGCATCCACTCCGCGCGCAGAGTGCCGGCGGCACTGTCATTCATGTTGGCATCCATGCTGGCATTCATGTTGGTTGGCCCTCGGTGTTCTGATCGACGTCGATGCCGGCAGCCTTCTTGAGGAAGGCATCACGCAACACGTGCTTCTGGACCTTGCCGGCCGCGGTGCGCGGCATTTCCTCCACGACGGCGAAGCTCTTCGGAACCTTGTAGCCGGCGAGCCTTTCGCGGCACCACGGCTGAAGATCGCCGGGATCGAGGTCGACCCCCGGCCGCAAGACCAGAAACGCAGCGCCCACCTCGCCCCAGCGCGCATCGGGCACGCCCACCACGACTGCCTCCTGAACGGCATCGTGGCAGACAAGCACCCGCTCCACCTCGGCCGGATAGACGTTTTCGCCGCCGGAGATGTACATGTCCTTCAGACGATCGACGATGTACCAATAGCCATCCTCGTCGCGCTGCCCGACGTCTCCGGTCTTGAGCCATCCGTCGTCGGTGAAGGCCGCCTGTGTCGCCACCTCGTTTCCGAAATAGCCCGGCGTCACGTTCGCGCCGCGGATCTGCAACTCCCCTTCTCCCGGACCTTCGACAATCCGGTTCTCCGCATCCACCAGCCGAACCTCCGACAGGATCTGCGCCTTGCCGACGGAGCCGATCTTTCGCGCCGCGCTCTCGCGATCCATCAGAAAGACCGTCGGCCCCGTCTCCGTCATGCCCATCCCGTTGCACACGGTGACCCCGCGCTGCAGATAGGTCCGCAGCAGCGCCGCCGAAATCGGAGCGCCGCCGCAGCCGAGCGAGCGCACCTTTGAGAAATCGGTCGTCGCAAAGCGGGCGTTCAACGCTAATGCCTGATAGATGGCCGGCACGGCGAAGAAGGCGGTGACGCGGCCGCTGTCGATGAGATCGAGTACCGCCGCCTCGTCGAACTTGCGTAAGATCGTCGATGTACCGCCGAACAGAAACAGCGGGAGCGTGAAGAGATTGATGCCGGCGGTGTGAAACAGCGGCAGGTAATTCACGGCACGATCGGTGGAGACGAGGTCGCTCGCCTGCACATAGTTGACCGCATTGGCCCAGGCCATCCCTGCGGTCTGGATCACGGCCTTGGGCAGGCCGGTCGTGCCGGAGGTGAAGAGCAGGTACCAAGGCCGGTCCGCCGGAATGCGTCCATCGCCCACGGGCGCGGTGGAATGGGACGCGACCAGCGCCTCGAGCCCCTCGCCCTGCGGGGCCGGTTCGAAGGTCAGCAGATCCAGAGTGCACTGCGCAGCCAGCGCCTGTGCGGTCTCTGCGGTCTGCCGATCATGAATGAGCAGCTTGGCACCAGCCTCCACGACGACCGGCGCGAGCTCCGTGGGAGGCTGGCGCCAGTTGAGCGGCACCAGGATGAGCCCGGCCTTCTGCGCGGCGAAAAGCAACACGAAAAAATCCGGCCGGTTGTGACAAAGAACGGCGATGCGCGCGCCCTCCCCGCCGGCCCGGATTGCCAGTGCGCGCGCCAACGCATTGGCGCGTTCGTTCACCTGGCGAAAGGTCAGAGCATCGCCGCCTTCGTGGTCGATGAAGGCCATGCGCTCAGGTGTGAGGTCGGCGCGTCGCGCCGCCATGTCGGTCAGCCATTCCACGTTTTTCCTCCCGGCGCATTCGTGCGCCTCATTCCTCCCGAGCCGTTGTCTCGCCGGTTTTTGTGCCGGTCTCCTTCAGTCTCGGACCCGGTGCGCGCCGGCATTGAACCGGCGCATGCGTTCGAGAACGTCCGGCAATACGATGCGCTCCACGAACAGTTGCCGCTCCGCCTCCAGCGCCCTTGCGATCTCCTCCCGTCGCTCGGCGCTGCGGATCAGCGCGCGCGTCGCCGTCAACGTTCCGGCGGACTTGCGGCACAGGGTCTCGACGGTCTTTGCGACCGTCCGCGCGAACTCATCGGGAGCCGCGACGCTTGAGACGAGGCCCAACGCATGGGCGCGCCAGGCATCGATCCGTCGGTTGAGGAGCTGGATTTCCAGGGCGCGGGCTTCGCCGATACGGCGCGGCAGGATCGCGGTCCAGCCGCCATCGGGAGCAAAGCCAACCTCGGCATAATAGGGCTGCACGAAAGCCGCCTCGCTCATCACGACGATATCGCTTGCCAGCAGGAGCCCCAGCGAACCGCCAGTGACCGGGCCCTGTACGGCCGCGACGACGGGCGCCGGGAAGGCCATGAGATCGAGGATCGCGCTGTTGAGCGCGCCGACAAGATCGGAAGCGTAAGCCTTGAGCGCTGCGGGATCGCCCGCATGGGCGAGGAAGCCGGCGATGTCCCCGCCTGACGAAAATGCCCCGCCCGCGGCGTCGATGA
Organism: Breoghania sp. JC706; assembly: GCF_037026715.1. Lineage (NCBI taxonomy): Bacteria > Pseudomonadati > Pseudomonadota > Alphaproteobacteria > Hyphomicrobiales > Stappiaceae > Breoghania > Breoghania sp. JC706. The sequence continues at coordinate 17,236 of NZ_JBANCG010000007.1, forward strand.
CGAGCAACCGAGGCGCCTTCTCGCCAGCCCGACGAAGACCTTGGCGAAAGGCCTTCACCAGTTCCGGAACCAGGGAATTCGCGCGTTCGGGCCTGTTCAGCGTCAACCAGGCGCAGCCGTCGGATTGGCGGAAAAGCACGAGGTCCGCGGTTGCGGTTGCCGTTGCCGGCGCGTGCGTCTTTTCTTTCGGCTTTCCTGCCATGGCCGGCTACCGTCTCAGACCGTGTACGAACAGATCGTGGACGCAGTCGACCACCTCGTCGATCGGCGTTGTCTTGCCGAAAACGACAGCACGCTCGCCGAGGGACCGCGCGATTCCCATGAGCGCCCAGGCCCGGATATCGGCATCGCCCGGCCTGATCTCGCCAGTCGCGGCGGCGCTTTCCAACCCCTCCCGGTACCCGTCGGCGAAGGTGGAGAAATAGGCGCGGTAGGCATCCGGATCGACGAAAAGGGCCTCCTGCACGATCCGGTAGAGTTCCGGGTGTCCGGCGACGAAGGTGAGGAAGGCGCGCAAGCCTTCGCGTTCGGCCAGGAGCCGGTCGGAGATTCCCGCAGTCGCCTCGGCGATCGTGCGTCTCAAGACCCGCCCCATGTCGCCCACAAGCTCGGAAAACACCTCGTCCTTGCCCTTGAAGTAGATATAGAACGTGCCTTGCGCGACGCCCGCTTCCCGGGTGATCGCCCCGATCGACGCCTCGGCATACCCCTGCCGGCCGATAACCTTCTCCGCGGCCCCCAGAAGCGCCTGCCGCGTCGCCTCGCCCCGCGCCGTCTTTGGCTCCTTCGGTTCGGCCGCACCTGCCTTGTCCATCGCGTTCCCGTCCATATGAAAGGTGAATCAGTATTCATATTAAGGGCACCCAACGCAAGCGCTTCCCGGTTGTTCTGCCCCTGGTCGTTCCCGGTTGCAGCCCGCGTCCAGAAGTTGGGACCCGATCATTTTTCTGAGGGCAGTGTGCAGAAAGTTTGTTCATTTCTCATCCCCCGTTCCAGCCGAAACGCAAGTGACGCCATCGACTTGACCGGACCTATTTGCCGGAAATCGGAACGCGCGCGCTTTCGGCAACAAGCTCGCCCGCACCGGCGGCAGATGCGGCACCGATTCAAAATCCTCATTTGAAACAAATGGATATAAGAAACTTCTGAACTCTCATCACATGATGAGAACCAGTGTTCTTCGGTTTAACAGCCCCGCCCACACACGTTTACGTAGAAATTTTTGAGCGGCCTTAACTAAAACTGGTCTGCACAGGTTTTCGCCAGAACCAACAATCCGGCAGTCATTTGACCTACTTGCTTTTGTTAATCTTTCATGCACCATAAAATACAGGGCTTTTAGATATCTGGTGCGATCCCTCCGGAGCCGCACGGAGACACAAAAGCTGACAGACGGCTGTCAGGCCCGGCCCGGCGCGCGATATGGGCGTGGTGGCCAGAGCGGTTCTGGCGTCGAATTTGATAGGTACGAGGTTCCTATGACGGCACTTTACCGCCCGGACGGCGCCATTGCCATCACGCGGCCGGAGGTGGCGGCCTTCCCGCGCAGCGCGATGCAGGAAGACGTCTCGGCGGAACGCTACGACGAGATCGATGTCCGCCTCGACCCCAGGACCAAGACCTACTGGTGCATGATGAAACCGGAAGGACGACCGAGCTTCACGCCGGGCCTTCTTTCCGATCTCTCCCGCATGCAGGCGTCCATTCCGGCCCTTTACGCACGCCACGCCCGGACCGGCGAACAACCGCTGCACTATTTCGTGGTCGGTTCCGAGCTTGCCGGCATATTCAACCTCGGCGGCGATCTCGGGCTGTTCGCCGACCATATCCGGCATGGCGATCGAACGGCTTTGACGACCTACGCCCGCGCCTGCATCGACGTGGTTCACAACAACGCGGTCAACTACGGACTGCCCATCGTCACCATCGCGCTCGTGCAGGGCGATGCGTTGGGCGGCGGGTTCGAGGCGGCCTTGTCCTGCGATGTCATCATTGCCGAACGTTGTGCGAAATTCGGATTGCCGGAGGTGCTGTTCAACATGTTCCCCGGCATGGGAGCCTATTCGTTTCTCGCCCGTCGGCTTGGATCGATTCAGGCCGAACGCATGATCCTGAGCGGAAAGCTCTATACCGCCGAGGAGCTTCACGAGATCGGCATCGTCGACGTGCTCGTCGACGACGGCAAGGGCCGTCGGGCAGTGGAGGACTACATTCACCGCAACGCCAAGCGGCACAATTCTCACAGCGCCATCTACAAGACGCGTCGGCGCGTCAATCCCGTTCCCTACCAGGAACTGAGCGACATCATCGACATATGGGTCGATACGGCGCTGCAACTCACCGAAGCCGACCTGAGAAAGATGATGCGGCTGACCATGGCGCAGGACCGCCGACGCGCGCACCTGCCTGTCGGAGAAGCCGAGGCTGTGTGACGCTGCCGCCTTCGCCGGCGGTCCGTGTCAGTCGCGCTCATGTGCGTGCTCGTCCGGATCGAGCGTCTTCGTCAGCATGTCGCGCACCTGAGCCACTTCGAGCTGCAATTCACGAAGCCGCTCGAAGCCGTGCTGCACAAACTCCTCTTCGTTGATCGCCTCCAGCTTCGAACAAATCGCGAAGATGCCCTGCGCACCGATATTGGCCGCGCCGCTGCGCAAGGCGTGGGCCTGGCTGCGAAAGCCGGCAAGATCACTTGCCGTGCAAAGCTCCGACAGAGAATTGAGTGTCGTTTCCGTATCGTCCACGAACCCGCCGACCAGATCCTGCAGGAATTCCGGGCCGCCCAGTTCGCGGAGCGTCTCCAGCGTACGCAGATCGACGACGGCTCGTCCCCTGGCGCGGAATTTCGGGTGCTGGCTTATGCGGGCGACCTTTTCACCGCTGGCTTCGCCCGGCCTCGCTTCCTTGCCTTCGCTGCGGCAGATGATCTCCTCCATCTTGCGAAGGAGCTCCTCCGGCTCCACCGGCTTGGTGATGCAATCGACCATGCCGGCCCGCAGGCAGCGCTCGCGCGCCGACGGGGTCGCATCCGCTGTCAGCCCCACGACCGGTACCGCCTTCTGGCCCAGCGAGGCGAAACTGTAGAGCTTCATGGCCTCGATGCCGCTCATGACCGGCATGTTCAGATCCATCAACACGATGTCGAAGGAATGCCGCCCCAGCGCATCGAGGGCTACCTCGCCGTTTTCCGCGATCTCGACATCGTGCCCCGCCGTCTCCAGAATCTTGGCGATCACTTTCTGGTTCGTCAGGTTGTCGTCCGCCACCAGAACGGAACGTCGCGTCGTTGCCACCAGCGGCACCGTTTCGGCACCGCCGCGGCTGCTCACGCCGGTCGCCGTCGACATCTGGAGCGCCCGACGGAGCTCCTCCGGTTTCGGCCGACGCGGCAGAACCATGACGTAGGCGCTGCGATAGTCGGCACAGGGAAGCTCGTCCACGCGGTCGGACATCAGGATCAGCGTCGGCGCAATCGACGCCTCCCGGCCGATCAGGGCGTCGGCAAGGGAAAACGGATCCTCACCCATATCCCGCTCATCCAGCATCACGACGCATCGGCGCACCCCGGCCCTCGCAGCCGTGCGCATCAGCGCCACGAGATCCGCCGGGCGGTCCGTACGCGTCAGCGGCAGCGCGAGATCAGCGAACTCGGCCTCCAGTATTGCCGAAAGTTCGGCGTCTCCTGTGAGCGCTATCGTCTGTCCCGCGGCCAGTTTCGGCATCCATGATGCCTCGGATTCGGCACGGCGGTAGGAGAGTTCGAACCAGAACGTGCTGCCGGCGCCCTGAACGCTTTCCACGCCGATCGCGCCGCCATGCATCTCCACCAGCCGCTTGACGATCGCAAGCCCCAGCCCGGTGCCCCCGAACCGGTTGATGATGGTGTCGTCCGCCTGACTGAAATGCTCGAAGATCCGCGCCTGCGCTTCGCGCGCGATACCGATGCCGGTGTCCGTGACCTCGAAGCGCAGCCGCAGACTGTCATCGGCGGTGGTCGCATCCGCACCAGCCGGCGCGACCGCGATGCAGACCTGTCCCTCGTTGGTGAACTTCACCGCGTTGGCCGCGAGGTTGGTCAGGATATCGGCGAGATGGCGCGCATCGCCACGCAATCGCTGCGGTGTGTGCGCGCTCACATGGAGCGCAAAACGCAACCCCTTGGCCTCCGCCTGAACCGCGACGGTGGAGCGAACCCGGGCGAGGACATCGTAGAGCTCGAAATCGGCCGCGGTGCTCGGCATCTGACCGGCCTCGATGCGCGAGAAATCGAGGACTTCGTTGATGAGCGTCAGCAGGGCATTTGCAGAATTGCGCACCGTGGCCGCCATGTCCCGCTGCTCGTCGTCGAGCTTGGAGCGCTGCAGCATGTCGGTCATGCCGATGATGCCGTGGAGCGGGGTGCGGAACTCATGACTGACGGCCGCAAGGAACTGGCTCTTGGCCTCACTCGCCTGTTCGGCCGCCTTTTTCGCCTCCGACAGATTGCGGATGGGTTTCGAGGCATAGAGAGGCAAGGCGATCATGCCGAGCAGAAGTCCGATCGCAATGCCGCTGTTGGCGGTCCAGTAAGGCGAATGCAGCAGCGCGACGGCAAAGCAGGGAACGCCGATCGCCATGGCGATGCGAAGGCTTCTCACGCCGAAACGGAAACCGTTGCCCAGGATCACCCACAGGTAGATCGGATAGAGCGCAGCCGTTGCCTCGCCGCCCACGTAGATGCCGTAACTCAAGCCTCCCAGATCGCACAGCATCGCCACGACGCGGCGCCACTCCAGCCGCTTGGGGTGGTAGACCAGATGGGCAAACAGGGCGACGGAGAGCACCGAATAGACGCTGATCGTGGCCAGCGGCCCGGTGACGTCGATGGTCGTGTAGGCCGCCATTCCGACCAGATACGTGCCGATGAGAAACGAGATGGCAAGGCGGTTGAGCGCCATCTCGTGCTCGCGCTCGTCGCTGGAGAGCAGGCGGCGCCACAACACCCGCAGGCAGGCGCCGAGCCGGGGCGCTTTGCGTCCCATGCTCCCCCGATCAGCGGTCTTGCGGCCGTTCGAATACGCCAATGTCAAATGTCCCTCTGCTCCGGTGCGCCAGGTGCGCTCCGACCGCATGTGCGGTCAGGCGGAATAGACAAGCCGCGTCTTCGGCCGGAAAAGTTCGGCGAAAAGCTCGGGCGGTTGCGGACGACCGAAGAAATAGCCCTGCACCTCGTCGCAACCTTCCCTGCGCAGGAACTCCGTCTGTTCCTCCGTCTCCACCCCCTCCGCGGTGATGGAGAGGCTGAGGCTCTTGCCCAACCCGATGATCGCTTTGATGATCGCGGCATCGTTCGGATCGGTCTCCAGATTGCGAATGAAGCCCTGGTCGATCTTGAGCCGTGCGACCGGGAACCGCTTGATGTAGCCAAGCGATGAGTATCCGGTTCCGAAATCGTCGATGGAAAAGCCCACCCCGAGCTTCTGCAGGAACAGCAGGTCGTTGGTCACGACCTCGGAATTTTCCATCAGAATGTTCTCCGTCAGCTCCAGATCGAGCCGTTCGGGCGGCAAGCCGCTGGTTTCCAGGATCTCCGAGACCAGCGCGCGCATGTTCTGCTTGCGGAACTGCACCGGCGAAAGATTGACGGCAATGCGCAGCGGCGGCAGTCCCTCCTCGCTCCAGGCCATCGCCTGCCGGCAGGCCTCACGCATCACCCACTCGTTGATCGGCACGATCTGGCCGTTCTGTTCGGCGAGCGGCAGAAAAGCGCCCGGCGAGATCATGCCCTTTACCGGATGCTGCCAGCGCAGAAGCGCCTCCGCGCCGACGATCCGCCCTGTCTTCAATTCCACCTGCGGCTGGTAGTAGAGCCGGAATTCCTCCCGCTGCATCGCCCGGCGCAGGTCCGCTTCCAGAACGATAGCGTCACGGGCCCTGTCGGCCATGCCTGCGGAAGCGAACTCGTATCCGTTGCCGCCATGCGCCTTGGCCCGGTACATGGCGAGATCCGCGCTCTTCATCAGCGAGTCCACGTCCCCGCCGTCGTCGGGGTGCGTGGAGATGCCGATGGACGCGGTGGGATTGATCTCGTGACCTTCGAAGAAGAGCGGCTGACCGATCACGTCGATGATCTTTTCGGCGAGCTGCGTGGTTTCCGACGGGCCCTTCACGTCGCTCATCAGGATCGCGAACTCGTCGCCGCCGAGCCGGGCCACCACGTCGCCCTCGCGCACCGTGACGCGCAGCCTCTGCGCGATCGCCTTCAGAAGCCGGTCGCCGACGGAGTGGCCGAGCGCATCGTTGACGCTCTTGAACCGGTCGATATCCAGCATCTGCAGCCCGACCTTGCGATCGCCGCGCCGCGCACGCGCGATTTCCTTGCGCAACTGATCGCGGATCAGCGTGCGGTTGGGCAGGCCCGTCAGCGCGTCATGGCGCGCGATGTGCTGAAGATGGTTCTCCGCCGCCTTGCGGTCCGTAATATCGAGCGAGGAGGTCAGGATCCCGGTGATCTCGTTCGACAGATCCCTGAGCGGCGACTTGGTGGTGAGGAAGACGCGGCGCTTGCCCTGGGCGTCGTTGATTTCCTCCTCGTAGGAATTCAGCGGCTTTCCGCTCGCAAGCACCATCCGGTCGAGCGCCTTGTTGCGGCTGGCCGCCTCTTCCCCCAGCACGTCGGATGAATCGCGCCCCACCACCTTGGCCGGATCCAACCCGGTGACCTTGCTGTGATAGGCATTCACGAACAGGAACCGGCCGTCGCGATCTGTCGCGCTGATCAGGGCTGGAACCGTGTCGATGACTTGGGCGAGCTGATCGCGGCTGTCGCGGATCGTGCGTTCGAGCGCGCGCTCGCTTACCTCCAGCTCGCGCTTCAGATTGTTCGCGCGGTCGGCAAGCAGAAGCTGCTGCTGACGCAGCTTCAGAAGATTGCGCGCCCTTGTCACGAACTCGCGGTGATCGACGGGGCTCTGCAGGAAGTCGGTCGCACCCGCATCAAGTGCGGCGATCCGGTAGGCGCGATCCTCGAAGACCGTGATCACGATGATCGGCACATCGACCAGCGTGGGCACGCGGCGCATCTGTGAAATGAACTCCGCACCGTCCATGTGCGGCATGTTGTAATCGGTCACCACAAGATCGGGCGTGTTCCCCGCCAGCCATTCCAGCGCCGAGCGGGGGTCGGCAAAAGCCCGCACCTGCGTGCCCGCCTCGATTGAGGTGGCGATGCGGGTGAAGATTTGCCGGTTGGTCGGTTGATCGTCCACGATTACGACGAGCGACATCGAACAAGCCTGCTGCTTCGCGGCGGCCCTTCCCGATACGCTCGGGCCGGGTGCGATTTCTAACCAATGGCGGCGCCCTCAATCGGAGTTCCAGACGCCACCCCACCAAGGTACGCGGCCGCGCGCACCTGCTGCCCGACCGCACGATGGCACAAGAACCTTAAGAAGTATTACCGAGGTTTGATTTGTTACTTACCCTCGATACGCTCCCGATACGGAGCGGAACCCGGTGCGGCTGGGCCGCCGAAGTCATATGCGTGGCCGGATGCAAGCGCGCCCGCGCTACCAAGCTTCAGTCGCGCGGCAATGCTTGACTCACGCCACCCGTCCGCTTAGGTTCCGCCCCACTCCTCACATGGAGCGACCACAGATCCGCCGACCGGGCCCCGTTCAGGTGTAAAAGAGAGCCCGGAGGTCACCATCCGCCAGCGAGTTTCGCCCGCGGATGTCGTTTTGCTATGCGCATGTCCGATACGCGGGCACATGGCGCAAAACGGACGACAGGCTGACCGGTACGGGTTGCGGCGCGCCGCCCGGGGACCACATTCAGGCAAGCGGCTGGCCGATGCGTGGCGGGCCGTCTCCCCTGAACCGGCCGGACGGCCCGGATCATCCCGTTGCGCGGGATCGACCCGGCGCCCGGCAAGCGAAAGACTTGAGACGGACATGTTCGAGAGCCTGTCAGACCGCCTGAGCGGCATTCTGGACTCCCTCACCCGGCGCGGTGCGCTGAGCGACGCGGACGTGACCGCGGCGCTGCGCGAAGTGCGCCGTGCGCTGATCGAGGCCGACGTCTCCCTCGACGTGGTCCGCTCGTTTACCGACAAAGTCAGGAACCGCGCCGTCGGCCACGAGGTGGTGAAGTCCGTCACCCCCGGCCAGATGGTCGTCAAGATCGTTCACGACCAACTCGTGGAGATGCTCGGCTCCGAAGGCGAGCCGATCGACCTCAATGCCCCCGCCCCCGTCGCCATCATGATGGTCGGCCTGCAGGGCTCGGGCAAGACGACGACCTCGGGCAAGATCGCGCTGAGGCTGACGAAGCGCGACAAGCGCAAGGTCCTGATGGCCTCGCTCGACACCCGCCGCCCGGCCGCACAGGAACAGCTGAAGGTGCTCGGCGAGCAGACCGGCATCGACACCCTGCCGATCGTCGCCGGCCAGTCGCCGACACAGATCGCCAAGCGCGCCGAGAGCGCCGCCCGCCTCGGCGGCTACGATGTCGTCATTCTCGATACCGCCGGCCGCACCCACATCGACGAACCGCTGATGGTGGAGATGGCCGAAATAAAGGCCATCGCCAAGCCGCACGAAATCCTGCTGGTGGCCGACAGCCTGACCGGTCAGGACGCGGTGAACCTCGCCAAGAGCTTCGACGAGCGCGTCGGCATCACCGGCCTGGTGCTTACCCGCATGGACGGCGACGGCCGCGGCGGCGCGGCGCTTTCCATGCGCGCGGTCACCGGCAAGCCGGTCAAGCTCATCGGTACCGGCGAAAAGGCCGATGCGCTGGAGGAATTCCATCCCGCCCGCATCGCCGACCGCATCCTCGGCATGGGCGACATCGTCTCCCTGGTTGAGAAAGCATCCGAAGCCATCGACGCGGAACAGGCCGCAAAGATGGCGAAGAAGTTCAAGAAGGGCGAGTTCGACCTCGACGACCTTTCCGAACAGCTTCAGCAGATGGAAAAGCTTGGCGGCATGTCCGGCATGCTCGGCATGCTGCCCGGCATCGGCAAGATGAAGAAGCAGCTGGAGGCCGCCAATCTCGACGACAGCGTCATCAAGCGCCAGCGCGCGATCATCTCGTCCATGACGAAGAAGGAACGCCGCGCGCCCAAGCTCCTCAACGCCAGCCGCAAGAAGCGCATTGCCGCCGGCTCCGGCACCGAGGTGCAGGACGTCAACAAGCTCCTCAAGATGCACCGCCAGATGGCCGACATGATGAAGGCCATGGGCAGGAAGAAGGGCGGCCTGATGGGTGCGCTCGGCGGCATGATGGGCGGTGGCGGCATGCCGGGCGGCGGAATGCCCGACATGGATCCGGCCGAGATGGAACGGCTCGCCAAGCAGATGAGCAAGGGCGGCGGCATGCCGAGCCTTCCTCCCGGGGGTCTGCCCGGAATGCCCGGCGGCGGCCTGCCCGGTCTGGGTGGCGCAAAGTTTCCCGGCCTTCCCGGCATGGGCAAGAAAAAATAGACGGATTTCACGGAATACCGGCCCGCTGAGCGATATGGCGGACCGGTCAGGCAACTTTAAAGACACACACGAACACGATCTCAAGAAGGACTGAAGAACAATGGCTCTCAAGATTCGCCTCGCCCGCGGCGGCACCAAGAAGCGCCCCTACTACCGCATCGTCATCGCCGACGCCCGCGCCCCGCGCGACGGCCGCTTCCTGGAGAAGGTCGGCAGCTACAACCCGCTGCTGCCGAAGGATTCCCCGGAGCGCGTGACGCTCGACACCGACCGCGTCCAGCACTGGCTGTCGCACGGCGCCCAGCCGACCGACCGCGTGCTGCGCTTCCTCGATGCCGCCGGTCTCGCCAAGCGGGAGGCGCGCAACAACCCGAAGAAGGCGCTGCCCGGCAAGAAGGCGCAGGAGCGTCTCGACGCCAAGCGTCAGGCCGAGGAAGAAGCGGCGGCCGCTGCTGCCGAGGCCGCGGCGGCTCCGGCCGAAGAGGGCGGCGAGGAAGCTGCCGCCAGCTGAGGCGCGCTTTCTTCCCGCACGATTTGAGACGGCGCCCGCCCGGGAACACCGGCGCGGGCGTTGTTGCCTTGAAAGAGGATATTCGTCCTGATGGTCTCTTCCGACCGCGTCCTGATGGCAGAAATCGGCGCCGCGCACGGCATTCGTGGCGAGGTGCGGGTCAAGCCGTACGGGCTGGATCCCATGGCGCTCGCCGACTACGGCCCGCTCGAGACCGACGACGGCCGCACATTCGAGATAGAAGCGCTGCGCCCGCAAAAGCACATGCTGATCGTCCGCTTCAAGGGTATCCGCGACCGCAACGCCGCCGAGGCGCTTACGCGCACCAAACTCTATGTCGCGCGCGAGAAGCTTCCCGCCCCCGATGACGAGGACGATTTCTACCACGCCGACCTGATCGGCCTGCCCGTCTTCGATACGCAGGGCGAAGAACTCGGCACCATCGTCTCCGTGCCGAATTTCGGCGCCGGCGACCTGCTGGAGATCGCGCCCAAAGGCGCGCGCAGCTTCTACCTGCCGTTCACGCGCGAGGCCGTTCCGGAAATCGACATCGCCGCCGGGCGGCTCATTGCCATCCTGCCCGAAGGCCTTCTCGCCTCCGCCGACGACGAGGAAGAGCGTCGCAAGGAAGAAGGATAGGAGCGCACCATGGCCACCGTGATCATCGTCTCCGGCACGTTCCGCCTCCCGGCGGAAAAGATCGAGGCATGGCGCCCGCATGCGGTCGCGATGCTGAAGGCGACCCGCGCCGAACCCGGCTGCCGCGTCTATTCCTACGCCCACGACGCGGAGGATCCCGGTCTCATACGCGTTTACGAGGAATGGGAAAGCCGCGAGGCGCTCGCCGACCACTTCGAGGCACCGCACATGAAGGTCTGGCGCTCCGCACTTGCCTCCATCGGCGCCTTCGACCGTGACCTCCGTCTGCACGAGGCGGACGAAGGCGAACCGACCTGACACCATGTTCCGTGCAACCGTTCTCACCCTTTATCCGGACATGTTCCCCGGCCCGCTGGGCACAAGCCTTGCCGGTCGGGCGCTGGAACGCGGCGCCTGGAGCCTGGAGGCGCGCAACATCCGCGATGTCGCCACCGACCGCCACCGCACCGTCGACGATACGCCCGCCGGCGGCGGCGCCGGCATGGTGCTGAAGCCCGACATCGTCGCAGCCGCCATTGATGCAGCCGCCCCTGAAAGCGATACCCGCCCCCGCCTTCTCATGAGCCCGCGTGGAAAGCCGCTCGAGCAGGCCCGCGTACGGGAACTGGCCGCGGGCGACGGTGCGCTCATCCTGTGCGGCCGCTTCGAGGGCGTGGACGAACGGGTGATCGAGGCGCGCGGGCTTGAGGAGGTTTCCATCGGCGACTACGTGCTGTCGGGCGGCGAGCTGGCGGCCATGGTGCTGATAGATGCCGTGGTACGCCTTCTGCCGGGCGTCATGGGCAATGCGGAATCCGGCGAAACCGAAAGTTTCGAGACCGGGCTTCTGGAACACCCCCACTACACCCGCCCGCAGGAATGGGAAGGCCGAACCATCCCGGAAATCCTTCTCTCCGGCGACCACGGCCGCATCGCGAAATGGCGCCACGAGCGGGCGGAAGAACTGACGCGGGCGCGCCGCCCGGACCTGTGGGACGCCTATTGCGCGACGCCTCGCGAAAAGACGAAGCCTTAGGCGCGTGCCCTTACCCCGGCGGCCAAAAGCGCTATATCATTAACATCAACAGGGTCCTCGGCCCGAAATCCGCCGCACCTTCCTACCAAAGTCGCTGAAACGCGATATGGACGGCGTTTGCGCGGAAAAGCATAATGCCGCCGATCAAGCGCGCCTTGGTTGCGTGCACGAAAGAAGCAATTGGGAGGTTGCCGATGTCCGATACCGTATTCCCGGTCCCCGCTGACATTGCCGAAAACGCACTGATCGACAAGGACGCCTATCGCGATCTCTACCAGCAGTCGGTCGATGACCCGGAAGGCTTCTGGGCCAAGCACGGCAAGCGGATCGACTGGATCCGCCCCTATACCAAGGTCAAGCACACCTCCTACGATTACCACAACGTCTCGATCAAGTGGTTCGAGGACGGCACGCTCAACGTCTCTGCCAACTGCGTCGACCGGCACCTGGAAAAGCGCGCGGGCCAGGCAGCGATCATCTGGGAGGGCGACGATCCCTCCGAGCACAAGGTGATCACCTATCAGGAGCTCTACGCGGAGGTGAACCGCTTCGCCAACGTGCTGAAAGAGGCGGGCGCCAAGAAGAGCGACCGCATCACGCTCTACCTGCCGATGATCCCGGAAGCGGCCTACGCGATGCTGGCCTGCGCGCGCATCGGCGCGATCCATTCCATCGTTTTCGGCGGCTTTTCGCCCGACAGCCTCGCCGGACGCATCGAGGATTGCGGCTCCACGCTGGTGGTGACGGCCGACGAGGGCCTGCGCGGCGGCCGCAAAGTGCCGCTGAAAGCCAACGTGGATGCGGCGTGCGAGCGCCTTTCCGGCCATGAGCCGAAGGTCATCGTGGTCAAGCGGACCGGCGGCGACGTCAAGATGAAGGACGGCCGCGACGTCTGGTATCATGAGGCGGCCGAAAACGTTTCAGACCGCTGCGAGCCGGAGGAGATGAGCGCGGAGGATCCGCTGTTCATCCTCTACACCTCCGGCTCCACCGGCAAGCCGAAGGGCGTGCTGCACACCTCCGGCGGCTATCTCGTCTACGCCTCGATGACGCACCAGTACGTCTTCGACTATCACGACGGCGAGGTCTACTGGTGCACGGCGGACGTCGGCTGGGTGACCGGCCACAGCTACATCGTCTACGGCCCGCTCGCCAACGGCGCGACGACGCTGATGTTCGAGGGCATTCCGACCTATCCCGACGCCTCGCGCTTCTGGCAGGTGATCGACAAGCACAAGGTCAACATCTTCTACACCGCTCCGACCGCCATCCGCTCGCTGATGGGGGCGGGCGAGGAGATGGTCAAGAAAACCTCGCGCAAGTCGCTGCGCGTGCTGGGTTCCGTCGGTGAGCCGATCAATCCCGAAGCCTGGAACTGGTATCACAAGGTGGTGGGCGACGAGCGCTGCCCGATCGTCGACACCTGGTGGCAGACGGAGACCGGCGGCATTCTGATCACGCCGCTTCCCGGTGCGACTGACCTGAAGCCCGGCTCCGCCACCCTGCCCTTCTTCGGCATCCAGCCGGCGGTGGTCGATGCGGAAGGCAACATTCTGGAGGGCGCGACGGAGGGCAATCTGGTCATTCTCGACTCGTGGCCCGGCCAGATGCGCACGGTCTACGGCGATCACGACCGCTTCGTGCAGACCTACTTCTCCACCTACAAGGGCATGTACTTCTCCGGCGACGGCTGCCGCCGCGATGCGGACGGCTACTACTGGATTACCGGCCGCGTCGATGACGTGATCAACGTCTCTGGCCACCGCATGGGCACGGCGGAGGTGGAATCCGCGCTCGTCGCCCACCCGAAGGTGGCCGAGGCCGCGGTGGTTGGCTATCCGCACGACCTCAAGGGCCAGGGCATCTATGCCTATGTGACGCTGATGGAAGGCGAGGAGCCGACGGATGAGCTGAAGAAGGAACTGGTGACCTGGGTCCGCAAGGAGATCGGCCCGATCGCCTCGCCCGATCTGATCCAGTTCTCGCCGGGTCTGCCGAAGACGCGTTCGGGCAAGATCATGCGCCGCATCCTGCGCAAGATCGCCGAGGACAGCTTCGACAATCTGGGCGACACCTCGACGCTGGCCGATCCGGGCGTCGTCGGCGACCTGATCGACAACCGCCAGAACCGCGCCAACGCCTGAGGCTTGCGCGAGACGGAAATATCGAGGGCGGCGCTCGACGGGCGGCGCCCTTTTTCATGTCCCATCGTACTGTTATGCCTCCACCGTTACTGCCGATAAATCTCGGACAGGCCATACAATGGTTCGGAGGAGGTTAGAAACGTGGTGACTTTCCAGTAGTGCCTGATCACTTACTTCGACAGATAGAGTTTCTGTATTTCCCGAGCATACTTGGCAAAAGTCTCGCTTAGTGCCTGTCCGCTGGAGGCATAAGTGAACTTATTGGAACTGCTGGCGCAATTTTCCATCGTTGCCTGGGCTGTGGCGTTGGACTCAGGGTTGAAGTACACGGAATAGATCGTGATGCCAGAGCCTTGATTGGCTGACGAATTCTTCATCGCAGAGCAGACGGCCTTGGCGCGATCCGCCGACGCGGTACTATATTCATTGTAGTTTTCGTACCAATAGGTATCCGTAGTAGTGGTGCATGTTCGATTCCATCCCCAGCCGGAGCAACTTTGTCGAGAAACGTCGGTCTTGTCGAAGATCGCGTTGAACTCGCCGTCCGTCATAATGATCACGTATTTCAGCGTCTTGTCATTGTCGTAGCTAACGGCTTCGCTGTCGGTCGGCCAAAGCTCGTTCCATTTCGGCGACAACGTGTACCAGCCCCAGACAATGCCGACTTGACCAGCAGTCCCTCCCTTTGCAGACAGATTATTGATTTTGGTAAGCAATGTGCTTTTCGTGCTGGTCAGCGGCAGAATATTACTCGACGGGCAACTTCCATAAGATTTGCCATAGTTACTATAGTATTCTGCCAATTTTTCTTTCGAATATCTCTGGTAACCTTGATAGTACATGGTTAGATTAGAACCATTTCCAATGTATTCGCTCGTATAGCTCGCATCCGTATATTGCTGGGCGCCTGTACGCTCAGTGACACAATTCGTCGAATAGCCATTGGTGACTAGGCTCGCCATGGACGAGCTGAGGCTGACGCCTTCGCTATAGGGGATGATCGAGATGCGGATGCGGTCGCTGGTTTCATCCGGCATCAGCGTGTTGATCAACGTTGTTGCCGCACTCTTCAGGGAGGCGATACGAGTCGAGCCATTGCCATCGGACCCGTCCATTGACCCGGTTAAGTCGAGCACCAGCGCGATTTCCAGGTACTTGTCGGAAAAACTCGCCTGCGATGTGACTTCGATTGGCATCGTGTCGATGCCAAGGATCTTCATGAAAGCGGTCTGGACAGCGCCCTTGGCGGTCACCGAGATTGTGCCGGCCGTTTCGTCGATGGAGACATCGTCGGCTGTCAGCTCATAGGTGGCCGTCTCGCCCAGCGCCTGCGCCGTTGTCTGGGAGAACGTGTCGACGATCTGGGTCTTCGTCTTGTCAGTGTCGGTGGAGCTTGAGAGGTAGCGCGCACCGGCGAGCACCGCGCCGTCGAGTTCCTGCGCCATCACTTCCTTGACGTTGACCGCCCGCGAATAGTCGATCGCCGCCCCGACCATGCCGATCACGACGATGGCGGAAAGTCCCCACATGATCGCGATCGAGCCACTTGTGTCGCGCGCAAACCGCGCCAGCAGGGCCTTCATCGCTTCAACACCGCGCCACATAGCAAGATCTCTCGTGTTCGGACCGGCCGCCATGGGCTTGGCTGAGCGCGGCGGCCGGTCGCTGTCGGCAGTGGCCCCACCCGCATCCGGCGGAAGCCGACCGATATCGGGACAACGCGCCCGCTATCCGCCCATTGAACGCAGCAATCGGGCCGGATCCGGTGCGCAATCTCAGCTCTCCACGAAGCCGATTGAATTCGCTGAATAATTCCTGATCGCGCCGTAAACGACGTGTTAAGTCGGCTTCGCGGATTTGACCGAAGGTCGCACGCCAGTTGCTGCTTTCCCGTTAAATCCGACAAGGTGGCCGGACAAGCGGCGGACGGGGTTAAGAGAAGGCTAAGCCGGCGCACCGTTGTGGCATCGCCATTGTCATGAATCGGGACATGGCGAGGACATGTCGGCCGCCACGCGCCTGCGCAGTCTCGCCAGCGCTGAGGGAAATGCGAAGGGTGCCCGGGGCGCTCAGGGCTCCAGTTCGGTATCCCAGTACAGGAAATCGAGCCAGCTTTCGTGCAGATAGTTGGGGGGGAAAAGCCGGCCGTTCTGGTGCAGGTCCTGCACGGTCGGCCGGAAGGGCGCGTGCGCGGGGAACATGCCGATTTCGCGGCACGACTTGTGCGATTTGCGCAAGTTACAGGGAGAACAGGCGGTGATGACGTTTTCCCAGGTGGTCTGTCCGCCCCGGCAGCGCGGGATCAGATGATCGAAGGTGAGATCGTCGCGCGAGCCGCAATACTGGCACTGGAAACGATCGCGCAGGAAAACGTTGAAGCGGGTAAAGGCGGGGTGCTTGGACGGTCGGATGTAGGTCTTGAGCGACACGACGCTCGGCAGGCGCATCTCGAAGCTCGGACTTCGGATCGCGACGTCGTATTCGCACACGATGTTGACCCGGTCCAGAAAGACCGCCTTGATCGCGTCCTGCCAAGCCCACAGCGACAGGGGGTAATAGCTCAGGGGTCGATAATCCGCGTTGAGCACGAGAACCGGATGGGTTCCCGTCGGCACGGCGATGGTCACACCCACGCTCCTTTTTCCGGCATAAGCCACCCTAAAGGCGCAGGCATAGTGTAAAGCGTGGATGACGCTGTTGTGAAGCCGTAAGCGTGACGTAGCGTCGCGGGAATGACGCAACCTTTACCGCGCCCTTGCTGTCTGAAAAATCGAGAGAATCCGGAGCCGTCAGGTTGCAGTGCAGCGTGCGCCGGCCCGGACAGGAACGCAAACGGGCACCCGTGGGTGCCCGTCGGTGTCGTTCCGCGCTCTTTTCGGGCAGCGAATCAGCCTTGCGGCCACTCGCGCACGTCGACGAAACGGCCGGCGACCGCCGCCGCCGCCGCCATGGCCGGCGAGACCAGATGCGTGCGTCCCTTGAAGCCCTGACGGCCCTCGAAGTTGCGGTTCGAGGTGGAGGCGCAGCGCTCGCCCGGAGCGAGCTTGTCGGCGTTCATCGCAAGGCACATCGAGCACCCCGGCTCGCGCCATTCGAAGCCCGCCTCGATGAAGATCTTGTCGAGGCCTTCCGCCTCGGCCTGATCCTTCACAAGCCCCGAGCCCGGCACCACCATGGCACTGACCGTATCGGCAACCTTGTGGCCCTTGACGACGGCGGCCGCGGCGCGCAGATCCTCGATGCGGCCGTTCGTGCACGAACCGATGAAGACGCGGTCGATCGCGATGTCGGTCATCTTCGTGCCGGCGGTGAGCCCCATGTATTCCAGTGCGCGGCGCTTGGAGGCACGACGGCCCTCGTCGGCAATGTCGTCCGGGTTCGGCACGACGCCGGTGATGGAGACCACGTCTTCCGGCGAGGAGCCCCAGGTGACCGTCGGCGGCAGGTTGGCCGCATCCAGATGCACCTCGCGGTCGAAGTGGGCGTCCGGATCGGAATAGAGCGTTTCCCAATAGGCCTTGGCCATGTCCCAGGCCTTGCCAGTGGGAGCCTTGGGGCGGCCCTTGATGTAGGCGTAGGTGGTCTCGTCGGGGGCGATCAGGCCGGCGCGCGCACCCGCCTCGATCGACATGTTGCAGACCGTCATCCGGCCCTCCATCGACAGCGCGCGGATGGCGTCGCCGGTGTACTCCATGACGTGTCCGGTGCCGCCGGCCGTGCCGATCTCGCCGATGATCGCCAGGATGATATCCTTGGCGGTCACGCCCTCGGGCAGATCGCCGTCGACGGTGATCCGCATGTTCTTGGCCTTCTTCTGGATCAGCGTCTGGGTGGCGAGCACGTGCTCCACCTCCGAGGTGCCGATGCCGTGGGCCAGAGCCCCGAAGGCGCCGTGGGTGGAGGTGTGACTGTCGCCGCACACGATGGTCATGCCCGGCAGGGTGAAGCCCTGCTCGGGGCCCACGATATGCACCACGCCCTGACGGCGGTCGGTCTCCGAATAGTACTCGACGCCGAATTCCTTGGCGTTGTCGGCAAGCGTCTGCACCTGCAGCGCGGATTCGGGATCGTCGATGCCGTGTGTGCGGTCTGTGGTCGGCACGTTGTGATCGACGACGGCGAGCGTGCGGGTCGGCGCGTGCACCTGGCGACCGGCCATGCGCAGGCCCTCGAAGGCCTGCGGCGAGGTCACTTCGTGAACGAGGTGGCGGTCGATATAGAGCAGGCCCGTTCCGTCTTCCTGCATGTCGACCAGATGGTCGTCCCAGATCTTGTCGTAGAGCGTCTTGGCTTCAGTCATCGGTCTTTCTCTCCCGGAAAATTCGGATAAACGACATTGATGGCTCCGCCGGCCAGGCCGCGGCGCTCCGACAAAGGCGCGCGTGCCCGGCGGGCGGATCAGCCCATAAGGATGTCGTTGGATACGTTGAGAAGCGCATGAAAGCGCCACGGCAGACGGGCGTGGTCGTGGAAGAGAGCGAAGGCGATGGGCGCATGCACGCCGGCGGCGGCGCTGTGACGAGCGCGCCGTGCCTTCAAGCTGTCTGTCCTGTCCATGTTCGCGGTCATGTGATGGAGCGACCCGATCTGCACTATCGCCGGCAATATGCCGGTCCGGTGCGACGGTTTCAAGGATTTCCGCTTTGCGGCTCTCCCTGGCCCCGCACACCGCGATGCAAAAGCGCCCGCGCCTCTGGAGAGGGCGGGCGCCTTCTAAGCGTGTTTGCGGCACCGCACGTCGGTGCGGACCGAACGGAATCCTATTCCGCGTTCGCCTCGGCGGCGGCAGCTTCCTGAGCGGCCTTCTTCTCGGCCTCGGCGGCGGCCTTGGCCTCGACGGCGGCGGCGCGCTGCTCGTCGTTCAGGCGCTTGGCGCGAACGTTGGAGGCTTCCGCGATGCGCGCGGACTTACCGCGACGGCCACGCAGGTAGTAGAGCTTCGCGCGGCGGACCTTACCGCGACGCACGACCTCGACACCCTCGACCAGCGGGGAATACATGGGGAAGACACGCTCGACGCCTTCGCCATAGGAAATCTTGCGAACCGTGAAGCTCTCGTGCAGGCCCGAACCGGCGCGGGCGATGCAGACGCCCTCGTAGGCCTGGACACGGGTGCGCGTGCCTTCGGTAACGCGCACATTCACGCGGATCGTGTCGCCGGGGGAAAATTCGGGGATCTTCCGCTGCTCGGCGATCTTCGCCATCTGCTCGGATTCGAGCTGTTCAATGATATTCATGACAAGTCTCTCGTTCTTCGTGTCACGATTGATCGGCCCCCAACATGCGGACATGGCGGGGCTCAAGGCGCGTCCTATACAGGACATTGCGGTGGGAGTCATGCGGTTTTTCGCCGAAAACCGCAGGGTCTCGCGAGGAAATTGCAGCTGAGACGCGCCTACGCCGCCGCGCTCAACCCGCCCTTGGCGAGAATGAAATCCACCACGGCCGCAACGCCCTCCCCCGCCTTGGTATTTGCGAAGACGAAGGGACGCGTCCCGCGCATCTTCTTCGCGTCCCGATCCATGACGGAAAGATCGGCGCCCACCAGCGGGGCAAGATCGGTCTTGTTGATGACGAGCAGATCTGAGCGCGTGATGCCCGGTCCGCCCTTGCGCGGGATCTTGTCGCCGGCCGAGACGTCGATGACGTAGATCGTCAGGTCCGCGAGCTCCGGCGAGAAGGTTGCCGCGAGATTGTCGCCACCGGATTCGATGAGAACCACGTCGAGATCCGGGTAGGCGGCATTCAGCTCCGCAACGGCCGCGAGATTGATCGAGGCATCCTCACGAATGGCCGTGTGCGGACAGCCGCCCGTCTCCACGCCACGAATGCGTTCCGGTTCGAGCGCGCCCGAGCGCGTCAGGAACTCCGCATCTTCCTTGGTATAGATATCGTTGGTGATGGCGGCGAGCTGGAAGTCGTCGCGCAGGCGTTTGCACAGCGCGTCCATCAGCGCGGTCTTGCCGGAGCCAACGGGGCCGCCGATGCCGATGCGCAGGGGGCCATTGGGAGAGGTCATGAGCGAAACAGCCTCGTGTATTGGGTTTCGTGAAGCTGGGAAGAAATATCGGCGAGAAACGAAGCCGAGCCAAGGTCATCGAGCGATGCGGCAAGCGCCTCTGCGGCCACCTCGGCGATGACGGGCTCAAGTCCTGCAATCACCCGCTGTCCGTCGCTCTGGCCGAGCGGCACGGCCCGGACGGCGGCGGAAACGAGGTTGGCCGCAAAGGCATGGAGATAGGCGGAAACCGCCTGGGCGAGATCGACCTCGTGGGCGGCGCAGTGAATGCCGACCGCGACACTGTACGTCCAGGTGGCAATCGCATGAAGTCCGCCCGCCTCTTTCAAGGCGGCTAGCCTTTCCGCCGCCGTCTCGTCTTCTGCCGGCCAGGCGGCATCGAGCGCGGTGACGAACGCCGCCCCTTGCGCGCTCGCTTCCAGATGCCGTTCCTTCGACGGTTGCAGCGCCGCCGAAAGCTCCGCGATATCGCGGCACACGCCAAGGTCGCCAACGGCGAACGCCTCGTGCGCGCGGGCAAGCAGGATCGCATCGCACCGGCCCGAGCCATGGCGCAGCACGTCCGTCACCCAGGCCTTCAGCGTCGCGGCGTCCTTCACCACGCCCTCTTCCACGGCCCATTCCAGGCCGTGGCTGTAGGTGTAGGCGCCGACGGGAAAGGACGGCGACATCCAGGCGAGCAGCCGGTAGAGCGATGCGTCAGCCATGATCGTGCGGGCCGTGGTGGTGATGCCCATGGTCAGGGGAGTGCCCGTCATCGGCGCCGGCCCCGTGCCCATGGTGGTGCCCGTGCTCATGACCATGTACAGCGCCATGTCCATAGGCGCCGCCTTCCGGGTCAAACGGCTCGGTGACGAACGCTATGCGCCCGCCGAGCCGTTCCACCATGTCCTCGATCACATGATCGCGGCGGATGCGCAGGCGGTCGCCAAGGAGCTGCGTCGGCAGGTGACGGTTGCCGAGGTGCCAGGCGATTTTTACCAGATGCCCCATATCCTCGGCCACAATTTCCACCAGCGCTTCCGGGGCTGCGACCACCTCCACCAGCCGCCCGTCCTCCAGCTTCAGCGCGTCGCCGGCGCGCAAGGCCATGGCCTTCGGCAGATCGAGCAGGAACTCGGTCCCTGCCTCGCCCGTCATCGCCACACGCCGGCGGTGGCGATCATCGTGATCGAGATCCACCCGATCGGCGGGTTCGCCCGACCACGTGCCGACCTCCAGCACCTCAAGTGCCCGGATCATGTCGTTTCCTCACAAACTGGGAAGCCGAAGGGTGCCCCGGTCTTGTTGCCCGCACGATGTCTACCGCCATTCCGCCGCCTCGACGCGGAACCGTTGCACCGTTCCCGGTCGCCGCGACAGGCGGAGCGAGCAGTTGCCCGGGCCTTCCAGCGCATCGGCGATGCGCCGGTCCTTGGCCGCGATTTCCAGCACGATCGCGCGGAACTCTTCCAGATCCGGATCGCGCCCGGCAGCGTCCTCGTCCAGCATCTCGCCCCCGAAATCGACGACCGCCCAGCGCGTCTGCCCGGCATCGAGAAGCTCGACGTTGAGACCTGCCTCGCCGCGCATCAGCCGGAAGGCGATGGCGCGGCGGTCCTTCGGTTCCGACAACGCGTCCCAGCGCCCGAGCGAGACGACGATATCTGCTGACGGCACCGGCGTGCGCGTCCAGTCCCCGAAATAGACGGCGACCGCCTCGTCATCGCGCGTGACGAACCCCTGTGGCGCGGCGGCGAGCGGGTCGCAACACGGACAGCCGGGAGCGGGATCGCTTGCGGTTTCGATGACGAATTCCATCCCGTCAGCCTCTCATTTCGCTTTAGAAAAGAAAATAGCGCTGCGCCATCGGCAACACGTCCGCGGGCTCGCAGGTGATCAGTTCGCCGTCGCAGCGCACCTCGTAGGTCTCCGGGTCGACCTCCACCTGCGGCGTCGCCGAATTGTGGATCATCGAGGCCTTGGAAATGCCGCTGCGTGTATTCTCTACCGGCAGGATCACCTTGCCCAGTTCCAGAGAGGCCTTGAGCCCGGCCTCATACGCCGCCCTGGAAACGAACGTTACGGCCGAGGCCTCCAGCGCCTTGCCGAAAGCGCCGAACATCGGGCGGTAGTGGACGGGCTGCGGCGTCGGGATCGAGGCGTTGGGATCGCCCATCAGCGCGGCCGCGATCGTGCCCATCTTGAGAACCAGATCGGGCTTCACGCCGAAGAAGGCCGGATCCCACAGAACGAGGTCCGCGAGCTTGCCGACCTCGACGGAACCGATATGCGCGTCCATGCCATGGGCGATGGCCGGGTTGATCGTGACCTTCGCCATGTAGCGCTTGACGCGCAGGTTGTCGTTCTCGCCGGTCTCCTCCGCCAGACGGCCGCGCTGCACCTTCATCTTGTGCGCGGTCTGCAGTGTGCGGATCAGCACCTCGCCGACACGCCCCATCGCCTGACTGTCGGATGCGATGATGGAGAGCGCGCCGATGTCGTGCAGGATGTCCTCGGCTGCGATCGTCTCCTTGCGGATGCGGCTTTCGGCGAACGCCACGTCCTCCGGGATCGACGGGTCGAGATGGTGGCACACCATCAGCATGTCGAGATGCTCGTCGAGCGTGTTGCGCGTATAGGGCCGCGTCGGATTTGTGGACGAGGGAATGACGTTCGGATAGCTGACGACCTTGAGAATATCCGGCGCATGGCCGCCGCCCGCTCCTTCCGTGTGAAAGGCATGGATCGTGCGGCCCTTGAAGGCGTTGACCGTATTCTCGACAAAACCGCTCTCGTTCAGAGTGTCGGTGTGGATCATCACCTGCACGTCATAGGCATCGGCCACCGACATGCAGCAGTCGATGGCCGCCGGCGTCGTGCCCCAGTCCTCGTGCAGCTTCAGTGCCATCGCCCCGGCCCTGACCTGTTCCTCGAGCGCGGCCGGCAGCGCGGCGTTGCCCTTGCCGGCGAACGCGAGGTTCATCGGGAAGGCGTCGGCCGATTGCAGCATGCGCGCCAGATGCCAGGGGCCGGGCGTGCATGTGGTGGCGTTGGTGCCGGTGGCCGGTCCCGTACCGCCGCCGATCATCGTGGTGACGCCAGCATAGAGCGCCTCGTCGATCTGCTGCGGACAGATGAAATGAATGTGGGCGTCGATGCCGCCGGCCGTCAGGATCTTGCCCTCGCCGGCGATCGCCTCCGTGCCCGGGCCGATGACGATATCGACATCCGGCTGCACGTCCGGGTTGCCGGCCTTGCCGATGCCCGCGATGCGCCCGTCCTTGAGGCCGACATCGGCCTTGACGATGCCCCAGTGATCGACGATCAGCGCGTTGGTGATGACGGTATCGACCGCGCCGCCGGAGCGCGTCACCTGAGACTGCCCCATGCCGTCGCGGATCACCTTGCCGCCGCCGAACTTCACCTCCTCGCCGTAGGTGGTGAGGTCCTTCTCCACCTCGATGAAGAGTTCCGTATCGGCGAGCCGCACGCGGTCGCCCGTTGTGGGACCGAACATGTCGGCATAAGCCGCACGCGGCATCTTATAGGGCATCGGGAACGGCTCCTCTCACGATCGTCGCGGTCTGCTCCAGTCCCGGACGGGTAATTGTCATTTTGTTCATCATTCGGGCAGCGATGACCCGATTTTGCCAAGAAATGATCCCGGCACCGCCCGTGGCGGACCACTTTCGCCAGCCATATCCATGCGGCGAACGGGAAGCACCTCCCGGATCGCCGGACGGAGACACCACGCGATGCGCAAGTTCTGGATTCTGCTGGCGGCGGCGACCCTCGCCGTCATCTACTTCGCGGTCACGCCGGGCGGCCCGCTGAGCGTCGCACCGCACGCATCTCTCGTCGACAACTGGTCCGGCACCCGCATCGCCGACCTCGCCCCCGCGATGACGGACGCTGGCGAAACCGGCCACGGCTCGACCATTGACGAGACGGTCGCCCGCGTTCTCGACCTGCTCGGCCTTCCCGCTTCCGTGAACGCCGACAGCTGAAACGGCAGCGCGCACCCGTGATCCGTGCGGTTCGATCGCCATGGCGCGCAACCCTTCGCTCAGAGCTTGCCCATCACGGCCTGATTAAATCCGTAGACGGTGCGAGCACCGCGATAGGGCACCAGCGTGACACGGCGCGTCTGGCCGGGCTCGAAACGCACCGCTGTGCCGGCGGGAATGTCGAGCCGCATGCCCCTGGCGGCCTCCCGGTCGAAGGAGAGCCCGGCATTGGTCTCAGCGAAATGGTAATGGCTACCGACCTGAATGGGTCTGTCGCCGGTATTGGCGACCTCCAGCGCAATCGACTGAAGACCTGCGTTGAGTTCGATCTCGCCGTCTCTCGGCAGCACTTCTCCGGGGATCATGGCATCTTGCCCTTTTCCGTCAATTGTGTTCATCGGGCTCAGCGGATCGGTTCGTGCACCGTCACCAGCTTGGTGCCATCGGGAAAGGTCGCCTCGACCTGTACGTCGTGGATCATCTCCGCCACGCCCTCCATAACCTGATCACGGGTGATCACCTTGGCGCCGTCCTGCATCAGATCCGCCACGCTGCGCCCGTCGCGCGCGCCTTCGGCCACGAAATCGGAAATCAGCGCCACCGCTTCCGGATAATTGAGCTTCACCCCCCGCTCCAGCCGCCTGCGGGCAACCATCGCGGCCATGGCGGTCATCAGCTTGTCCTTCTCCCTGGGAGTCAGGTTCATGTCCGTGTCCTTGATCTCTCGTCAGCAATGCCAGACCCGCGGCAGATCCGTGCCGCGCCAGTCCTGCAGAAAAGTCATGATCGCATCGCGCAGCACGCGTGCATCGGCAGACAGCATGCGCACGACCAGAACGCCGCCCCCGGCATCGGCACCCGTGCCGGCCCAAGCGCTAGCCCCGCAGCAAAGCCGCTCGCTCCGGCACCGTGCCAGCACGGCCCGCGCCTCGTCTATCCGCGCCTGCGCATCGTCACTCGCCTGAAGGATCGTCGCGAAGGCACGCGCGCCGGCCCCGGTCGCAGGCCCCGCGAGGATCGCCCGGGCATCGCCCTCGAGCCGGGTATCGTCGGCAAAGACGAGCCGTCCGTCGCGGCGCACGCGCCAGCGATCGCGCAGGCTCACGCAGTCGACGCTCTCGCCCATCGCCGCCCGTCCCAGAACCACCGCCTCCACCGCGAGCAGGCTTGCCGAGCTTGAGAGATCGGCCTCCAGCTGCCGGTCAAGCCGTGCACCGTTGAAGACGATCGTCTCCTGCGGCAACCAGCAAGCCTGGGCGCCATCTCCAACGATCAGCCTATTCGAAACTTCGCCGGCATCGCCCAGACTGCGATACACCCGCTCGGCAGCCTGGCTCGTCACGACAGCCTGTGTCCCGCCGCCCCAGGCCGCGGAATAATCCAGCCGGTCGCCGCCGGCGATCCCGCCCGCCGTATTGAGCAGCACCGCCTGGCGCTCGCCTCTGGTGCGCGGAAGCCGGATCTTCGCACAGCCGCTCTGGTAGAGATCGGCCAGCCGCGTGCCCCTCTCCCCCGCTGGTCCCGAAGGACACGCAAACGCCACATGCGCCCGCCCCTGTGCGCGCTGCAAGCTACCGGAAACGGCGCTGTCGATGGGAGAAGGGGCGAGCATGGACGGAATGACGTGCCGGTTTGAGTTCGAGATCATTGCAGGAAAGAGCAATCCACGGGCCAAGCCACATGATCGCTCATTTTCGCGGCTTCAGGGTGACAAATGGACAGCGGATTGACCAGAAAGGCGTCAATCGCCCAATTTTTGCGCACGCGCGCCGCCCACCGAATGACGGCATGCGCATCCTTTATCCCTCTCACGGCAACGCCCGCCTGCGGGAAGACTTTGCATAAAGCCCCCCAGATCGGCTATTCATGCCCTTTATCGATACGCGAAGGTCGATCTCAGTTTCGGGAAGCCCGGCACGTGCTGCCTGTGGCGACCGGACTGTTCAGGACACCGGCGAGGTTGATTTGGTCGTTTCAGCGATATCGCGCGCACGTTTCCCGTTTCCGCGCAGCCGGAGCGGGTCTCGCTCTGCCGCCCATCCGGTTGCCGTCCTGCTTGCCGCCGCGCTCGTTCTTGTCACCTTCCATGGCCAGGCGGCACAGGCCAAGGTCGCGGCCTGGATGGTTTTCGAGGCGAATTCCGGCAAGGTGATCGAGCAGCACGACGCGTTCCGCCGCTGGTATCCCGCCTCGCTGACCAAGCTGATGACCGCCTATGTCACCTTCACCGCCATCCGGGAGGGACGCATCACGATGGCGTCCCCGGTGACGATGTCGGCGCATGCCGCCGCCCAGCCGCCCTCCAAGATGGGCCTGAAGCCGGGCACGCAGCTCAGCCTCGACGCCGCGCTCAAGGTGATGCTGGTCAAGTCGGCCAACGACATCGCCGTCGCCATCGCGGAGACCGTCGGCGGTTCGGAAGGCGGTTTTGCCGACGTCATGAACCAGACCGCGCGCCGGCTCGGCATGCGCGACACCCATTTCGTCAATCCGCACGGCCTCCCCGATCCCAATCACTATTCCTCCGTGCGCGACATGGCGGTTCTGGCGCGGGCACTGCTGCGCGACTTCCCGCAATACCGCGAGCTTTACGGCTACGCGGGCGTGCAGTTCGGCAAGCATCTGCTGCGCTCGGCCAACCGCGAGTATCTCCAGCGCGTTCGCGGCGCCGACGGCCTGAAGACCGGCTACATCTGCAATTCCGGCTACAATGTCGCCGTCTCCGCGACGCGGGGCGGGCGCACGGTGGTCGCCATCGTCTTCGGCGCCGCCTCCGGGCTCGAACGCGCCGCCATGAGCCGCCAGCTCATCGAAAAGGGCTTTGAGGGTGGGGGCCTGTTTTCACGGCGCAAGACGCTCGACGAAATGGCGCGGCCGCGCATCGTCAAGGGCCTGCCGCCCGATGGCTATTGCAAGCGCAACAAGAAGCCGGACGTCGCCGAGCTCCTCAAGACCTATGCCGGCGGCAGAACGACGGGGGTCATGGCAGCCCTGACCGGGAATCCCAATCTGCCCGGCGTTGCCAATGCCTATGCCGGCGACAGCGGCCGCGTGCCGCCGCGCGTGCCCGGCGCGATACGTTCGGCGAAGAAGAACACCACCGTCCCGCGCACCGGCGACAAGAAGGTCGACTGGGGCGAGGTGATGGACCGCCTGATCGGCTCGCGCCGCAACTCCGGCGATCTGGTCCGCGTCACACTCGCGGTCGACCCGGACGCCAAGGCGGCGGTCCCTTTGCGTGCGCCGAAGGCCCAGGACCCGTCGGAAACGGTCGCCGAGGCCTTCGGCGTCGTGATGCCGCCGCGCTCGAAACCCGACGAGAACATCGCGGCCGCAGCCGGCGGAGCACCCGCAGCGACCGGCCGCCCGCTCGTCATCATCCCGTTGCCGAGCCGGGCGGCCGACGGCACCCCCACTCCCCGCCGCGCGCCTCGCTGAGCGCTCGGCCCATTACGAGCGCCGGCCGCGCGGCCGTTCACGATCGGATACCGTCATGACTGATGCCCCCCGCCGGAGACCGCCCGAACCGGTCCCGCTTACCGTGCTGACCGGGTTCCTCGGCGCCGGCAAGACCACGCTCTTGAACCGCCTGCTCGCAGATCCCGCGCTGAAGGACACCGCCGTCATCGTCAACGAGTTCGGCGATGTCGGCCTCGATCACCTACTGGTCGCAACCGCCGATGAAGGCGTGATCGAGCTTTCCTCCGGCTGCCTGTGCTGCACCATTCGCGGCGATCTCATCAACACGCTGGAAGACCTGCTGCGACGGCTCGACAACGGCCGCATCGATGCGCTGAAGCGCGTCGTCATCGAGACGACCGGCCTTGCCGATCCCGCTCCCGTCCTGCACGCGGTGATGCTGCACCCCTATCTGGTCATGCGCTACCGGCTCGATGGCGTGATCACCATGATCGACGCCATCAATGGCGCCGCCACGCTCGATGCCCACGAGGAAGCGGTGAAGCAGGTCGCTGTCGCCGACCGGCTGGTGCTGACCAAATCGGATCTGGTCGACAGCGACGAGACCCGCGCTGGGCTCGATGCGCTGCATGCGCGGATCCGTCGGCTCAATCCCGGCGCGCCGATTCTCGATGCCGCCAAGGGCGAGGCGAGCGCCGAGGCCCTGCTCGATTGCGGGCTCTACAACCCCGACACCAAGATCCCCGATGTGCGCCGCTGGCTTGGCGAGGAAGCGCAGGCGGATGACGGACATAGTCACGAGCATGGGCATGATCATCATCATGATCACGGGCATCACCATCACGACGTCAACCGCCACGATGACCACATCCGCGCCTTCACGCTGAAGAGCGACAGGTCGATCCCGACGGCGGGGCTGGAGATGTTCCTGGACCTGATCCGCTCCGCGCACGGGCCGAACCTGCTGCGTTTCAAGGGCATCGTCGCGATTGCGGAGGATCCCGACCATCCTGTCGTGCTGCATGGAGTTCAGCATGTCTTCCACCCGCCCGTGCGGCTGGAAGCCTGGCCCGACGCCGACCACTCCACCCGGCTGGTCTGCATCACCCGCGACATGCCGAAGGGCTTCGTGGAGGGTCTCTTCGCGGCCTTCACGAACACCGCGCAGACCGACACCCCGGATTCCGCGGCCATGCTCGACAATCCGCTTGCGGTGCCGGGCTTCAAGGGAACATTCGGGTAAGGCGGGCTGCCGCCGCACGTTGGCACCTTCTGAGGAAAACTCTCCAGTGTCATCCCGGGTGCGCTGCAACGTGAAACGTTGCCGTGCAGAACCGGGGTCTCAAGCGGTTCGGACCGAGGGGAGATCCCGGATCTGCGAAGCGGCACTCACGCGCCGCACCGCGTCCGGAATGACGGTGGAGACAGACGTGTGGATTTGAAGGGTGCGCCGGGATCTCGGGCCAGCCGGCAATGACAGTGAAAGGCCGTGCGGATAAACCACCCGCTCCGCTATCTCATCCTGCCCTACCGGTTCTTTCCCGGAACCCAGAGCACATCGCCATCGCCCTGTGCATTCACCCAGCGGGCGGCGACGAACAGGAAATCGGAAAGCCGGTTTGCATAGCGAAGCGCGGCACCGTTGATCTTCTCGTGCCCGACAAGCTCGCTCATCAGCCGTTCCGCGCGCCGCGCCACCGTGCGGGCAAGATGGAGGTGAGCGGCGGCCGCAGATCCCGCAGGCAGCACGAAGGAGCGCAGCGGCTCAAGATCGCCGTTAAGCCGGTCGATCTCCGCCTCCAGCCTCTTCACCTGCTCGTCGGTGATGCGCAGCGGTTCGTAGGGCAGCGGTTCCTCGGCCTCTGGCGTGGCGAGATCGGCGCCGAGATCGAACAGGTCGTTCTGGATGCGCGCCATGGTGGCGTCGAGATCCGGCAGGCCGGAAAGATGAAGCCGCACCAGCCCGAGCGTGGCGTTGGTCTCATCCACCGTGCCGTAGGCGGCGACCCTGAGGTCGTGCTTGGCCCGGCGCTCGCCGGAGCCCAGCGCCGTCGTGCCGTCGTCGCCGGTGCGCGTGTAGATCTTGTTCAGAACAACCATCGCCGAATCCTCCGTCCACAATTGGCCGGACGGTAGAACAAGCGGCCCCCGGACGAAAGCACCCGGGGTGAGATGGAGATCTTGAGATACCGCGCGGCGCTTTCATCCGCACCGCCGGGGCTTTTGCCGGGCCCTACTGACCGGTCGCCTCCAGCACGTCCTCGAAGGAGCGCAGCCCCGCGTGCGGAGCGTTGACGAGCACGGCCATGTTGCCGGGCGCATGCTGGTTCTTCCACATCTTGGTGTGTGCCTTGGGAATCTGTTCCCAGGGGAAGACCTCCGACATGCACGGATCGATGCGGCGCTCGATCATCAGCTTGTTGGCGGCCGCCGCCTGCTTCAGATGGGCGAAGTGCGAGCCCTGGATGCGCTTCTGGTGCATCCACACGTAGCGGGCATCGAACGTGATGTTGAAACCCGTCGTGCCGGCGCAGAAAACCACCATGCCGCCGCGCTTAACCACGAAGGTGGAGACGGGGAACGTCTGCTCGCCGGGATGCTCGAAAACGAAATCGACGTTCACGCCCTTGCCGGTGATGTCCCAGATCGCCTTGCCGAACTTGCGCACCTCGTTGAACCAGGTCTTGTACTCTTCGGAGTTGACCTTCGGCAGCTGGCCCCAGCAGGCGAAATCCTTTCGGTTGATGACGCCCTTGGCACCGAGGCTCATCACGAAATCGCGCTTGTCCTCTTCCGATATGATGCCGATCGCGTTGGCGCCGGCCGCCGCGCACAGCTGCACGGCGAACACCCCGAGCCCGCCGGAGGCGCCCCACACCAGCACGTTGTCGCCCGGACGAATGATGTGCGGACGGTGACCCCACAGCATGCGGTAGGCAGTGGCGAGCGTCAGCGTATAGCAGGCGCTCTCTTCCCAGGTCAGATGCTGCGGGCGGTGCATGAGCTGGCGCGCCTGAACCCGGGCAAACTGGGCAAACGAGCCGTCAGGCGTCTCATACCCCCAGATGCGCTGGGAATTGGAGAACATCGGGTCGCCGCCGTTGCACTCCTCGTCGTCGCCATCGTCCTGATTGCAGTGGATGACGACCTCGTCGCCGACCTTCCAGCGCCGCACCTTGGAACCGACCGCCCAAACGATGCCCGAGGCATCCGATCCGGCGATATGGTAGGGCTGCTTGTGGACATCGAAGACCGAGATCGGCTCGCCAAGACCGGCCCAGATCCCGTTGTAATTCACGCCCGCGGCCATCACCAGCACCAGCGCCTCGTCGTCGCCGATCTCCCAGGTCGGAACGACCTCCTTCTGCATTGCCTCTTCCGGCGGACCGTGCCTTTCGCGACGGATCACCCAGGCATGCATCTTTTCCGGCACATGGCCGAGCGGCGGAATCTCTCCCATTTCGTAGAGATCCTTGATTTCGCCGGCCGGCTTAGGCGGCTGCGCCTCGGCGTGAGCTGTGACAGCCATGTCTCTCTTCCCATGTTTTTGCATCGCGCCGGTCGAAACTCGCGGTTCTTTACCTGCGAGCATTCCGCACGACCGGATCCTCCCCTGCGGACAGCCGCAATATTGCGTTGCAATATCGGGCCAAAGCAAGAGGTTTGAATGATCCTTTAGTCGCAAGCATCGAAAAGCAATGGCGCATCTGGCGGCATTATGTTGCGCAAGGCGGAGAGAACGTCGCCGGAAAACGGGACGCGGCAGGCGGTGCGGAAAATTGCTGCACCGCATAAAAAAGGGCTACGTGGCGATCGCCGCGCGGCCCTTTCTGTTTTCCGATGACCCGTTTCCGGAACGGGAGCAATTCGTCGGTCAGGCCGCCCGTACACGGCTCAGGAACGCATCGACCTGTTCGCGCAGCGTTCCCGCATCCTCGTTCAGCGTATCGGCGGAGGATTTCACGTCGCCACCCATCGCGCCCGTCCTGGCCGCGCCGTCGCGCACCATGCCGATCGCCTGGCTGACCTGGGTCGTCCCGCGCGCAGCCTCGGAAATGTTGCGGGCGATTTCCTGCACCGACAGCCCCTGCTCCTCGGCGGCCGCGGCGATGGAAGACGCGGTCTCGCGCATCGTCTCCAGCCGACCGCTGATCGTATCGACCGCGGAGATCGAGGAGGATGCTGCATTCTGCATCTGCGCGATCTGGCTTTCGATCTGCTCGGTCGCCTTGGCGGTCTGGCTGGCGAGCTGCTTCACTTCGCTGGCGACCACGGCAAACCCCTTGCCCGCCTCGCCGGCCCGCGCCGCCTCGATGGTGGCGTTCAGTGCCAGGAGGTTGGTCTGCTCCGCGATTTCCTGAATGAGGCTTATCACCTCGCCGATGCGAGCCACCACGTCGCGAAGTTCGCCGACGGACGTGCTGGTGCGGGCCACCTCGGCGGCCGTCTCCACGACGAGCTTTGCGTTGTTCTCCAGCTGGTTGTTGATCTCGCGCACGGATTCGGCGAGTTGCTCGGCCGCATCCGCCACGGAATTCACGTTCGCCGACGCCTGCTCGGAGGCACTTGACGCGTCGATCACCTGGCCCGACGTCGCATCGGCGAGCGATGAGAGCTGGTCGGCGTTGCCCGACAACGCATTGGCGGAAATGCCCAAGCGCTCGACCAGCGCCTTGACCGTATCCTCGAACTCCTTGGCGAGCGCCTGCAGCTCCGCCTTGCGTTCCTGCCGCGCGGTTTCCTCGCGTTCGCGCACGGCCTCCTCCAGCCGGCGGTTTTCGGCGAGGTTGTCCCGGAAGATCGTGAGCGCCCGGGCGAGGTCGCCGACCTCGTCGCCGCGTT
Organism: Breoghania sp. JC706; assembly: GCF_037026715.1. Taxonomy (NCBI): domain Bacteria; kingdom Pseudomonadati; phylum Pseudomonadota; class Alphaproteobacteria; order Hyphomicrobiales; family Stappiaceae; genus Breoghania; species Breoghania sp. JC706. The sequence goes on from NZ_JBANCG010000007.1 coordinate 49,297, forward strand.
CGGCATAGTCGATATGTGTATCCAGCGCGCCCTCGGCGATTTCAGCCGTCTCGCGCGCAATCACCCGCATCGGCCGCGAGATGCCACGGTAGGAGAACAATGCAGCGAAAACCGCGATAAGCAGCATGACCACGCCGGAAGCGGTGGCGACCATTTCGACATTGCTGAGCTGGCTGCGCTGCATCTTTTCCGCCGCATCGATACGCGCCAGCAACTGGGTGCGATACGAATTAAGCGCCGCGTGGATCTCCTCGGTCAGGGCCTGTACGTCGCCCGTGACTTCCAGCGCGCGCGCAAGTTCGACCGTATCGGGCCGCTCCATCAGGGAGATCTGCCGGTCGGCAAACGTCTTCTCCCACTCGACCGCCTTTGCGTTTGCGAGCTTGAGCGTGTCCACCTCGCCAATCAGCGAGCCTTTCAACTTGTCATAGACCGCCTCGCGCGCATCGACTTCCTTGTGATAGGCATCGATGTTGGAAATCTCGCCGGTCAGCAGGTACGTGCGGATGGCCGCCTGGGCGGAAGAAATCGCCATTTCGTAGACGTTCGCATCGTCGAGCGTCTTCATGAGTTCCGTCTTCTCCTGAACGGAATTTCGCGTTTCCGTCAGTTGGGAGACGGTTACGACAGCACCGGCAAGACCGATGACGAGAATGCAGGCGAAGATCGCGGTCAGCTTTGCTGTGACAGTGAGCTTGCTCAAGGTTCTCATTGTTTTTCCTCGGGCCTCTTGGATGGGATTGGCGATCATACGCTCTTGCGGCGCTGCAGTTCGCTCAGATTGATCTCGAAGGTCGCCGCGCCGATCGGCGTGCCGTCCTTGACATCGGGGATCGTCATGTTGACCTGCACCCGCCACGTCTTCGTGCCGTCGTGCCATTCCGGCTCGTCGATGAAGACCGCATTCGCTCCAACGGGGAACGTCTTCTGGAACTTGGCCTCGTCGCCCTGCCAGTAGTCGGAGGTAATGGAGCTCTGGCCGACATTGAGCCCCTTGGCGTCCATCACGAAAATTTCCGAATAGAGACCGAGTGAGCCCGCCTGCATGCGCAAGAGCTGCGCGGAGGCCGGATTCGACAGGGTGCGGGCGATGAGCGGCTGCTTTCCGTCCGACTTGGTTTCCGCCCGCCACTCCTTGTCGAGCTCGTCAATACGCGCCTGATCGATCCCGCCCAGTCGACGGTTCTGCGCCTTCACGGAGATCTGGATGACCTCGTCGCGAACGATCTCATGCAGGCCGGCAACGACATCCTCGGTTACCAGCGCGCCAACATCGGGCGCAGGAACGCTGGGAACAGGTTCCGCTGCGTTCGCACCGAAATGCAAAAAAACGCCGACCAGCATTCCGCTGACAAGACACCTCGACATTAGCCGCACACCTCCCGATATACATGATGCGACCAACGCTCCCCCAATTGTCTTTATTCAAACTTAATTTGCTGGCATGGTAAGTATTCTGCACTATGCAAAATCGCTAAGTTTCCCACCGCCGTCGAAGACCTGCCACTGTGCGACACCATGAACCTGACGCAATAGTCGGCGCGCGGGGTTCTGCGCGACACGCCCTCTTGCGTCAACGGCCCTGCCTCAAGGTCTGGCCCGAAGATGGAAGTTGGTTCTTCGGGTCCGTTTCCGATGCCTTTGGTCCGGTGGGACAATTCTGCTGCCTTGGTCGAGATGACAGCCCGGATCAAAAGCCGTAAAACAATTTTGCGGCAGTGCATCATTCGGGAGGAACAGCACCATGTCGGACACGCGTGAGACAGGGCGGGACAAGCCTTGGATCTTCCGCACCTATGCGGGGCATTCGACGGCGGCGGCCTCGAATGCGCTTTATCGTTCAAATCTCGCCAAGGGGCAGACGGGGCTCTCCGTCGCCTTCGACCTGCCGACCCAGACCGGCTACGATCCCGACCACGCCCTTGCGCGCGGCGAGGTCGGCAAGGTTGGCGTGCCGGTGGCGCATCTGGGCGACATGCGGAGGCTGTTCGCCGATATTCCGCTTGAGAAGATGAACACCTCGATGACGATCAACGCCACGGCACCGTGGCTGCTGGCGCTCTACGTGGCGGCCGCCGACGAGCAGGGGGCGGACCGCAAGCTTCTTTCCGGCACGACGCAGAACGATCTCATCAAGGAATATCTCTCGCGCGGCACCTATGTGTTCCCGCCAGCGCCCTCCATGCGGCTCACCACCGACATGATCGCCTGGACATACGGCGAGATGCCGAAGTTCAACCCGATGAACGTCTGCTCCTACCACCTGCAGGAGGCCGGCGCGACACCGGTTCAGGAACTCGCTTTCGCACTCGCGACGGCGCAGGCCGTGCTCGACAATGTGAAAGCCTCGGGGGCCATTCCGGCGGAGGATTTCCCGAAAGCCGTCGGCCGCATCTCGTTCTTCGTCAATGCAGGCCTGCGGTTCATCACCGAGATGTGCAAGATGCGCGCGTTCACGGAGCTGTGGGACGAGATCTGCCGCGAGCGCTACGGCGTGGAGGACGAGCGCTACCGCCGCTTCCGCTATGGCGTGCAGGTGAATTCGCTGGGCCTGACCGAGCAGCAGCCGGAAAACAACGTCTACCGCATCCTCATCGAGATGCTGGCCGTGGTGCTGTCGAAAAACGCCCGCGCCCGCGCCGTGCAATTGCCTGCCTGGAACGAGGCGCTCGGCCTGCCCCGCCCCTTCGACCAGCAATGGTCGCTCCGCATGCAGCAGATCGTCGCCTACGAGACCGACCTTCTGGACTACGGCGACATCTTTGACGGTTCCGCCGAAATCACCGCGAAGGTGGAGGCGCTGAAGGCGGAAGCGCGCGAGGAGCTTGCCCGCATCGACGCCATGGGCGGCGCGGTTGCGGCGGTCGAATCCTCCTACATGAAGCAGAAGCTCGTTGAATCGAATTCCCGCCGGCTGGAGGCGATCGAGCGTGGCGAACAGGTCGTGGTCGGCGTCAACCGCTGGACGGAGAGCGAACCCTCGCCGCTGGCGGGCGGGGCCGACGGCGGCATTCTCACCGTACCCGAACACGTCGAGGCGGAAGCGGTGGAAGCCGTGAAGGCCTGGCGCGAAGCGCGCGACGAGGCCGCCGTTGCCGCAGCGCTTGCCGAGCTGAAGTCGGCAGCCGCGGAAGACCGCAATATCATGGAGCCCTCCATCGCGGCGGCAAAAGCGGGTGCCACGACGGGCGAATGGGGCGCCGCACTTCGCGAGGTCTTCGGCGAGTACCGCGCCCCCACCGGCGTCGGCCGCGCGGCCCGCGAGGATGGCGGCGACACGGACGCCGTGCGCGCCTCGGTCGATGCCATCTCCCGCCGTCTCGGGCGGCGGCTGAAGTTCCTGGTCGGCAAGCCCGGACTCGACGGTCATTCCAACGGCGCCGAACAGATCGCGGTCCGCGCCCGCGACTGCGGCATGGAAGTCGTCTACGAAGGCATCCGCCTGACGCCCGCCCAGATCGTCAACGCGGCGTTGGAAGAGGGCGTGCACGTGGTGGGGCTGTCGATCCTCTCGGGATCGCATCTGGCGCTGGTGCGCGACGTGATGGACCGCATGCGGGCATCAGGTCTCGACGACGTGCCCGTCGTCGTCGGCGGCATCATCCCCGACGAGGACGCCAAGGCGCTGAGAGCGGCGGGCGTAGCGGCTGTCTACACGCCGAAGGATTTCCAGCTCACGGAAATCATGGCGGATGTCGTCAGGATCGTGGAGGCGCAGGCGGAGAAGGCGGCTTAGCGCCGCCTTTCGCCGCTCTCGCCGTCATTGCCCGGCTTCGTCCGGGCAATCCACGACCCCTCACACCCGCCCGTCGAGATGCCGCGCCTTCCTCAGGTCCGGGAACATCTTCGCCCACAGGGCCGCCACCGCCATCGTGCCCATGCCGCCGACGACGACGGCCGACACCGTGCCGATGGCCGCGGCCATGACGCCGGCGCGGAATTCGCCCAGTTCGTTCGAGGCGCCGACGAACACCATGTTGACCGCGTTGACCCGGCCGCGCAACGCATCGGGTGTCCACAGCTGGATCAGCGTCTCCCGCACATAGACCGACACCATGTCGAAAGCGCCCATCAGCAGCAGCGCGGCGATCGACAGCCAGGGCATGGTGGAGACGCCGAACAGAACCGTGAAGGCTCCGAACAATCCCACGAAGACGAACATCAGAAGGCCCGCGTGATCGCGCAAGGGGTGGGAGGCAAGCCACATCGCGACCATGATGGCGCCGATGCCGGGGGCCGCGCGCAACAGGCCGAGGCCCCAGGGACCCAGCTCCAGGATATCGCGCGCATAGACCGGCAGCAGCGCCACGGCGCCGCCGAGCAGCACGGCGAAAAGATCGAGCGAGATCGCGCCCAGCACCACTTTTTCCCGCCAGATATAGCGAAAACCGTCGACGACGGAGGCGAACGTCACCTGCCCCGCCGCCGTGTGCTGTTCGGGACGCGGGATGGAGAGCGCCGAAACCGCGGCGGCCGCCAGCATGACGAGCGCAACGGCGTAGCTCGCGTAGGGCGAAACGCCGTAGAGCAGGCCGCCGGCCACGGGGCCGACGATGCTTGCCACCTGCCAGGCGGAGGAGTTCCACGCGATCGCGTTGGCGAGATGTTCCGGCGGCACAAGATTGGTCACGAGTGCGGAAGACGCAGGATTGAAGAAGGCGCGCGCCGTGCCGAAACCGATGAGCAGCACGAAGATCGGCCACACGGTTCCGGAAGCCGCTCCTGCACCGGAGAGCGTGAAGGCAAGCAGCAGCGCCGCCATCGCCCCTTCCGCGATCAGCGCCGTTCCCATCACCGTGCGCCGGCCGAAGCGGTCGGCGACCGTTCCCGTCACCAGCACCAGCAGGAAGGCGGGCAGAAACTGCGCCAGCCCCACGAAGCCCAGATCCAGCGGATCGCGCGTGATGTCGTAGACCTGCCAGCCCACCGAGACGGAGACGATCTGCACCGCGAAGGTGGAACCGAAGCGTGCGCCCCAGTAGCGGCGGAAGGCCGGATGGGAAAAGGCCAGAAAGCGGGATTGATCAGGCGCGTGGGATGCGGACATGGTGTGGCCTTGGCGAGGGGCATTGGGCGGGACGCGATCGGTGCTGCCCTTGCGGTTTCTGCCGACAGCCACATACTTCCCTTACAGCAAGTCGTCCCCGGCGCACAATGGATCGAAACAAAATGCAATGCGCGTCTGGCGCGCCCCATCTCGGGGAAGACATAGTGTCGTTCGCCACGCAACCTGCTGGATTGTATGCCGGCGAAAGGATAGGGTCCGGACCGCGTGAACCCGTAATTTCAACGCCCTGCCCTCGAGCCTTCCGATAGCCATGACAGACCGACTGACGATCGCCACCTGGAACATCAACTCCGTGCGGCTGCGGCTGCCGATCGTCGAGCATTTCCTGAAGACCTATCAGCCCGACGTGCTGTGCCTGCAGGAAACCAAGTGCCCGGACGCGAACTTTCCCTTCGCGGCGCTGCGCAAGGCCGGCTACCAGAACATCGAGATTTCGGGCCAGAAGGGCTATCACGGCGTCGCCACGCTTTCCAAGCGCCCGCTCACCGGCACCGAGCGGCGGCGCTTCTGCGACAAGGACGATTGCCGTCACATCGGCACCGACGTGCCGTTCTCCGGCCGTCATCTGCGCATCCACAACTTCTACGTTCCCGCCGGCGGCGACGAGCCGGATCCGCACATCAACGAGAAATTCCAGCACAAACTCGACTTTCTCACCGAGATGGAAGACTGGCTGGGCGCGACGACCTTTCCTTGCGTCGTCGTCGGCGATCTCAATATCGCCCCCTACGAGAACGACGTGTGGTCGTCTAAGCAGCTTTCGCGCGTCGTCAGTCACACGCCGCTGGAGCGCGAACGGCTGGAGGACGTGCGCCAGGCCGGCCCCTTCGTCGATGCCATGCGCCGCTTCGTGCCGATGGAGGAAAAGCTCTACACGTGGTGGAGCTACCGCGCCAAGGACTGGCAGGCGGCGAACAAGGGCCGGCGCCTCGACCACATCTGGGTGACGCCGCCGCTGGCGCCGAAGGTCACAGACGTCAAGGTCATCGCCGAAGCCCGCGGCTGGGAGCGCCCCTCCGACCACGCTCCGGTGATCGCAACGCTGGAGGCCTGAGGACGCTGGAGGCCTGAGAGCGGGCCCGAACGTGCCCCTTATTTCTGTGCCGCCGCCATTTGCGCGGTCACCGCCGCACCTCCCATGCCCGGTCCGGAGCCGTGTTGACCTGGCTCCGCCGGCAACTCCGCCCGGACCCGCGGCAGGCACTGCGGATAGGTCTGCTGCAGCCAGCCGATCATCTTCTCCCGGATCTCACAGCGCAGGTCCCAGGCGCGCGGCGAGGTCGAGGCTGTCATCAGCGCGCGCAGCAAGAGGCCGCGTTCGTCGGACTCGACAACCTGCAGGTTGACCACGTTGCGATCCCATAGCTTCGAGTCGTCAAGAAATTCCTCAAGCTTCTCGCGCACTTCCTGAACCGGGACCGTGTAATCCACCCGCCAGTGGACCGAGCCGATGATCGAGGCGCTCTCCCGCGTCCAGTTCTGGAACGGCTTTTCGACAAAATACGAAAGCGGGACCACGAGACGGCGCCAGTCCCAGATGCGGATGACGACATAGGTCGCCGCGATCTCCTCGATCCAGCCCCACTCGCCCTCCACCACCACCGCATCCTCAATGCGGATCGGCTGGGTCAGCGCGATCTGGATGCCGGCGATGATGTTGGAGAGAACGGGACGGGCGGCGAAGCCGACGATCAGCCCGGCGACCCCGGCCGACGCGAACAGCGAAAGTCCGTACTGGCGCACCGGCTCGAAGGTCATCAGCGCGAGCCCAACCGTCACGATCACGATCAGCACATTGATGACGCGGCGCATCACGCGGATCTGCGTGATGTAGCGCCGGGCCTGCAGATTGTCTTCCACATCGAGCCGGAAATGGCGGGCGTAGCGGTCGGCGACGACGCCGAGCACGATGATCGCGGCCCAGCCGACCAGCAGGATCATCAGCACCACCATGGCGTGGTAGATGTCGCCGATGAACCGGTAGGGCACATTGAGCAGCGGCACGGTGAGCGCCAGCGCCAGAATGAAAAAGGCGAGCCGGGTGATCGGCCGGCTGCGCCGCGCAATCGTCGCGAGATTCGTGTAGCGCTTGCCGAACGTCCGGTTGAAGAGCCCGATCAGAAACCGGTGAGCCAGATAGCCCGCAAGGATGGCCCCCAGGATGAGGGCACCTGCGAGAATCGGATCGGGAAGCTGGTCGATATCGGCCGGGTTCAGATGGTCGAGTTCTGCAAGCACGGCGACAGGCGCACCTCTGGCGTAGAGTAGGATGATACCGACCAACGCGAGGGATGCCACTTGGTTCCCGAAGGGAACCGGCCGATCAGAACCGCTGCGTGCGCTCCCGGATCAGCCCTTCCTGCGTGGCGGAGGCGACGAGGCGGCCGTCGCGGGAAAAGAACTTGCCCCGGCTGAACCCGCGCGCGCCCGAGGCGGAAGGGCTGTCGGAAGCATAGAGCAGCCATTCGTCCGCCCGGAAGGGACGGTGGAACCACAGCGCATGGTCGAGGCTCGCCGGCTGTATGCGGTCGGAAAAGACCGAAAGCCCGTGCGAGAAGAGCGAGGTGTCGAGCAGCGTCATGTCGGAAGCATAGGCCAGCACGCAGCGATGGATGCTCTTGTCGTTGGGCAGCGCATCGTTGGCCCGCACCCAGACGTATTGTTCCGGCGGCAGCTTCTCGTCGGTGAAATAGTGGCGCAGGTCCACCGGGCGGAGCTCGACGGGGCGCTCGCGCGAGAAATAGAGACGAACCGCCTCAGGCGCCCGCTTCATGATCTCGTCCTTCAGATCCTCCTCGCCGGGCAGGTCCTCCGGCTGGGGAACGTCCGGCATCTCGGACTGATGGTCGAGACCTTCCTCCGCCACATGGAACGATGCGGCCATGGAAAAGATCGCCTCGCCGTGCTGGATCGCAACGACGCGGCGGGTGGTGAAGGAGCGACCATCGCGGATGCGTTCCACATCATAGATGATCGGCACCGACGGGTCGCCGGGGCGCAGGAAATAGCCGTGCATCGAATGCGCCGTGCGCTCTTCGCCCACCGTGCGCGAGGCGGCCACCAGAGCCTGGCCGATCACCCGCCCGCCGAAGACGCGCTGCCAGCCGGTCTTCGGATTGGCGCCGCGAAAGAGATTGCGTTCCAGCGTTTCCAGATCGAGGATTTCGAGAAGGGTCTCGACAGCCGTGCTCATATGCGTTTGCTTCCTGTGGCCTGCCTGCGGCGGAACGCACGTTGCGGACCGGACCGCGCTTCCAATGGGCGGGAAAAACGTTAGATAGAACGGCAGATATCAGCGACGCTGCCGGGCATCAACCGGCGAAACCCTGCGCGGAGCCCGGCCGCCAAGTCAAGCCGGCGGCGTTCGGGTCGGGGAATGGACGGCCATCGGCCGGCAAATCTTGAGGTACGGACATGACGCAAGCCCAACACGATTCCGCGACGCTGGACGTTCTGGTGGCCGGCGGCGGCTATGTCGGGCTTTCTCTGGCGCTCGCCCTGAAGAAATCCGACCCGGGAATCGCGGTCGCCGTGGTCGACACGCGCCCGCGCGCGGCGATCGCCAAGGATCTGCGCTGTTCGGCCATCGCGTCGGCGGCCGAACGGATGCTGACGCAGCTGGGCGTGTGGCAGGAATTCGCCGCCCGCGCCCAGCCGATCAACGAGATGATCATAACGGACAGCCGCCTGCGCGACGTGGTGCGCCCCGTCTTCCTCACCTTCTCCGGCGAGGTCGCACCGGGCGAGCCCTTCGCGCATATGGTCGCCAATGCCGACATGGTCGGCGCGCTGCATGACAAGGCGCGCGAGGCGTGCGTGGAAATGATCGCACCCGACAGCGTCACCTTTTTCCAGACAAGCGGCGAGAGCGTCGACATCGAGCTTGCGAGCGGCGAAACGCGCACCGCACGGCTTATGGTGGCGGCCGACGGCGTGCGCTCGAAGCTGCGCGATCTGGCGGGCATTTCCACCGTGCGCTGGGAATACGGCCAGTCCGGCATCGTCTGCACGGTTGAACACGAGCGTCCGCACGAAGGCCGCGCGGAAGAACACTTCCTCCCCTCTGGCCCCTTCGCGATCCTGCCGCTCACCGGCAACCGCTCGTCGCTGGTGTGGAGCGAGAAAACCGCCATCGCCGAGACGCTCGTCAAGGGCGACGACTTCACCTTCGAGATGGAGCTGGAGCGCCGCTTCGGCCATCACCTGGGCAAGCTGAAGATTGCAGGCGGACGCCACGCCTATCCCCTGTCGCTGACGCTTGCGCGCGACTTCGTCAAGCCACGCTTCGCGCTCGCTGGCGATGCCGCCCACGGCATCCACCCGATTTCCGGCCAGGGCCTCAACCTCGGCTTCCGCGATGCGGCGGCGCTGGCAGAGATCATCGTGGAAGCCCGCCGGCTCGGTCTGGACATCGGCGCCTTCAACGTGCTGGAGCAGTACGAACGCTGGCGCCGCTTCGACACCTTCCAGATGGGCGTCGTCACCGACGTGCTGAACCGGCTGTTCTCCAACGAGTCCGACATGCTGCGCGCAACCCGCGATTTCGGCCTCGGTCTGGTGGAACGCATGCCGGGATTGAAGAAGATGTTCATTCGCGAAGCGGCCGGGCTCTCGGGCGAGGTGCCGCGGCTTCTGACCGGCGAGGCCATCTAGCGTGGTTGCGGCGAGGGCTGCTGCGGGAGGAGGCCGCGCCGTCCTCATTACCGGCTGTTCGTCGGGTATCGGTGCGGCCGCCACAACGGGCCTGAAGGCCCGCGGCTACCGGGTTCTCGCTTCCGCCCGCAAGCCTGAGGATGTGGCACAACTCACCGCCCAGGGCTTTGAGGCCTTCCATCTCGACTATGCCGACGAGGCGAGCGTGGCGGCGGCCGCCGAGGCGGTTCTGGCGACCACGAACGGCGCGCTCTACGGGCTCGTCAACAACGGCGCCTACAGCCAGCCGGGCGCGGTGGAGGACGTGCCGCGCGCGGCACTTCGCGCCGAGTTCGAGGCCAATCTCTTCGGCTGGCACGATCTCACCTGCCGGCTCATCCCGGCGATGCGGGCCCGCGGCGAGGGGCGAATCATCCAGATCTCCTCGGTGCTGGGCCTCATCGCCATGAAGTACCGGGGCGCCTACATCGCGTCGAAATTCGCACTCGAAGGCCTCACCGACACGATGCGGATGGAGCTTGCCGGCTCCGGCATCCACGTGATGCTGATTGAACCCGGGCCCATCGCCACGCGCTTTTCGCTCAACGCGGCCGAGCATTTCCGCCGCAATATCGATGCGGAAAACTCCGTCCACCGCGCAGCCTACGAGAAACGCCGGGCACGGATGGAGCGCGGCGGAGCCAAGCGCTTCAAGCTTCCCCCTGAAGCCGTGGTGGAGCGCATCGCCGAAGCGCTGGCGGCGGAGCGGCCGAAACTGCGCTATCCGGTGACCGTTCCGGCTCACGTGGCGGGTGTCGCGCGTCGCCTTCTGCCGGGCCGCGTTCTCGACCGGCTTCTCGGCCGTGCTTCCGATCGCGAACAATGACATTGGACGTAGCGTCAATTTTCGGTCATCAATTATAGGGAAATCTACAAAGAAGCCGGCACGGGTCTCGGAGGGGCTGAACGTGCCCGGACAGGGGCTTTTCGATGGGACAGATTCTCTACAACCTCATTCCGGTGGGCATCGGCATTGTCGCACTGATCCTGATCGCCGGACTGTTCAACATGCTGCGCGGCGGGTCGCCGAATGTCTCTCAGACACTGATGCGCGCCCGCGTGATTGCGCAGGCGCTCACGATCGTCGTCGTGCTCGCGGCCGCCTATCTCATCCACGGCACGGGCTGACGACCTTCGGCCGATCGGAGCCCCGTCCTGACTGTCAGGCCTCACCGCGGGCGCGCTCGCGCAGGATGCGGCGGATGACCTTGCCGGTCGTCGTCATCGGCAGGTCTTCGACGAATTCGATCTCGCGCGGATATTCGTGCGCCGCCAGGCGGTCGCGCACGTAGAGTCGGATCGTCTCGGCAAGGGGCTCCGACGCCTCCGCATCCTCCTTCAGCACAATGTACGCCTTGACGATCTCGGTCCGAACCGGGTCCGGCTTGCCCACGACAGCCGCCAGCGCTACGGCCGGGTGGGAGATCAGGCAATCCTCGATCTCGCCCGGCCCGATCCGGTAGCCAGCCGAGGTGATGACATCGTCGTCGCGCCCGACGAAATGGAAATAGCCATCCTCGTCAACGACGCCCTGATCGCCGGTGAGCATCCAGTCGCCGGCGAACTTCTGGTCCGTCGCCTCCAGCCGCTTCCAGTATTCCAGGAACATCACCGGATCCGGCCGTCGCACCGCGATCTGCCCCTTCTCGCCCGCCGGCAGCGCCTCGCCGTCCGCCCCGATGACGGCCACCTCGTGCCCCGGCACAGGCTTGCCGATGGCACCGGCCCGTGACACGCCGATCCGCGCGCAGGAGGAAAGCACGAGATTGCATTCGGTCTGGCCGTAGAACTCGTTGATGGTAAGCCCGAGCCCTTCGTGCGCCCACTCGTAGACCTCGCGACCGAGCGCCTCCCCGCCCGAACCGATGGAGCGCAGCCGCAGGTCGAAGCGCTCGCGCGGGCGCTCCACGGTGCGCAGGATCTTGAGCGCCGTCGGCGGAATGAAGGCGTTGCGAACCCCGGTTTCCGCCATCAGCGCCAGCGCCTCCTCCGGATCGAATTTCGCCGTGCGGTAGGCCACGACCGGAATGCCGAAATGGAGCGAGGGCAACAGCACGTTCAGCAGACCGCCCGCCCAGGCCCAGTCCGCCGGCGTCCAGAACCGGTCGCCCGGCTGCGGCAGGAACTCGTGCGGCATCTCCACACCCGGCAGATGCCCGAGCAAGACCCGGTGCCCATGCAGCGCACCCTTGGCAAGCCCGGTCGTGCCCGAGGTGTAGATCATCAGCGCCGGATCGTCGGCTTTCGTCACCGCGGTCTCGAAGTGCCCGGCGGAACGCTCCAGCAGATCATCGAAGCCATGCACGCCGGCAAACGGCGCCATGTCCGGATCCTCGACGCTGACAAAGACTTCCAGCTCCGGCAGCCGGTCGCGGATCTCGGCGATCTTTTCCAGCCCCGACCGGTCGGTGATGACGGCCTTCGCCCCGGCATTGCCGAGACGGTGCTCCAGCGCATCGACGCCGAAGAGTGCGGCCAGCGGCAGGGCGATGGCGGCCAGCTTGTAGGTCGCAAGATGGGCATAGAGGGTTTCGGGCATCTGCGGCAGCAGGATCGCCACCCTGTCGCCGCGCGCGACACCAAGTGCCGCGAGCGCATTCGCCAGCCGGTCCGCCTTCTCGCGCACGGTGCGGCAGCTGATTTCGACAACCGAACCATCGGAGCGGCGATCGATCAGCGCGATCCGGTCGGGCTCGGCCGCTGCCCAGCGGTCGCAGATATCGGCCGCGATATTGTAGAAATCGGGCACCTGCCAGCGAAAGCCCGCGACGAGGTCCGCATACGATTCGGCTGGCGTCAGCATCATCATCCCCCCCAAAGCGGCCAACCCTCCCCGGCGGCCTGTCTTCTTGTTGCGGCGCAGCTTAGGAGGGCCGCGCCCGCGGGGCAATCGTGCAAGACTGCGACGGTGGCCTACTGTTCGGGCCCGGCCAGCACCAGCGACCAGAACACCTTGTATTTCGACCCCGGCGCATAGGCGGTGGCGATGCCCATGCGGGTCATGCGCTTGTCCAGCATGTTGGCGTTGTGCTGGGGACTGTCGCGCCAGCCGGAAAAGGCTTCCGCCAGCCGCCGGTAGCCGGCCGAAACATTGGCCACCACCGGTCCCTTGGGATAGCCCGCCGCATCAAGGCGCGCGCGCGCCGCCTTGCCCTTTGCCAGCGACACGTCGACGGACTGCGCCGCCGCCATTTCCCGCGCCTGGGCTTCCGCAACCTTCGTCAGCTCCGGATCGACGGCCAGCGCCGGAGCGCCGTTCTTCTCGCGATAGGTGGAGATCATCGTGCGCGCAGCCGCCACATCGACACTCGCGCCGCTGTGGCCGAGATCGACATAGAACGACGGCGTCACGGGCGCCTCGGGACCGCAGCCGGCCGCAAGGAGAACAACGCCCGCGGCAAGCGCAAGGCGGACGGGCATCTGCATCATTGATTATCTCCATCCGCCTCGGCCGGGCTTTCGGCCGTCGGGTGCGTCTGTTTGTGGGGGGTGACCGCCGCCGGCTCTTCCTTCGGCGCGGAGGTCGGCTGCAGGGACCGGCTCGTCGCGCCGCGCCCGCGGATTGCGGCTTCCAGCCGATCCATGTCGCGCAGGTTGAGATCGCGTTGCGGGAACGGAATCTCGATCCCCGCCTCGCGGAAGCGGCGCATGATCTCGTACCTGAGTTCCGATTTCACCGACAACGCGTAGTCGATCTGCGCGAGATAGGCCCTGAGCTCGAAATCGAGCGAGGACGCGCCGAATTCCATGAAATAGACGACGGGGGCAGGATAGGCGAGAAGCTCTGAATTCTCCCGCGCAATCTCCATCAGGATGTCGCGCACCTGTTCCGGATCGCTGTTGTAGGACACGCCGACGGCAAGAATGATCCGGCCCGACGTGTCGTCGTGCATCCAGTTCTTCACGACGCCGGAGATCAGGTCGGAATTCGGCACGATCACCGTCTGCCGGTCGAAGGTCTCGATCTCGGTCGCACGCACGTTGATCCGGCGCACATAGCCTTGCGCCTCGCCGACGACGATCCAGTCGCCCACCTTGATCGGCCGCTCCGCCAGCAGGATCAGGCCGGAGACGAAGTTGTTGACGATGGACTGCAGGCCGAAGCCGATACCGACCGAAAGCGCGCCGGCGACGATGGCGATATTCTGGAGGTTGAGCCCCATATACGAGAAGGCCACCATGCCGGCGGCGATCACGCCGACATAGCCGAAACCGGTGCGGATGGAGGATTTGAGCCCGACATCGAGCCGCGTGTGCGGCAGGTAGCGCGTCTCCAGCCAGCGCTGCATCGCGCGCGTCACCGCAAGACCGATGACGAAGATCACCAGCGCCAGCACGATGTCGGAGAGCGAAAACGTGAACGACCCGATCTGGAAGCCGAACACGGCCTGGCGCAGCAGGCTGGTCACGTCGCCGGTCGATACGCCCCACGGCGCCAGCAGCGATATGACCGCGCTCGCGATCAGCAGGATGCGCAGGATGCCGGAAAGCAGCACCCCGATCTGTTCGATGGTGCCGGTGCCCAGCGCCAGCGTCTCGCGCAGCGTCCGGCCGAGCCCGGTATCGCCGCGAAACAGGGCGTTCGCCACATCGTCGACGACCATCAGCAGCAAATGCGTGATGCCGAACACCGAGACAGACCAGATGATCTGCTGTGCGACGAAGGAAGACACGCGGATATAGCCGATGATCGGTGCGATCAGCGTCGTCAGCGCCGCCAGCCAGAACAGCGGCATCAGCCACCGCGCCACCGGGCTGAGGCCGCCGCCCTCGATCGTTTCCGCCTCCGGATCGGAGGCGCGCGCGATCGCCCTGAGGGCGGCCACCGTCAATCCGCCGAGCGTCGCCCCGATCACCGCCTGCAGCGCCATGATCAGGTCGCCCGGTGCGGTCAGCACGTCGAGCGTCCCGTTGAGGATCAGCGACAGCGCGAAGGTGATGCCTGCCGCCGTGGCGATCCGCATCAGCTGGGACGCGGCATCGTCGGAGATCGGCAGCAGTCGCCAGTTCGCCCGCGTCGGCGCGATCAGCGCCCAGGCGAGGCCTTGCGCGAAGGCCGCGAAAACCGCCCCGCGAAAGATCGCCGCCAGAACCTCGCTGACCCGTTGCGGCGCGAGATCGAAGAGATCGAGCCCGCGGAACAGGATGACCATGGCAGCAGCCGGCACGATCGTCGCGAGCACCGTGATCGCCAGCGCGGCGGTGGAGCGGTGCATGGGCGCCGGCGCCGTATCGGGATCGCGCGCGGCGCGATCGAGCAGCAGGCGGCGCAGCGGCCAGACGAGACCGTAGGTGCCGACGAGAGCCATGCCGACCAGCAGCACCGCCCATGCCCCGGCGCGCGCATAGATCAGCGCGAACCAGTCGGAGACAAGTTGACCCGCCGACCCCAGCAGGGGACGCAAATCGCGCACGACCCGCGACCAGAATTGCGGCTCCAGCACGCTGGGCGTCGGCGTCAGCAGCCGGCGGGTGATCTGGTCGCGACGATACTGGATGATCCGGGTGAGCAACTCGTCGGCGCGCAGCTGGACGACCTGGACCTGCTTGAGAACGCCGTTGATCGCGGCGAGCTGGGCGCGCTGGTCCTCCAGCTGGCTGGCGACCGCTTCCGATACGGCCTCCTTGGAATCCTTTGCCGGCGAAAGTTCCTGAACCCGGCGATCGACCGCATCCGCCCGCGGCTTCAGGGTGGACTGCACCTCCTCGCTGGCGGAGCGGACATCGGCCACCGAGGATCGCAGATCATCGAGCCGCTGCGGTTCGATGATCTTGCTCTGCAGGGCCGCTTCGGTCGCATCGAGCCGCGTGCCCCACATGTTGATACGCCGCTGCGCACTGTCGAGCGTAGTCTGCAGGGTGGGGTCGATCTGGACCGGCTTCTTGGGTTCCGGCGCCGCATTCTCTGACGCCTTTGCCGGATCAGTGCCCGCGGCCTGCCCGTCCTGCGCATCCGCGGCGCCGGAGCCGTCAGCCCCGGAGCCCTTCTTTTCCGCGTCCTTGGCGTCCGCCCCGTCCTTCGGCGTCACCGCCTGCTGGATGATCTCGGTTGCCGATTGCGCATGAACGGGCTCACCCGCCGATGCCACGATCAGGCAGGAGGCAATCAGGTACAGGCTCGGGGCGAAAAATCGAAGGCAGCGGTTCACGGTCAGGTCCGTCGGTCGTATCGCGCAAGGGCCGTCGGGTCCGCGCGCGAAGGGAGCCGGCCCGCGCATGCGGCGGGCGGCCATGAAGTGCCAACCCTGCCGCGCGAACGTGATTCCCGCAACGGCCGGTTCCGCTGCTTCGCCTTATTTTGCGGCCGAATTTGGATAATCTGGCGCGATCCGCATCATCCCTTCAGCGCGGCGACCACGTCGTCCGGGATCGGCTTCGACTTGATCCGTGCCGGATCATCCGGGTGCTTGCCGACCCACACGCGCTTTTCCCTCGCCTCGATGGCGAGCGCATCGCCCTTCATCACCTTGTGCAGGATCTCGAAGGACGAGCGGCCGAGTTCGGTGATGGTGGTGTCGATGCGGATTTCGTCGCCGAAGGCGGACGGGATCATGAACTTGGCGCTCGTGTCCACCATCGGAAAGCCGACGAAATCGTACTTTTCGATGAGCTGGATCTTCTTGAGGCCCGTCGCCCTGTGAAAGAGCCCGGCGGTACAGGCATCGAACATGCCGAAATAGCGCGGATACCAGACGATCCCCGCCGGATCGCAGTCCCCCCACTCGATCTGGATCACGCGGCTTGATTGAAGCATGAACGAAACCTCCCGTTGAGTTCAGCGGAGGCATTTTTACAGTGGGGCGCAGAGGTTGGCGAGGGGAGGAGTAAAGAGAAATTGAGCGTGCTGACGCACGCCGTTGTTGCACTGGATTCCGGGTCTGGCCATGCGGCTTCGCCGCAGACCGCCCGGAATGAGGAGCAAGAGGAGAGTTGCAGCCGCACGCCCCGGGCAAGCTCCAGCTTGCCCTCATTCCGGACAAGTGAGGCAAAGCCGAACGCTGAGCCGGAATCTAGCGCGACAAGCTGCGGCGAAGCCGCGCCAATTCCTTCCCCTCAACGAAAAGGGGCCGGCCCAACCGGAGCGGCCCCTTTTATCTCTCAAAGCCGTCTGAACCCAGCGCTTACGCGACCAGGTTGCGCAGAACGTAGTGCAGGATGCCGCCGGCCTTCATGTAGTCGAGCTCATCCAGCGTATCGATCCGGCACAGCACCTCGATCACCTTCTTCGTGCCGTCCTCGTACTCCACGTCGACGTTCACCATCTGCCGGGGCTTGAGATCGGCGACGCCCTTGATCGTCACCTTCTCCTTGCCGGTGATGCCATGGCTCTGCCAGCTCTCGCCGTCCTTGAAGGTCAAGGGCAGAACGCCCATGCCGACGAGGTTGGAGCGGTGGATGCGCTCGAAGGACTGCGCGATGACCGCGCGCACGCCCAGAAGGCGCGTGCCCTTGGCCGCCCAGTCGCGCGAGGAACCGGTGCCGTATTCCTTGCCGGCGAAGATGACGAGCGGCTGGCCTGCGTCGCGGTATTCCATCGCCGCGTCGTAGATCCACTTGCTCTCGCCGTCCTTCATCGTGACGCCGCCCTCGACGCCCGGAACCATCTGGTTCTTGATGCGGATGTTGGCGAACGTGCCGCGCATCATCACCTCGTGGTTGCCGCGCCGCGAGCCGTAGGAGTTGAAGTCGACCGGGCGCACCTGATGATCGATCAGATACTGACCCGCCGGACTTTCGGCCTTGATGGAGCCGGCCGGCGAGATATGGTCGGTGGTGATGGAATCCAGGAACAGGCCCAGCACCGCCGCGTTCTCGACATCCTCGAGCGGCTTCGGCTCCATGGTCATGCCCTCGAAGTACGGCGGGTTCTGCACGTAGGTCGAGGTCGCCGGCCAGTCGTAGGTGAGACCACCCTCGACCTTGATGCCCTGCCAGT
The DNA here is from genome assembly GCF_037026715.1 of Breoghania sp. JC706. NCBI lineage: Bacteria > Pseudomonadati > Pseudomonadota > Alphaproteobacteria > Hyphomicrobiales > Stappiaceae > Breoghania > Breoghania sp. JC706. Next base: position 66,993 of record NZ_JBANCG010000007.1, read on the forward strand.
GCTCATCGCCCTTGAAGACGTCGCCGTAGCGCTCGCGGAACATCTCCTCGGTGATCGAGGTTCGGATGAGATCGGCGATCTCCTTGCTCGTCGGCCAGATGTCCTTCAGGAACACCGGCTTGCCGTCCTGGTCTTCGCCCAGCGGGTCCTTCGCCAGATTGACGTTCAAGGAGCCTGCGATGGCGTAGGCGACGACCAGCGGGGGCGAGGCAAGATAGTTGGCGCGCACGTCCGGATTGACGCGGCCCTCGAAGTTGCGGTTGCCCGAAAGAACCGAGCAGGCCACGAGGTCGTTGTCGTTGACCGCCTTGGAGATCTCCTCCGGCAGCGGGCCGGAATTGCCGATGCAGGTGGTGCAGCCGTAGCCGACGAGGTCGAAGCCGAGCGCGTCGAGGTCCTTCTGCAGATCGGCCTTCTTCAGGTACTCGGTCACGACCTGCGAGCCGGGCGCCAGCGACGTCTTGACCCACGGCTTCACCTTCAGGCCCTTGGCGAGCGCGTTGCGGGCGAGAAGACCCGCCCCGATCAGCACCGAGGGGTTGGAGGTGTTGGTGCACGAGGTGATCGCGGCGATCACCACGTCGCCGTGGCCGATGTCATGGTTGCGGCCGGGAACGGCGAAGCGCTTGCCGAGCTCGTCCGCTTTCTTGAATTCCTCTTCCATGACCTTGGCGAAGCCTTCGGGCGCCACGTCGAGGGCGACGCGGTCCTGCGGGCGCTTCGGGCCGGCGATGGAGGGAACGACGGCGGAAAGATCGAGCTGCAGCGTGTCGGTGAAGACCGGCTCGGAATGGGTGTCGCGGAACATGCCCTGGGCGCGGGCATAGGCTTCCACCAGCGCGACGCGGTCGTTGGCGCGGCCCGTGGAGGTGAGATACTCCAGCGTATCGCCATCGACGGGGAAGAAGCCGCAGGTGGCGCCATATTCCGGCGCCATGTTGGCGATGGTGGCGGCGTCTTCCAGCGACAGATTGTCGAGGCCGGGGCCGTAGAATTCCACGAATTTGCCGACCACGCCTTTCTTGCGCAGCATTTCCACGACGGTCAGCACAAGGTCCGTGGCGGTCACGCCTTCAGCGAGCTCGCCGTCGAGACGGAAGCCGATGACTTCCGGGATCAGCATGGAGATCGGCTGGCCGAGCATGGCCGCTTCCGCCTCGATGCCGCCCACGCCCCAGCCGAGAACGGCCAGACCGTTGACCATGGTCGTGTGGCTGTCAGTGCCCACCAGCGTGTCTGGATAGGCGATGGTCTCGCCGTCCTCGTCCTTGGTCCAAACCGTCTGGGCGAGATACTCCAGGTTCACCTGATGGCAGATGCCGGTTCCCGGCGGCACCGCGCGGAAGTTGTCGAAGGCCGACTGGCCCCAGCGCAGGAACTCGTAGCGCTCGCCGTTGCGCTCGTATTCGCGCTCCACGTTCTGGGTGAAGGCGGCGGTGGTGCCGAAATAGTCGACCATCACCGAGTGGTCGATGACGAGATCGACGGGCACCAGCGGATTGACCTTTTTCGGGTCGCCGCCGAGCTTGGTCGCCGCATCGCGCATCGCCGCCAGATCGACCACGGCGGGAACGCCGGTGAAGTCCTGCATCAGCACGCGCGCCGGACGGTAGGCGATCTCATGCGAGGACTTGCGTGTCTGAAGCCAGCCGGCGATCGCGCGGATGTCGTCGGCGGTCACCGTGCGCCCGTCCTCGAAGCGCAGCAGGTTCTCCAGGAGAACCTTCAGCGAGAACGGCAGCTTGGAGATCCCCTCAAGGCCGTTGGCCTCCGCATCGGGCAGGGAGAAATAGGTGTAGGTCTTGTCGCCGACGGAAAGCGTCTTGCGACATTTGAAGGTGTCGAGCGATTTTGTCACGGCTGGCGATCCCCTTTCATTCAAGGACGCCCCGCCATTCGCCGACGGCGGAGCACCCTGTTGGCGGCCCGGTTTGTGCCGGGCCGGCGACGGATATTGCAGCGTAGTGTCGGCCGACGGCGCCCGCCGGCATCAACACGCCCCAAAACCCGGCCTTTCGATCCTGAACAGGTCAGATCACGGTGATCTGACCTGTTCAGGATCGCGATGATCGGTAACGGTCGTTACGGCAGATCCGCAATCACCGGTTCTCCCATCCGGTCCGGAAACCCATGCCCCGGCGCCCTGGACGATGGCCGGTTTCGGCCGTGCCGTTCCGTACGGACAGCGCGGCACGTCATAGCGAATCTTGCGATGCGACACCAGTGCGGCAAGGGTCAGACGGCATATTTGCCGATGTCCCGCCATCGGACTGATCCGATCGGCCCGGCCGTTTTATATACAATGGTATACAAAAGTCACCCACGAATTGCATCCTCGGTGCTTTATCGCCCTCCCCGTCTGTTTGCGGCCGCCGCCGTTAGCCCCGCTGCTGCGCGTTCCCCAACGGGGCGGATTCCAAATTCTTCCATGAATTCAATCGCAAGTGCCAAACGACGGCGTCTTTGCGGGCGCATCACGCGACCTCATGTCTCCTTGTGAAGATAGCGGCGCGGCGTCTCCCCGGTCATCTGGCGAAAGAACGCGATGAAGGCACTGTCGCTGGAAAAGCCCAGATCGAAGGCCACGCCGGTGACGCTTTGACCGGAGGCAAGCTTGTCGACGGCCCGCAAGAGACGCCAGCTTTGCCGCCAGGCCTGGTATCCCATGCCCGTCTGGCGCCGGAAGATGCGGGTGATCGTGCGCGAACTTGCGCCGATCTGCCGGGAAAGCGGTTCCAGCTCGGGCGGCAGCGCATCGAGATCAATGCCGGCAAGGCGCGGGTCAGTGGGAACGGGCAGGAGCATCGGTTCGTGCCGCGCCGCGTGCAACTCGTCCATGCAGGTCGCCAGCAGATTGCGCGCGGCACCCAAGGACCAGTCGGTCTCCAGAGGCTGAAAGCTGATCCGCTCGAAAAGCTCTCGCAAGAGCGGGGTCATCGCCACGATGGCCGGAGCCGCAAAAGGCGCATCCAACCGCGTCGTATCGAGATAGATCGAGCGGTATTCAACCTCGCCGTGGATGCGGATCCGGTGCGACGTGCCGCCCGGAATCCAGGCCAGGCGAATGGGCGGAAGGATCGAAATCGCACCGGGCAAGCTGATGCGCATCGAACCGGAATAGGCGAAGAGCAATTGCCCGCGCGCATGGCTGTGCCAGCCTGAATCGTGCCGGACCAGCCGCGATGCGATCCCCGCGACCGGCGCGGCCAAGGCATCCGCATCGAAAGGATCCGAGGGGGCGAGCCACACCACGATTGCCGCACTTGTCCGATTTCAGATGTAAACTGTCTTTTCGTTTGTAATATGCAATCTCGCAAGAAGATAGACCTGCGGCCTCACCTGTCCCCAGAGGCCCCAGATGTATCGCCGTCCTCCTCTTGCCGTCGCCATCGTGCTGTTGAGCTTTCCCCAGTTCGTGGAAACCATCTACAGCCCTGCCCTGCCGACAATCGCCTCCACCTTCCACGCAACGCCTGAGCTGGCTGCACAGACCCTGTCCTGCTGGTTTATCGCCTTCGCCCTTGGCGTGGTGGTTTGGGGCAGGCTGAGCGATCTTCTCGGTCGCCGTCGGCCTCTGCTCGCCGGATTGGCCATCTATGCCCTTGGTTCGGGCTGGGCCCTGATTGCGCCGGACTTTTCGCAACTCCTCATCGCCCGCGCCCTTTCCGCCTTCGGCGCGGCGGTTGGATCGATCGTCGTTCAGACCGCCCTGCGCGACAGTTACCGGGGGCGAGAACTCGGTCATGTCTTTTCTCTCGTCGGCATTGCCCTGGCGATCAGCCCCGCCATCGGCATATTCGCAGGGCAAGAGATCGCCGACATCGCAGGCCATCAGGGCGTCTTCTCGGCCCTCGGCATCCTTGCTCTGGCGCTCTGCGGACTGAGCTTCGCCCTCTGGCCGGAGACCCGGCCCGAGGCGCTGAAGATCGAGCGGTTCTGGCCGACCCTGCGCGATATGCTCGCCGACCGCGATATCTGGCGTGATGCCATCCTGATCGCGACCCTCAACCTCGCCATCTTCAGCTACTACCAGCTCGGGCCCTTTCACGTTGAGACATTCAAGGAAACCTGGATCGATTTCGGCAAGAGCGGTCTGCTGCTCGCAATCGCCTCGGTGCTGGGCGCGCTCGGCAATTCCGCACTCCTGCGCCGCGGTTGGTCAGCCGAAAGGCTCATCGGACTTGGAATTGCCCTTCTGGTTCTGGGAGCGGCGACTGTCGCGCTATTCGCGACCTACACCGCTTTCGCGCTCGGCATGGCCCTGACCGCCGGCGCCTATGCCATCGCAATTCCCAATATCCTGTCGCAGGCCCTGCTCAAATACGCCGACCGGCTCGGCACCGCCGGCGCCAGCCTGAGCATGATCTATTACATCCTCCTGGGGGCGGGCCTGACCGCGGCCGGATATTGGCAGAACCTCGCACATGTACTCATGGCCGGAGCGATGCTCGCCGCCTTCATGATCGCGGCAATCAAAAGGGAGTGACATCCCGGGCAAGGACGCGCCGGCCAGGCAACCAACGGCATGCCTGGCATGGCGGCCGAGCCAACCGGGAAATCCGGACCGTCGGGCAACGCGCGGATTCATCCGGCCCGTCACAAGAGCCCTCCGCGATCATCATTCGGCCTTGATCGCAGCCGCGAAACCGGCCTAAGTGCCGGCGCGACCTGACGAGACGGGGGGCCTGCCTTTTGAAGCTGATCGCGCAAGATCTCGCCTGCGAGCGCGGCGGCCGCCGTGTCTTCGACCATCTGGCCTTCGACGTCTCGTCCGGCGAGGCGCTGATCGTCACCGGCCCGAACGGTGTGGGCAAGTCGAGCCTGCTGCGCGTGCTCGCCGGCCTCGTCCCGCCCGCCGCCGGCACCCTGCGCCTGGAAGGCGGCGAGCCGGAGCGCGGCCTCGCCAGCCAGTGCCACTATTTCGGCCATGCCGATGCCCTAAAGCCGCCGCTCACCGTGGCCGAAAACCTCGCCTTCTGGCGCGCCTACAACGGCGCCCCTGCGGCAACCGTGGACGAGGCGCTGGAGACCGTCGGGCTCGATTTCATCGATCATCTGCCCGCCGGCTATCTTTCTGCCGGCCAGCGCCGCCGGCTGTCGCTTGCCCGGCTCCTCGTTTCCTGGCGTCCGGTCTGGCTGCTTGACGAACCGACCTCCGCGCTCGACGCCGCCTCGGAAGCGAAATTGCTCGATCTCATGCACGATCATCTCGCCAAGGGCGGACTGATCGTCGCCGCCACCCACCAGGGTCTACCCGTGTCGCCCGCCCGCCACCTGCGCTTCCAGGCCGCGGAGGTCGCCGCATGAGCACTCTCGGCTCCCTTTTCGTGCGCGAAATGCGGCTGTCGATCCGCGTCGGCGGCGGCGCCTGGATGGGCGTTCTGTTCTTCCTGTGCGTGATCGTCGTGGTGCCCTTCGGCATCGGCCCCGACCTCAACCTGCTGTCGCGCATCGGCCCGGCGATCCTGTGGATCGGCGCGCTGCTCGCCTCGCTGCTGGGCCTCGACCGGCTGTTCCAGGCCGACCGCGACGACGGCTCGCTCGATCTGCTGCTGATGGGCGAGACGCCGCTGGAGCTGGTCGTGCTCGTCAAGTGCCTCGCGCACTGGGCGGCGAGCGGCCTGCCGCTGGTGATCTCCGCACCCGTGCTCTCGCTGTTTCTCAACATGGAGCCGATCGCTACCGCCGCGCTGACGGCGACGCTTCTGGCCGGAACGCCGGCGCTCACACTCATCGGCGGCATCGGCGCGGCTCTTACCGTGTCGTTGCGCCGCGGCGGCCTGCTTCTGGCCATCCTCGTGCTGCCGCTGACCATCCCGGTCCTGATCTTCGGCGTCAGCGCCGCGAACGCCGCGCTCGACTATTCCATGCCCTTCGCGACACCCTTCGCGATCCTTCTCGCGCTGACGCTGATCTCCGCCGTCGTCGGACCGTTCGCGGCCGCCGCGGCGCTGCGATTCTCGTCGGATTGATCAACCTCAAGGCACCCATTCACACATCGCCGCATTGATGCCGCAACGATGCGGGATTAGAACAATTCCATGGCAATCATAGATCTGGCTAACCCGACCCGCTTCCTGCGCCTGACCGACCGGCTTCTGCCGTGGCTCGTCGGCGCGACCGTCGTTGCGATGGTCGTTGGGCTCTATCTCGCCCTCTACGTCTCGCCCGAGGACTACCAGCAGGGCGCGACGGTCAAGATCATGTACATCCACGTGCCCTTCGCCTGGCTCGCGATGTTCGCCTATACGGTGATGGCGCTGGCCTCGCTCGGCACGCTGGTGTGGAAGCATCCGCTTTCAGACGTCTCCGCCAAGGCCGCCGCGCCCATCGGTGCGGCCTTCACCTTCCTGTGCCTCGTCACCGGCTCGCTGTGGGGCAAACCGATGTGGGGCACGTGGTGGGTGTGGGATGCCCGGCTTACCTCGGTGCTGGTGCTGTTCATCATGTATCTCGGCATCATCGCGCTGTGGCGCACGATCGAGGACCCGATCCGCGCCGGCAAGGCGGTCGCCGTTCTGACGCTGGTGGGCTATCTCAACATCCCGATCATCAAGTTCTCCGTGGACTGGTGGAACACGCTGCACCAGCCGGCATCCGTCATTCGCATGGATGGCCCGTCCATGCCGCCTTCCATGCTGGTGGCGCTGCTGGTCATGGCGCTCGCGTTCACGCTCCTGTTCATGACGCTGCACTTCATGGCGATGCGCAGCGAGATCCTGCGCCGCCGCATCCGCGCCATGCGCCAGCGCGAAGCCGCGGGCGCCTCGGGCATTGCGACAGCCGCAACCGCGCAGGCCGATACTGCCCCCCGAGACGGCACCGGCACTCTCAACGGCAAGACAGCGGAGGCGCGTTCCTGATGCTGCCCGATCTGGGAAACCATCCCGGCTTCATCATCGCTTCCTATTTCGTCTCGCTCATCGTCATCGGGGGGTTGATCGGCTGGATCCGATACGATTACGGCCGCCAGAAATCCGTGCTGGCCGAGCTGGAGGCGCGCGGCCTGCGCCGCCGCTCCGCTGCTGCAAAGAGCGATACGACAGGCTCCAAGGCATGACCGATACCCCTACCGCAAACGACAAGGACGCGGCCACCGAAGACGGAGCCGCGCCGGAAGCGCCGCGCCGCCGCTTTCCCGTCCTGGTGCTGCTGCCGCTGCTGATCTTCGCCGGCCTCGCCGCGCTGTTTCTTATCCAGCTCACCATGGGGCGCGCGCCGAACGAGATCCCGTCCGCGCTGATCAACCGCCCCGCGCCGCAGTTCGACCTGCCGCCGCTTCAGGGTCTGGCGAAGAACGGCGCCGAGGTGCCGGGCCTTGCCAACGCCGACCTGATCGCCGGCAACGGCCAGGGGCCGGACCTCGCCGGCAAGGTGACGGTGGTGAACATCTTCGCCTCTTGGTGCGTGCCCTGCCGCGAGGAGCATCCCGTTCTGGAGCTGCTCGCCGAGCGCCCCGAGGTCCGCCTCGTCGGCATCAACTACAAGGACAAGCCGGAAAACGCCCTGCGCTTCCTGGGCACGCTCGGCAATCCGTACGACGCCGTGGGCGTCGACGAAAAGGGCCGCGCGGCCATCGACTGGGGCGTCTACGGCGTGCCGGAGACCTTCGTCGTCGATCGCACCGGCCGCATCCGCTACAAGTTCATCGGCCCGCTCTCGCCGCAATCGCTGCGCGAGGTGCTGATCCCGAAGATCGACGCGGCGCTGACGGAAAAGTGAGCCGTGCACGGCCGGGCCCACGGCCTGCCGGCGTTCATTCGCGCTGCCGCGATCTGTCACCCCAACGTGACTTCCCATTGAACGGAGCCGTCTCTAAGGTCGCGGCGCTTTCCCATTTGGCCGTTCGCGCGGCGAAACGGGAAAGCGATGCCGACACCATCTCAGGAACGGAACAAGGGATGACGGGACGGGCCAGACCGTTGAGCACCACCATGCGCGCCCGGGACAGTCGGACAAGGACGCTGGCGATCGCGACGCTGTGCGCGGGCCTGCTCCTCGCGGGGCCGGTCGCCGCCAATCCGAAGGCGGTCGTGGAACTCTTTACCAGCCAGGGCTGCTCCTCCTGTCCGCCGGCCGACAAGCTTTTCGGCACGCTCGTCAAGGACCCGGACCTCGTCGTGCTGTCGCTTCCCGTCAACTACTGGGATTATCTCGGCTGGAAGGACACGTTCGCCACCGCCGAGAACGGCGCGCGCCAGCGTGCCTATGCGGATATGCGCGGCGACCGCGCGGTCTACACGCCGCAGGCCGTCGTCAACGGGCGCAGCCATGCCGTCGGCTCCGACAGCCGCGCGATTGCCGCGGCCGTCAAGAAAACCGGCGACCTGCCGGTCGATGTCAGCGCGCACATGAGCGACGACGCCCTGACGGTGGAGGTCGGACCGGGAAAGACGCCGGGCATGATGGCGACCGTCTGGCTGGTGCTGTTCGACCGCTCCCGCGAAGTGACGATCAAGCGCGGCGAGAACCGCGGCCGCACGATCTCCTATCACAACGTCGTGCGCCGGATGCAGGCGATCGGCGTGTGGAAGGGAAAGGCCGCCTCCTATGAAATGCCGCGCGGCGAACTGGCCAAGGCCGGCATGCAGGGCTGCGCGGTCCTAGTCCAGGGCGAGGACCGAAAGGGTCACCCGGGCCCCATCGTCGGCGCGACCTATCTCCGCCGCGATCTCGACAAGATGACCACCCGCTAGGGCAATTCGAGGCCGGCGGTGCGCAAGTCGCCCATCCTTCGAGACGCCATCTTGCGACGGCTCCTCAGGATGACGTTGTCGTGTTGGTGCTTCTGCGAAACCCTCAACATACACAACGTCATCCTGAGGAGCTCGCGCAGCGGGCGTCTCGAAGGATGGGCCGCTGCAAAACCGCCCGCGATCCGGTGCCGCTCCGCCTTCTACCCCAGTCGCGCTTCCCAGTCGAAGGCCTGCTCCAGCCGGTCGTTGCCCCAGAACAGTTCGCCGTCCGAGGTGACGAAGCTCGGCGAGCCGAACAGTCCCAGCCGATCGACCTCCTCGCCCTGCTGTTTCAGGGCCGCCTTCACCTCGTCGCTCCCCGCAAGCGCCAGCAGCGCATCGACATCGAGACCCAGCTCCATCAGGATGCCTGCCAGAACCTCGGGCTGTGAGATGTCCCGGCCTTCCCCGAATTCCGCCTGATAGACGGCCCGGGTGAAGGCGGGCGTCCAGCCCTCCTCGCGACCGATGAAGGCGAGGCGCGCCGCCAGCAGGCCGTTTTGCGGAAACGTTTCCGGCCGCATGAGCGGCAGCCCGTAAAGCTCGCACTGGCGCTCCATGTCGCGCCACATGTAGATGCCCTTCAGCGGATAGACCTCGAAGGGCGAGGAATTCCACCCCTGACGCCTGAAGATCGGCCCCAGCATGAACGGCCGCCAGTCGACCCCAATGCCGCGCGAGAGGCCCTCCGCCTCAATTCGCATGGCCGACAGATAGCTGTAGGTGGAAGCGAATTCGTACCAGAAGGTCAGCGCCATCAAGCATCTCCCGTCACTGTCGAGCGGACTATTCCATTCCCCGTCCGCCCGGTCCAGCGCGCAGGACACGCCTTCCCCCTCCCCTCAACGTTCGGCCCCCTTGCGTCCGGCTGCGAAGATGGATTGACTGGATGTGAATCGCCCCGCAACGCGCCCCTGATGCGCCAGGACGTCCATGGCCGAAACCCCTTCGAACAGGTCTTTTTCCAGCATGGCGGGAACGCTTCTGGCGGCGCTTCGGCGCGTGCTTGCAGCCGGCTGGCGCCATCCGCTGCCCGGGCTCTTGTGGACAACAGCTCTCGTTTCCGCATTTTTTCTCATCTTTCCTGGAGCGGATCTCTGGGTCTCGGGGCTCTACCACACCCCGGACGCCGGCGGTTTCACGGCGACACAAGATGCCTTCCTGCGCCGTCTGCGCGGCCTCGGGCCGCTGCTCGTCTGGGTGATCGCGATCGGCTCCGGCCTTGTCGTCTTTCTGAAGCTCGTGCTGCCGGAACGCCCGCCGCTCGTGCCCTTGCGCGGACCGCTCTTCCTGCTGATCACCCTGGCGCTCGGCCCCGGCCTTCTGGCGAACGGCATCCTGAAGGCCACATCCGGCCGCCCGCGCCCGCGCAATGTGGATGTTTTCGGTGGCGACCTTCCGTATGTGCCGGTCTGGCGCTTCACCGACTATTGCCAGTCCAACTGCTCCTTCGTCTCCGGCGAAGGCTCCTCGGGCGCCTGGCTGGTGGCGTTTGCGCTGGCGCTGCCGCTCGCCTGGCGCCGGCCCGCGGTCTACGTTGCGGTCGCGCTGGGTGCGATGGTGTCGATCAACCGCGTCGCCTTCGGCGGTCATTTCCTGTCCGACACGCTTCTCGCCTGGTGCCTGAACGGCCTGCTGATCGCCCTGTTCTACCGTCTGTTCTACCAGCGCACGCCCGGATGGCTTGCCGATGGCGCGCTCGACAAGAGCTTCACCCGCCTCGGCTTCTGGCTGAAGGACTGCGCCGACGATTTCCTCTTCCGCCTGCGCCAGGAATGGCGCGCATGGCGCAAGCACATCTGAAAAAACAAGAAACCAAAAACGACATGCATTGCTCTTTCCGGAGGTCCTTCCCGTGCTCGTACGCGATGTCTGCATCGTCGGCGGCGCCGCCGTCGGCCTGTCGATTGCCCATTTTCTCAAACGCGATCTGAAATTCGACGGCACCGTCACCGTCGTCGAGAAGGATCCCGCCTACACCCGCGCCGCGACGACGCTCTCCGCCGCCTCCATCCGCCAGCAGTTCTCCACCCCGGAAAACGTCCGGCTCTCGCTTTTCGGCCGCGACTTCTTCCGGAGCCTGAAGGACCGCTTCGGCGCCGATGCCGATATTGGCTTCACCGAGGGCGGCTATCTGGTGCTCGCCGGCGAGGACGGCCGGCAAATCCTCCGCGAGAACCACGCGGTTCAGGAGGCCGAAGGCGCCGACATCGCCCTCGATGCGCCGCACGATCTGCTGAAGCGCTTCCCCTGGCTCAATCTGGACGGCATCGCCGCCGGCGCCTGGGGACGCTCGGGCGAGGGCTGGTTCGACGCGCATCTGCTGCTGTCGCTGCTGAAGACCGCCTGCCGCGAGGACGGCGTGGAGATCCTCACCGACCGGGTCGTCAGCCTTGCGCGCGACGGCGCGCGCATCACCCATGCCGGGCTCGCCTCCGGCGAGACGATCGCCTGCGGTCTTCTGGTGAATGCGGCCGGCCCCTCGGCCGGCGATGTTGCGGCCCTTGTCGCAAGACCGCTGCCGGTGGAGCCGCGAAAGCGGTCCGTCTTCACCTTCCGCTGCAAGTCGGAAGTGCCCGGCCTGCCGCTGATGGTGGATACCTCCGGCGTCTACGTGCGTCCGGAAGGAACGACCTTCATCTGCGGCGTATCGCCGGCCGCGGATGCGGACGGCCGTGCCGACGACGACGATTTCGATCCCGACTGGCCGCTTTTCGAGGAGACCATCTGGCCGGCGCTTGCCCACCGCGTGCCGGCGTTCGAGGAAATCCGGCCCGGTCCCGCCTGGGCGGGGCATTACGACTACAATACGCTCGACCAGAACGCGATCGTCGGGGCCGATACGGAAATCGCCAACCTGATCTACGCCAACGGGTTTTCCGGCCACGGGCTTCAGCAGGCGCCGGGTGTCGGGCGCGCGGTGGCGGAACTGATCGCACTTGGGCGCTACGAGAGCCTCGATCTCTCGATCTTCGGCTACGACCGCGTGCCGGCCAGCCGCCCGGTTTTCGAAAAGGTCGTGATCTGAAAACGAAGGCGGCAGCGCCGGAACCGCCGCGCTGCCGCCTTCCTGCCTCCTGCCCGGCCGTCAGGCCTTTTCGGCGAGGATCTTTTCGATCTGATCCACGCTATGGCCGGTCAGCGTCTTGTCGATCTCCGCGGAAATGCGGCTGACGACCTCGGCATGCAGCGCCTTGCGCAGGGCGCCGAGCGTCTGCGGCGGCGCGACGAGAACGAGATCGCGAAACTTCTTCGCGTGCGCCGCCGTGTAGAGCGCATCGGCAAGCGTCTTGGCGAAACGCTCCTTTTCCAGAACGTGCCAGTCGGTGTTCTCCATCGAGCTCGCATGAGGGCCGATGCCGTCGGTCTGGCGGCCCGGCGCATCCGCAGCCTGTTCGCGATCGGGCGGGTTCTCGTGTTCCAGAACCTGAATGACCTTAAGGTTCGGCGCAAACGGCTCTCCCTCGTTGCGCAGGAACAGCGCCTTCTCGCCGTCGCCGACGAGAACCCAGGCATTGTGAGCTATTCTGATACCACCCATTAAGTCGCTCCCTTAAGCAGCCCGCATTCCGGCAGCAACGCCCGAACGCGGCAAGGCTGCCCATCTTTGAAGCCCCGGAGCACACGGTTGCGCGGCCATCCGCCCGCACCTCAGCTCCATGTTCCGGGGCGTGGTCAGCGGACAGGGGCGCCCCCTGCCCTTACGAAAGATTACGAGGACGCCCGCTGGAAAGATACAGCCGCGCCCTACATTTCCGGTTCGAACCGGCATGCCCGGCACCAACTCGCAAATGCGGAGGAAAGATCCATGTCTTCTGAGAACGATCTGCTCAGCGCCGCGGAGCGCAAGGCGGCACTCGCCAGGCTCGACGGCTGGAGCGAGAGCGAGGGACGCGACGCGATCACCAAGCGGTTTCGCTTTACGGACTTCTCCGAAAGCTTCGGCTTCATGGCGCGCGTTGCGCTGGTTTCGGAAAAGAGCGACCACCACCCCGAATGGTTCAACGTCTACAACAAGGTCGACGTGACGCTCTCCACCCACGAGGCCGGCGGCGTGACCCGCAAGGACATCGCGCTTGCCGAAGCGATGGAGGCGATCGCCGCCACCGCCTGAGCACGCACCGCGTCAGTCCGGGGCGTCGCCCCCGTTCTCGGGCCCAGCCACTGCCTCGGCCCCTGCCTCGGCCGCGCCCTTGCGGATGACAAAGCGCAGGGCTCCGCCGGTCTCGCCGCTTTCCTCCAGTGCGTGGCCCTGTTCCCGGCAGAAATGGGGGATGTCGATGCTCGCCAGCGGATCACTCGCCAGAACCGCGATTCGCCGGCCGACAGCGAGCGGCCGCAAGGCCTTGGCGGTCCGGAGAACAGGCATCGGACAATGCAGCCCGCGCAGATCCACCTCCACCGGTGCGGCATCCGCGCCGCCGAGGGGACCGGAGGCCGGCTCGCCGCCGCGCGCGGCAACGGAAAGGGACTTGGGATCGTCTACGCTCATGCGGCGACAAAAGCATGTCGGCGCCCGGGCGAAAAGGCTAAAAACGGTCCATCGACAATGGCCGTTCAAGGAGGAGCCCGTGACGACGACCCATGCCGATCCCTTCGACATCCTCGAGTTCTGGTGGAAAGCCGGTCCGACGAAATGGTTCACCCGCGACGACGCGTTCGACGCGGAGATCCGCGAGCGTTTCGCCGAGATCCACACTGTCGCCGCCAATGGCGGGTTCGACGGCTGGACGGAAACCCCGCACGGAACGCTGGCGCTGCTCCTCATCCTCGACCAATTCTCCCGCAACCTCTTCCGCGAAGACGCGCGCGCCTTCGCCTGCGATGCCAAGGCCCTTCAGATTGCCCGCGCCGCCGTTTCCCGAGGCTTTTACCGCGCCTTTCCCCCCATCGCTCGGACCTTCTTTTTCCTGCCCTTCGAACATGCCGAAGACATGGACGCCCAGCAGACGAGCGTCGACCTGTTCCGGCAGTTCGGCGACGAGACGACCTATCTCTACGCGCTCGTTCACATGGACGTCATCCGCCGCTTCGGCCGCTTCCCCCACCGGAACGGGACACTTGGTCGCACGACCACCGCGGACGAGAAGGCGTATCTTGATAGCGGCGGCTTTTCCTCATAGTCGGCGATGTATATCGCAAGATGCCCCTGCTCTATAGCTTCGCGGCGATGTCTCGGATAAGGTTTTCGAGAGGGTGACGTTGCGTCCCTGACGCTTGCGTCAAAAAGCCGTCATTTTTCAGGCATTCCGACTTGTTTTTTTCGCGCAAACAGAGTGCAATCGCCCGCCTGAATACCGCAGAATTCCCATGCTCGGATCACAGAGTAGCGGAATATTTTTCCGGTATATTCAGTAGAGAGGAACAATCATGTTTATGAAGAAGACGATGCGGCTCGGGGCCATCGCCTCCGTCGCGATGCTTCTGGCCGCACCGGCCGTTGCCAAGACCCTGGTCTATTGCTCCGAGGGCAGCCCCGAGGGCTTCGACCCGGCGCTCTATACCGCGGGCACCACGTTCGATGCCTCCGGCCGTGCGGTCTACAACCGGCTCGTGGAATTCAAGCACGGCTCGACCGAGACCGAGCCGGGACTGGCCGAGAGCTGGGAAATCTCCGAGGACGGCACCGTTTACACCTTTCACCTGCGCAAGGGCGTGAAGTTCCAGACGACGGACTTTTTCACCCCGACGCGCGAGTTCAACGCCGACGACGTGATCTTCTCCTTCGAGCGCCAGGCCGCCAAGGAAGGCACGTGGTTCGACTATTCGAACGGCTCGTGGGAATATTTCAACGGCATGTCCATGCCGGACCTGATCAAGAGCATCGAGAAGGTCGACGACTACACGGTCAAGTTCGTGCTGACCCGTCCCGAGGCGCCGATGATCGCGAACCTCGCGATGGACTTCGCCTCGATCATGTCGAAGGAATACGCCGACAAGCTCGTCGCCGACGGCACGCCGGAACTCCTGAACCAGCAGCCGCTGGGCACCGGCCCGTTCCAGTTCGTCGCCTACCAGAAGGACGCGGTGATCCGCTACAAGGCGAACCCCGACTACTGGAAGGGCAAGGAAAAGATCGACGATCTCGTCTTCGCCATCACGCCCGATGCCTCCGTGCGCTACGAGAAGCTGAAGGCCGGCGAATGCCATATCATGCCGTATCCGAACCCGGCCGATCTTGAAGCCATGAGGGCCGACACGTCCATCAACCTGATGGAAAAGGCCGGCCTCAACATCGGCTACATGGCCTACAACACCCAGATGCCGCCCTTCGACAATCCGAAGGTCCGCAAGGCGCTGAACATGGCCATGAACAAGAAGGCCATCATCGAGGCGGTCTTCCAGGGTGCCGGCCAGGTCGCCAAGAACCCGATCCCGCCCACCATGTGGTCCTACAACGACGCGGTGAAGGACGACCCGTACGATCCGGAAGCGGCCAAGAAGATGCTGGAGGAAGCCGGCGTCAAGGACCTGTCCATGAAGGTCTGGGCGATGCCCGTGCAGCGTCCCTACAACCCGAACGCGCGCCGCATGGCGGAGATGATCCAGTCCGATTTCGCCAAGGTCGGCGTGAAGGTCGAGATCGTCTCCTATGAATGGGGCGAGTACCTCAAGCGCTCCTCCGACGTGAAGCGTGACGGTGCCGCGCTGCTCGGCTGGACCGGCGACAACGGCGACCCGGACAACTTCCTCGCGGTTCTGCTGGGCTGCGACGGCGTTGGCGGTTCCAACCGCTCGCAGTGGTGCTACAAGCCCTTCGACGATCTGATCTACAAGGCCAAGATCGTCTCCGACAAGGCGGAACGCACCAAGCTCTACGAAGAGGCCCAGGTCATCTTCAAGGAGCAGGCGCCGTGGGCGACCATTGCTCACTCGACGGTGTTCATGCCCGTTGCCAAGAACGTCACCGGCTTCGTGCAGGACCCGCTGGGCTACCACCGTTTCGACGACGTCGACCTGCAATAGGCACCTTCGACGACGTTGACAAATCGATCCCGGCCGTGCATGCGGCCGGGATTTCCCGTGCCTGAATGGCAGCGGTGGCGACCCACAGGTTTATCGGTACCTCATGCTTCGTCTGATCCTAAACAAGATCGGTCTGCTGATCCCGACGTTCATCGGCGTGACCATCATTTCATTTCTGTTCATCCGGCTCCTGCCCGGCGACCCCGTTCTGCTGCTCGCCGGCGAGCGCGGCATCACCGGGCAACGCTACGCTGATCTCATGCACCAATTCGGCTTCGACCAGCCGCTGTGGCGCCAATATCTCGACTATCTCGTCGGGATCCTGCACGGCGACCTCGGCACGTCGATCTCCACCCGCAGGCCGGTGATCAACGAGTTCTTCGCCCTTTTCCCGGCCACGATGGAACTGTCGCTGTGCGCCATCGTCTTCGCCGTGGTCGTCGGGCTTCCCGCCGGCGTCATCGCGGCGCTCTATCGGGGCAAGACGCCCGACCACGCGGTAATGACCACCGCGCTCGTCGGCTATTCCATGCCGATCTTCTGGTGGGGCCTGCTGCTGATCATCCTGTTTTCAGGCATCCTGGGATGGACCCCGGTTTCGGGGCGGATTTCGCTTCTCTACTATTTTCCGAACGTCACCGGCTTCATGCTGATCGACAGCCTGCTGTCGGGTCAGTCGGGCGCCTTTGAGAGCGCCGTCAGCCACCTGATCCTGCCGACCATCGTGCTCGGCACCATCCCGCTCGCGGTCATCGCGCGCCAGACGCGCTCGGCCATGCTGGAGGTGCTCGACGAGGACTACGTGCGCACCGCGCGCGCCAAGGGCCTGCCGCCCTTCCGCGTCATCGGCCTGCATGCCCTGCGCAACGCCATGATCCCGGTGATCACCACGATCGGCCTGCAGATCGGCGTGCTGTTCGCGGGTGCCATCCTCACCGAGACGATCTTCTCCTGGCCGGGCATCGGCAAGTGGATGATCGATTCGATCTTCCGGCGCGACTATCCGGCCGTTCAGGGCGGGCTGTTGCTGATCGCGATCATCGTCATGCTGGTCAACCTGCTGGTCGACGTGACCTACGGGCTGATCAATCCCAAGATCCGGCACACGAGGTAAGCCATGTCGGAAACGACCCTCGCCACCTCCGGGCCGACGCGCGCCACGGGCCGCCTCGCGCTGTTCCGGGAGTTCTGGCAGTATTTCGCAACGAACCGCGGCGCCGTCGCGGGCCTGTTCTTCTTTGTCGCCATCGTCTTCGTCGCGATCTTCGCCAACTTCATCGCCCCGCACTCCGCGACCGACCAGTACCGCGACGCGCTGCTCGTCCCCCCGGCATGGACGGCGGGCGGCGACGCGCGTTTCCTGCTCGGCACCGACGCGGTCGGCCGCGACATCCTCTCGCGTCTGATCTACGGCTCGCGCTATTCGCTGTTCATCGGCTGTGTGGTGGTCTCCATCGCCCTTGTCGTCGGCATCTGCCTGGGGCTTCTGGCCGGCGCCATGCGTGGCTGGGTGGACACCGTGATCATGCGGATCATGGACATCATCCTGTCCTTCCCGAGCCTGTTGCTCGCGCTGGTGCTGGTCGCCATCCTGGGCCCCTCGCTGACAAATGCGATGATCGCCATCGCCATCGTGCAGCAGCCGCATTACGTCCGCCTGACCCGCGCCGCGGTGATGAGCGAGATGTCGCGCGACTACGTCATGGCCGCGCGCGTGGCCGGCGTGAAGGGCCTGCGTCTGATGCTGAAGACGGTGCTGCCCAACTGCATGGCCCCGCTGATCGTCCAGGCCGCGCTTTCCTTCTCCACCGCGATCCTCGATGCCGCCGCGCTGGGCTTTCTGGGTGTCGGCGCGCAACCGCCCACGCCGGAATGGGGCACCATGCTGGCCGAGGCCCGCGAATTCATCCTGCGCGCCTGGTGGGTGGTGACCTTCCCGGGCATCGCCATCCTGCTCACCGTGCTCGCCATCAACCTTTTCGGTGACGGCCTGCGCGATGCGCTCGATCCCAAGCTGAAGAGGTCGTGACCATGTCCCTCCTCGAATTCTCCAATCTCTCCGTCGAGTTCGAGACGCTGAACGGCGGCTTCCGCGCCGTCGACAACGTCTCGCTCACCGTCGATCCGGGCGAGGTCGTCGCCATCGTCGGCGAATCGGGGTCCGGCAAGTCCGTCTCCATGCTGGCGGTGATGGGCCTGCTGCCGTGGACCGCGAAGGTCACCGCCGACCGGCTGACCTTCCAGGGCCGCGACATGCTGACGATGAAGCCGCGCGACAAGCGCTCGATCATCGGCCGCGACATCTCGATGATCTTCCAGGAGCCGACGACGAGCCTCAATCCGTGCTTCACGGTCGGCTTCCAGATCATCGAGACGCTTAAAAAACACACGGACCTGTCGCGCGCGGAACGCAAGAACCGGGCGATCGAGCTGTTGCGGCTCGTTGGCATTCCGGCACCGGAGCGCCGGGTGACCGCGTTCCCGCACCAGCTTTCCGGCGGCATGAATCAGCGCGTGATGATCGCCATGGCGATCGCCTGCAATCCCAAGCTGCTGATCGCCGACGAGCCGACCACCGCGCTCGACGTCACCATCCAGGCCCAGATCCTCGAACTCCTCATCAAGATCAAGGAGGAGAACGACATGGGGCTGGTGCTGATCACGCACGACATGGGCGTCGTGGCGGAGACCGCCGACCGGGTCGTCGTGCAATATGCCGGCCAGCAGGTCGAGCAGCAGGACGTCAGGGGCCTGTTCCGCAATCCGCACCACCCCTACACCGCCGCGCTTCTGGCGGCCCTGCCGGAGCGCGCCACCGGCGACCAGCTGCCGTCGATCCCGGGCGTGGTGCCGGGCCAGTTCGATCGGCCCGCCGGCTGCCTGTTCTCGCCGCGCTGTTCGTTCGTCTTCGACCGGTGCCGGACCCAGAAGCCGGAGCAGGCCGGCAAGGAGCTCGGCTGCGCGCTGTGCCATACGCCGCTCATTGACGGCAAGCCGCAGAGCGAGGCCGCATGATGGCAAAGACCGAGATGACCAGCGATCACACGACCGACCGGAAGGCCGGCGAGACGGTTCTCGTCGCCGATGGGATCACGCGCCACTACGAGATTCCGCAGGGCGCCTTCGGCAAGCCGCGCATCCTGAAGGCAGTGGACGGGGCGAGCTTCGAGCTGCAGCGCGGCAAGACGCTGGCGGTGGTGGGCGAATCGGGCTGCGGCAAGTCAACGCTTGCGCGCGTCGTGACCATGATCGAGCCCGCCTCGGGCGGCTCGCTCAGGATCGGCAAGACCGACGTCGTCAACGCCTCGCGCTCCCAGCTCGCGGCTCTTCGCTCCAAGGTCCAGATCGTCTTCCAGAACCCCTACGGCTCGCTCAACCCGCGCCAGAAGATCGGCTCCGCGCTTGAGGAGCCGCTGCTGGTCAACACCAGCTTGTCGAAGAAGCAGCGCGAGGAAAAGGCCCGGGCGATGATGGCCGAGGTCGGGCTCCGGCCGGAGCATTACGACCGCTATCCGCACATGTTTTCCGGCGGCCAGCGCCAGCGCATCGCCATTGCCCGCGCCCTGATGCTGGACCCCTCGATCCTGGTCCTCGACGAGCCGACATCGGCGCTCGACGTCTCGATTCAGGCGCAGGTGCTGAACCTGCTGCGCGATATCCAGAAGCGCTACAATCTCGCTTACCTGTTCATTTCCCACGACCTTTCGGTGGTGCGCTACATCGCCGACGAGGTGATGGTGATGTATCTCGGCCATCCGGTGGAACAGGGTTCGCGCGATGCGATCTTCGAAAGCCCGCAGCACCCCTACACCCAGGCGCTGTTGTCGGCGACGCCGGTTGCGGACCCGGAAGGAAAGCGCGAGCGCATCGTGCTGACCGGCGAGCTTCCCTCGCCGATCGCGCCGCCGCCGGGCTGCACCTTCCATCCGCGCTGCCCGAAGGCGGCGGAGGTCTGCATGCGGCTCGCCCCGCCGCTCCAGCGCGTGTCCGGCACCGCCAGCTGGTGCCACCGGCCCTGGGAAGACGAGGCGGAATCGGCGGCCTGAGGGCCGTTTCGAATCGTATTAATATTTCCGTCGAATTTCGTCGAATTTGCCTCGTCGATGGTTCGAATTTGTCGAATCTGCAAAAGCGATGCGAGATCCGTCTCGCATCGCTCCGGCCGTCCGGCGAGCCGCGCCCTCTCCCCTTCGTCGGCCTCTGTTATCCCCGCCGCGCCGGCGCCCTTAATCCCCGCCTCACCCGCCATTCTATCCCCGGAGCCGTCTGCATCGCGAACCGCGTGCCGGCGGCGACCGCGTGCGCCTTCGTTCAGGCAGGCGATTTACGCGGTTGCCGCGAAAGCGAGGGCCTCGTGAAACAACTCGTTAAAACCTTTGACGTAGAGAAATTACAACCGGGGGTAACAGAAACGCTCCAGCTCCCGCGCCTTCCGCAAAACCACTGACACACACATATACGTAAAATTACGTAGTGTACTCCGGACAACCTGCATGCGTGCCGACGGATCGTGAATCGTCGCGCGTTGACTGCGCCGCTCGGGATAACTCAAAAATGCGCCTGACTTTGAAAGTTGCACTCCTTGGCATCGTCGGAACCCTGCTCCTGCTGATGGCGGGACAGGGCTGGATTGCCCTCAGCAACCTCGCCGTGATCAACGGAAACGTCGAGAACGAGGCGACCAACTGGGTCCCGAGCATCGATGTGGTGAACAAGATCAACACCAACACCTCCGATCTGCGTCTCGCCGAGGCCGCCCATATCATGTCGACCTCCGACGCGGAGATGACCCGGGCGGAAAAGGATTTCGCCGAGGTCCAGAAGATCTTCACGGATAACCGCGCCAAATACGAAAAGCTGATTTCCTCCGACAAGGAGAGACAGCAATACGAATTGTTCGCCAAGACGTTTTCCGAGTACATGAATGAGCACAAGACGCTCATCGGGCTTTCTCGCGAAAACAAGAACACCGAAGCCTCGGCCCTTTTCAAGGGACGCATGCGCGAACTTTATGACGAATTCTCCCAGCAGCTGGAAGAGACTGTCGCACTCAACAACCAGGGTGCCGAGACCGACTACCTTTCCGCGATTGCCTCCTATTCGTCCGCCCGCGGGATGACGCTCGGCTCGATCATCTTCGGTCTGCTGATCGGCGCCGGCGCCATGGTCTTCACCATTTTCGGCGTCACCCGGCCGATCGAGGGCATCACCCATGCCATGCGGGAGATCAGCGGCGGCGCGCTTGCGACCGACATTCCCTATGTCGGCAAGCAGAACGAGATCGGTGCGATGGCGACCGCGCTCGGCGTCTTCCGCGACAGCCTTGCGGAGACGGAACGTCTCCGTGCCGAGCAAGCGGAGAGCGAGAAGCGCGCCGCCGAACAGCGCAAGCGCGAGATGAACCAGCTGGCCGACGAGTTCCAGAACGCGGTCGGCGGCATCGTCGACGGCGTCTCCTCCGCCGCCGGCGAGCTGGAGACCGCGGCGGAAACGCTGACGGAGAACGCCGACACGACGCAGCAGCTCGCCGGCGCCGTGGCCGCGGCCTCCGAGCAGGCTTCCGCCAATGTGCAGTCGGTGGCCGGCGCGACCGAGGAGATGACCGCGTCTGCCCAGGAGATCGGCCGTCAGGTGCAGGAATCGAACCGGATCGCCAAGGAGGCCGTGAGCCAGGCGGTGCAGACCGACGAGCGCATCACCGAGCTGCTGCATGCCGCCGGCCGCATCGGCGACGTGGTGCGGCTGATCACCGACATCGCCGGACAGACCAACCTGCTGGCGCTCAACGCCACCATCGAGGCGGCGCGCGCCGGCGAGGCAGGCAAGGGCTTTGCCGTCGTCGCCTCCGAGGTCAAGCAGCTGGCCGAGCAGACCGCACGGGCCACCGAGGAGATCGAAGCCCAGATCGCCGGCATGCAGACGGCGACGAACCACTCCGCCACGGCCATCAAGACGATCGGCGAGACGATCTCGCGCATCGCGGAAATCTCCACCACCATCGCCTCTGCGGTGGAGGAACAGGGCACCGCCATGCAGGAAATCGCCCGCAACATCCACGAGGCCTCCAGCGGCACGCAGCAGGTGGCCGCCAACATCACCGACGTCAATCGCGGCGCCTCGGAGACCGGATCGACCTCGAGCCACGTGCTCTTCTCCGCCCAGTCGCTGACCAAGCAGAGCACCACGCTGCGCACCGAGGTCGACCGTTTCCTGTCGACGGTGCGCGCCGCCTGATCCGGACGCAACCGCAGAAAACGAGGAACGGCCGCCCTTTCCGAAGGGCGGCCGTTTTCTTTTGGCCACCCGCTTCAACGCCTCCGAAAACCTCCTTCGAACGCCGTCTGCTCCCCTTACGTTTGCCATTGCGCATAATTGTTACATGGAATAACAATATTGCCGAGGCGGACGGGAGGAAACGGATCCGCTGACATATGGACGCCAAGCAGGGAGGGCGACGTGTCCAGGGCACTTCAGGCCATTGCCGAGCCGGATTTCCGGCTTGAGGATTATCGCGACGTCGATCTCGCGGAGCTGTCCGTCACCGTGGAGGAGCGCGGCGACGGAACCATCTACGTCCACCCCAGGGGCGAAATCGGCCCCTATCCGGCAAAGCTCACCGAGCGGCTCGACCATTGGGCGAAAGCCGCCCCCGAGCGCACCTTCATCGCCATGCGCGACCCGGAGGCCGGCGGCGCGTGGCGCGAGGTCTCCTATGCCGAGACCCGCCGGGTGGTGCGACGGATCGCGCAAGGGCTGATCGACCGCGGGCTTTCCGCCGAACGCCCGGTGGCGATCCTTTCGGGCAACGACATCGAGCACGCGCTGCTGGGCCTTGCCTGCCTTTATGCCGGCATCCCCTATGCGCCGATATCGCCCGCCTATTCGATCCTGTCCACCGATCACGCCAAGCTGCGCCACATCATCAACCTGCTGACGCCGGGCCTCGTCTTTGCCGCCGACGGCACGGCGTTCACCCGGGCGATCGACGCGGTGGTGCCGCCGGACGCGGAGGTGGTGGTGACGCGCAACCAGCACCCCAACCGGGCCATGACGCTGTTCTCCGAGCTGCTGGAGCACGAGGAGAGCGCGGCGGTGGACACGGCGCACGCGGCGGTCGGGCTCGACACAATCGCCAAATTCCTGTTCACCTCCGGCTCGACGGGCCTGCCCAAGGGCGTCATCAACACCCAGCGCATGCTCACCTCCAACCAGGTGATGCTGAACACCGTCCTGGCCTTCCTGAAGGAGGAGCCGCCGGTCATCGTCGACTGGCTGCCGTGGAACCACACCTTCGGCGGCAACCACAATGTGGGGCTGGTGCTCTTCAACGGCGGCACGCTCTATATCGACGAGGGCAAACCGATGCCGGGCGGCATCGAGGAAACGGTCAGGAACCTGCGCGAAATCTCGCCGACAGTCTATTTCAACGTGCCCAAGGGCTACGAGGCGCTGGTTCCCTACCTGAAGGACGAGCCGCAACTGAGGGCGAAGTTCTTCGCCCGCCTGAGGCTCAATTTCTTCGCCGGCGCCGGCCTTTCGGAGCCGGTCTGGAACGCGCTCGACGAGATCGCGGTGGCCGAGACGGGCAAGAAGATCATCATGCTGACGGGGCTGGGCGCCACCGAGAGCGCACCGTTTGCGCTGTCCTGCGCGCCGGAGACGACCGCTTCGGGCCATGTCGGCGTGCCGGTGCCGGGGCTGGAACTGAAGCTCGCCCCCGTCGACGGCAAGCTGGAGGCACGTCTCAAGGGGCCCAACATCACGCCCGGCTACTGGCGTGACACGGTCAACACCACCAAAGCCTTCGACGAGGAGGGCTATTACAGGCTGGGCGATGCTCTGAAGTTCATCGACCGTGCGCGGCCCGACATGGGCTTCCTGTTCGACGGTCGGGTGGCGGAGGACTTCAAGCTGGCGACCGGCACGTGGGTCAGCGTCGGGCCGCTCAGGGCGAGCTTCCTCAATCACTTCTCGCCCTACGCCCGCGACGTCGTCATCGCCGGGCTCAACCGCGACGACGTGACGGCGATGATGTTTCCCGATCTCGACGCCTGCCGGCGCCTGGCATCGGGGCTCGGACGCGACGCGGACGCCACCGACATCCTGCGCCATCCCGCACTTCGCGCCGAATTCGCGTTCCTGCTGAACGCCATGGCGCGCGAGGCGACGGGTTCATCGACCCGCATCCGCCGGCTGATGGTCCTGGAGGAGCCGCCGTCGATCGACGCGGGCGAGGTGACCGACAAGGGCTCGATCAACCAGCGCGCGGTGCTGGCACGCCGTGAGGCGGCTGTGGAGGCGCTTTACGAGGAGCCCTGCCCGGCCCATGTGATCGAGATCGGGTGACGGGAGGCGTTTAGGGGGAAGGGAAGGCAATCCGTTTTGGAAGGGGCTGATTTCTTTCTGAAGGATGACCCCATCTGTTTCTTTAAGGGAGACCCCCACCCCTAACCCCTCCCCTCAAGGGGGAGGGGAATAAAATCGTGCCTGCAACGGTTGGTCAGGAGAGCACCTGACCGGCCAAGTTCGTGGAGCGTGTCCCCCTCCCCCTTGAGGGGAGGGGTTAGGGGTGGGGGTCTCCCTTCAAATAGGACGGCATCCTTCGCAAAAAGACGGGCGGCTCCCCCACTCGGGAATCCCTCCCGCAGTCCGATGAATACCGAATACGCGGCCATGGCCGCACATGACGCTCAAGGAGATACCCATGGCCGCAGGCCTCTGTTCGACCTTTTCCGATGCCTGGCTGCTCGACGGCGCGCGCACGCCGTTCGTCGACTATAACGGCGATCTCGGCCTGATCTCGCCCATCGATCTCGGCATCAAGGCGGGCCGCGCGGCGCTCGCAAAAGCCGATATCGATCCGGCCGACATCGGCACGGTGGTGTGCGGAAACATGGCGCAGGCGAGCTACGACGCCTACATGCTGCCGCGCCATGTCGGACTTTATGCCGGCGTGCCGACCGACGTGCCGGCCCATCTCGTCCAGCGCGTGTGCGGCACCGGCATCGAGGTTGTGATGCAGGCCGCCGACACCGTGTCGCTCGGCCGTGCCGAGGCCGCTTTGTGCGTGGGCGCGGAATCGATGAGCCGCAACCCCATCGCCGCCTACACCCATCGCGGCGGCTTCCGTATGGGACAGGTCGAGTTCAAGGATTTCCTGTGGGAGGCGCTGCTCGACCCCGCCTGCTCCTGCACCATGGGCGACACGGCGGAAAACCTCGCCAAGCGCTACCAGATCACCCGCGAGGAGGTGGACACGTTTGCCGCCCGCTCCTTCGAGCGCGCGATCGCTGCCCGGGATTCCGGTTTCTTCGACGACGAGATCGTGGCCGTGACGAGCGAGACCTTCGCGCTTGAAGGCTACAACGACCGTGGCATCAGGCTGCCGCGCAAGGTGGAGGCGGTGGAGGCCGACAGCCATGTGCGCCCCTCGCCCATCGAGGTGCTGGCGAAGATCCGCCCGGCCTTCGGCGGCGTGCAGACCGGCGGCAATTCCTCCGCCGTGGTGGACGGCGCGGCCGGTGCGATCGTGTGTTCAAGTGACTATGCGAAAAGGTCCGGCAAGGAACCGCTGGCCCGCATCGTCGCCGGCGTTTCCCTGGGCGTGCCGCCGGAGATCATGGGCATCGGCCCGGCGCCTGCCATCGCACGGCTTTCGGAGCTGACCGGCGTGGCGCTTTCCGACATCGACCGTATCGAGATCAACGAAGCCTTCGGCGCGCAGATCCTCGCCTGCATTCGCGAGCTCGGGCTTGACGAGGACCGCGTCAACGTCAACGGCGGGGCCATCGCCATCGGCCATCCGCTGGGCGCGACGGGGGTGCGGCTGTCGCTGACGGTTGCCCGCGAACTGAAGCGTTCCGGCGGCCGCTACGGCGTGGCATCCGCCTGCATCGGCGGCGGCCAGGGCATCGCGATGCTGGTGGAGAACGTGGCGGCGGTGAACTGAGCGCGCCATCGGGTGAGGATCTGACCGGTTTTAGCGAAGGTGGCCCCACCCGCATCTTTTTGAAGGGTGATCCCCACCAGCATCTTTTTGAAGGAGACCCCCACCCCTAGACCCTCCCCTCAAGGGGGAAGGGAATGAGATCGTGCCACGACTTTGGGTCAGGCAGGCACCTGACAAGCCAGGCATGCCGAACTGTCCCCCTCCCCCTTGAGGGGAGGGGTTAGGGGTGGGGGCCACCCTTCGATAAAAGCAGTGAGGGCCCGCCTCAGGCGGTGACCGGCATCGGGCGGATGAATTCCATCAGCACGCGGTAGGGCACCAGCAGCGTGATGGAAACCAGCATCTTCACCGAGAAGTCGCCGATCGCCCACGATATCCAGCGCGGCGCCTCCACAGCGGCGAGACCGAGAAGCGGTGCCTGGCCGGTGGCGAATTCGTCGCCGTGGCCGAGGAAGGCGAAGGCCAGCGAGAAGGCCACGGAAAAGAACACCACCGTATCGAGCACCGAGCCCAGCAGCGAGGAGGCGAACGGCGCCTTCCACCAGGAAAGCCGGCGCAGGCGGTTGAAGACGAAAATGTCGAGAAGCTGCGCCACCAGGAAGGCCGAGCCGGAAGCCAGCGCGATGCGCGGGTTCGACAGCGCGACCGACAGCGCCACCGCCACGCAGAAGCCGACGAACACCACCCGGCGCGCGGCCGCGGGACCGAAGCGGCGGTTGGTGAGGTCCGTCACCAGAAAGGCGGCCGGATAGGTGAAGGCGCCCCAGGTCAGAAGGTCCGCCAGATCGTAGCCGCCGATCGTGTAGTGGAACGGATACTGGACCAGAATATTGGAGGCGAGCACGACGACCGCCATGGCAGCGACGCCGAGTGCGAGGGAACGGGCCGTGAAGGGCTGCGTGTTGGTCATCTGGACGAACCTTCGTCAGGACATGACAAGACGGCGTGCGCCAATCAAGAGGCGCCCGCCGTCGAGTTCTTTTTCATGAACCGTCGCGCTGCCGGGCTTTGGAGCCTCAGGCCCCTGCCCGCCATCGTCGTCAGGCCGTGGCGGCCTCGGCGTGCTGCTTGCGCTGGATCTCGCGCTTCAGCTGGGCGGCCTTGAGCGACAGCTCGTCGGTCTTGGCCTTCGCCAGGAACGCGTCGAGGCCGCCGCGATGTTCCACCGAGCGCAGGGCGTGGGCGGAAATGCGCAGGCTGACCGAGCGGCCAAGCGTTTCGCTGATGAGCGTGACGTTGCACAGGTTCGGCAGGAAGCGGCGACGCGACTTGTTGTTCGCGTGGCTCACGTTGTTGCCGGTCATCACGTCCTTGCCGGTGAGTTCGCACCGTCGGGCCATGGGAACACCCTTTTTGTCTCTACGCGCAAGGCCGCTTGCGCGGCCCGCAATGGTCTCGTCCAAGCCGGGAAAGTCGGCTGAAGGTTCAGGCTCCGGATTGGCCGCGCCGCCCATTGGGCGACCGGAGCGGACGATAAACGTCCAGCCCGCCATATCCGGCCTGTCGGAAAGTCGCCTCGGTATAGTGAGGCCCCCCGGCGGCGTCAAGACCCGAAGTGGCCTCGGGCGCGAGACGGGGGCGGGAAACGAATTGGCGGTATCCGGCGCTTCTTCGACGATCCGTTAAGGTTCCGGTTACCATGAACGGGAACAATCGGCATTTCACGGACTGCTTCGCCGCCGGCTTCGCTCATCCGCGCTCGAGGTTAATGCCTATTCCGTATAAACTGCGGACAGAGTACCTTGACCAGGCACCGTCCGTTCGGAGGATTCGAGCGTGTTCAGGAATCTCGATCGCATGACCGCTTCCAAAGCCGCCCCGGTGCTGACGAATTCGGGACTGATGAATTCGGTGCTGAAGACCCTTGGGATCGCGGCCGCCCGCACGACACTGCTTGCCTCCGTCTGCCTGGGCGTTGCCGGGCTTGTCGCATCCGGGATCGCGGATCCCGCGCCGGCCGATGCGGCCTCGCGCGGCGCGCGGTTCGGTGCCGTCTACGACATCTCCTTTTCCGGCCTGACCTTCGCCAAGGGCGAGCTTTCGGTGGACCTTGACGGCAGCGCCTACCAGGCGCGCGTCGGCATGCGGACCTCCGGTCTCGTCGGCGTGTTCGTGCCGTCGAAATCCAACGCCGAGAGCACCGGCCGGCTGCGCGGCACCCATGTGGTGCCAAGCAAGTATTCGATGATCTCCAAGGAGGCGGACCTGTCCTCCAAGGTCTCCATGGACATGGGCCGCGGCGACGTGCGCGACTTCGCGGTGACGCCGCAGCTGAAGGAACGCCCCGACCGCATTCCCGTGACCCAGAGCCACCGCCGCAACGTGGTCGACCCGCTGTCGGCGGCGCTGATGCCGATGGCCGGCGGCACGGGCGGCCTGTCGCCCAAGGCCTGCGACCGCCGCATCCCGATCTTCGACGGCTGGCAGCGCTACGACGTGCAGCTTTCCTACCGCCGCACCGAGGAGGTGTCCGGCCGCGGCTACGACGGCCCCGTCGTGGTGTGCGGCGCGCGCTGGATCCCGGTCGCCGGCCACCGCCCGGACAAGCGCTCGGTCAAGTACATGGCCGAGAACAAGCACATCGAGATCTGGCTCGCGCCGGTCGAAGACGAGCCGCTGCTGGTGCCCTACCGCATCTCGCTCAGGACCATGAGCGGCGACATCGTGGTGGAGGCGCGCAAGCTCACCCGGCTCGACCCGGAACGCCGGCAGGCGGCGCGCTGAAGCGCCGCAGACAGATCCACAAGCTCCTCAACGCGCGCTTTTGCACGCTCCCTTGCACGCCGGACGCGAGCAAGGCGCGCGAATGCGCGCCGTGCTTCCCCCTCGGCAGCTTGTTTTTCCTGCCCGCTTGACACAAATGTCTCCTGCGGCCAGTGTCGCGCCGCGTCGCGCCATCAGCCCCGCGCGCCCGCCCGAAAGGTCTCGCGACCCGAAGGAACCGGTGCAGGACGAGCGGCAAAGCCGCGCGACATCTCGACAGTCGAAGCCGGAACGCGGCCCGGATCGGGACGCGGATGCCGGCGGGGCCGAACGGCGCCGATCCTCCTTGAGCGGAAAGTTTGATGCGTAGCTATCTGGAATTCGAAAAACCGATCGCCGATCTGGAAGGCAAGGTCCAGGAGTTGCGCACGATGAGCGGCGATGACGCCGTCGACGTGGACGAGGAGATCGCCCGGCTGGAGGCCAAGGCGAACCAGGCGCTGAAGGACATCTATTCCAAGCTCACGCCCTGGCAGAAGACGCTGGTCGCCCGCCACCCCGACCGCCCGCACGCCGCCGACTACATCGACCAGCTGATCGAGGACTTCACGCCGCTGGCCGGCGACCGCAAGTACGGCGAGGATTCGGCGATCGTCACCGGCATCGGCCGGTTCCGCGGCCGCCGCGTCGCCGTCATCGGCCAGGAAAAGGGTCACGACACCCAGTCGCGCCTGAAGCACAATTTCGGCATGGCGCGGCCGGAGGGCTACCGCAAGGCCGTGCGCATCATGGAGCTGGCCGACCGTTTCGGCATGGCCGTGATCTCCTTCGTCGACACCGCCGGCGCCTATCCCGGCATCGGCGCGGAGGAACGCGGCCAGGCGGAAGCCATCGCGCGCTCCACCGAGGCCTGCCTGAAGCTCGGCGTGCCGAACGCGGCGCTGATCATCGGCGAGGGCGGTTCCGGCGGCGCCATCGCGATCGCCACCACCAACCGCGTCATCATGATGGAGCATTCCATCTATTCGGTAATCTCGCCGGAGGGCGCGGCCTCGATCCTGTGGCGTGACAGTGCCCGGGCCCAGGATGCGGCGACCAGCATGAAGATCACCGCCCAGGACCTGATCAAGCTTGGCGTCGTCGACGAGATCGTCACCGAGCCCATGGGCGGCGCCCATCGCGATCCGGGCACCGCGATCGCCAGGGCCGGCGAAACGCTGGAACGCGTGTTCGGCGAATTCGAGGGTCTGGCGCCCGCCGCTATCCGGCAACAGCGCCACGAGAAGTTCCTGGCGATCGGCCGGAATCTCTGAGACCCCCGGATCGGTCATCATATCGCCGGATTCAAATTCGATTGAGCGTGCTGAAACGTCGGCGCGTCCGCAAACGGATGCCGTCTACGCGCATGGTCGTGCGCGCGGGTGCGGGAGCTTGACGGGGGAGTGCTGCGCGCGGCGACCCGACAGGGCCGCGCGCCAGAGCGGCGCGTATCGCCCTGCGACTCCCCTGAAGACCCCGCTCCGGCCCGTGCGATCGCGATGATCTTCGCGAACTTGTAAACCTTTGCGAAAGGTTAACAGAATACGCTCTGACGCATTACCGAGTGCCTCTCCGGCAGGAGCCGCGAGGGGGTGGCCGATCCGGCAGACGCGCGCCGCCGGGCGCACCGTTCAGCCACCCGCGCGAACCCCCAGGCCACCGGATCCGAAGCACCCGGATACGGGCTTACGACCCGGACAGTATCGAGTATCGCCATGCCCGCGGATGCACCCGGGCGAGGATTGAGGTGGACACATGTCTGCTCGCGAGAGTCTTCACGCCGACCGGCCGAGCGCCGAGCCGGCCATGCGCGCCCCCCGCAGCCGGGTGACGACGGCGCTGCGCGGAGCGGTGATCGCCGTCGGGCTGATCGCGCTTGCCGGCTGCCAGGCCGACGAACTGGGCTATGGCCCGAAGGCAGAGCGCCCGCTTTCCCACGCCATCAAGGCGGAGATGGCCGCCAAGAAGATGAAGCCGTCCGACCCGATTCTGGTCCGGCTGTTCAAGGAAGAATCGAAGCTGGAAGTGTGGAAGCGGACCAGCACGGGCCGCTACGCGCTGCTGCAGGACTATGACATCTGCAAGTGGTCGGGAAAGCTGGGCCCGAAGAAGAAGGAAGGCGACCGCCAGGCGCCGGAGGGCTTCTACACCATCCGCCCGGCGCAGATGAACCCGAACTCCTCCTACCACCTGTCGTTCAACACCGGCTTTCCCAACGCCTTCGACCGCGCGCACGGGCGCACCGGCTCCAACCTGATGGTGCACGGCGCCTGCTCCTCGCGCGGCTGCTACGCGATGACGGACGAGCAGATTCAGGAGATCTATGCGCTTGCACGCGAGGCCTTCAAGGGCGGCCAGCGGGACTTCCAGTTCGAGGCCTTTCCCTTCCGCATGACGGCGGAGAACATGGCCCGGCACGCCGACGACGAGAACATGCCGTTCTGGCGCATGCTGAAGACCGGCTACGATCATTTCGAGGTCACCCACGTGCCGCCGAAGGTGGACGTGTGCGACAAGCGCTACGTGTTCGATGCGCAGCCGGAAAACGCCAACTCGCCGTTCATCGCCACGGCCGCCTGCCCGGTCTACGAGGTGCCGGAACCGCTGCGCCTCGCGGTTGCCGCCAAGGAGAAGGCCGACGACGAGAAGACGGCGATGATCGTCGCCAAGCTGGAGCGCGAGCGGGAGCGCGAAAAGGCGTGGAAGAACGGCGATACCGCCATCGCCAAGCTGTTCGGCCCCGGCAACGAGGCCAGCGAGACCCCGCGCGGCGCCTCCGTGCCCGCCGGCGTGGCCAATGGCGGACAGGCTTCGGCGCTTGCCGCCTATTCCACCCCCGGCGCCACCCCGGCCCCGGGCGCGCCGGTTCCCCCCGCCAATCCCGAGCGCGACGAGGTGGCGAGCACGGGTTCGACGAAATCGGGCTTCTTCTCCAGCCTCTTCACCGGCGAGGAGCGCCGCCCCGTCTCGCCCGTGGCGCCGGCTTCCGAACGCCCGGCGAACGCACCGCTTCCGGCACAGAGCGCGACCCTGCCCGCAGCCCCGGCCACCGGACAGGCGGCAGCCGCGGAGGCAACGGGGCCCATCCCCGTCCCGAAGGAAACCGCCGCCGGCGAGGAAAAGAAGGAAGGCACGGGCTCCAAGGTTTCCAAAATGGTCTCGCGCTGGTTCAGCTTCGGCAAGGACGGGAACTAGGCCGTTTCGGCGGGTGGCGCGGAAGGAAAACGCGGGAGTTCGTGCTGCGGGCTCCTCAGAGGCTGACCCGAAAATGGTGTCGGGCTGTGCACTTTCGGCCTGTCTCATACCCCTCCGCCGTCATTGCCCGGCGAAGTCCGGGCAATCCACCGCCAGCTGCAGCAGTTGGGGTACCCGCTGGATCACCCGGACTTCGCCGGGTGATGACGATGGAGGGGCATGAAGGGGCGTCGAATTCATCAGTGAATCAGCACCACGGGAACGTCATCCTGAGGAGCGGCAGCAGGCCGCGCCTCGAAGGATGAGCGACCTGCACCGGCCCATCCGCACGCACCCTGTCTCCCCTCACAACGGCCAGAACAGCAGGATCGCCGGCACGCCGGTCATCACGATCAGGATCTCCAGCGGCAGGCCCATGCGCCAGTAGTCGGCGAATTCGTAGCCGCCGGGCCCCAGGATCAGCGTGTTGTTCTTGTGCCCGATGGGCGTGAGGAAGGCGCACGACGAGGCGACCGCCACCGCCATCAGGAACGGGTCCGGGTTGACGTTCAGGCTGCGGGCGATGTCGATGGCGATCGGCGCGCCGATGACGGCGGTCGCCGTGTTGTTGAGCACGTCCGACAGCGTCATGATCACCACCATCAGCACGAACAGAACCGCGGCGGCCGGCAGGCCATGGGTGAGACCGACGATGCCGTCCGCGATCAGCGTCGTGCCGCCGGATTTTTCCAGAGCCAGCCCGAGCGGGATCATCGAGCCGAGCAGCACCACGACCGGCCATTCGATGTGGTCGTAGACCTCGCGGATCGGCACGATGTCGGTGGCGACATAGATCGCGACAACCATGCCCAGCGCGATCGGCAGCGGCACGAGCCCGAAGCTCGCCACGCCAAGCGCGATGGCGAAAACCACAACGGCCGCGGCCGCCCGGCGGTGCTGCGTGACGCCGATGCCGCGGGCGGCGAGCGGCAACGCGCCGAGCCAGCGGGTGACGTCGTTGAGCCGGTCGGCGGCGCCGTAAAGCAGCAGGATATCGCCGGCTCGGATGGTCAGACGGCCGAGGCGTTCGTAGAACCGCTGGCCGTGGCGCGACACGCCGAGCAGCGTCGCGCCCTGCCGGCGCAACAGCTGGATGCCGAGCGAGGAACGTCCGTCGAGCCGGCTGTCGCGCGGCACGACGACTTCCGCCAGCCCCATGCCCTCGCCCGTGGTCGAGCCGGTGCGCTTGTCGCCGGCGACCTCCAGCTTGGCCAGCCCGCGGAACTTGTCGATGCCCTCCGGCCCGGCCTCGACGATCAGCACGTCGCCGGGCTGGATCTCGATATGGCGGTTGGAGGCGGAAAACCGCGTCTTTCCGCGTGCCAGGCCGATCACCGCGACATTGGCCTCCTCGGTTTCCTCGCCGAGTTCGCCGAGCCTGCGGCCGACGAGCTTGGAATCCTCTCCCACCACCAGTTCGGCGATGTAGTCGTCGAGATCGAACAGGCTCTCCTCGCCGCCGCCCTCGCGCACCCGCGCCGGCAAAAGCCGCCAGCCGATGAAGGCGACGAAAGCGACGCCGACCACGGCGCAGACAAGGCCGACGGGGGCGAAATCGAACATCTTGAAGGGCGCGTCGAGCGTGCGTGCGCGGATCTGCGAGATGATGATGTTGGGCGGGGTGCCGATGAGGGTGACCATGCCGCCGAGAATGGTGGCAAACGCCAGCGGCATCAGCGTGAGGCCCGGCCCGCGCCCCGCCTTGCGCGCGGCCTGCATGTCGACCGGCATCAGAAGCGCCAGCGCCGCGACATTGTTCATGAAGGCCGAAAGCACCGAGCCGATACCGCCCATCATGGCGATGTGGCCGGCAAGCCCCCTGCCCGCGCCCGACACCTGGCGGGTGATGAAATCGACCGCGCCGGAATTCACGAGCCCGCGCGAGACGACGAGCACCAGCGCGACAATGATGGTCGCCTCGTTGCCGAAGCCGGCGAACGCGTCCTCCGCCGGCACGGCGCCGGCCGCGACGCCGATGAGAAGAGCGGCGAAGGCGACGAGATCGAACCGCCAGCGGCCCCACAGCATCAGCGCGAAGACGCAGAAGAATATGGCGAAGAGGACGGTCTGGTCGAAGGTCATGAAATATCCGGGCACGATGAAATCGGCACACGATAGCCGATGTGCCGGGTCATGGGATACCGGCGCGATCGCCGGCCCTTCGCATCAAGTCGGATCGGGGGCGTTTGGTTCCCGCTGGCGGGGTGCGGGCGGGCGAGAGGGACAGGTCCGCACTTGTGTCCCATCCTTCGAGACGCGCTCTGCCGAGCGCTCCTCAGGATGACGTTGAGTGCGTTGATGTTTCCAAGGGACTTCCAACATACACAACGTCATCCTGAGGAGCCCGCGCAGCGGGCGTCTCGAAGGATGGGCCGCACGACACCCGGAAGGCCGGCCCGGTTCCTCAGGCCCGGACCGACCGCTCGAAGACGCGGCGCGAGCTCACCATCGCCATCGGCCGCACGATCGCCTGCTGGTGTTCGCTGAGCAGCTGTTCGTCGGAGCCGGCCCTGGCGCTGCGCGCGGCCATCTCGAAGGTGCCGGACACTGCCCTCACCAGCGCCGTCTCGTCATCGGCGCCTTCCAGAAGCTGGGCGAGAAACAGGGCGGCGAGGAGGTCGCCGGTGCCGTGCGGCACGCCGTCGATCTCGGCGTGTTCCACCGCAAAGGCGCCCTTGGGCGTGGCAAGCAAGGTGGAGAGCGATTTCTTGCGCAGCGCCGGAGCCGACGACACCATCACCCGCGACGCCGGCAATGTGCGCGCGGCGGCGAGCGTCGCGGTTTCTGTGTCGACAGGCCGGCCGGTGAACCAGCCCAGCTCGAAAAGGTTCGGCGTCAGGATGTCGGCGCGCGGCATCAGTTCGTTGCGTTGCGCGTCCACCGTCTCCGCCGGCACGTAGAGATTGCCCTCGTCGCCGATGATCGGATCGCAGAGATAAAGCGCGTCCGGGTTGCGCTCCTTGACCGCGCCGACCAGCCGGCCGAGCGCCGCCCCCTCGTGCGCCGCCCCCAGATAGCCGGTGAGCACGGCGCCGACCTCGCCCAGCCAGCGCGCGCCGATCAGGTCGTCGACCATGCTGGAAAACGTCGCCTCATCGGGCACGAGCCGCGTGGAGGGGCCGTATTTCGGGTTCCAGCCGAGCAGGATCGTCGGCAGGTGCCAGACGCGGAAGCCGAGGCGTTCGAGCGCGAACAGCGTGGAGCGCCCGCCGACCGCCCCGCGCACCACCTGCGAGGTGGCGACGATGATGGCGGGTTTCTGTCGGGCGGGCGTGTCGGGATGGGCCGGGGTATGAGCTGTGTCTGTCATTTCTTCCCGCATTCACGCGGATTTAGCGGCCGGTCGACTGTCGCCCCGGCCGAAGCGCTGCTCGATGTAGTCGAGCACCATTTTCTTGAACTCGTCCGCGATGCCCGGCCCGTGCAGCGTCTTGACCTTCTCGCCGTCGATGAAGACCGGTGCGGACGGGGTTTCGCCGGTGCCGGGCAGCGAGATGCCGATATCGGCATGCTTGGACTCGCCCGGCCCGTTGACGATGCAGCCCATCACCGCGACGTTGAGCGCCTCCACGCCCGGATACTGCTCGCGCCAGATCGGCATGTTGTCGCGAATGTGATCCTGGATGTCGCTGGCAAGCTCCTGGAAGACGGTCGAGGTCGTGCGCCCGCAGCCCGGACATGCGGCGACGACGGGCACGAAGGCGCGAAACCCCATGGTCTGCAGGAGTTCCTGCGCAACCTGCACCTCACGCGTGCGGTCGCCGCCGGGCTCCGGCGTCAGCGAGACGCGGATGGTGTCGCCGATGCCCTGCTGCAGCAGGATGCCCATGGAGGCGGCGGACGCCACGATGCCCTTGGTGCCCATGCCGGCTTCCGTCAGCCCCAGATGCAGCGCGTAGTCGCAACGCGCGGCGAGATCGGCATAGACGGCGATGAGATCCTGAACGTTGGAAACCTTGGCCGACAGGATGATCCTGTCACGCCCCATACCGAGGTCTTCCGCGCGCTCCGCGGAGAGAAGCCCGGAGCGGATGATCGCCTCGCGCATCACGTCAGCGGCCGGCACCGGCTTCTCGCTCGCCGCGTTCTCGTCCATCAGGTGTGTGAGCAGTTCCTGATCGAGCGAGCCCCAGTTGACGCCGATCCGGACCGGCTTGTCGTTCCTGAGCGCGATATCGATGATCTGCGAGAACTGCGTGTCGCGCTTGGCGCGAAAGCCCACATTGCCGGGATTGATGCGGTACTTGGCGAGCGCCTCCGCACAGGCCGGATGATCGGCCAGCAGCTTGTGGCCGATATAGTGGAAGTCGCCGATCAGCGGCACGTCGATGTTCTTGAGCATCAGGCGGTCGCGGATATGCGGGACGGCGGCGGCGGCCTCGTCGCGGTCGACCGTGATGCGCACCAGTTCCGAGCCCGCGCGGGCCAGCGCCGCGACCTGGGCGACGGTGGCCTGCACGTCGGCGGTGTCGGTGTTGGTCATCGACTGCACGACGACCGGCGCATCCCCGCCCACGGTGACGGAGCCGACCTTTACGGCGACAGAACGGCGGCGAGGCTTGAGCAGGGCGGAATGGGTCATCGCCGAAAGCGGTCTCTCGGGTTTTTCAAAAGGGCGCCAGACCGGGTCTGGCGCGTTCAGGCCGACAAGTAGGGCGCGGCGGCGCGTGTGCCAATGTTCTAATGCAAATCGGACGAAAGCGAAATCCGGTTGGCGGATTAGGATAACGGAGGCGCTTCGCGCCGCTTGTCACGCTGGATTCCGGGTCTGGCCATGCGGCTGCGCCGCAGACCGCCCGGAATGAGGGAGTGTGTTGCGGGCTTGAAGCCAAACTCAACCTTCCTCATTCCGGACAAGTGAGGCGAAGCCGAGCGCCGATCCGGAATCCAGCGTGACAAGCGGCGCGAAGCGCCTCCGTTATCCTTCCACGCTTATTCCCCGCCGGCCTCGCCCCGGCAGCGGGCGCACAGGCCGCGGATCTCCAGCACCGAACGGCGCGGCTCGAAACCGGCCTCGGCCGCGATCGCGGCGATGGGATCGGCAAGCTTCGCCGACGTCACCTCGCCGGCCGCTCCGCACTTGTCGCAAAGCAGGAACACCACCTCGCCCGCCTCGTGCACGTGGCAGCAGGCCACATAGGCGTTGCGGCTCTCGATGCGATGGACGAAGCCCTGTTCGGAGAGAAAATCGAGCGCGCGGTAGATGGTGATCGGGGCGGCACGCGGGCCGTCGCCGGCGAGACGGTCGATGATGTCGTAGGCACTGGCCGGCACGTGGCTTTCAAGCAGCGCCTGCAGCACGCGGCGGCGCTGCGCCGTGAAGTTCACGCCACGGTCGGCACACGTCGCCTTCGCCCGTTCCAGCGCGCCGCTCTCGCAGCGCCCATGATCATGGTCTTCATGTTCAAACACGGTACGCGGTCCTCTTTCGAAACCGTCACGTCTGTCCACCCCGCCGCCCGCGGAGGATG
Organism: Breoghania sp. JC706; assembly: GCF_037026715.1. Classification (NCBI taxonomy): domain Bacteria; kingdom Pseudomonadati; phylum Pseudomonadota; class Alphaproteobacteria; order Hyphomicrobiales; family Stappiaceae; genus Breoghania; species Breoghania sp. JC706. The sequence continues at coordinate 104,090 of NZ_JBANCG010000007.1, forward strand.
GCGACGCGGCGTGCCGCAGCTGTTGGAAAGCCGGGCGGACAGTCTCCCGACAAGGACTTAGCACGGCATGGAACCCCAGACCATCAACGATCGTTTACCACACCGATGCACTGCAACATCTTGCAAAGCGCTTGACGCTACGTATCTTGTTGCAGCGCACCAATGCCCCAACCCCGTCTCCTGCGGCGTCCTTGCGCATGTCATGGTGGTCCCGCCAATCGGGGCGCCTCCCACCTTGACACCTCCTGGCATCAACGCCCGCGGCCGCACGGATCATTTCGAGGAGAAAATCCATGTTGAAGAACAAGACGGCCCTCGTCACCGGCTCAACGTCGGGCATCGGGCTGGCCTATGCCCGCGCGCTCGCCGCCGAAGGCGCCAATGTCGTCATCAACGGTTTCGGCAAGGCCGACGAGATCGAGAAGGAACGTGCCGGAATCGAGAGCGAGTTCGGCGTCGCGTGCCGCTATTCCGGCGCCGACATGACCAAGCCGGACGAGATCGCCAAGATGATCGCCGATGCGGAAACGGAATTCGGCGCCATCGACGTGCTCGTCAACAATGCCGGCATCCAGCATGTCTCCCCCGTCGAGGACTTCCCGATCGAGAAGTGGGACCAGATCATCGCGATCAACCTGTCCTCCGCCTTTCACACCATCCGCGCCGCCCTGCCGGCGATGAAGAAGAAGGGCTGGGGCCGGATCATCAACACCGCCTCCGCCCATGCGCTCGTCGCCTCGCCCTACAAGGCGGCCTATGTGTCGGCCAAGCACGGCATCGCCGGCCTGACGAAGACGGTGGCGCTGGAAGTCGCCGAAGACGGCATCACCGTGAACGCCATCTGCCCGGGCTACGTGTGGACGCCGCTTGTCGAGGCGCAGATCCCCGACACGATGAAGGCGCGCAACATGAGCGAGGAAGAGGTGAAAAAGGACGTTCTTCTCGCCGCGCAGCCGACGAAAAAGTTCGTCACCGTCGATCAGGTGGCCGCGATGGCGATCTTCCTGTGCTCCGACGCGGGCTCGTCGATCACCGGATCGCTGATGTCGATGGACGGCGGCTGGACCGCGCAGTAGGCGACGAGGCGCCCCGCACGTGGGGCCGGGGCGCGCCAATGCAGGCTCCTCAAGGTCTGGCCCGAAAACGGTCGCTGGTTCTTCGCTGAGATTTCTTCCGCTCATGACCCTCCGTCGTCATCACCCGGCGAAGTCCGGGTGATCCAGCGCCCGCTCCATATGCTGGCGCCCGCGATGGATTGCCCGGACAAAGCCGGGCAATGACGGTGGTCATGTATCGGGAGACAATTCGCAAATACGCAAACCGGCCGGAGCAGACGCGTCGACCGGCGCCTTCTTATCGCGTCACGACGATCGTCGTGTTTTCCGCGCCGTATTCCTTCACCAGATCGAAGAGCTTGCGGGCATTTTCGGGGTGCAGACGGATGCAGCCGTGCGAGGCCGGACGGCCGAGGTGCCGGATCGCGGTCGTGCCGTGGATGGCATAGCCGTGGTAAAAGAACACCGACCACGGCATCGGCGAATGGTGGTATTTCTTCGAATAGTAGCGCTTGTACATGCGCGTCGGACGGAAGGTGCCGGTCGGCGTGCGGTAGCCGCGCCGCGCCGTGGAGACCTTCCACGAATATCGCCGCCAGCCGTTGACGGTGACCTTCATCTCCTGATCCTGCAGGCTGACGATGGCCGTGACCTGCGTGGCCAGCGCATTGGCGCCCGAGGACAGGATGAGCCCCAGGGACAACGAAACCACGGCCGCCATGACGGACAGCCGTTCAAAAAAAGACATGGATCCCTCCCAGCCAGGGATTTTTCACGCGCACCAGTAAAGCCGCCACGCGGACCGATTGCAAACAGACCGATCGTCAAATCGGGTTCCACACCGCAAAGCCAGCCTCGCGGGAGATCGCGGGCGACGACGGGCACGGCGCGCGCGGTGGCCGGGCGCATTGTCACGGCCGGCCCTTCGTCGCATCATGGCCCGGCGAAGGCAGGCACGGTCGGGACCCGTTGCCTAAAAGCGAGGAGGACGGATACGGCATGATCGGCAAAACGATTGCGGCAGGGCTCGTGGCGCTCGGGCTGGCGGGGATCCTTGCACCCGGCGCGGCGCAGGCGGAACGGATCTCGCATTTCAAGATCGGCAACTGGGACGGCGGCGCCTACACCCATTCCAAGACGGGCGCCTTCAGCCATTGCGCCGCCTCCGCATCCTACAGGAGCGGCACGACGCTGGTCTTCTCCGTCCATGCCGACCTCAACTGGGCCTTCGGGCTCGTCAACAATGCCTGGAAGCTCAAGACGGGCGAGAGCTACCCCGTGCGCTACTGGATCGACCGCAGCCCGGATTTCGTCGGCACGGCGGAAGTCATCAGCGAGCATCAGGTGAAGGTGGCGCTGCCGGCCGACGACAGACTGTTTGCGCGGGTGAGACGCGGCCGGCTGATGACGGTGCGTGCCGCCAACGACACGATGAAATTCTCGCTCACCTCCACCAACCGCATGCTGTCGCGGCTTTTCGAGTGCGCCCGCTCCTGGCGCGACCGCGACCCGGCGGCCCGGACCAATCCCTTCTCCAACGGGAACCAGCCCTCCAATCCGTTCTCCGACGACGGCAAGGAGGACAGCGACACCGGCAATCCCTTCGCCCCACCCAAGGAGACCTCCGTGCGCCCGGCACCGGGTCTTGCACCAGGCTTTGCAAACGGCCTCAAGCCGGAGGGTCCGCACATCACCCGGATCGCGACGCGCGGCAATTGACCGGGCCGGGCATTGACGGATGGGGATGAGGGGCGGGGAACCATGCCCAGGGACATTTCCGGGGAGGTGACGGGGAGCCGCGTTTTCCGGGGGGCGATCCGTAACCGCCTCGCCGAAAACACTTTCCGTGCTAGACTGGCGCGCCGCTTCATGGTGATTCCGCCTGACCGGCCCGGCTGCGATTCGCGTATGCCGCCGGCGGCCTGCGTTGCACCAGACCGGACACGACGCAGCACCGAAACCCGTTCAGGACACCCCGGAACCGCCGCATGAGCCTCGCCCGCGATATACCGCTGCTGCGCCAGGTGCCGCTTCTGGGCGAGTTTTCCGACGAGCAGCTGCGCCTGCTGGCCTTCTCCGCAGAGAATGTCGTGGCCACCCCGGACGAGGTGATCTTCCGCGAGGGCGAGCGCTCGGATGCGAGCTACGTGGTCGTTTCCGGCAAGGTGGCGCTGCGCACGCAGGCCAAGGGCGGCAAGGAAGGACCGGCACGCGAACTCGCCAGCTTCGGACCCGGCACGCTTCTGGGCGAGATGGCGCTGCTCATCGAGACGCAACGGCCGAACACGGCCGTGGCGCTGGAACGGACGGAGATGATCCGCATCCGGCGCGCGCTGTTCAAGCGCATGCTGCAGGAATATCCCGACATCGCCCAGGCCATGCACGCGAGCCTCTCCCGGCGACTGCAGATGACCACCGGCGAGCTCCTGAAAGTGGCCGACGCGCTGGACGCGCTGAACCTCGTCCCCCTCACCGAAAAGCGGAAATAGCGACAAGACGCCTTGGGCGTCTCGCAGCAGCATCGGCGACACCATCGGCGTCTGGCCAGACCCGATTTTCATATTCCGAAATTCGAATGCGTCTATACGTCGCGGAGCGCCCCGTCGTCGCATCCCCTATCTAACGTGTGTGTCTGAACGCGACGTCCTGTGCGCACATGACCTCCCGCCGCGCACCTTTGGGCGTTTTCCGCGTCCAGCTTACGGAGGAGTTTGAAGGAATGGCAGGAATTTCCACCAATATGGGTTCGGCCGACCGCGTTATCCGCGTCGTGGTCGGCATCGCGCTGATCGGCTTCGCGCTTGCCGGCCCCGCCGACATCGCCTGGAAGTGGGTGGGCTGGATCGGCGTGATCCCGCTTGTGACCGCGCTGATCGGCTGGTGCCCGCTCTACACCGTCCTCGGCTTCAAGACGAAGAGCTGAGCGCTTCGCCCGGAAGACGTTCACCCGCAAGGGCATTCCGGCGAGACACGGCATCCCGCACCCACCCGCTCAAGGGTGCGGGGGCGGGCGGGATCCGGGGGTCCAACACTAGCCCCGGCGGACAACCGGATTCCGCTTCTCGCACGTCCTGGAATGTTTCACGGCGTTGCCGACGCGGATCATGGGCCGTCCCCTTATGCCTCTCCGCCGTCATTGCCCGGCGAAGTCCGGGCGATCCACCTCCAGCCGCAGCATTTGGGCACGCGCTGGATCACCCGGACTTTGCCGGGTGATGACGATGGAGAATTATGAGGGGGCCAACCGTGAACCGCTCTACAGAACCTCGTAGAGCGTCAGCGTCACTGCCGCCTTGAGCCGGGCGCCGGTGCCGATCACCAGGGTGGTGTTGAGCCAGGCGTAGCGCGGATCGCCGGTCTCGAAGCGCGGCGTGGTGCGCATGTAATAGTCCGAGGCATCCACCTCCTCGCCCCTGGCAAGCCGTGCGATCACCTCGGCCGGACCGCGCCGATAGCCGAAATTGCGGATGTCGATGATCGCCCCGTCATGCGTCTCGATCATGTAGCGCGTGTCGAGCTCGGCCGATCCGTCGGCGAAGACCGTCTGCCAGTCGGCGCCGCCGGGCAGGATGGTGCCGGAAAGGCGCTCGCCCGACACGGTGCCGCCGATGATCGGAATGATCCGCCGCCGCCCCTTCGGCGCATCGCCCAGTTCCAGCGGCGGGGCGAGTTCGACGGTCAGATCGGCGAGATGAGCAAGTTCCAGCATCAATTTCCTCCCGGGATCGCCGGCCCTTCCGGCCGACAGGCCCCCCCTTATCGCGCGGTTCGCCTCACGGCGAAAGTCGGCTGGCGAAGGCGCGGGCGGCCCGTTAATCTCCGCCACGGCATTCGAAACAAGCAGATCCCGACGAGGACTTCCCATGACCTTCCGACCGCGCCGCTCGGTGCTCTACATGCCGGGCTCCAACGCCCGCGCCCTCGACAAGGCGCGCACGCTCGCCGCCGACGCCCTGATCTTCGATCTGGAGGACGCGGTCGCCCCCGACGCCAAGGAGACTGCCCGCACGCAGGTCGGCGACGCGGTGAAGGCGGGCGGCTACGGCCCGCGCGAGGTGGTGGTGCGCATCAACGGGCTTTCCACGCCCTGGGGCGAGGCGGACCTGAAGGCGGCGGCCGCCGCCGCACCCGATGCGATCCTGATCCCGAAGGTCTCGTCGCCGGAGGATCTCGCCCGCGTCGAGGACCTGCTGCGCCAGGCCGGCGCGCCCGAAAAGACCGCGCTGTGGGCGATGATGGAAACCCCGCTCGCCATGCTGAACGCCGGCGCCATCGCCGCCGCGGCGAAGGGCGCCTCGCCGCGCCTCGCCGTTCTGGTGATGGGCACCAACGATCTGGCCAAGGAGACGGGCGCGCAGCTCGTGGAAGGCCGGGCGCCGATGCTGCCGTGGCTCATGACCTGCCTTGCGGCGGCGCGCGCCTACGGCCTCGACATCGTCGACGGCGTCTACAACGACTTCAACAACGAGGACGGTTTCGCCGCCGAATGCGGCCAGGGCGTCGATCTCGGCATGGACGGCAAGACGCTGATCCACCCCAAGCAGATCGGCCCGTGCAACGCCGCGTTCTCCGCAAGCGCGGAAGAGATCGAACGCGCACGCGCCATCATCGCCGCCTTCGACCTGCCGGAAAACGCCGACAAGGGCGCGATCCAGCTTGACGGGCGGATGGTGGAGCGCCTTCATGCCGACATCGCGCGCCGCACCGTCGCCATCGCCGACGCGATCGCGGCCCGCACCGAATAGGATTGCGACACGACCATGAGACTGTACCGCTTCATCACCGGCCCGGACGATTCCGCCTTCTGCCACTGCGTCACCGCCGCGCTGAACAAGGGCTGGGAGCTGTCCGGCTCGCCGTCGCTGACCTTCGACGCAGTCCAGGGCCGCACCATCTGCGGCCAGGCGGTGACGAAGGAGGTGCCGGGCGAGGACTATTCGCCGGAGACGAAGCTCGGGGAGTATTGAGGGCAGGCCCTGCCCTACTCCACGTCCGCCAACGCCTTGCGCGCCGCCGCGCGGTGTTCCTCGCGGATATGGGCGCCGACCATGGAAATGGCAGCCATCAGCACGGTGGCGTCGTCGCCGAAGCCGATACCGAGGATAAAATCGGGAACGGCATCGAGCGGCAGCACGAAATAGGCGAGCGCGCCGATCAGCGTGGCACGCACCTTCGCCGGCGTCGCCGGATCGAAGGCGCAATAGTAGGCCGCGAACACGTCTTCCATGAAGGGGATCTGGCGCAGCGCCTTGCGGGCGGTCTTGAAGAACGACTTGCGGACACGCTCAGCCTTGCCCTGCATGCGCTCGCGCCCACGCGGGCCGGACGGGTCGTCGGGTGCGAGGATTTCGCCTTCGAGCGGAATGGTCTTCGTCATCGCCTCTCTCGCATCGTGCCGGAGCGGACAGTGTAGCCGGGATTGCGGCTTAGATGGGGAGACGCTGCGGAAAACGCAAACGGCACAAGGCGAGCGGCGCGGCTTCGCCGACGCTTATTGCGCTGGATTCCGGATCGGCGCTCGGCTTTGCCTCACTTGTCCGGAATGAGGGAGGTTGGGTTTGGCTTGAAGCTTCACACATGCTCCTCATCCTGGACAAGCGAGGCAAAGCCGAGCGCAGATCCGGGATCCAGCAAATCAGCGCGCCGCAGGCGCTCCACAATCCGTCTTTCTTCCTTCCCTACACCTTCGCCTTCCAGCGCCGGAGCAACCCGGCGTTCGTCACCACCGACACCGAGCTCATCGCCATGGCCGCGCCGGCGATGGCCGGCGACAGGAAGCCGATGGCAGCAAGCGGGATGCCGACGACGTTGTAGATGAACGCCCAGAACAGGTTCTGGCGGATCTTGCGCACCGTGGCGCGCGAGACTTCCAGCGCGGCCGCCACCATGGCCGGGTCGGAGCGCATCAGCGTGATGCCCGCCGTCTCCATCGCCACGTCCGCACCCGAGCCCATGGCGATGCCGATATCGGCGGCCGCCAGCGCGGGGGCGTCGTTGAGCCCGTCGCCGACCATGGCGACCGTCGCGCCTTCCTTGCGCAGCGCCGCGATGCGCGCCGCCTTGCCGTCCGGCGCAACACCGGCCTCCACGTCGTCAAGACCGATGGAACCGGCGATCGCCTTGGCAACGGCCGGGCTGTCGCCGGTCAGCATCAGCGTTCGGATGCCCATGTGCTTCAGCCTTGAGAGCGCATCGCTCACGCCCTCGCGCGGCTGGTCGGCCATGGCAATGACGCCGACGGTGCGCCCGGCCACGGCCACCATGACGGAGGTCTTGGCCTGGTTTTCCAGATCCCGGCGCATGTTGTCGGCGGTGAAGTGATCGATGTCGAGTTCGTCCATCAGCTTGGCATTGCCGATGGCGACGGGCTGGCCGGCGATTTCCGCGACCAGCCCGCGCCCGGTCCGCGCCTCGAACTTCGCCGGGCGGGTCAGCTCGAGCCCGCGCGCCTCCGCCGCGCGCACCATGGCATGGGCCAGCGGATGCTCGCTCGCAGTCTGGGCGGAGGCGGCGATGCGCAGGAGGCGATCGGAATTGCGGTCGAAGGCGCACACGTCGGTGACCTCGGGCCGACCTTCGGTCAACGTGCCGGTCTTGTCGAAGACGACCGTATCCACATGGACGGCGACTTCCAGCGCCTGGATGTCCTTCACAAGGATACCGGAGCGCGCGGCCGCGCCTGTGCCGGCGACGAGTGCGGTCGGCGTGGCGAGCCCCAGCGCGCAGGGGCACGCGATGACCAGCACCGAGACGGCGGCGATCAGCGCGCTTTCGAAATCGCCGGAAACCAGCATCCAGACAACGAAGGTCATCGCCGCGATGGCGACCACCGTCGGCACGAAGATGGCGGAGACCTTGTCGACGAGGCGCTGCACCGGTGCCTTGCCGGTCTGGGCGTTTTCGACGAGCCGGATGATGCGCGAGAGCGTGGTGTCCTCGCCGAGCGCGGTCGCCTCCACGGTCAGCGCGCCGGAGCCGTTGATCGTGCCGGCGGTGATGTCGTCGCCCTCTCCGCGCGTCACGGGCAGGCTTTCGCCGGTGATCAGTGATTCGTCGAGCTCGCTCGTTCCCTCGCGGATCGTGCCGTCCACCGGCACCCGCTCGCCCGGCTTGACCAGAACATGGTCGCCGAGGCGGAGTTCGGAAACCGGCACCACCTCGGTGCCCGTTTCCGTCAACCGGTTGGCGCTTTCGGGCCGAAGCGCCATCAGCGAGCGCACGGCGGCCGTGGTGGAGCGCTTGGCCCGCGCCTCAAGAAGCTTGCCGAAGACGATGAGCGTCAGGATGACGGCGGAGGCCTCGAAATAGAGGTGGCCCGTCGCGGCGTTGCCGAGGGTTGCGAGGTGATAGAGCGAATAGAAGAAGGCGGCGGAGGTGCCGAGCGCGACCAGCACGTCCATGTTGGCGCTGCCGCCGCGAAGCGCCTTGAAGGCGCCGCGATAGAACCGCGTGCCGGCGATGACCTGCACCGGGGCGGCGAGCACCAGTTCGGCGATCGGCGGCAGATGGAAGGACAGGCCCGCCGCCATGGCGATCATCTGCCCGACAAGCGGCGCCGACAGCAGCGCGGAGATGATCAGAACGGCAAAGGTGCGCCGTTCCTCCTGCGCCGCCTCGCGCTCGCGCTGCTCGCGCTCGGCGCGGCGGGCCTCCGCGTCGTCGGCCCGCGGAAAGGCGTGGTAGCCGCTCTTCTCCACCGCGGCGACCAGATCGTCCACCTTCACGTTGTCGTTGAGTGCGACATCGGCGCGTTCCATCGCAAGATTGACGATCGCGTCCGCCACGCCGGGCACCCGCTTCAGCACCTTCTCCACGCGTGCGGAACAGGCCGCGCATGTCATGCCGGTAATGTCGAGCTGGACGGACGGCAGATCCGCGGCTTGCGGGGTTGAAGAAGACGATGTCGGTTCGACGTGTTGGAGGCTCATGGCGAAATGTCCGGTTCCTGTCCTGGCTGGATTGCCGGACAGGTGGCGAAGCCTAAGGCGGGTGCGGGGCACGGAGCGGACAATGCCCATACGGCGCGCCCTCATGCGAGAGGCCGGACACATCATGCCCCGCCGCTCCAGCCCGCCAGTGGCTTCCGTCTTGAGATAGGGTTTCCAGTAACTGGAATGTCAAGCGCGCGGCGGTGCCTGCGTGCGCTACAAGCCCTGCCCTTCCAGGTCGAATTGCCGCGGGCGGCGTCGTGCATACGTATTGACGCTACGTCACTTCACGAGGTACGCTAAAGCCCCGTTCGAAAGCGGCACGGGAACCACGGCTCTCGGGAGGAGCTGCCCCAAGGCTTCCAGCGGGTCTTTGCGAGCCAAGGTATACGGCGCGATTTTTCAATCGGTGACCATTGCACAGCAAGGAGGAGGGCTTCCCTCCTCCTTGTTTTTTATGGCTTGTTCTTATGGCGGAGTTGAGTCCGGAGGACGGCGCCGCGCAATGCCACCCCCGCAAGAGCCTCGAACGGCACCGGCGACCAGGTCCCCGCAATCGCGGGGACGGCATCGAGGATACATTTGATTTCCGGGAGCCTGCGGCAGGACCGTCATCGCAATTGGCGCGGCTTGTTCCCCTCTCCCCCCTTGAGGGGGAGATGTCGGCTGCAAGCCGACAGAGGGGGGTGGCGGCAGGTTCGGAACAAGCGGCATACCCCCCTCTGTCACGCATTCGCGTGACATCTCCCCCGCAAGGGGGGAGAGGGGTGCGCGACGGAGAGCCGGTTGCTGAGAAACCGGACCACGCGTGCCGATGGATGAACCACGCCCGCAACCAGCGGCAATCCGCCGCCGGTCGTATATCGGTCTTACGCGGCGGTCTTCTTCGCGCGCGAGGCCTTCTTGCGATCGTTCGGATCGAGGATCGCCTTGCGCAGGCGGATCGACTTCGGCGTCACTTCGACGAGTTCGTCGTCGGCGATGTAGGAGAGCGCCGCTTCCAGGCTGAGCCGGATCGGCGTCGTCAGCTTCACCGCCTCGTCCTTGCCGGACGCGCGCATGTTGGTGAGCTGCTTGCCCTTGATCGGGTTGACCTCGAGGTCGTTGCCGCGGGTGTGCTCGCCGATGATCATGCCCTCGTAGACCTTCACGCCGGCGTCGATCATCATCGGGCCGCGATCTTCCAGGTTGAACAGCGCGTAGGCGACCGATTCACCGGACGAGTTGGAGATCAGCACGCCGGTGTTGCGGCTCGGAATCTCGCCCTTGTAGGGGGCGTAGCCGTGGAACAGGCGGTTGAAGATCGCCGTGCCGCGCGTGTCCGACAGCAGCTCCGACTGGTAGCCGATGAGGCCGCGCGTCGGCGCGTGGAAGACCAGGCGGGTGCGGTCGCCGCCCGACGGACGCATCTCGATGAGATCGGCCTTGCGCTCTGAAAGCTTCTGCACGACCGCGCCGGAGAACTCCTCGTCGACGTCGATGATGACCTCTTCGATCGGCTCCAGCATGTTGCCGGCTTCGTCCTGCTGGAAGACGACGCGCGGACGGCCGACGCAGAGCTCGAAGCCCTCGCGGCGCATGTTCTCGATCAGGATGGCAAGCTGCAATTCGCCGCGTCCGGAGACGACGAAGGCGTCCGGCTCGGCCGAATCCTCGACCTTCAGCGCAACGTTGCCCTCCGCTTCCGACATCAGCCGCTCGCGGATGACGCGGCTCTGCACCTTGTCGCCCTCTGTGCCGGCGAGCGGGCCGTTGTTGACGCGGAAGGTCATCGACAGGGTCGGCGGATCGATCGGCTGGGCGTGCAGCGGCTCGGTGACGTCGGGCGCCGCGATGGTGTCGGCAACCGTCGCCGTCTGCAGACCGGCGATGGAGATGATGTCGCCGGCCTGGGCGCTTTCCACCGGTTCGCGCTCCAGCCCGCGGAAGGCCAGCACCTTGGAGATGCGACCGGTCTCAACGACCTTGCCGTCGCGCGACAGGGCCTTGACGGCCATGTTCGCCGTGGCGGTGCCGGAGACGATGCGGCCGGTCAGGATGCGGCCGAGGAACGGGTTCGACTGGATCGTGGTGGCCAGCATGCGGAAGGAGCCTTCCTCGGCCTGCGGCGGGGCGACGCGGTCGAGCACCATGTCGAACAGCGGCGCCATGGAGGCTTCCGCCGGCTTTTCCGGATCGAGCGACATCCAGCCCTGCTTGGCGGAGCCGTAGAGCACGGGGAAATCCAGCTGCTCCTCGTTGGCGTCGAGGGCTGCGAAGAGGTCGAACACCTCGTCGAGCACTTCCTCGGCGCGCTGGTCGGGCTTGTCGATCTTGTTGATGGCGACGATCGGCTTCAGGCCCAGCTTCAGCGCCTTGGACAGCACGAACTTGGTCTGCGGCATCGGCCCTTCGGAGGCGTCGACCAGAATGATGGCGCCATCCACCATGTGCAGGATGCGCTCCACCTCGCCGCCGAAATCGGCGTGGCCGGGCGTGTCGACGATGTTGATGCGGGTGTCGCCCCACACCAGCGAGGTCACCTTCGCCAGGATGGTGATGCCGCGCTCGCGTTCCAGATCGTTGGAATCCATCATCCGCTCTTCCGTGCGCTGGTTCTCGCGGAAGGAGCCCGATTGCTTGAGCAGCACGTCGATCAGGGTCGTCTTGCCATGGTCGACGTGCGCGATGATGGCGATGTTGCGCAGATTCATAAGTCCATCCAAAAAAGCACCGCGAGCCCGTGCGGACCCGCGGTTCGTTGCGCGCTAGAGCATGTTCCGACCAGATTTTCCCAATCTGATCGACAAGAGCATGCCCAAATTATTGTTCTTGAGCGGTTTCTTGTCGCTCGGGCGGTTCCGCCGGGCGGAAAGCGCTCTAGAAGCGGCAGGCCCACCAGGGGCCGTTGTTGCGATTGTGCGCGCGTATATAAGGCAATTGGCCGGTTTGTGCAACGCACCGAACGCATTTCCGCGCTTCGCTTGACCACGCGGCAGGGCACGGATAGATAATAAGGTCCCCATATAATAAGCTGTCCATATGAGCACCGTGCCCCCCGGACGTACCATCACCTTCCTTCTGAACGACCTCGCGCGGCTCGCCCGCCGGCACTTCGCCGAAGGCCTTGCCGATGCCGGGCTGGAGCTGACGCTCGGCGAGGCGCGCGCCCTCGCCTTCGCGCGCCGGCTGCCGGGAAAGCGCCAGCACGAGCTGGCTGAGTATCTCGGCGTGGAACCGATGACGCTGGTGGGGTTCCTCGACCGGCTGGAGGCGGCGGGCCTGGTGGAACGCGTCGCCGATCCGGACGACCGGCGCGCCAAGCTGGTGCGGCTGACGGACAAGGCGGCCCCCGTGATCCGCATCTTCGACGAACTGACGGACCGGATCCGCAAGACGGCGTTTGACGGCTTCTCCGAAGACGAGATCGAGCGCACCTTCGCGCTGCTCGACACGATGCGCGCCAATCTCGGCGGGTGCACCCGGTGATGCAGATCGCGCCCCCCACCCCTCTGATGAGCGAATTTCGCACCTCCATCCTCGGTGCCGCCCTCGTCGCCATCGGGCCGATCTCCATGGCGCTCTACACCCCCGCCATGCCGAAGCTCGCCGCCGTCTTCGACACCTCGCCCTCGGTCATCAAACTCACCCTGACCGCCTATTTCGCGGGCTTCGCACTGACCCAGCTCGTCTGCGGCCCGCTGACAGACGCCTATGGCCGCCGGCCTGTAACGCTGTGGTTCCTGCTGCTCTATCTTGGCGCGACGGTCATGGCGACCTGGGCGCCGACGGTGGAATGGCTCATTGTCGCGCGTCTCGTGCAAGGGGTGGGCGCCGCCGTCGGCATCGCCGTCTCGCGCGCCATCGTGCGCGACCAGTATATCGGCCAGGCTTCCTCGCGCATTCTCAACGCCGTCGGCATGATGCTGGCCGTGGGGCCGGCCGTCTCTCCCACCATCGGCGGCATCACGCTGACGCTGTTCGGCTGGCAGGAGATCTTCTATTTCATGATGATCTACGGCGTCCTTCTCGGCCTCGCCGTGTTCTTCCTGCTGCCGGAAACGAACCTGCTGCCGGATCCCGCCCGCGCGCGTCCGCGCCGGCTGCTCGACGCCTACCTGACGCTCAGCATCACTCCGGCCTTCCTCAGGCCCTCGTTGTTCATCGGCCTGTCGCTCGGCTGCATCTACACCATGGCCACGATCATCCCGTTCGTGATGATCGAACATGTGGGCCTGACGCCCGCCCAGTTCGGCTTCGGCATGATGCTGCAATCGGCCTGCTACTTTTCCGGCACCATCTCCACCTCCCGCCTTCTGCGCCGCTGCGACGCGGAAAGCCTGGTGCCCTGGTCGATCGGCGGCATGCTGGTGGGAATGACGCTGCTGAGCGCGATGCTGCACGTGCCCGGCTTCACCTACCTGATGGTGATGGGCCCGATCGGTCTGTTCACCTTCTCGCTCGCCCACGCCATTCCGGCCACCACCACCTGGGCGCTGGCCTCCTTCCCGCGCATGGCGGGATCGGCCGCCTCGATGATGGGCTTCATCCAGTTCGGCAGCGGTTTCGCCGGATCGATCGTCGCCGCGTGGATCGGCGATCCGGTGCTCGCCATGGCGACGGTGCCGCCGGCGATGCCGATGATCGGCATCGTCGCCTACGTGCTTCTCGGCTTCGCCACGCGCCGCCAGCCGCCTTCGCGCATGTAAGAAGCCTTTCCGCCGCGCATGTGAGGCTTGCGGGCGGGACTTGCGGGCACGGGAACTTGTGCCCCATCCTGTGTGCCCGACCGGAACGGAGCGCGCCGAGCATGACCCGCCACCACATCTCCTCAGGCTCCGATTTCGAGCGCCGCTTCGGCTATGCCCGCGCCGTTGTCGACGGCGACTGGATCTTCGTTTCCGGCACCACCGGCTACGACTACGACAAGAAGGTTCTGCCGGCGACGGTGGAGACGCAGGCGCGCAAGGCGCTGGCCAACATCGCCCGCACGCTGGCGGAAACGGGCGCCTCGCTCGCCGACGTGGTTCGGGTGCGCTACTACGTTTCCGACCGCGCCCACGTGCGCCGCATCGCGCCCATCCTGGCCGATGCCTTCGGCGAGATCCGCCCGGCCGCGACCATGGTGCTGTGCGAGATGATCGAGCCGGAAATGCTGATCGAGATCGAGGTCACGGCGCTCAGGCGCGATGCAGGATAGGGTGGAGGGAGCCACCCGGGCAGAGGCCCTTGCCGGGCATCAGCCCCTTGCGCCCCTCTCCCCCCTTGTGGGGGAGATGTCACGCCTTGGCGTGACAGAGGGGGGTGAAGCGGCAGGTTCGGAACAAGCGGCTTACCCCCCTCTGTCGGCTTACGCCGACATCTCCCCCACAAGGGGGGAGAGGGGAGCGAGGCGGTAGTCCCCGGACACGTGCGGCCAGATCTCGCGGACCGCCCCCTACTCCCGCTTCAGCAGCCGCTCCAGATAATCCAGTTCGCCCTGCGGCCTGGCGGGATCGGAGAACCGGCGGCGGAGCTCTTCCAGAATGCGGCGGGCGCGCTGGATGTCGATGTCGTCGGGCACCTTCACCCGGTTGCCGTAGTCGGGGCCGTCGGTGCGGCGGGGACGACCGAGCGGGTCCTCGTTGTTGCGCCCGTCCTGACGCACGAGGCCGCCGGGGCCGCCTGGGCCCATCATCTGTTCGCCGAGTTGCTGCGCACCGCGACGCAGCGCCTCCAGCGCCTGGCCCTGATCGCCCACGGCATCGCCCGGCCGGCCGTCGCCCAGCGCCTCGCCGGCCCGCCCCATGCTCTTGCCGGCCTCGCCCAGTTCGCCGGGCTGCGGCATGCCGTTCTTGCCCATCTGCTCCATCAGCTTCTGAAGCTGTTCGGCAAGCGCGTTCTGGCCTTCCTGCAAGCGCTTCAGGGCTTCGGCGAGCTGTTCCTGAGTCATCTGCTGGCCATTGCCGTTCTGGCCCTGCTGCGGCTGGCCGTTGGGGTCGAACTGATCCTCCCGGTCCTCGCCCTGCTGGCCCTGGCGATGGGTCTGGTCCATCAACTCCTGCTGGCGGCGGATCATGTCGGCCAGCTCATTGAGCATCTTCATCATTTCCTGCGACTGGCGGTTTTGCTGCATCTGCTGCATGCGCCCCGTCTGCAGGTTTTCCAGCATCCGCTGCATCTGGGACAGAAGATCGCGCGCCGCGTCGCGCGCGCCGTTCTTCGCCAGTTCCTCGATCTTGCGCAGCATTTCCTCCAGATCCTGGCTGCGCAGCATCTGGGAATTGGGATCCATCGGCTGCATCGCCTGCGGATTGTTCTTCAGCTGCTCGGCCAGCGCCTGCATGTAGCGCTGCAGAGCCTCGCGCAGCTCCTGCGTGAGCTTGGCGATCTCCTCGTCGGAGGCGCCGCGCTCCAGCGCGTCGCGCAAGCGCTCCTGCGCCTGACGCAGCTCGCGCTCGGCGACCGACAGGTCCCCGTCCTCGATGGAAAGCGCCAGTTCCCACATCAGGTCCGCGACCGCGCGCAGCTCGTCGTCGCCGGACGCCTCGTTGAGCCGGGCGTAGACGAACTTCATGCCGAGGAAATTCTTCGGATCGTCCATGAATTCGTCGGGCGCCAGCAGCAGCATGTCCATCGCGTCGATGACCTGCGGCTGAAGATTGGCGTCAAGCGCGAGGTTGCGACGCTGCTCGACGACGGCGCGCGCCAGCGGCTTGGTGAAACGGCGCTCCGGCAGGGTGATGAGCTTGGTTTCCGACCGCCCCTCCTGGCCCGCCTCGTCGGTGGCGACAAGCGTCAGGCGGACCTTGGACCCCGCCCAGGGGTGAGCGGTGAGGTCCTTGAACGTCTCGCCCTTGCCTTCGCGCGCGCGCCGGTGTGGCAGCGACAGAGGAAAGTCGGGCGCCTCGTAGAGCGGATGCGGCGCGGCCCGCGCCCCGCCGAGCGCACCGGAAATGGTCGTCGCGTCCTCGGTCGGCTCGATCTCGGCGCGGGCGGTAACGACGCCGAAATCGTCCGACACCTCGTAGGCGAGTTTCAGCGTGCCGCTCAGCTGGCCCTCGGGTTCGCCGAGAAAGGTGATGGTGGGGTTTTCGTCCGGCTCCACCGCAAAGCGCCACAGATCGACCGTCCGCCCCGCCCGCCGCACCTCGATCGAACCGTTCGAGGCGAGCGTGACGCGGTGTTCCAGCGGCGCATCGGTGGCCGAATTGGGATCGCGCGGGGCCTCCGGCGCGACATCCGCCTCGTTTCCGCCGGAGATTGACGTAACGGTGAGATCGCGGCTGTCGCCCTGCGCGCGCACGATGACGGTGCTGCCTTCGGGAACCGTGACGACGGCCTGAGGATCGCGCGCAGGCCCCATGTCGCCGGTGAGGAAGATCGGCGGACGGCGGGTATAGGCGGGCGGCGTAACCCAGGCATCGATGCGCCCGGCATGCGCTTCCGGCGCCTCATTGCCGGTAAACGCCGAAACCGTGCGGGCGCCGCGATCGCCCATCGAGACACCGAAGCCGACGACCAGCAGGAGCGCGACGATGACGCGCGCGCCCCAGGGATCGCGCCGGAAGGCCTCAGGATGCGGCCAGCCGGGCGTCAGCGCGCCGAGCGCCTTCAGGGCACGCGCCCGGTGCGCCTGCCACAGCGCGCGCACGGTCGGATCGTTCGTGTCGGTGGCGAGATCGTCTTCGAGCGTTGCGAGCGGATGGTGGGTGTAGTGGCCGGCCGCTTCCAGCCGCGCGAGACCTTGCGCCCTGGTCGGCCAGCGCAGCGTCAACCCGGGCCAGGCGGCATAGCCGATGCCGCCGGCAAAGGCCGCAAGCCCGACCCAGCGCAGCCACACCGGCAGAAGCCACCAGAAACCGAGCCAGGAGAGCGCGAGAAACAGACCGGCGACGATGAGAATACGGTAGGCGACGGGCCACAGCCGCTCCCAGAAAAGTGCTGCGCGCGCAAGCGCGAGCGCCCGGGCAAGCCTGCGCTCGAACGCGGCTTTGGCGTCACGCCCTGCGGTAGCGGGGCCAGTGGGCTCAGGACTGTCCGTCAAGATCAAGCTCCCCGATTGCCGGCTTCCTCCCCGTACCCCTGATGCTCGCATATGTCGGCATTGCGGTTTGCACAGTCTACAGGGTGTGACGCAGGCCGCCATACGGCAAGCTAATTATGGCCGGCGCGTGGTTTCGCCGGTCACAATGAGTTCAGAAGCGGTAGCGGGAAGCGTGCTGCGCGGAACAATGATCGAAGCCGACGCAACGTCCGTTGCAGACCCGCTGCACGCACCGCCTGTCATTTCGATAAAGACCACTCTTCTCAGCCCCTCCGTCGTCATTGCCCGGCTTCGTCCGGGCAATCCACTGCGGGCTGCTGCAGACGCGGGACCAGTTGGATCACCCGGACAAAGCCGGGTGATGACGGCGGAGAGAGGGAAGCAAATGCTGCGGTTCCAGGCCGAGAACGATGCCTTGCCCTACCCCTCCAGCCAGTCGGGCAGCCGGTCGAGGCCGATCAGGTCGTCGTAGCTCGGACGCGGGCGCACCACGGCGTACTGCGATCCATTGACCAGAACCTCCGGCACGAGGCGGCGGGAATTGTAGGTGCCGGCCTGCACCGCGCCGTAGGCGCCGGCCGAATAGACCGCGATCAGATCGCCTGACTTAAGCGCGGGAAGATCGCGCCCGTGGCCGAGATAGTCGCCCGTCTCGCAGACCGGACCGACGATGTCGGCGACCATGCGCGGCGCGTCGGGGGCCGGCTCCGCCACCGGGCCGATCTCGTGCCACGCCTCGTAAAGCGTCGGGCGCACGAGATCGTTCATCGCCGCATCGACGATGACGAAGGTCTTGTCCGCGCCCTGCTTCACGTAGATCACTTCCGACACCAGAATGCCCGCATTGCCGGCAATCAGGCGGCCGGGCTCGAAAATGATGCGGCAGTCGAGTTCCTCGACATGCTTCCTGACCACGGTGGCATAGGCGTCGGGGAGCGGTGGCGGCTCGTTGTTGCCGCGATAGGGAATGCCGAGCCCTCCACCCAGATCGACATGCTCGATGGTGTGGCCGTCGGCGCGAAGCGTCGCGATGAGGTCGCCGAGGCGGGCGAAGGCCGCGTCAAAGGGTTCGAGCTCGGTGATCTGCGAGCCGATATGCATGTCGATGCCGGTGACCTCGATGCCCGGCAGCGCGGCCGCACGCCCGTAGACTGCGCGGGCGCGCTGCCAGGGAATGCCGAACTTGTTCTCCGCCTTGCCGGTGGAGATCTTCGCGTGCGTGCGCGCATCCACGTCCGGATTGATGCGCAGCGAGATGCGGGCGGTCTTGCCCTTTGCCGAGGCAACGTCCGAAAGGCGCTCCAGCTCGGGTTCGGATTCGACGTTGAAGCACAGGATGTCGTGGTCGAGCGCGAAGGCAAGCTCCGCGGCCGTCTTGCCGACGCCGGAGAACATGATGCGCTCACCGGGCACGCCGGCCGCGATCGCCCGGCGCAACTCGCCTTCGGAGACCACGTCCATGCCGGCGCCGAGACGGGCGAGCGTCGTCAGTACGGCCTGGTTGGAATTGGCCTTCATGGCATAGCAGACCATGGTGTCGATGCCGGAAAAGGCACCGGCGAAGACCTTGTAATGCCGCTCCAGCGTGGCGGTGGAATAGCAGTAGAACGGCGTGCCGACCTCACGCGCGATGTCGGCCACGCTCACGTCTTCAGCGTGCAGGACGCCGTCGCGATGGGAAAAATGATGCACGAGCTTCGAGCTCCGGAGGGATCAGATCAGGGGGTCGAGAATGAAGGACCTGTCGGGCTTTTTGGCCCGCACCGGTTTCTCGCGCTCGACCGCGCCCGGCACGGCGGCGGACAGCGGCGCGCTCGTGGCCGCCGGCTCCGGTTGCTCCGTGGCCCGGGGTGCTTCCAGCGGCCCACGGCGCCCGCATCCGCTCAAGGAAAGCGCCAGCACGGCGACGGCAAGGACGGCCAGCGGGGCGGTCAGGCGGGGGGCCAGACGGGCGGAACGGACGGCGCTCACGGATCTCTCCAGGTTTTCAGATGGGTCCGATCTTCGGAACGGATCGCAGGCCCCGGCGCAGGTTTGCGCCGGTTCTCGTGTCGCACGCAAACGCCTTTGCTTCAAGACGTTGTTTTCGCGCATGCCCGCAAGGCGGACAGGGTTCACCCCCTCGCCCGCTCCTTCTCCAGCTGCTTCAGCCAGCGCCGGGCCTGCTTGCGCACGTTGGCGGGCGCCGTGCCGCCGTAGCTCACGCGGCTCCTGACCGACTTGTCGACGGAAAGCACCGAGAACACGTCCTCGGTGATGCCGGGCTCGACGCCCTGCATCTCGGCCAGCGGCACCTTGTGCAGCTCGACGCCCCTGGCCGAGGCGATGCCGACGATGGAGCCGGTGATGTGGTGGGCCCGGCGGAAGGGAACACCGAGCACGCGGACCAGCCAGTCGGCGAGATCAGTCGCGGTGGAATAGCCGGAGCCGGCCGCCTTCTTCAGGCGTGTCACGTCGGGCTCCATGTCGCCGATCATGCCGGTCATCGCCGCGATCGCCAGCGACAGGTTGGAGAGCGCGTCGAAGGCCTGCTCCTTGTCTTCCTGCATGTCCTTGGAATAGGCGAGCGGCAGGCCCTTCATGACGGTGAGAAGCCCGACCAGAGCGCCCGAAATGCGGCCAGTCTTGGCGCGCACCAGTTCGGCGGCATCCGGATTGCGCTTCTGCGGCATGATCGAGGAGCCGGTGGTGAACTTGTCCGACAGCTTGACGAAGCCGAACTGCGCCGAGCACCACAACACGATCTCTTCCGCCAGCCGCGACAGGTGCACGGCCGCGATCGAGGCGGCGGAAAGCGCCTCCAGCACGAAATCGCGATCGGCCACCGCATCGAGCGAGTTGGCCGTCGGACGGTCGAAGCCGAGCGCCTTCGCGGTCGCCTCGCGGTCGATCGGAAAGGACGTGCCGGCAAGCGCTGCGGAGCCCAGCGGGCATTCGTTCATGCGGCGGCGGGCATCGGAGAACCGGCCACGATCGCGCGCAATCATCTCCACATAGGCCAGCATGTGATGGCCGAACGTGACCGGCTGGGCCGACTGCAGGTGCGTGAAGCCCGGCATGACGGCACCCGCATGCGTCTCGGCCTTTTCGGCGAGCGCCTGCTGGAGGTTTGCCAGCTGATGGTCGAGCGTGTCCATCGTGTCGCGCACCCAGAGGCGGAAGTCGGTCGCCACCTGGTCGTTGCGCGAGCGCGCGGTGTGGAGCCGTCCGGCCGCATCGCCGATCAGATCCGCAAGGCGCGCCTCGATGTTCATATGGATGTCTTCGAGCGCGCGCGAAAAAGTGAACGTGCCCGCCTCGATTTCGGACAGGATCGTGTCTAGACCGGCCGCGATCGCCTGCGCATCCGCATCGCTGACGATGCCTTGCGCCGCCAGCATGCGGACATGAGCCTTGGACCCGGCGATATCCTGCTGGTAGAGCTTGCGGTCATAGTCGATGGAGGCGTTTATTTCCTCCATGATGGCGTCGGGGCCTTCGGCGAACCGGCCGCCCCACATGCGATTGCTCATCCTCAAGCCCTTCCAGCGAGGTTGCCCAGAAAAGATGACCGAACCCGCCAACGACAATCCGAAACGGGGAAACGGCCTGAAACTGATCGCGCTTGCCGGACTGGCGGGTGCGGCGATCGGCCTGGCAGCGATATACGGGATCGGACTGCCTGATGGCAACTCGGCCGATGGCAACTCGGCCGATGGCAACTCGGCCAGTGCCGGCGCGGCCGCCAACTGCGCGCCGGCCCTTGCCGCCGCACGCCAGATCAAGCCGCTGGCGACCGGCGAGGTCGCCGCCTTCCTGCCGACGACCAAGGCGCTCGACGTCTCCCACCTCGCCTTCAAGGCCGAGGACGGCACCGACATGACGCTTGCCGACTTCAAGGGCAAGACCGTTCTTTTGAACCTGTGGGCGACGTGGTGCGCGCCGTGCCGCAAGGAAATGCCGGCGCTGGACCGTCTGGAACAGGCGATGGGCGGCGACGATTTCCAGGTGGTGCCGGTGAACGTGGACACGCGCGGCGGCGACAGGCCCTGGAACTTCATGAAGGAGATCGGGGTCGGGCACCTTGCCCACTACGCGGACGACAGCATGGGCATCTTCAACGAGATGCGCTCCATGAGCCGGGCGACGGGCCTGCCGACGACCATGCTGGTCAGCCCCGAGGGCTGCGAGATCGGCACCATGTACGGCCCGGCGGAATGGGATTCCGAAGACGCCCAGACGCTTCTGAAGACGGCGATGGAAGCAGGGGAGAAGTAAACGGACAGGGGGGCGCGGGCGCTTCGGTCGTCTGATGATTTGGCGGAACCGGATCCTGGGCCGGATCGCAGGCATGTGTGCCGCAGCCCATCCTTCGAGACGGCGCTTTGCGCCTCCTCAGGATGACGTTATGTTTGTTGATGGTTTAGAGAAACAAACAGCACGATAACGTCATCCTGAGGAGCCGTCGAAAGACGGCGTCTCGAAGGATGGGCGACTTGCTTGCGTCCAACCGTTCACTGCGCTGGAAGCGAGCGCCGGGGCCCGGGACCTGAGCGGGACGGCACGATCAAAAGCCCGTGGCCAGAGGCATTGCCGCGATTGTCAAAAACATACGTCGAGGCGCCTGCCGGGCCTCACACCGAGATGTCCAGCGTCTGTCCGACACCGCGCTGGCGGTTTTCCGAACGCTCCTGAGCGTTGTTGGAGTTGCTGTCGGACGCAGCCTCGACGGGCGAGGATTCGTTGGCCTCGTTCGGCTGGGCGGCGGCATTTGCGGCCGCGGTCTGAGTCGTCGGCTGCGAATTGTTCGCCTGAGGATCCGACGTTCCCTGCTTTTCGAGCTTCGCGTCGAAGTCGAACTGTCGCTGAGGGGCGGGACCCGCTCCGGTGATTTGCATGTGAACGCACTCCTTCCAACAGGACGCAACCCGGATACTACCGGATTTCAAGAGCTTGCGTCGATCTTATCGGCGCCAAGGCTCGAAAACGGGGCTTTCTGTGTCGCGGTACGTCGTCAACGCGACGCGCAAGGTCCCCGTTGGCCAGCACCTTGGCGGCCAGTACCTTGGCTGCCAGTACCTTGGCGGATCTGGGGCCGTCAGGCCGTCATGTCAACCTGGGCACCCATGCCATCGGGCGCGGCGGCCTTCGCGGCCTGCGCCGCTTCCTCCAGCATGGCCGCCATGGCCTGCGCCTGCTGAGCGCCCTGCTTCATGAAGGACGCGAGCATGGAGGAAACAGCCTGGGACCGGTTGGCGACGACGGCCGCCGTTGCGATGTCACTCATGGACTTGCTCCTTGGGCCCCACCCTGCGGCCCGCGTGTTAAGAAGTCGTCAACACCTTCGCTACAATTCGCCGCAACCGGCAAGCAAAGGGCCGGATGAGGGTTCTTGCGGATGCCCCCATGAGCCGCGGCCGGTGCCGCGCGCCCACCCCTTCCCGACCCTGCCCCGGCTCAGCCGAGATCGGGTTCGCCAAGCCCGCGCCGCTTGCACGCGGCACGAATGGTGTTGGCGAGAAGACAGGCGATCGTCATCGGTCCGACACCGCCCGGCACCGGCGTGATCGCGCCCGCGACCTCCACCGCGCTGTCGAAATCGACATCGCCGACGAGCCGCGTCTTGCCCTCGCCCTTTTCCGGCGCCGGCACCCGATTGATGCCGACATCGATGACGCAGGCGCCCTTCTTCAGCCAGTCGCCCTTGACCATGCGCGGCCGGCCGACGGCGGCGATGACGATATCGGCGCGCCGGCAGGCGGCCTCAAGATCGCGGGTGCGCGAATGCGCCATGGTGACGGTGCAGTTCTCGTTTTGCAGCAGGAGCGCCACCGGCTTGCCGACCAGGATAGAGCGGCCGAGCACCAGCGCATCGAGCCCGGAAAGATCGCCGCCTGTCTTGTCCGCGAACGCCTCCTTGGCGAGGATCACGCAGCCCTGGGGCGTGCACGGCACCAGTCCCGGCTTGCCGAGCACGATACGGCCCGCATTGACCGGGTGCAGCCCGTCGACGTCCTTGGCCGGATCGATGGCGAGCACGACCGCATCGGAATCGATGTGCTTGGGCAGCGGCATCTGCACGAGGATGCCGTCGACGCCGGGATCCTCGTTGAGTTTTTCCACGAGCGCGATGAGATCGGCCTGGCTGGTCTCCGCCGGCAGGATGTGCTCGATGGAACGCATGCCGCATTCCTTGGTCAGCCGAACCTTGCTGGCAACATAGACCTGGCTCGCCGGATCCTCGCCGACCAGCACCACCGCGAGCCCGGGCTCGAAACCCTCTTCGCGCTTCAGCTTTTCCGCGGCCCTTGCGACCGTTTCACGCAAACGAGCCGCGCGGGCCTTGCCGTCGATGAGGGTGGCGCTCATGGATAACATCCTTGAAAGGGAAGCCTGGATAAGGCGAAAGACCGAACGGGGAGGTTCTATCAGCCTCCGGCCGGCTTCGCGAGAGCCTGAAGGGCGGAAACGAGATCGCCCGGCTCGCCGGCCAGGTGGACGGTCTTGAGGCGCGCGGTGTGGCCGGCCGTGACCGACACATCGCGCCCGGGCAGCTTCAGCGCCTTGGCGAGAAGCTTTTCCAGCGCCTTGTTGGCAGCCCCCTTTTCCGGCACCGCGCGAACGCGGGCAAGCAGAACCGCGCGCCCGTCGGACAGGGCGCTCATGCCGTCGATCCGGTCGTTCGCCGCCTTCGGCGTCAGCCGCACCGAGACATCGACGCCGCCCTCGACCGCCCGCCACGGCGCATCCGCGCTCATCGCCGCGAACGACCTAGTAGTAGCAGCCGCTCAGGTTCGTGATCAGGTTCTGGATGAGGACCAGGATCAGGATGACGACGATCGGCGAAAGATCGAGCCCGCCCATGGCCGGCAGGATGGAGCGGATCGGACGGTAAACCGGCTCGGTCAGCGCATAGAGCGCCTGGCCGATCATGCCCACGAACTGGTTGCGCGGGTTGATGACGTTGAACGCATAGAGCCACGAGAAGATCGCGGACGCGATGATGACGTAGAAGTAGAGCTGCAGCGCGAGCAGGACGACGGGGACGATGGAGCAGACGACGGCCATCTGGGTCGATCTTTCCGTGTTCGGGGGTCTCAATGGGTTCCGGCATTTTTCGAGTGTCGCAGATGTAGCGATAGCCCGCCGGCATGGCAAGCCAGGGCGTCAATGCGTTGGGCACGCGGTAAACGGCTGCCGGGACCGCAAACACCTCATGCAACAGTTGGGGCGACACCGCGGACGACCGGCTGACGGGCACCGGGACAAGCGGTGGAAAAGTCGACCCGCCGGAGGGCCGTTTCCCGCCCCCTGCCGGGAATGGATCGAAACTTCGTTTGATTTCGCGCGAAGACCACCTTGACAGCCCCCGCCCCCGCCGACTAAATGCGCCTCACCCAAGAGACGGGGCCGTAGCTCAGTTGGGAGAGCGCGTCGTTCGCAATGACGAGGTCAGGGGTTCGATTCCCCTCGGCTCCACCATTTTTCCTTTGTTTAAAATTTTTTATGAATTCAGCGTTTTGGCGCAGTGCCGCCAGAACTAGCGTATCCGCGTTTGTACCCGGACTTGCCACTCAGTCATGCCCACTTATTGCTTCTAGCAACGCCTTTCTGGGTCGCTTATTGTAAATGCAATACTGATCAGGAGAGCAAGAAATGCGGGCGACCATGCATGCAGTGTTGGTTCTCTTGGCGATGACCACAACTGCACATCCGAGAGGACCATTGGACGAACCGGACAAACGCTTTCTTTGTATTTCCGAAGCCTCTGGTGGAATAAAGAACATAGGGGGATCATGGATAGGAACCGGATTTCAAAATGACGATAAAGTTCTGATAACTCCAACAAAGAAAAATATATTTACCGATAATCCATATGTTATATTAGATCCCGGAAAAAAACTCCCGATTACGTCGTGTAATATATATAAAGATGGGACGCAATTATATTGCGATACCTATTTTTATAATGGTTTTTTCTCAACGGAGACGCTGCGACTGCAGCTTATATATAAATTAGGTTACGCGCAGCCAGGGACCATCAACGATACTCCAAACATAACCGGTTTCAGATGCAGCCCCATTTAGCGAAGCATCTGCCCGGTGTAGCGTAGCCTACACTCCCCGCCTCCCTAGACTCCACCATTTCCTTACCCCTATTCCCTATCCGTCGATGCCTATAAGCGGCCTTCGCTTCACGGGCGCGGTGTTTTGCACCCGCGTTTCTGTACCGCGCCCTCCCTGCATCCTCACGCGTCAGGCACATATTCACAGCCCTCCTTCCGTTTGCCCCGCGAAATTGACGCGTCGCCCCCGCGCATATATGCGTAGGGACGGAACAGGTTCCGTCCTTGCGGCGGATGAAAAGGGAACGCGGTGCGACCGGGCTTCGGTCAACTCCGCGACTGCCCCCGCAACTGTAACCGGCGAGCTTCCTTTCGATATGCCACTGGCCGCGCGAGCGGTCGGGAAGGCGAAAGGCAGGCGTTGACCCGGAAGTCAGGAGACCTGCCCGTTCCGGTCACCCTTGCCAGGATACGGGGTGTGTCCAGGCGCGGTCGTCCGTAGCGGTGACAGCTGAAAAGTGTCGCCGCATGCGGAACCGGCCGAGGTGATCCTGCGCCCATCTGCGCGTTGCTCGCCCAAGTCGAGACCGTTTGCGGTTTGTCGAAAACAAACCGGCGCGCCCCGTTGGCCGTGCCGATACCGCAGGTCCGTTCATGTACAAGACCATCGCAACTGCGGGCGCCGTTGCGCTCGCGCTGACCGCTCCGGCCACGGCGCAGCAGATCGCCGACCCCGAGACGATCGAACTCGACACCATCCTCGTCACGGCCGGGCTGACGCCCGTCGACAAGGAAAAGTCCGGCCGCGCCTTCACCGTCATCACCGCGCAGGAGCTGCAGGACCAGCAGATACGCTATGTCGCCGATGCGCTGCGCACCGTGCCGGGCTTCGCCGTCTCGCGCACCGGCTCCTATGGCGGGCAGACGCAGGTGCGCGTGCGCGGCGCGGAATCGAACCATCTCCTGGTCATGATCGACGGGGTGGAAGTAAGCGAGACGGCGACCGGCGAATACGATTTCAGCGGGCTTCTTACCGATGACGTGGACCGCATCGAGGTGCTGCGCGGGCCGCAGAGCGCGTTCTGGGGATCGAACGCCACCGCCGGCGTCGTCAACATCATCACCAAGAGCGGCATCCGCAACGGCTTTGAGGGCACCGCACGCACGGAAGCCGGATCCGACGGCTCGTCGCTGGCGAGCCTCCTGATGCGCGGCGGCGGCGAGCGCTACGACATCGCCCTGTCGGCGGCACTCCGCAACACCGGCGGGTTCAACGTCTCCGACTACGGCTCGGAGGACGACGGCGACCGCAACGCCAGCCTCAACGGCAAGCTCAACATCGATCTCACCGACGCGCTCAGGCTTAACGGCACGCTGCGCTACGTCAACCGGCGCGGCGAGACCGACGCACAGGACTTCACATACGGCAGCCCCACCTATGGCGAGGTGCTCGACACCGACGACGTGACGGCGATGGAGGAGCTTTCCGGCACGCTCGGGCTGACGCACACCTCCGCCGACGGGGCATGGACGCAGAAGGCGCGGTTTTCCGGCAGCGACGCGACCCGGACGAACGAGGAGGACGGCGCGGAGACGTCGTCGACCAGGGGAAGCCGGCTCACGGCGCGCTATCAGGCGACCTACGCCTTCGACGCGCTTGCAAGCCTCGACGGGCATCATGGCCTGACGGGGGGCTACGAATGGGAGCGGGAGACGTTCCGCCCCTCCCATCTCGATCACGGCTTCAGCCGCGACGCGCATTCGCTGGTGGCGGAATACCGGGGTGAGTTCCTCGACCGGTTCTATCTGAACGGCGCCGTCCGCCACGATTTCAACGACCGCTTCGCCGATGCCACCACCTACACCGTGGCCGGCGCGTGGAAGCTGCACGAGACGGACACGCGGCTCCACGCCTCGCTCGGCACCGGCGTCACCAATCCCACCTTCTACGAGCAATACGGCTACACGCCCTCCGCCTTCATCGGCAACGCCGACCTGAAGCCTGAGGAGAGCTTCGGATGGGATGCGGGCGTGGAACAGCGGTTTCTGGACGGGCGGTTCGTCGTCGACGTGACCTATTTCAACCAGAACCTGACCAACGAGATCACCACCGTCTACGAACTCGTCGGCGGCAGCTATGTCTCCACGCCGATCAACCGCGAGGGCGAGAGCCTGCGCCAGGGCATCGAGGTGAGCGCCACCGCGCGGCTTCTCCAGCACCTGACGCTTCAGGCGAGCTACACCTACACCGATGCGAGCGAGCAGACGCAGGCGGGCGGCGACCGGCTGGAGGAACTCCGCCGGCCGAGGCACGCCGGTTCGCTCAATCTCGCCTACACCTTCCTCGATGACCGGGCGCGGGTCTTCGGCGAAGCGATCTTCAATGGCACGACGGTCGACACCGACTACACCGCCGCGATCTCAAGACGGGTCGATCTCGACGGCTACACGCTCGTCAATGCCGGCGCGCGCTACGCGATCAACGATCGCTTCGAGGTCTATGGGCGGATCGACAACCTGTTCGATGCCGACTACGAGGAGGTCTACGGCTACAACACGCAAGGCCGGGTCGGCTATGTCGGCCTGAAGGGACGGTTTTGAGAGCGCGCCTTTTTCTCTGCGCATTCATGAGCCTTGGCGTGGGGGCGGCGCTCGCCGCCCTCGCCTTGCCGGCTGGCGCCCCCACCTTGTCGCTTGCGGCCAATGACGGCGCAGACGCGGCACCGCCGCAGCGCGTCGTCTCCATCAACGTATGCACCGACCAGCTCGCCATGCTGATCGCGCGCCCCGGCCAGCTTCTCTCCGTCTCGAGCCTTGCCACAGACCCGCAGACATCGCTCATGACGGCGGAGGCGAGCGCCCACACTCTCAATCACGGCGCGGCGGAAGAGATCTTCCTGATGAAGCCCGATCTGGTGCTCGCCGGAACCTACACGCGGCGCCCGACGGTCGCCCTGCTGCAGCGCCTCGGCTTTCCCGTCGAACAATTCGCGCCGGCGACCTCGTTCGACGACATCCGCGCCAATATCCGCCGGATGGGCGCGTTGCTCGGAAGACGGGACCGCGCCGAGGCTCTCGTCGCCGAACTCGATGCCCGCCTTGAGGCGACCCGCACGGCGACGCAAGGCAAGGAAAACCGGCGACGGGCGGGGCTGACTTTCGCCAACAGCTACACCTCCGGCGCGGGCACGCTTTCGCAGGCGGCACTCGATGCGGCCGGGCTCGAGAATATCGCAAAGGACTTCGGTGTGCGCGGAATGGCGCGCCTGCCGCTCGAAGCGCTGGTGATGGCCGATCCCGACCTGGTCGTCTCCAGCACGAAAGACTACGGCGCGCCCGCACTTGCCGGCGAGACCATCCGCCATCCCGCCTACCGGGCGCTTGCGCGTGAAAAGACCTCGGTCGATGTGCCGACGAGATACTGGGTCTGCGGCGGGCCCTTCACCGTCGAGGCTGTGCGGATCCTGCGCGAGGCCGCAGACAGCCCCGCAGCCGACAACCTTGCCGCGACCGCGAGGCGGAAACCATGAGCGGGACGGCTGGCTACCGGATGCTTCTCGCGGGGCTCGCGCTCGCGACCGCGGTCCTGTTCGCGCTGTCGCTGACGGTGGGGCCTGCCGGCATTTCCCTTTCCGACAGCCTCGATGCCCTCGTCTTCGGCAACGGCGGCGCGGCGGGCCATGATGCGGACACCCGGGCGGCCATGGTCTTGGTGATGCGCGAGATCCGCCTGCCGCGCGCCCTGCTCGGCCTCGGCATCGGCGCCTCGCTCGGCCTCAGCGGCGCCGTGCTGCAGGGGCTACTGCGCAATCCGCTGGCCGAACCGGGATTGCTCGGCGTCTCCGCGTCGGCGTCGCTGGGCGCCGTGCTGGCGATCTACACCGGGCTGTCGGCGCTGTTTCCGCTTGCGCTGCCGCTCGCGGCCCTCGCCGGTGCGGTGGCCGCGGTCATCGTGGTTCAGGCCATGGCGCAGGGCGGCGGCACGCTCACCATCATTCTGGCCGGCGTGGCGGTCACGAGCTTTGCCGCGGCGATGACCTCGCTGGCGCTCAACCTCTCGCCCAATCCCTTTGCCGCACTGGAGATCGTGTTCTGGATGCTGGGCTCGCTCGACGACCGCTCGATGACCCACGTCTGGCTGGCCGGCCCATTCATCCTCGCAGGCTGCGCCATGCTGGCGCGCTGCGGGCGCGCGCTCGATGCGCTGACGCTCGGCCACGATGCGGCGCGCAGCCTCGGCATCGACCTTGCCCGGGTGCGGCTGTTCGCGATCCTCGGCACTGCGTCGGCCGTCGGGGCCGCGACCGCGGTGGCCGGCGCGATCGGCTTCGTCGGGCTCGTCGTTCCGCATCTGATGCGCCCGCTCGTCGGCGCCGTTCCCTCAAGGCTCCTGCCGGCAAGCGCGCTCGGCGGCGCGGCGATGGTGCTGGCCGCCGATATCGCGGTGCGGGTCATCGCTCCCGGCCGCGACCTGAAGCTCGGCGTGCTCACGGCCATCGTCGGCGCGCCGTTCTTCCTGTGGCTCGTCTACCGTTCGAGGAGGGAGCCGGCATGAGCCTTCTCGACATCGCCGGCCTCTCGGCGTCGCTCGGCCGCAAGACCGTGCTCGACCGCGTCTCCCTTGCAATAGGCGCCGGCGAATGCGTCGGCCTGATCGGGCCGAACGGGGCGGGCAAGTCGACGCTGCTGCGCGCCGTGCTCGGGCTCGTCCCGCATGACGGCACGATTTCCCTGACCGGGCAGGCCCCGGCCTCGCTTGCACCCGATGAAATGGCCCGCCGGATCGCCTATCTGCCGCAGGAGCGCGAGATCGCCTGGCCGGTGAGCGTGGAACGGATCGTCGGCCTCGGCCGCATGCCCCATGGGACCGGCGCCCGCGAGCCGGACGACGCCGACCGCCGGATCATTCTGGAAGCGATGCGGGCGATGGATGTGGCCGGACTTGCCGGGCGGCGTGCAACCGAGCTTTCCGGCGGCGAGACCGCGCGCGTTCTGATCGCCCGGGCACTGGCCCAGCGCGCGCCGCTGCTGCTCGCCGACGAGCCCACCGCCGGTCTCGACCCGGCGCACCAGATCGCCTGCATGCGCGTCTTTTCCGATCTGGCGAAAGACGGGGCCAGCGTGCTCGTGTGTCTGCACGATCTGGGACTGGCCGCGCGCTGGTGCACGCGGCTGGTGCTGATGGCCGAGGGCCGGATCATCGCCGACGGCCCGCCGGCACACGTGCTGACGCCGGACCGGCTGGCAGAGGTCTACGGCATCCGCGCCTTCATTGGCGCGGCTGAGGGCGGCATGGTGCTCCAGCCGCTCGATGTCCTTGTCGGGCGCGACGCCGTTTAGAGCGTTTCAGGATTTGACGGAAATGCGCGAGAGAATACCTCTCCCATGGGGAGAGGTCGGCGCGGATGCGCCGGGTGAGGGGTTTCAGGCTCTCGTGGATACGAGGTCCCGACACCCCTCACCCCAACCCTCTCCCCATGGGAGAGGGGGCGAATACGGCCATTTCCGTCAAATCCCGAAACATCCCAGCTCACCGCCGGAAGTTCATGCAAACGTCATGTGAGCGTCATCGCTCTGTTGTCTGGCGGGATTAGCCAGAGGGCCGGCGCTGCACAGCTGTGCAGCCGTCCTTTCGACAACAGACGGGGTGAACCGTGAGCGACATCCGCATCGACGCGATCGACAAGAGTTTCGGCGACACCGCTGTCCTGCGCGAGGTGTCGCTCCACATCGCGTCGGGCGAGTTCGTCGCGATCCTCGGGCCCTCGGGCTGCGGCAAGACCACGTTGCTGCGCTGTCTCGCCGGCTTCGAGACGCTGGACGGCGGCCGCATCGAGATCGGCGGCGAACTCGTCTCCGCGCCGCGCCATCACGTGCCGCCGGAACGGCGCAACATCGGCGTCGTCTTCCAGAACTACGCGCTGTGGCCGCACATGAGCGTGGCCGACAACGTCGCCTACGGGCTGAAGATCTCAGGCATCTCGAAGAAGGAACGCGCCGCGCGCGTCGCCAAGGTTCTCGATCTCGTCGAGCTCGGCGCGCTCGCCCGCCGCCGTCCCGCCGATCTTTCCGGCGGCCAGCGCCAGCGCGTGGCACT
The DNA here is from genome assembly GCF_037026715.1 of Breoghania sp. JC706. Lineage (NCBI taxonomy): Bacteria > Pseudomonadati > Pseudomonadota > Alphaproteobacteria > Hyphomicrobiales > Stappiaceae > Breoghania > Breoghania sp. JC706. The sequence continues at coordinate 135,220 of NZ_JBANCG010000007.1, forward strand.
CGCCCGCTGCCTTGCCATGGAAAGCCGCGCCGTCCTGCTCGACGAGCCCCTCGCCAATCTCGACGTGCACCTGCGCGGCGCGCTGGAGGAGGAATTTGCCGCCTTCCACAAGCGCTCCGGCGCGACGATGTTCTACATCACCCACGACCAGTCCGAGGCGCTGGCGCTGGCCGACCGCGTCGCGGTGATGGACAAGGGCCGCATCCTGCAGTTCGACCGGCCGGAGGCGCTGTTCGCCCGGCCCGCGAACGAGACGGTCGCCGGCTTCATCGGCGAGGGCCGCGTGCTGGAGGCCGAGGACATCCGCCCGCTCGGCAACGGCCGCGCCGCAGCTTCCCTTCTCGGCCAGAAAGTGGAACTGCGCTGCGCGCCCGGCGAGGCCCCGCGCAAGCGCGCCAGCATCTCCATCCACCCCGGCGATCTGCATCTCGTCTGCGATGACGCGACCGCGAATGCGGATGCGGGCGGCATCGCCGCCAACGTGACGCGGGCGACCTATCGCGGCGCTTATCTGCGCGCCGATGTCATGGCCGGGCCTGAAGGCTCCGTGCCGCTTTCCATCAACATTCCCGCGCCGGCCTCCGTTTCGCAGGGCCAACGCGTGACCCTGTCGCTGCGCGATGGCTGGGTCATCCCCCAGACCGGTCCCGCGACCGTTGCATCGTCCCTCTCCTCCTCCGCCTCCCTCTAGTCCCCAACCTCCCGAAAAGCCTCAGGACAAATCCATGAAACTGCTCTCCCTCACGCTCGCCGCCATGCTGTTTTCCGGCACCGCCTATGCGGAAACCACGCTGACGCTCTACACCTCCCAGCCGCCCGAACAGGCGCAGCAGACCGTCGATGCCTTCGAGGCCGCCCATCCGGACATCAAGGTCCAGTGGACGCGCAACGGCACGTCCGCGCTGATGAACGTGATGCGCGCCGAGATCGAGGCCGGTCAGGTCCAGGCCGACGTGCTGCTGGTGGCCGACGTCATCAACCTCGGCGAGCTGAAGGCCGGCGGCCACCTGATGGCCTACAAGGACGCCCCCGTCGACGCCTACGACCCGGCGACCTACGACAAGGACATGATGTTCTTCGGAACGAAGGCCATCACCACCGGCATCGCCTACAACACCAAGATCGCCAAGCCGGTCTCCACCTGGAACGAGCTGCTCACCGAGGAGAACCGCGGCAAGATCGCCGTGCCCTCGCCGCTCTATTCGGGTGCCGCGCTCAACCACCTGCACGCGCTGATCAACGATCCCGCCATCGGCTGGTCCTTCTATGAAGGCCTGAACGATCTCGGCATCGTGCCGGAAGGCGGCAACGGCCCGGCGATCAAGGCGGTGGCCTCGGGCGCGGCGAAATACGCCATCGTGGTCGACGCCAACGCGCTGCGGGCCAAGGCCGACGGCTCGCCGATCGATTTCATCGCGCCCAAGGACGGCGTCTCCTTCATCACCGAGCCGGCCGCCATCATGGCCACCACCAAGCACCCGAAGGAAGCCAAGCTCTTCATCGATTTCCTGCTTTCTAAGCAAGGCCAGGAACTCGCCGCCAGCCAGGGCAACCTGCCGATCCTGCCGGGCGTCGCCGGGCCGGAAGGCTTCCCCAAGATGGAAGACATGAAGCTCCTCGGCTACGACGTCGACAACGCGGTGAAGACCAACGAAGAGGTCCGCGCCAGGTTCGCCGACATCTTCGGGCTGTGATGCGATGAGCCTCGCTCTCGACATGCCGAAGCGCCCCACCCGGGCGCTTCGGTTCCCGCGCCGCCTGAGTGGCGAATACCTCCTGCTGCTGGCGCTCGTCGTCTTCGTCGGCATTCTCTCCATCGCCCCGCTCGCCCGTCTCGCCTGGTCCGCGCTGCTGCCGCACGGGGTTTTCGATGCAGACCGCATCGCCGACATCCTCGGCGGGCGCCGTGTGCTGGAAGCGACCCTCAACACGATCAGGATTTCCGTCGCCTCCACAATGCTCGCCACCATCGCCGGCACGGCGGCGGCGCTGCTGGTGAGCCTCACCGACATGCGCCATCGCACGCTGTGGGTCTTCGGCTTCGTGCTGCCGCTGATGATCCCGCCGCAGGTGACCGCGCTCGCCTGGATCCAGGCGTTTTCGCCGGCAAGCCCGGTGCTCGGCCCGCTCGGCCTGACACTGCCGCCGGGAACACCGCATCCGCTCTATTCCATGGGCGGCATCGTGTTCCTGCTCGGGCTCTACAATGCCCCGCTCGTCTTCCTGTCGGTGCGCGCGAGCCTGCAGCGCCTGCCCGCCTCGCTGATCGAGGCCGCCCGCTCCAACGGTGCCGGCGCAGGCGCCGTGACGCGCGACATCGTGCTGCCGCTGATCCGCTCCGGCATTTTCGCGGGCGCCGCGCTCGCCTTCGTCTCCTCGATCGGCAATTTCGGCATCCAGGCGATGCTCGGCATACCCGCGCGCGTCTCCACCCTGATCACGATGATCTACCGCCGGCTCAATTCCTACGGCCCCTCCGCACTCTCCGACATGGCGCTGCTGGCCCTGCTGCTGGCGGTCTTGACGGTGATGGGCATGGGGCTGACCGCCTGGCTCGGCCGGCAGGGCGACCAGCGCGTCGATGCCGCCCAGCGCCCGCCGCGCATGGCGCTCGGCCGCTGGCGCTGGGCCGTCTCCGGCGCCGCCTGGCTCTATCTCGTCGCCTGCCTGCTGCTGCCGCTCTCCGCCCTTTTCGGCACCGCGCTGGTGCGCGGCTACGGACAGCCGCTCAACGCCGAGACGATCACGTTTGAAAACTTCGCCAACGCGCTTTTCCATCACGAGGGCTTCCGCGCGGCGTTCCTGACGAGCCTGTGGATCACGCTCGTTACCGTCGCCGTGCTCATCCCCGTCGCCGTCGCGCTCGGCTACGTGCTCTCCTGGCGCAAGGGCCGGCTGGCGAAGCTGCTGAGGCTCGCCTCCGAGCTTGCCTACGCGCTGCCGGGCATCATCATCGGCGTCGCCATGATCCTGTTCTTCCTGCGCCCGCTGCCGGGCATCGGCACCTCGCTCTACGGCACGGTGTGGGTGATCCTCGCCGCCTATCTGTCGAACTATCTGGCGCTGGCGCTGCGGCCGATCCTCGGCGGCTACGCGCAACTCGACCGCAATCTCGACGAGGCAGCGCAGCTTGCCGGTGCCGGCATCTTCGCACGCCTGAAGGACATCGTGCTGCCGGCACTGGCACCATCCGCCACGGCTGCCGCCATCCTCGTGTTCATGACGGCGATCAACGAGATCCAGACCTCGGTGCTGCTGGTCTCGTCGAGAGCGCAGACGATCGGGCCAACCATCATCTTTCTGGAAGAGGCCGGCTCCTCGACCCTTGCTGCCGCCGTCGGCTGCCTGATGGTGGTGCTGGTTCTGGTGCTGATGGGGCTGAGCCTCGTCTTCGGCCGGCGCCTGCCGGAAGGGGTGCTGCCATGGCGCGACTGACCGCGATCAGCGGTTTGGGCCGCAAGGCCGCCGCCGTGTTCCTGCTGGAGATCGAGGGCCGCCGGTTGCTGCTCGACCTCGGCGACGGGCTGGAGACGGGCGAACGGCCCGATCTTTCCCGCGCCGGCATCATCGATGCGGTGCTGCTGAGCCATGGCCATGTGGACCATGTCGGCGGGCTCGACCGGCTGGACGAGATCGGCAATCCGCCGGTCTTTGCCAGCGCGGAAACGCTCGCCCACCTGCCCGACGGGTTCCGCCCGGCCGATGCGCGCGTGCTCTGCGAGCGCGGGCAAACCGATGTTCTGGGTCTCACCGTCACGACCGGCCGCGCCGGCCATGCGCCGGGCGGCATCTGGATGCGGTTTGAAACGCCGCGCGGGGGTTTTCTCTATACGGGCGATTTCTCGACCGAAGGCCCGCTGCTTGCCTGCGACGCGTTCCCGGCAACGACGACCGTTCTGGCCGATGCCTCCTACGGCGACCGCGATGCCGCACTTGCCGACCAGATCGGACTTCTGGCCCGCGAGGCCCGGCGCGGGGCGGTGCTGCCGTGTCCGTCGAACGGGCGCGGGGCGGAAATGGTCACCGCGCTTTCCGCGCTCGGCCTGAGGGTGCATGCCTGCGAAAGGGTGGCGGAGGAAACCGAGCGGCTGACCGGCACGGCCCCGCCCGTGGCCGATGCGCAAAGCGCGCGGCCCGACCAGGTCATCGTGGCGAGCGGCTCCAACGCAGAGAACGGGCTTCCCGCCGCCCTTTGCGCGCGCGACGGTTTCCGCTTCATCTTCTCAAGCCACGTTCCGAAAACGAGCCCCGCCCATGCGATGATTGGCGAGGCCCGCGCGCGCTGGATGGGCTGGAACGTCCACCCACGGCTTTGCGACGTGATCGCGCTTGCCGAGAACACGCAGGCCGAACGGGTGCTGCCCGCGTTCGTCGACCTCGCCACCGCCCCCCGGCTCGTCGCGGCCCTCGGCGACAGGCTGGTGCGGGAGAGCGAGGTCGATGTGTAGGGTTTCGACATGCACCTTCCGATACGACGGTTCCGCAGATGCCGAGAGACGGGTTACCCCCACCGCTCCTTTGCGAAGGTGACCCCCACCCCTTACCCCTCCCCTCAAGGGGGAGGGGGACGAATGCGGCGGCCCCTTGCGCCCACCTCCCCCTTGAGGGGAGGTCGAACGACCGTATGGTCGTTCGGGTGGGGGTTGCGATCTCACAGCCCGCTCCATCATCCGAAATGAACGCAACAAGGTATCCGATGCCCGAGACCGCCACACGACACGCCCTGCCCGCCTTCGTTCCTCCCGAGGAGGCGCGCGAGGACGTGCTGCCGCTGCTGATCCCCGTGGCCGACGATGTCGGGCCGGGCATCGACCGGTTCTGGCTCGGCAACCTGACGGCCGCCGAGAACCCGCAAGCGCTGGCCGAGGCCGGGATCACCGCGAGCCTCAATCTGGCGATGAACATCTTTCCCGCGCCGCTCGTGTTGCCCGACGGAACGGAGATGCGCCGCTATCAGATCGGCATGCTGGATGGCCCCGGCAATGCGCCGCAGACGCTCGCCGCCGCCGTGATGCTGATCGACGGGCTCGCCCGGATCTATACGCAAGGCAAGCCGCACTATCCCGCGCACAAGCCGGGCGGGCTGCTGGTCCATTGCCGGGGCGGGCGATCGCGCTCGGTCACGGTGCTGGCGTTGTGGCTGCATTGGCGCAAGACTTCGAAATATCCGAGCCTTGAGGCCGCCATCAGACATCTGCGCCAGTTGCGCGGGCTCGCCGACAGCCATCCGCTGCCGCCGATGATCGCGCTGGCAAACGAGGTGCTGGACCGGGGGCTGCTCGCGCGATGACCTGCCCAGGCTCGAAGATAGCTGCCCTTCGGCGCTTCGTTTCCGCGGCCGATGTCGCTGAACGGGCCGGCGTCTCGCGCTCCACAGTCTCGCGCGCCTTCACCCCCGGCGCACAGGTGTCGAAATCGGCGCGCAACCGGATCCTCGCCGCAGCGGAGGAGCTCGGCTACCGGGTCAACCGGCTCGCCCGCACGCTGCATCAGGAGCGCTCCGACCTCGTCGGCATCGTCGGCGGCAATTTCGCCAATCCCTATATCTCCGCGCAGCTCGACGCGCTCAGTTCCGCGCTGCATGCCCGCCACCTGCAATGCCTGCTGATGAACACGGCGCATGCCGGCGGCGACGTCTCGGAGGATCTGGCGCGGCTGCTCGACTACCGGGTGCGCACGGTGGTGCTGCTGTCGGGGGCGACGCCCGACGAGCTGATCCGGCTGTGCGCACAGAACGGCGCGCGCATGGTGCTGATCAACCGGCCGCAACCGCCGGAAGGCACGCTCGCCGACCTGATCCTGTGCGATTCCGCCAGAGGCGGCCGGCTGGCGGCGGAACGCCTGGCGATGGCCGGCTGCAAGAGGGTCGCCGTCGTCGTTTCGGGCTCGCGCACCTCCGCCAAGACCGCACGCGCCGATGCCTTCTGCGCGGAAATGGACCGGCGCGGCATTCCCGTCACCCGCTGGGCCGACGGGGCGAATTCCTATGCGACCGGCCAGGAGGCCGCCCGCGCCCTGCTCGCCAGACGTGGCGCATGTCCCGGCCCACACATAGAACACGACGGCATTTTCGGCGTCACCGACGAGATCGCGCTGGGCGTGCTCAACACCGCGCGGTTTGAACTTGGGCTTTCCGTGCCCGGCGACCTCTCGGTGATCGGCTTCGACGACGCGCCCATCTCCGGCTGGGCCTCGCACGGGTTGACGACCATCCGCCAGTCGCTGGAGGAGCTGACCCGCGCCACGGTGGAAGCGATCGAGCGGCCCGCTGGCGCGCCGACGACCCGGTTCGAAGTTCCGGTCCAGCTGGTCGAGCGCAGCACCGTGGCGTGATTGGCTGCGGCCCCGGAGATTCCGGTTGACAAATATCGATATATCGAGAATTCTGGATATATGGATAAAAATAGAAGCCATGCACTCATCGCATTCGCTGCGCTCAGCCAGCCGATCCGTCTCGACGTCTTCCGCCTGCTGATCCGGGCGGGGCACGACGGCATGGCGGCGGGCGAGATCGGCGCCGCTCTCGACGTCCGCCAGAACACGCTCTCGTCCAACCTGTCGATCCTGTTGAACGCCGGGCTGGTGCGCAACGAGCGGCAGGGACGCTCGATCCGCTACTACGCCGACATGGACGGCTTGCGCGGGCTTTTGGGTTTCCTGCTACGCGATTGCTGCGGCGGACGCGAGGACCTGTGCAAGCCGCTCATCGACGAAATCGCCTGCGCCTGCTGAGGGAGGCCCGCATGCCCGATCCGGTTTACAATGTGCTGTTTCTTTGCACCGGCAATTCCGCGCGTTCGCTGATTGCCGAGACCATCCTGAACGCCGAGGGCAAGGGGCGCTTCCGGGCCTTTTCCGCCGGTTCGCACCCCAAGGGCCGACCGCACCCCTTCGCCATCGACCTGCTGGAAAAGCTCGGTCACGACACGTCCGGCCTGCGCTCCAAGAGCTGGGACGAATTCGCAGGCCCCGGCGCGCCGAAGATGGACTTCGTCTTCACCGTCTGTGACCAGGCGGCCGCCGAGGCCTGCCCGATCTGGCCCGGCCAGCCGATGACCGCGCATTGGGGCGTGCCCGATCCGGCGGCAGCAACCGGCACGGAAAGCGAACGCCGCCTCGCCTTTTCGGAGGCCTACCGCATGCTGTCCACCCGCATTTCGCTGCTGCTGAACCTGCCCATCGCCTCCATCGACCGGCTCGCGCTCAAGCGGCGCCTCGACGACATCGGCGCCAACCAGCGCGAGCCTGCCCGATAACCCCGTTTTCCGGACGTTCCCGACATGACCGACACGATAGCCCAGACCACCCCGGGCGCACCCGCAATGGGCCTCTTCGAACGCTTCCTCACGCTGTGGGTGCTTGCCTGCATCGTCGCCGGCATCGCCTTCGGCCAGGTCGCGCCGGGCGTCTTTCATGCGGTCGGCGCGCTGGAGGTGGCCAAGGTCAACTTGCCCGTCGCTCTCCTGATCTGGCTGATGATCATCCCGATGCTGGTGAAGATCGACTTCGCGGCCCTTTCCGGCGTGACGAAGCACTGGCGCGGCATCGGCGTGACGCTCATCGTCAACTGGGCGGTGAAGCCGTTTTCCATGGCGCTGCTCGGCTGGCTGTTCATCGGCTGGCTTTTCCGGCCGATGCTGCCGGCCGAACAGATCGACAGCTACATCGCCGGCCTGATCCTGCTGGCCGCCGCCCCCTGCACGGCGATGGTTTTCGTCTGGTCGAACCTGACGAGGGGCGAGCCGCATTTCACGCTGACGCAGGTGGCGCTCAACGACGCGATCATGGTCGTCGCCTTCGCCCCCGTCGTCGCGCTGCTGCTGGGGCTGTCCGCCATCACCGTGCCGTGGGAGACGCTGGTGATCTCGGTCGTGCTCTACATCGTCGTGCCGGTGATCATCGCCCAGATCATTCGCCGCACCGCGCTGCGGCACGGGGAAGCGGCGCTGGGCCGGCTGCTGTCGCGCCTGCAACCCGTCTCGCTCGTGGCGCTTCTGGCGACGCTGGTGCTGCTGTTCGGCTTTCAGGGCCAGCAGATCATCGCGCAGCCGGCCGTCATCGCGCTGCTGGCGGTGCCGATCCTGATCCAGGTCTATTTCAACTCCGGCCTCGCCTATCTCCTGAACCGCTGGTCGGGCGAGGCGCATTGTGTGGCCGGACCTTCGGCGCTGATCGGCGCCTCCAACTTCTTCGAGCTGGCGGTGGCCGCCGCAATCAGCCTGTTCGGCTTCCATTCGGGCGCCGCACTCGCCACCGTCGTCGGCGTGCTGATCGAGGTGCCGGTCATGCTGTCGGTGGTGTGGATCGTCAACCGCTCCAAGGGCTGGTACGAACGCGGCGCGCGCGTCAGCTGATGCCGTAGTCCTGAAGCTTGTACTGCAGCGCGCGCCGGCTGATGCCGAGCTGGAGCGCGGTGCGGGCGCGGTTGCCGTCGTTCTGGGCGAGCGCCATCTCGATGATGTGGGCCTCGAAGCGGCCGACCATCTCGCGCAAGGGGCGGATGTCGCCCGCCTCCGGCATCGCCATCGGATCGCTGAGCGCCGCCTTTCCGCACGCGACGCTTTCGGGCAGGTTCTCCACCAGGATGACCGGCGTCGTCGACATGATGACGGCGCGCTCCACCGCGTTGGCGAGCTCGCGCACGTTTCCGGGCCACGAATAGGCCAGCAGGCATTCCATCGCCGCATCGTCGAAGCCGCGGATCGTCACGGCGTTTTCGGCGCAGAAGCGCTCCAGGAAGTGGTTCGCCAGAAGCTGGATGTCCTCCGGCCGCTCGCGCAGCGGGATCGTCTTCAGCGACACCACGTTGAGGCGGAAGAACAGGTCCTGCCGGAAGGTGCCCTCGCGCACCATCGCCTCCAGATCGCGGTTGGTAGCGACCACAACGCGCACGTCGGTCTGGATGGAATGTTCGCCGCCGACCCGCTCGAACTCGCGTTCCTGCAAGACGCGCAGCAGCTTGACCTGCAACTCGCGCGACATCTCGCCGATCTCGTCGAGAAACAGCGTGCCGTGCTCGGCCTGCTCGAACCGGCCCCGGCGGCGCGACACGGCCCCGGTGAAGGCACCTTTCTCGTGGCCGAAGAACTCGCTTTCCAGCAACCCCTCCGGGATCGCCGCGCAATTGACCCTGACGAATGGCCCCTCGGAGCGCGGACTGCCGTAGTGAATGGCGGCGGCCACCAGCTCCTTGCCGGTGCCGCTCTCGCCCTGCACCAGAACCGTCGCCTGGCTGCGGGCGACCTTGGCGATGGTTTCGCGCAGCTCCATCATGCGCGCGTTGTCGGTCAGGATGCCTTCCGAGCCGTAGCGCTCCGAAAGCTCGCGCCTGAGCGACACGATGTCGGCGCGCATGGTGTTGATTTCCAGCGCGCGGCGCACCAGCAGCCGGATCTCGTCGAGGTCGAACGGCTTGATCACGTAATCGAAGGCGCCGTCGCGCATCGCCTGCACCGCCGTGCCGACCTCGGCGAACGCGGTCATCAGGATGACGGTGGCCTTGGGATCGATCTCGATGATCGCCTTCAGCGCCTCCAGCCCGTTCATCCGCGGCATGCGGATATCGAGCAGCACGATGGTGGGATGGTGCCGGCGGAAGGCCTCGAGGCCTTCCCGTCCATCTCCGGCGGTGATGACGTTGAATCCCTCGCGGGAAAAGACCGGCGCCAGCATGTGGCAGATCGCCTCGTCGTCGTCGACGATCAGGGCGGTGGTCGCGATATCGCTCAAGAGCGTGTCTCCTCGAGACCTTGTCGTTCGACGGGCAGCAGCACGACCACGGTCGTGCCGATGCCCTCCTTGCTTTCGAAGGTAATGGTTCCCTGGTGGGCATCGACGATCCGCAGCACCATGGCAAGGCCGAGGCCGGTGCCGGCGGGTTTGGTCGAGAAGAAGGGTTCGAATACCTTGGCCTTGAACTTTTCCGGCAAACCGACGCCGTTGTCCTTGACCGCGATCATGACCTGCTGGTCCTTTCGCCGCGTGGTGACCGTGACGACGCCCGCATCCTCGTCGCTCATCGCCTGAAGCGCGTTGATGAAGAGGTTGAGCAGAACCTGCTTGAGCGCCTCGCCGTCGGCATCGATCACCGGCACGTCGTCGCCCAGATCAAGCTCGAAGCGGGCACGCGACTTGCCCTTGGTCAGGAAGGCCATCTCCTCCACCAGCTGATTGAGCTGAACGCGCGCGATGCGCGGCGGCCAGGGCCGGCCGAAGACGAGCAGACCCTCGATGATGTGGTTGAGGTTGTCGACCTGACGGATAATCAGCGGCGCATATTCGCGCCATTCATCCACCGTGTTGTTCTCGCTCAGATATTGCATGAAGCCGCGGATGGAGGTGAGCGGATTGCGGATCTCGTGGGCGATGCCGGCGGTGAGTTCGCCGAGCGCGGCCAGCCGGTCGGCCCGCATCACCTGCCCCATCAGCCGGTCGCGCTCGCTGACGTCCTTCAGCACGACCACCGCGCCGATGCGCTGCCCCTCGCCGTTGCGCAGCACCGAGGACGAGGCGGTGATCTTGCGATCCGCGCCGAGCGCGGCGATCTCCAGGTTCTCGCCGATGTGGGAATGACCGGTCCTGAGCGTGTCCAGAAGCACGCTCGCCATGCCCTTTCGCTCCTCGAACAGCTGCTGGTAGGAGCGCCCGATCAGCTCCTTGCCGTTGACGTTGTAGAGCTCCTCGGCGGCCGGGTTGAACATCAGCACGTTGCCGTCCAGATCGACCGCGATGATGCCGTCGGCGACCGACGACAACACGTTCTCGGTGAGCGTGCGGGCATCCACCAGCTCCTGCGCCATCCGGTTGATCGCATTGCCGATATCGCCCATCTCGTTCTTCATCGGCGGCACGGTGACGCGCAGATCCGCCTTCATCCTGTCGAGGCTTTGGATGATCAGGTTGACGTCGTTGGTGAGCCCGCGCGACGTGAAGAACGTCGCCACCAGCGCCAGCAGCAGCCCGGCGACGACGCCGTAGCCCACCGCCTCGCGGATCGCATCCTTCTGCCGCTCGACCGCCTTGGTGAATTCGTTGGCCCAGATATAGCCGATGACATCGCCGTTGCGAACGATCGGCAGCATGGCGTTGAGAACCTGGCCGCGCACCATGCTGCCGTAGGCGATCAGGGGCTTGCCGGTGCGCATCACTTCCCGGCCCGGATGATCGGCGGAAATGCTGTGCCCGACGGTTCCCTCGTACTGCTCGCTCGGTCCGTAGCTGATGATCGCGTCGAGCGCGCGGGAATAGTAGCCGACCCCGGCGCCCTCGTCGGCATGAGCGACCTCGTCGGTGATCCGGCGGAGCTTTGCGTTCAGATGCCGCACGGCCGCGTCGCGGTCCGCTTTTCCCGACGGCAGGTCGGAGAGCATCGCGTCGAACCCGCCCGGCCCGAGCTCCTCGTCCAGAATGCGGGTCAGCGCAAAGAGCTTGTCCGTCTTTTCCGCCGTCAGCGTCTGCTGGCCCTCATGCTCCAGCATGAAGGAGACGAGCGCGACAGGCAGCGCCGCGACGAACAGCGACATCAGCACCAGCCTGACCTTCAGACTGGGCGAGAAGCCGGATTGCAGGCGAGAGAACAACGGCTGCAGGCGACCGATCCACGCCATGGGCCCCTCCGATCCATAGAGCATGCTCGAGACGCGCGAATGCGCGTACGCCTGCTATACATATTCAGTTCGCTTGCACAATCGGCAAACTATATTGCCGCATGTGCATTATCTTGCACGCGATGTGCAGTTATTTTCACACCAACCAAAATTTGCACTTCGCCACCTAGCAAGAATTTGCACACTTCGTGAAATTTATTTCATTCAACCAAGTCAGGTGAGAACGGTTCCAGACTCGATTTTTTATTTATGATATTGATTTTATTGATTAATTTTTCTTCAAGGCGGATTGGCACGATCATTGAATATACTTGATCGTCATGGCGATCCACGGCAGCGCGACGAGACAATACTGGTCGACTTCAAGTTGTACCCGTTTCCGCACGATGCCGGGACAATCCCAGGGAAGGAAAATTCATGAGCAAGGTAAGTTCTCTCTCCGCGGCCGTGGAGGAGATCCCTGACGGGGCTTCCGTCATGATCGGCGGCTTCATGGGGGTCGGCTCCCCCTTGAGGCTGATCGACGAACTGGTGCGCCAGGGCAAGCGCGACCTCACCGTCATCGCCAACGACACGGCGCGGCCCGATTTCGCGATCGGCAAGCTGATCGACGCCAAGGCCGTTTTCCGGCTCGTCGCCTCCCATATCGGCCTCAATCCCGAGACCCAGAAGCAGATGATCGCCGGCGACATCGAGGTTGAGCTGGTGCCGCAGGGCACGCTTGCCGAACGCATCCGGGCCGGCGGCACGGGACTTGGCGGGGTTCTGACCAAGACCGGCGTGGGCACGGTCGTTGCCGAAGGCAAGCAGACCATCGACGTGGACGGCGACACCTACCTTCTGGAAAAGCCGCTCATCGCCCAGTTCGCGCTGATCTACGCCTGGCGCGCCGACTATTTCGGCAACCTCCAGTACGAGCTCACCGCCCGCAACTTCAATCCCCCCATGGCCATGGCCGCCGGCACCGTGATCGCCGAGGCCGGCGAGATCGTGCCGGTCGGCGTCATCCCGCCGGATCAGGTGGAAACGGTGAGCGTCATTGTCGACACCCTCGTGGGCCGGGAGGACTGAATCATGAATGCCAAGGAAATCATCGCCCAGCGCGTCGCACAGGAAATGGCCGACGGCGACCTCGTGAACCTCGGGATCGGCCTGCCGACGCTGGTCGCGAACTATCTGCCCGCCGGCGTACGCTGCTTCTTCCAGTCGGAAAACGGCATCATCGGCATGCAGCCGCTGGATGGTCCGGGCTCCGCCCTTGCCGCCCTCACCGATGCCGGCGGCGCGCCCACCAGCGTCATTCCCGGTGCCGCCGCCTTCGACAGCGTCGCCTCCTTCGGCTTCATCCGTGGCGGCCACCTCGACGTGACCGTGCTGGGCGGCATGCAGGTCGATGAAGAGGGCATGCTCGCCAACTGGATGATCCCCGGCAAGATGGTGCCCGGCATGGGCGGCGCCATGGATCTGGTGGCAGGCGCCAAGCGCGTCATCGTCGCCATGACCCACACCGCCAAGGGCGCGCCGAAGATCCTGAAGAAATGTAACCTGCCCCTGACGGCGGTGCGCCGCGTCAGCCTCATCGTCACCGAGCTGGCGGTCATCGAACCGACCGCGGAAGGGCTCGTTCTGCGCGAAATCGCTCCCGAGACGACCGTCGACGCCGTTAAGGCCGCTACCGAGGCCTCTCTCATCGTCGCTCCGGATGTCGGCGTCATGCAACTCGCCGCCTGACGCCCGTCATCGTCACATTCTGAGGACAACCAAGATGCCTACCGACACAGTACAGTCGGTGGACACGGATGCTGCCGGCCAGTTTACCGCTGGCGAACAGGAACAGTCGCGCGGCCTGGCGCGACTGGCATTCGGGTTCACCAAACTCGCAGAGAAGTATTTTCCCGACGCCTTCATCTTCGTCATCCTGACGACCATCGTCGTGGCGCTGGCCGATGTCGGCGTGGGTGCCCATCCGCTGGAGATCGCAAGCGGCTTCGGCTCCGGCTTCTGGTCGCTGATCCCCTTCACCCTCCAGATGGCCATGGTCGCGATCACCGGCTTTGTGGTGGCCTCCTCGCCGCCGTGCTCCAAGCTGATCGCGAAGCTCGCCAGCGTGCCGATGACCGGCCCGCAGGCAACCGCGTGGGTCGCCTTCGTCTCGATGGGCGCCTCCTATCTGAACTGGGCGCTCAGCCTCGTCCTCGGCGGCCTGCTGGTCCGGGCGATCGCACGGCGCACCGACCTGCGCATGGACTATCGCTGCGCCAGTGCCGCGGCCTATCTCGGCCTCGGCTCGACCTGGGCGCTGGGTCTCTCGTCCTCTTCGGCCATGCTCCAGGCCAATCCGGCCTCCCTGCCGGCGTCGATCTCGCAGATCAGCGGCGTCATCCCGCTGAGCGACACGATCTTCCTGTGGCAGTCCGTGGCGCTCTACTTCGTCCTGATGATCTGCTCGGTGGTGGTGTTCTACTTCGCCAGCCCGCGCGGAGCCCAGGTGAAGACCGCCGCCGACCTCGGCGTCGACGTCTTCGACGAATTCGCCGCCCCGCAGAAGCAGGAGCGTCCCGGCGACTGGTTCGAATTCACGCCGATCCTGCCGATCCTCATCGTGCTGCTGGCCGTCGGCTACTTCTGGAGCGAATTCTCCACCAAGGGCGTGCTCGGCACCGTCTCCAGCCTCAACAACTACAACTTCTTCTTCCTGATGCTGGGCCTGCTGCTGCACCGGAACATCCGCAGCTTCCTGACCGCGGTCGCCAAGGCCGTGCCGACCACGACGGGCGTGATCATCCAGTTCCCGTTCTACGGCGCGATCGCAGCCATGCTGACCCATGTCGCCGGCTCCGACGGCGTCACGATCTCGCACCATCTCTCGCAGCTCTTCGTGAGCATCGCCAACGAGGATGTCTTCCCGATCGTGATCGGCATCTATTCGGCGATCCTCGGCTTCCTCGTCCCCTCCGGCGGCGGCAAGTGGATCATCGAGGCCCCCTACGTGCTGCAGGCCGCCAAGGACATTCACGCCCACATGGGCTGGGCCGTCCAGGTCTACAACGCGGCGGAAGCCTTGCCGAACCTGATCAACCCCTTCTGGATGCTGCCGCTGCTCGGCATCGTCAAGTTGCAGGCCAAGGACATCGTCGGCTTCACCTTCACCCAGCTTCTGGTGAGCGGACCGATCGTCTTCTTCCTGCTGTGGTTCTTCGGGGAAACCTTGGCCGGCTGACCGGCCCGCAACATCCGCGGGGGCGGCACTCGCCCCCGCGCCCCTCCGCGCTTTGTCGCTAGTCGCATTTCGATATGTCCAGCCGCACGACGAAAGGCCTCCCGCTCGAGGTCGCAGCGTGCTCCGGGCCCAATCAGGAGACCTGTCATGAGTTCAATCGTCATCGCCGCAGCCGCACGCACCCCCGTCGGCTCGTTCAACGGCGCGCTCGCTTCCCTGCCGGCCCACGCGCTGGGCGAGATCGTCATCCGTGAGGTGCTGAGCCGGGCGAAGACGGAGCCGGGAGACGTGGACGAGGTCATCCTGGGGCAGATCCTGACCGCCGGCCAGGGCCAGAACCCCGCGCGACAGGCCGCCGTCAATGCCGGCATCCCGAACTCCAAGACGGCGCTGTCGATCAACCAGCTGTGCGGATCGGGGCTGCGCGCCGTGGCCCTCGGCCTTCAGGCGATCAACAACGGCGATGCGAATGTCGTCATCGCCGGCGGCCAGGAGAGCATGAGCATGGCGCCGCATTGCGCCAACCTGCGCTCCGGCACCAAGATGGGCAGCCTTGAACTCATCGATACCATGCTGCGCGACGGCCTGACGGACGCCTTCCACGGCTACCACATGGGCGTGACGGCGGAGAACATCGCCTTCCAGTACGGCATCACCCGCGAGGCCCAGGACGAATTCGCCGCCGGCTCCCAGCAGAAGGCCGAGGCCGCGATGAAGGCCGGCCGCTTCAAGGACGAGATCGTTCCCGTGACGATCAAGAGCCGCAAGGGCGAGACCGTTGTCGACACCGACGAGTTCCCGCGTGCCGGCGTGACGGCGGAAGCGCTCTCCAAGCTGCGGCCGGCCTTCTCCAAGGAAGGAACGGTGACCGCCGGCAATGCCTCCGGCATCAATGACGGTGCGGCCGCCACGGTGCTGATGAGCGAGGAAGCCGCCAAGGCCCGGGGCCTGACCCCGCTTGCCCGGATCGTTTCCTGGGCCACCCGCGGCGTCGATCCCAAGATCATGGGCACCGGCCCGATCCCCGCCTCCAGGGCCGCGCTGGAGAAGGCCGGCTGGAGCGTCGACGATCTCAATCTCATCGAGGCCAACGAGGCCTTCGCCGCCCAGGCCATCTCGGTCAATCGCGAGCTTGGCTGGGACGTCGCCAAGGTCAACGTCAACGGCGGCGCCATCGCGCTTGGCCACCCGGTCGGAGCCTCCGGCGCCCGCATCCTCGTCACCCTGCTCCACGAGATGCAGCGCCGCGACGCGAAGAAGGGCCTCGCCACGCTGTGCATCGGCGGCGGCATGGGCATCGCCATGTGCCTCGAACGCGCCTGAAGACGGCCGCGGGCCCGCGACCGGGATCGGCGGAGACACGATGCCGGCTCCTGGGCCCGCCCCCATCGCTTATGCGCGCGCGACATTAATGAAATAATGAAAAAGAATTTCTCGCGCAAAGAAATCGGATTGATATGACCTAGGTCAATAAATTCTGTATTTGCGATAATATAAAAAGATTAGATCGCAACAAAGCACACTTGGTGCTCCCCATCCTGCCAAAACCGGGAGTATCCAAGGGCGGGTGCCGTCCTCAACGGCATCCGCCGCCCCATTCGTCCTGAAACAACCATCGAACAGAGGCTGCCATGCGAGCCAATCTCGTTCTTGTCGTAAACTGCGGTTCCTCCTCGCTGAAGTGCGCGGTTTTCTCTCCCACCGACACGGATCCGCGCATACGCGCCCTGGCCGAATGCATCGGAACGCGGGAAGCGCGGCTGACCATCAAGAGCGGTGACGCGCATACCGAGATCGCGATGCCCCACGGCCAGCACGCCGACGCGCTGGAGCATTTTCTCGCCGCCCTCAGGAAAAACGGCCTGCTGGAAGCCATCGGCGCCGTTGGCCATCGCGTCGTCCACGGCGGCGAGACCTTCAAGGCATCGACCCTGATCACCCCGGCGGTTCTGTCCGACATCGAGGCCTGCAGCGCGCTCGCACCGCTGCACAATCCGGCGAACCTGGCCGGCATCGCCGGCGCGATGAAGGCGCTGCCGGACCTGCCGCAGATCGCCGTCTTCGACACCGCCTTCCACCAGACCATGGAACCGGAAGCCTATCTCTACGGCCTGCCGCGCGCGCTCTACCGCGACCTCGGCGTGCGCCGCTACGGCTTCCACGGCATCTCCCATTGCTACGTCGCATCCGAGGCGCAGCGCCTGCTGGGGCTTCCGCATGATGATCATTGCCTGATCATCGCCCACCTCGGCAACGGCGCATCCGCGACCGCGGTACGAAACGGCCGGGTGACGGACACGACCATGGGCATGACGCCGCTTGAAGGCCTGATCATGGGAACGCGTTCCGGCGACGTCGACTTCGGCGCTCTGGCGCATGTGGCACGGCGACGCGGCATGGACGTTACGGAACTGGAGCACATGCTGAACCGCGACAGCGGGCTGCTCGGCCTGTCCGAACTCTCCAGCGATTGCCGGGAACTGGAGGCCGCCGCTGCGGCCGGACACGACGGCGCGCGCACCGCGCTGGCGGTCTTCGCGCACTCCATCGCCCGCCACGTGGGAGGCCTGGCGATGTCGCTGCCGCGGGTGGACGCGCTTGTCTTCACCGGCGGAATAGGAGAGAACTCCGTCAAGGTGCGCTCCGACGTCGTCAGCCGCCTGGCGGCCCTCGGCCTCTTCGAGGACAAGACCGCCAATGCCGACGTGCGCAACCGCGGTCCCCGCGTGATCGGGCGCGGCCCGGGCGGCGTCGTCGCCGTTATCCCGACCAACGAAGAACGAATGATCGCGCTCGACGCCTTCACCCTGACAGGGCTCGCTCCCAGGGCAGTCGAGGCAGCCAAGGCTATGGTTCAATGAGTGAATTTCCAAAGGGACGCGCGTTGTTCGTTGTCCCCACCCAGGCCGACGATCCGATCTCGGACATCGCACGGGCACTGGTCCTGCTGTTTGAGGAGGCCGGACACGAGGTCGGCCGCGTAAAGCCGGTCGCGGAAGCCGGTGAGGATCCCGACCGGCCGGAAGGCCCGTTCGTCTCCAGACGCAATGCCGAACGGATGATCCGGCAGGATCGTGCGGCCGATCTGCTCGACGAGGTCGTCGGCATCGTCGTCTCCGCCCGCCAGCACCGTCAGTTCATGGTCGTGGAAGGCGCGCTGCCGCTGCCCGGCCACACGCTGCTGAACGACCTGAACTACGCGATGGCCCGGGGCCTGAGCTGCGACGTCGTGCCGTTCGTTTCCGGCGAGGCGGCCGATCCGCAGGACGTCATCGACCGCATCGAGGACGTGCTCTACGGCATCAAGCGCAGCCGCGGCTCCAGCCCCATCCGGGTTATGGTCGGGGCGCCCGCCAATGCGGAGCAGGCGGAACAATTGCGCCGGGCGCTGGAGGAACGGGCCTTCCCGTGCCCGTGCGATCTGATCGATACGTCCGCACCGTCCACTTCCGCACCCTTCCCGGCAACCCGGATCGAGGGGCTTGCGGAGCGCATGCGCGACTGGTTCCCCGCGCTCTCGCGCAATCCGCATCTGCGCCGGCTGACCCCGCCGCTGTTCCGCTACCGGATGGTGGAGATGGCCCGTCAGGCGAACAAACGCATCGTGCTGCCGGAGGGCGACGAGCCGCGCACGCTGAGGGCGGCCGCGATCTGCGCGGAGAAGGGCATAGCCCGCTGCGTGCTGCTCGGTCAGCCGGACGAAATCCGCGCCAGCGCCGACGCCATCGGCGTGACGCTGCCGGACAATATCGAGATCCTGAACCCCGCCGACATCCGTCCGAGCTACGTCGCGCCCATGGTCGAGCTTCGCAAGAGCAAGGGCATGACGCCGGAGCAGGCGGAGGAGGCGCTGCGCGATCAGGTCGTCCTTGGCACCATGATGCTGGCCGAGGATGACGTGGACGGCCTCGTTTCCGGTGCGGTCCACACCACGGCCAGCACGATCCGGCCGGCGCTGCAGCTGATCAAGACGCGCCCGGGCGCGAGCCTCGTCTCCAGCGTGTTCTTCATGCTGATGCCGGAGGAGGTGTTCGTCTACGGCGACTGCGCCGTCAACCCGGACCCCACGGCCGACCAGCTGGCCGAAATCGCCATCCAGACGGCGGATACCTGCGTCACCTTCGGCATCGATCCGAGGATCGCGATGATCTCGTACTCCACCGGCGATTCCGGCCAGGGCGCCGACGTGGACAAGGTGAAGGCGGCGACCGCCCGCGTCCGCGAGCTTCGACCCGACCTGACCATCGACGGGCCGCTGCAATACGATGCCGCGAGCGTGGAGAGCGTCGGGCGCCAGAAGGCGCCGGGCAGTGCGGTCGCGGGAAAGGCGAACGTCTTCATCTTCCCCGACCTCAACACCGGCAACACGACCTACAAGGCCGTGCAGCGTTCCGCCGGCGTCGTCAGCATCGGCCCGATGCTTCAGGGCCTGCGCAAGCCGGTGAACGACCTGTCACGCGGCTCGCTGGTCGACGACATCGTCTACACGATCGTGCTGACGGCCATCCAGGCCGCCGGACAGGACGGGATTGCAAACGCCGAGCCCCGCGCCGCGGCCGAATAAGGCCAACCGACATGAAAGAGGCCGCGGGAGCAACATGCCTGCGGCCTCTTTCCTTGTCATCCGCCCGCGCCATGCGCAGAGGCTTGCAGCAGCTTTTCGCGATGGCCATTTCCGGCCGCTTCGCTCGCTATCGACCCGGCATTCGGGGCATTGAGGTCCCATTTCGCGCGCGCGGCCCGTTCGATTGCGACCTCGATTGCCCAAATATTGGTCAACTCCGTCCATCCAGATCCGGACGGGCGAACCTCGCATCATCCTGAAATAAAATCGGTTTCGAAAAAACCCAGGCTCGCGCTGCGGCAGCTGGACGGTCATTTGCGCGTAAAATGGCACGGCACGCCCAGAGACTGCGCTTGTAACTGGTATACCAGTCGTCCAGTATATCAGTATGGCAGACACCTTCGAATTCGAAAGCGATCGCGCCTATGGTCGCATCGTCGAACTGATCTTCGGCGGCGGGGCAGATCCCGCCAAGCCGCTGTCGGAGCGCAAGCTGGCCGAACGTCTCGGGATCGGGCGCATGCCGGTGCGCGAGGCGCTGCGCAAGCTTGAGCGCGAAGGCGTGGTGGAGGTGAAGCCGGCGCGGGGCACCTTCATCCGCACCGTCTCCGCCGACGATCTGAGCGAGGTCTACGAGCTTCGCGAGGCGCTGGAATGTCTCGCCACGCGCCGGGCCGCCACGCACGCCCCCTCGCCCGCGCTGCAGAATTGCGGTGCACGGCTGCGCGTCATGAGCCGCGACCCGTCCGCCTTCACCTCGCGCGAGATCGACGATGTGGGCACCGAGTTCCACGACGCGCTGATCGAGAGCGCCGGCAACGCCGCGCTTGAGGAAATGGTGCGCTTCATGCGCATGCGTTTCCGTCTCGCCTTCCACCTGCCGCGCTACTTCGCGCACGAGCTGGTGGCGGAAATCCTCTTCGAGCACCTGGCCCTCTTCGAGGCGATCGCGGACCGGGCGCCGGACACCGCGGAAGAGCTGATGCGGGCCCATCTCCGCCGGGGCCTTCAGATCCGCCTGAACCTCGATCGTTCTGCCGCAAACACGAAAAAAAGCACCTCCAGACCAAAGGAAAACTCCGAATGAAAAAAGCGATGTTGTGTTCCCTGCTCGCGGGCGCCGTCTCTCTGGGCGCTCTCGGGGGCACCGCCGTTGCCGGCACTCTCGACAACGTGAAACAGGCTGGCGTCCTCAAATGCGCCGTCAATGGCTCGCGGCCCGGCTTCTCGTCGGTCGACAGCGAAGGCAACTGGCACGGCCTCGACGTCGACACCTGCCGCGCGGTCGCCGCCGCCGTGCTGGGCGACGCGAGCAAGGTCCAGTACCTGAAGACCAACAACCAGACCCGCCTGACCGCGCTTCAGACCGGCGAGGTCGACATGACCGCGGCCAACACGACCTGGACGCGGGCTCGCGACACCGATCTCGGCCTCGACTTCGTCGCCCCCACCTTCTACGACGGCCAGGCCTTCATGGTGTCCAAGGATCTCGGCGTTGAGAGCGTCGACGATCTCGACGGCGCCAGCGTCTGCGTGCGTCCCGGCTCCACCTCCGAGCGCGTCGTCTCCGACATCCAGAAGAAGAAGGGCATCGAGCTGAAGCTCGTCGTCATCGAGGACCAGAAGGAGGTCAACACCGCCTTCTTCGGCGGCCGTTGCGACGCGATGGTTCAGTCTTCCTCGGCGCTTTCCTCGACGCGCGCGGCCGTTGCCGACAACCCGGACGACTACGTCATCCTGCCCCAGCGCTTCGGCAAGGATCCGGAAGGCCCGATCGTGCGCCAGGACGACGCCCAGTGGCGCGATATCGTCCAGTGGACGGTCTTCACCCTCTTCCAGGCGGAAGAGAGCGGCGTGACCTCCAAGAATGTCGACGAGATGAAGGCCGATAGCAAGGACGCCACCATCCGCCGCCTGCTCGGCGTGGAGACCTCCGGCGGCAAGGGCCTCGGCCTTGCGCCCGACTGGGCCTACCAGGTCATCAAGCAGGTCGGCAATTACGGCGAGGTGTTCGAGCGCAACGTCGGCAAGGAGTCCGCCCTGAAGCTGGAACGCGGGCTGAACGCGCAGTACTTCGACGGCGGCATGATCTACGCCCCGCCGCTTTGAGCCCGGGCCGGCACGCAACACCATGTCCATCTTGAAAAAGAGAGCCACGGCGGGGGGCGCAGTCCCCCCGCCGCCGCGCCGCCGGCTTTCGCCGAAGGCCGTGTTCTGGCAGGCGGCGCTGCTTGTCGTGCTGGCGACGATCGCCACCTGGCTGGTGATGAACGCAAGGGCCGCGCTCGATGCGCGCGGCATGACCTCAGGCCTCGGCTTCCTGTTCGACAAGGCCCAATTCTCGCTGGGCGAGGCTTTCTTCCACTTCCGCCCGGGCGAGACCTACCTGACGGCCTTCGCCGTCGGCCTCGGCAACACGGTGATGGTGTCGGTCGTCTCCATCATTACCGCCTCGCTTCTGGGAACGCTCGTCGGTCTTGCGCGCCTGTCGCGAAACGGGCTCGCCAGCGGCCTCGCCCAGGCCTACGTCTACGCCTTCCGCAACACCCCTCAGCTCGTCCAGATCGTGTTCTGGTACAGCTTCTTCACGCTTTTGCCGCATGCCCGCAATTCATGGTCCATCGGCGAGTTGATTTTCGCCTCCAACCGCGGCGTGTCACTGCCCGCGCCTGAAAACGGCGCGGTGTTCGCTGAAGCCGCCGCGGCCGGCTTTCTCGGTTTTCTCGTGGCCTGGGGCGTGTCGATCCTGGCGGAGCGCCGCCGGCGCCGCACCGGCCTGCGCTGGAAGCCGCTGCGCGCCGTGCAGATCGCGCTGATCCTCGCGCCCGCGCTCGTCGTTTGGGCAGCCGCAGGCGCGCCCGCCGAATGGTCGGTCCCCGTGCTCAAGGGCTTCAACTTCAAGGGCGGCGCGACGCTCTCGCCGGAATTTTTGGCGATCTATTTCGGGCTCTCCTTCTATATCGCCGCCTATATCGCGGAGATCGTGCGCGCCGGCATCGGCAGCGTCGATTTCGGCCAGTTCGAGGCGGCCAATACCATCGGGCTGTCGAAGAGCGACATCTACCGCCGCATCGTCGCCCCGCAGGCGCTGCGCGTGATCATCCCGCCGCTCGCCGCCCAGTATGTGAGCCTGTTGAAGAACTCCTCGCTCGGCGTCGC
This sequence comes from Breoghania sp. JC706, assembly GCF_037026715.1. Classification (NCBI taxonomy): domain Bacteria; kingdom Pseudomonadati; phylum Pseudomonadota; class Alphaproteobacteria; order Hyphomicrobiales; family Stappiaceae; genus Breoghania; species Breoghania sp. JC706. Next base: position 157,769 of record NZ_JBANCG010000007.1, read on the forward strand.
CATCGGTTATCCCGACCTCTTCTCCATCTCAAATACCATGCTCACCTATTCCGGCCGCACCATCGAGGTGCTGTGCATCATGGCGGCGGTCTACCTCGTCATGGCGCTTGCGATCGGCGCGGCCTCCAACGCCGCCAACCGCTATTTCGCGATCCCGGGGCGCACATCATGAGCGCAGCCATCGGTTCCTACGCCACCATCGGCAACGACGCACCGCGCCGGCCCGCACCGCACGGGGCCGGACGCCTCGCGCAGCTGAAGGCGCGCTATTTCGCGACGCCCGGCACCAGCCTCCTCACCATCGTGCTTGGCCTCATGACAGCCTGGGCGGTCGTCTCCTTCGTGCGCTGGGGCATCATTGACGCGGTCTGGTACGACCCGACCGCCGAGGCCTGCAAGACGGCAAGCGGCGCCTGCTGGGCCGTGATCACGGAAAAGTACCGGGTCATCCTGCTCGGCACCTATCCTTACGACGAGCAATGGCGCTCCGCGCTGATCATCGCGATCTGGGTCGTGTGGGCGGTGCTCACCGCCTTCCGCCTGTTTCCGCTTCGCATGAGGCTTGCCGGCTGGCTGGCGGTGTTCGTCGTGACGCTTGTCCTGATGCGCGGCGGCGTGTTCGGGCTTTCCTACGTCGGCACCGATGCCTGGGGCGGCCTGCCGCTGACCTTCCTGGTCTTCGGCGGAACGGTCGCCTTCGGCATTCCGCTCGCCATCCTGCTGGCGCTCGGCCGGCGTTCGCCCTTTCCGGTCGTGCGTTTCGTCTCCATCGCCACCATCGAGGGCGTGCGCGGCATTCCGCTGCTCGTCGTGCTCTTTTTCGGCACGCTGATCCTGCCGCTGTTCCTGCCGCCGCAGCTCGACGTCGACAAGCTGGTGCGCGCCGAGATCGGCATGGTGATCTTCTTCGCGGCCTATGCGGCGGAGGTGATCCGCGGCGGATTGCAGGCGGTCGCAGACGGACAGGACGAGGCCGCGAAGGCGCTCGGCATGGGCTACTGGCTGAGGATGCGCAAGATCGTCCTGCCGCAGGCCGTCGCCATCGCCATCCCCGCGCTCTTCAACGACATCATCCGCGCGTTCAAGAACACGACCTACTTCGCAATTCTGGGGCTTTTCGACGTGCTCGGCGCCACCAAGGTCGCGCTCGATGACCCGGCCTGGGTGCGCTACGGGCTGGAGGGCTACCTTTTCGTGTTCCTGCTCTACTTCCTGATCTGCTCCGGCCTGTCGCTCTACGGCCGCTCGCTGGAACAGGACCACGCGCGGCGCACGCGGAGGGCGGAACAATGACGAACCCCGCAGACACATCCGCCAACCTCGTCGTCGCGCTTGACAAGATCAACAAGTGGTACGGCGCGCATCACGTGCTCAGAGACGTTTCCCTCGGCCTTGGCGAGGGCGAGAAGATCGTCCTGTGCGGACCGTCGGGATCGGGCAAGTCCACGCTGATCCGCTGCGTGAACGCGCTGGAGCGTTTCCAGGAGGGCACGCTCACGGTCTGCGGCACGGTGCTGGACGGCAAGCCGGCAACGCTTGCGGAAATCCGCCGGCGCACGGGCATGGTCTTTCAGAACTTCAACCTGTTCCCGCATCTGAGCGTGCTCGACAACCTGACGATCGGCCCGGTCTACGCCCGCAGTGAACCCGAGGCGGCCGCGATTGCGCGTGCCCGGGAGCTGCTGGAACGCGTCCGCCTGTCCGATCAGGCCGCGAAATTTCCCGGCCAGCTTTCCGGCGGCCAGCGCCAGCGCGTGGCGATCGCCCGTTCGCTGATGCTGAAACCCGCTGTGATGCTTTTCGACGAACCGACCTCCGCGCTCGATCCGGAGATGATCCAGGAAGTGCTCGACGTGATGGAGGGGCTCGCCCGCGACGGCCAGTCGATGATCGTGGTCACCCACGAGATGGGCTTTGCCCGCCGGGTGGCCGATCTCGTCGTCTTCATGGACCAGGGCGAGATCATCGAGGCGGCCCCGCCGGAAGACTTCTTCGCAAACCCCGCCACGGATCGCGCCCGCGATTTCCTCGGCAAGATCTCAACGACGGCGTGAGCGGCACGCGTTCGCTCGAACGCCATCGCCACGCCGTTCAACCGTCTGCAAGGGCGCCGACAGGCAGCCCCTCCGCACATGATCAGGAACGCATCATGACAGCCGCCATCGAGGTCGACCTCGTCTCCGACACCACCACCCGCCCCAGCGCCGCCATGCTGGCCCGCATGGCCTCTGCCCCCGTGGGCGACGAGCAGAAGGGCGAGGATCCGACCACCCTCGCCCTCAATGAAGAAGTGGCCGGGCTTCTGGACATGGAGGCGGCCGTGTTCCTGCCGTCGGGCACCATGTGCAACCAGATCTCGTTCCTCGTCCATTGCCGGCCCGGCGACGAGATCATCGCCGCCGAAAACGCCCATGTGGTCGCCTCCGAAGGTGCGGGAGCCGCAGCGCTCGCAGGCGCGCAGATGCGCCCGATCTCGACGCCGAGCGGCCTGTTCGGGGTCTGCGACATGGTGGCCGCGCTGCGCAGCCCGCGCATGCGCAGCCCGCGTTCCAGCGTGGTTTCGGTGGAACAGACCACCAACCGCGGCGGCGGGCTCGTCTGGTCGGCGGAAACGCTTGGCGAACTGACCGAAGCCGCACGGGACTGGGGGCTGGCCACGCACATGGACGGCGCCCGCCTGCTGAATGCGGCGGTTGCCGCCGGCAAGCCCGCCCGGGCCTTCACCCGCGGTTTCGACAGCGCCTGGATCGATCTTTCCAAGGGGCTTGGCTGTCCGGTCGGTGCCGTTCTCGCCGGTTCCAAGGACTTCATCGAGGCGGCCTGGGTTTGGAAGCACCGGCTCGGCGGCGCGATGCGCCAGTCCGGCGTTCTGGCGGCCGCCGGTCTCTACGCGTTGGAGCACAATGTCGAGCGTCTGGCCGAGGACCACGCCAACGCGAAGCTGTTCGCGGAGCTGGTGGCCGGCCTGCCCCACGTCACCGTCTATCCGCGCGAGGTGGTCACCAACATCCTGTTCCTCGAACTCGACGGGCCGCTGACCTCCGGCGAGATCGTCGCCGCGCTTGCCGCCGAAGGCGTACGCATCGGCGCGGAGAGCGACCGGCGCATGCGCGTCGTCACCCATCTCGATGTGAGCGAGGCGGGCGTGCGCAAGGCGGCCGAAGCCTTCACCCGCGCGGTGACGGCACTCGTCTGACGGGACGCCCAGCCAGCGCGCAGAGGTAAGGGCGCTGACAGACGACACGTATATCGATCACGAACGGACCGGAGGCTTCTCACATCCGCGACAGGCCTCCGCGATCCATGTTTTGACCAGCATTTCGCGTCATATTCCGCAACGTTATGATCTAACAAAAATATTAGTATTGATATTTATATCAGTGAACATCCGACCTTGATCTGGCGTTTTATTTAAACGCATGCTGTCTCGTCTTTAATTTCTTACGATGAGGCTGCCATGAAACGCATATTTTGGAAATTGACCCTGGCCGTTCCTTTCATCGCCGGCGTGTCGCTCGCGTCCGTCGGCGCCGTGAAAGCGGAGGATCGCCCCAGTTTCACCCCCATCCCCGAGGAGTTCGGCTATTTCCGGGAGAACCGCGCACTGGAGGCGGCGATTGCGGCGGGGGATGCCGCTTTCTCGCGCCGCCACGGCTGGTCGCTCTTCGCCGGCATGATGCAGCCGCTCGACGCGGGCGATCCCAATTCCTGGCCGATCTGGCTGAGCTGGCAGACGACCGCCCAGGCGTTCGACGCCCCCAAGCCGGCAGCCGCCGCGCCGATGCGCATCCGCCTGACGCCGTCGGTCGTCGGGCACATGCGGGCCAGCGAGCGCGGGGCCGACATTCCCGTCAACACGCCTCAGCCGATCTACCCGCTTCCCCGGAAGGTTATCGAAGCCTACCCGGACGCCATTTCCGGCACCGGCGAGAAAGCGACCATCAAGGATGGCACCTTCTTCGTCTTCAACGGCGACATCATGGTGGCGACGGAATCGCTCTCGCCGGAAGGTTTCCGCGCCATCCGCGACGGGGAACTCTACCTGAAGAAGACGCTGGAGGAAGCCCACAGGCTCGGCCAGAACATCGAGCTGCCGGCCCGCTACCTGTCCACCAAACACATGTACTGGCCGGTGCACGCCGAGGGACTGACGCCGCTGCCGTGGTGGAACGACAATTTCCCCGACAGCTACAACGGCTATGTCGGCTACGAGACGTGGGACAGCGTCGTCGCGATCGACCCCTCGGGCAAGCAGGTGGGCCAGACCGTCGACGTGACCTACCTGCACGGGATCCTCAATCCCGACAAGACGGCGATGAAGCCGAAGACCGCCAAGGCCAGGGTCGTCGGGCTCGACCGCTTCTACCACCACAAGGTGACGAACGCGGACTGGAAGATGTTCTCCGAAGCAGACAAGGCCATGCTGAACGCGGCGAGCTACTGGCTTTATGACGCGCCGTTCAAGCCGGGTGACTATGTGGTCACCGTGGCGATGCACATCGTCACCAAGGAGGTGCCGACCTGGACCCTGCAGAGTGTGTGGTGGTCGGATGCGCCGGACAAGGGTCCCTATGCGGCCGACCGGCCGCAGGACATGAAGGCCGTGGGCCCGTGGCGGCACTATCTCCTGACCGAGGCCAACGCCTACAAGCCCGACGCCCAGGGCCAGATCGCCAAAGCCGTGAACCCCTATATCGAAGGGGTGATCCACCCGATCCGCACGAGCTGCCGCAACTGCCATGTCCGCGCCGGCTATCCCGGGGGCAAGCCTGGCGAACCAGCCGAGGGCACCACCGGGTATTCGAACGCCAATTGCCCGGACCTCCTGGCAGCGCTTCAGCCCGACGATGCCTGCTTCAAGGGTGTCTCGCTGACGGACTTCTCCTGGATCATCCCCGACCGGGCCCAGTAGGCACGCGGCATCGACCGATCGACAAGAATGGGGGCGACGGTGGCCGGAAGGCGGCCGTCGCCCCGTTTTCGGCTCCGCACGAAAGGGAGCCACGACGTCCTCCCTTCGCTCCAGCCGGCCAGCCCGCCAGCCTTCGTCTCCCATCTCCTTCAGAAATCACGTTGACAACTTAATTAAGCTACTTAATAATTTTCTGTGAAATATCACAGGATTTCACATGCAGACCGACCAGAGCCTCTCATCCCTCACCGTTTCGCGGCCCGAATTGCTGGTCGAGGGAGACGACGCGGCCTTCCGCGCGATGCTGCATAACCTGCTGGCCTTCTCGTCGCGGCTGGAGCAGATCCGCGCGCGCTTCGCCGCCTTCATCGGGCTCACCGGGCCGCAATACACGATCCTGATCACCATCCGGCAGCTGCAGAAGGCAGGCCAGGTCGGCGTCGGGACCGTCGCCGAGCATCTGGCGCTGACGCCGACCTTCGTCACCAACGAGACAAAGAAGCTGGTCGAAGCCGGCGTCATCGAGAAGGTGCCCGATCCCAACGACATGCGCCGCGTGAAGCTGACGGTGACGGCGCGCGGTGAACGCCTGCTGCGCCAGCTCGCACCCGTGCAGCAGGAAATCAACGACCAGCTCTTCGAGCCGGTTACGCCGGAGAATTTCGCGCTTCTGCGCGGCCTTGCCGCCGATCTGCGCGAGAGCGCGGAAAAGGCGCGCGCGCTTTCCGATTATCTCGTCGCCCAGGCGGAGGTCGCGAAATGACGCTCGATCCGATCGACCAGAAGGCCTTCCGCCGGGCGCTCGGCCAATTTCCGACCGGCGTGTGCATCGTGACCTGCCGGGTGGACGGCGAGCCGCTCGGCATGACCATGAGTTCCTTCAACTCCCTTTCGCTGGACCCGCCGCTGATCCTCTTTTCCATCGACCGCCGGGCAAATGGCCTGCCGCTGTGGGAGCGCGCGGACGGATTTGCCATCCACGTGCTGAGCGAGGGCCAGAGCGCGCTGTCGAACCGCTTCGCCCGCGCCGGCGCCGCCAAGTGGGAAGGGCTTGCGAGCGAGACCGGGCTTCACGGCGCACCGCTGTTGTCTGGTGCGGCGGCCGTCTTCGAATGCGCGGCGCATGCCTGCCACGACGGCGGCGATCACCGTCTCTTCATCGCCCGCGTCGAACGCCAAACCTTCTCCGCCGACCGCAGACCGCTTGTCTTCGCCGCCGGCCGCTACGCGACACTGCAAGAACAAGAAACAGGCCAGCCGCACTGGCCGCTCGCGATCCACTACTGAACGAAACCCCCATCGAACCACCAGGGAACACGACATGCTGAAAACGGGACAGCAGCACACGGAGAGCCTAAGGGACGGCCGTGAGCTCTATATCGACGGCGAACGGGTGGAGGACGTCACCACTCATCCCGCCTTCCGCAACGCGGTCGCCTCGGTTGCCGGGATGTACGACTTCCAGTCGGCGCCGGAAAACCGCGATCTGATGACCTATGAGATTCCGGGCGGCAACGGCGCGCGCGCCAACCGCATCTGGCAGCTGCCTAAGAGCTACGACGAGCTGGTCGAACGCCGCCGCGCGCTGGAGGCCTGGACGGAGCTTCACGGCGGCTTTCTCGGACGCGCGCCCGACCATGTCGCTTCCTGCATCGCCGGCATGTACATGGGGATCGAGGTCTTCGAGGCCTACGACCCGGCCCGCGCCAAGGCGCTTGCCGACTACTACGCCTATGCCCGCGACAACGAGCTTTACCTCACCTACGTGATCATCAACCCGCAGGCCGACCGCTCCAAGGCCGCGAACGAGCAGGCGGACCCGTTCCTGTCGGCCGGCGTGGTTTCTGAGGATGCCGACGGCCTCACCATCCGCGGCGCCAAGATGCTGGCGACCGGCGGCATTCTGGCGAACGAGGTCTTCGTCACCTGCATCCAGCCGCTGAAGGAGGGCGAGGAGCCCTACGCCATCTCGTTTGCCGTGCCGATGAACGCCAAGGGCCTGAAGATCCTGTCGCGCAAGTCCTACGAGGCGGCAGCGCCCAGCCGCTTCGACAATCCGCTCGCCAACCGCTTCGACGAGAACGACGCCGTTCTCTATTTCGATGACGTGAAGGTGCCGTGGGAGCGGGTGTTCATCAATCAGGACACCGGAATGTGCGCGCGCCAGTTCCACGCGACGCCCGCCCACGTCTACCAGAACTACCAGGCCCAGGTGCGCCTGATGGTGAAGATGCGCTTCCTGATGGGCATCGCCCGCAAGACGGCGGAGACCAACGGCATCCTCGCCTTCCCGCAGGTGCGCGAGACGCTGGGCCAATTGGCCGCGCAATGCGCCATGGTCGATGCGCTGGTCCATTCGATGGAGGTGAAGGGCCGCCAGCACGGGGCCTATTTCGTGCCCGACCGGCACACGCTCTATGCGGCGCAGGTGCTGACCCAGCAGATGTACAACCAGCTCATCGGCACGCTTCGCGATCTCGCCGGCGGCGGGCTGATCATGCTGCCCTCCTCCATCAACGACTTCGCCAATCCCGAACTGCGGGCGCTGATCGGCAAGACCCAGCAGTCGCCGACCACGTCGTCGGAAGGCCGGGTGAAGTTCTTCAAGCTCGCCTGGGACGCGCTCGGCTCGGAATTTGCCTCGCGCCACACCCAGTACGAGATGTTCTACGCCGGGGCGACCTTCGTCACCAAGGGCCACTCCTTCCGCACCTTCGACTGGGACCGCTGCACGGGCCTCGTCGACCGCATGCTCGACAGCTACGACCTCGATGACGAACTCACCCACTTCCACAGCGCAGCCGAATAGGGATCACCGACCATGACCATCAACAAGGAACACAAGGAATTCCATTCCATCGACATGGGAACGGAGGGCTGGCACACACCGCCGGGATACCCTTCCGGCATCCAGCAGAAGATCCTTGCCGGTGAACTGGACGAGGTGAACAAGCGCGGCAATCGCACCCGGCTCCTGCGCTTTCAGCCCGGCGTCTTCACCACCAAGCCCTTCGTCCACGACTACTGGGAGGAGGTCTATCTCGTTTCCGGCGACCTGACGGTGGGCAACGACGAAAACGGGGATGGCGGCGAGAACTTCAAGCCCAACACCTATGCCTGCCGGCCGCCGGCGGCCTATCATGGCCCCTTCAAGTCGGAAGGCGGCTGCGTCCTTCTGGAAATCCACTATTACGACGAAGGCGCCCAATGACCGCAACGCTCGCCGATCTCGCCGCAAGGCTTGATGCGGGACAGGTGACGAGCGAGGAGCTCGTCACCGATTGCCTCGAGAAAATCGCAAACCCCCAAGGCGAAGGTGCGCGCACCTTTACCGCGATCGCTCCTGACCGGGCACTGGCCGATGCGCGGGCGATGGATGCCGCGCGCAAGGCGGGCCGGGCTCTCTCCCCCCATGCCGGCATTCCGGTTTCGGTGAAATGCCTCTTCGACGTGGAAGGCTTCGTCACCACCGCCGGTTCGAAGATCTTCGCCGGCAACGCGCCGGCCACAAGCGACGCCCCGGCGATCGCGCGGCTGAAAGCGGCGGGCTTCGTGGTGGTCGGCCACACCAACATGACCGAATTCGCCTATTCCGGCCTCGGCATGAACCCGCATTACGGCACCCCGGGCAACCCGGCGGACCGCGCCCGCATCCCCGGCGGCTCGTCCTCGGGCGCCGCCGTTTCGGTCGCCGACGGCATGGCGGCACTGGGCATCGGCACGGATACCGGCGGCTCCTGCCGCATTCCGGCGGCCTTCTGCGGCCTGACCGGCTACAAGCCCACCGCCCGCCGCGTGCCGACCGAGGGCGCCTATCCGCTCTCCCAGACACTCGATTCCATCGGCTCCATCGCCCATGGCGTTGCCGACTGCGCGATAGCCGATGCGGTGATGGCGGGCGAGGCGCTGCCCTCCCTCGGCGCGCCCGAGGCCGCAAGCCTGCATGTCGCGGTGCTGGAAAACTTCGTGCTCGACGGCCTGACGCCCGGCGTCGCCGCCGCCTTCGAGGAGGCCATCCGACTGCTGGAGCGTGCCGGCGTGCGGGTCTCGCGGCTGCGCATCGACGATCTCGACCGCCTGCCCTCGCTCAACGCCCATGGCGGCATCATCGCGGCCGAAGCACTGGCGATCCATCGCGACGATCTCGCGACCCGCGAGGCGGGGTACGATCCGCGCGTCTCCGTCCGCATCCGCAAGGGCGAGACGATGGAGCCCGGCGAATACGAGGCCCTGTTGGAGACCCGGCGCCAGATCATCGCACGGGCGGACGAACTGACGAAGCCATTCGACGCCGTGATCATGCCGACGGTGGCCATGGAAGCGCCGAGGATCGCCGATCTCGATGCCGACGAGGCGCTTTACGGCAGCCAGAACATTTTGGCGCTGCGCAACACCACGGTCGGCAATTTCCTCGACCGCTGCGCGATCTCGCTGCCGCTTCCTGTCGACGGCCTGCCCGTGGGGCTGATGCTGATGGGCGAGACGATGGGCGATGCGCGCCTGTTCGACGTGGCGACGGCGGTGGAGAAATTGCTCACGCGGTGAGGCTGCGGAGGGCAGAATTGTGCGACGAAAGGACAAGCGGCCCATCCTTCGAGACGGCCGCGATGCGGCCTCCTCAGGATGACGTTGTCGTGTTACTGCTTTTCCGGAATTCTGACTCAAATACAACGTCATCCTGAGGAGCCGTCGTAGACGGCGTCTCGAAGGATGGGCCACGACTTCCGCGCGCGCCACAGCGACATCGAAACCCGCGCCGCCGCATCCTACCCGAAAGCCGTCGCCGCCTTGACCGTCAGGCCGGTGCAGACGGTCGCGAAGAGGTCTTCCATCTGCATGGCCGCGTTGGGATAGGCCTCGCGGAAGCCGCGCTGGATCTGTGGCACCTGAGAGGTGCCGCCGGTCATCAGGATGGTGTCGACATGGGCAGGGTCCTCGCCGAGATCGGACAGAAGCGACAGCGAGGAGGCGACCATGCGCTCGATCAGCGGCGCGGCGGACGCCTCGTAGGCGGCCCGCGCTATATCAACGGCAAGCCCGGGCTCGACATAATCGAGATCGACGCGGGTCGCATCGAGATCCGACAGGGCGATCTTCGCCGCTTCCGCATCGCCCGCGAGCCGGTGGCCGTCATGCTGGTCGAGGACAGCGATGAAGCGCTCGATCTTTTCCGGCTCCAGCGCCAGCGCACGGATCTCGCGCAGCTGCGTGCGGATCTTGCCGTCGTACATCAGCGGGATCTTCTGCCAGGTGGCGAGATCGAGGAAATACCATTTCGGGATCGGCAGCACTTTGGAACGGAAGGCATCCTCCATCTCCCCGCCGCAGCCCATCAGCGGCATCAGGAAATCAACGTTGAGGCGGTAGTCGATATCGGTGCCGCCGACATGCACGCCGGCATTGCCCAGGATGCGCGGCGCCGCGCCGGCCGTCTCCTGCCGCAGCAGCGAGAAATCGGCCGTGCCGCCGCCGAGATCGACCACCAGTACGGTGTCGCCCGGCGCAAGGCTGCCCGAATGGGCCTCAGCCGCTGCGACCGGCTCGAAGACGAAGGCGACATCGCGAAAGCCGGCCTTGCGGGCGATGGTTTCCATCGCGCTCTCGGCGTCCGCATCGGCCTCCGGATCGCCGTCGACATAGGAGACGGGGCGTCCGAGCACGACCGAGGTCAGCTCCTCTCCGGCCGCCGCCTCCCCCGCCTGCTTCAGATAGCGCAGATAGTGGGTGATGATGTCGGAGAACGGCACCCGCTTGCGGTTGATCATGGTGGTGCTGGCAAGCGCGGAGTGGCCGAGCATGCTCTTCAGCGCGCGCATGAAGCGGCCCTGCTCGCCCTCGGTGTAGGCGGCGATGGCCGCCCGTCCGAAGAGCGGCTGGCCGTCGGTGCGAAAGAAAAGGGCACTCGGCGAGGCCGGCCCCTTGTCCAGCGGCACGACGAAGGGCGCACCGTCGCGCAGGATGCCGATGGAGGAGTTGGAGGTGCCGAAATCGATGCCGCAGACTGCCATGGGGTTCCAGTGAAGATGAAGACGCGCCTGCCCGCGCCCTTGAGGTCCCGGGGGTCAAGCGTCACGAACGCGTGGTGAATCGAAGGCGCGCGGATGCCGCCGTCTCGGGCAGGCGCGCGCGGGGTGTGCCTTATAGGGCGGCCACCGCTCCGCACGCAAGGACCGGGCGCACGAAAATGCCTTCGTCTTCGGGGCTGGAAGCGAGAGGGGAGCAGGCCGCAGGCGGGGCGCTCACCCACCCATCAGGTTGCTGACGAGGTTCTGCTTGAACGCCGAGATGTGGGCACGAACGGCGGCTTCCGCCCGGTCGGCGTCATGGGCGGCAAGCGCAACGAGGATTTCCGCGTGCTGCTCGCAGACCCTGAGGTTGTGGTCCGGCACGTTGAGCGACAGCGTCCAGAAACGCACCGAGCGGTCGTGCAGGTTGCCCAGCAACTCCGCCATGATCGAATTGCCGGCGGCAGCCGAGATCAGTCGATGGAATTCCCGGTCGAGCGCGATGAGCCGCTCGGTCGCGCGCTCCTTCGTCGCCTTCGCCATGTTTTCCAGATTGGCGCGCAGGTCGCTCACCTGGCGCTCCTGGATACGCTCCGCCGCCCAGCGCGCGGCCTGGCCCTCGTTCAGGAGCCGGACCTCGATGATCTCGACAAGCTCATCGAGCGAGACCGGGCTCACGACCACGCCCTTACGCGGCATGACCTCGACGAGCCCGTCGACCATCAGCCGGTCGACGGCCTGGATGACCGGCGTGCGGCCGATGCCGAGCGCTTCGGCGAGATCGGTGACGGTCACCGCCTCGCCGGGCTTCAGGTCGCAGGAGACGATCTTGGCCTTGATGACCTCGTAGGCCTGGTCGCGAAGCGAGAGTTTCTTTCTGGGAAGGAGCGCTCCCTCTCCAACCTTGAGGGCGAGAGAGCTGAATGCTGGCGCCATGGCCTCAATTGTCTCCGTCTTCAACCTGCAACAGGCAATGACCTGATTTCATATTCAAAACCGATCCTGCGGTCCCTTACCGGATCGACCAGTTCGGCAGCAAAAAGGCCCGCGCTGCGGATCCCGCCGATTGCCGGCACCGTGCCGCAAAATAACGCCGTCCCGTCCGGGAGAACACCATTCTCGCAATATCCGGCGATTGTTTCCCTAGGGTCAAGGAGGGCACTCACGGGGCCTTCCTGATAAAGCACGCGGGCGCCGTTCTCCACAATATGGCTGCGCAGGATCAGCTCGTCCCAGTGGTCCGCAACCTCCTCAAAGGGCCAGACCGTGGCCGCCACCGGCTTGTCGCACATCTGCTTGGAGACTGTCACGCTGTACGTCTCAACCTTCCGGTCGGTGTGATCCGATCCCACCCCGACGTAAAGCGTGCTGCCATGGGCGAAGATGACCGGCTCGACCTCGCCGCTCGAGCCCGTTCCCGTGGCCTCGATCACGCCATTTGTCGTCACTCGCGAGGCCGAGGCGCGGTAGTAGGTGGGGGTTGCCGCGGGGCGGGCGACGCCCAGCGCCTCGAGCTCGCGGATGTGGTGCTCCTGCGCCTCCGTGTCGCGGCCGGCCCAGCCGGCGATGACCAGCATTTTCAGATCGAAGTCCTGCGTCGCGGTTCCGCCGAGGGACGCAACATCCATCGCTATCGGCATTCGGTTTCCCTTTCGATTGGTGGCGCGGGGGCGGGAACCGGAGTTCCTGCGGGCGCGTCATGCCGCTTCGGCTGCATCCCCGGCTGAGGTCCTGTCTTGACAGTCCCGAATTTATAATCAGTATGTGAAATATCACAAGACGAATAATGATCGACCCCGGCAGGCCGCCTGGCGAGGGTCGGCGGAAACCCGTCCATTGCCGCACGCGCAACCTCCAGACTGGGAACCCTACCATGCGCCTCACATCCATCACCGGGACCGCTCTCGCAGCTGCCATGGTCCTGTCGACCACCCTTTCCGGCACGAGCCTCGCCTCGGCGGAAGAAAAGCCTGAAAGCCTCAATGTCGGAGTCTTCACGTTCATGTCCGGCCCGGCCGCCGCCTACGGCATGCCGGGCCGCCAGGGCGCGGAGATCATGATCGAACAGATCAATGCCGCCGGCGGCATCGGCGGCGTGCCGATCAAGGCGAGTTTCGTCGACGAGGCGCAGGGCGCCCAGGGCGTGATCTCCGAATACCGCCGCTTGGCGGAAGCGCCCGACACCGACTTCATGATCGCGGCGCTGTCGTCCGGCAACTGCCTGGCGCTCGCCCCGATAGCCGACCAGATGAAAATGCCGACAGTGGGCTGGAACTGCGACACCCACCAGCTCTTCAAGGACGGCGCGCACCCCTATTTCTTCCGCCCCAACGGCAACACCGTCGCCGAGTTCATGAGCTATGTGCTCTACTTCCTCGACAAGAACCCGAACGTCCGGCGCGTGGCGATCATCAATCCCGACTACTCGTTCGGCCATGATGCAGCCGAGATCGTGAAAGCGACGCTCGCCGCGCTCAATCCGGGGGTCAAGGTCGTCGCCGAGCTCTATCCGAAGCTCGGCGCCTCCAGCTACCAGACCGAGATCTCCCGGCTTTCGGCCGCCCGCCCGGACGTGATCTTCTCCAACCTGTGGGGCGGCGATCTGGAGAACTTCGTCCGCCAGGCGAACCCGCGCGGCCTGTTCCGCCAGAGCCAGGCGGTTTTCGCGCTCGGCGAATCCTCGATGCAGAACGTGGAGATGCCGCAAGGCGCGATCGTCGGCGTTCTGGGCGACGGCTGGTGGCGCTCGCCCGATGCAGCCAAGCGCGGCGCGCCCGCCTTCGGCGCAGCCTACAAGGCGAAGTTCGGCCAGGATCCGGTCTTCCCGGCGATGAAGATGGCCAACAGCTTCGTGGTCATGAAAGCGGCCTATGAAAAGGCGATCGCCAAGAATGGCGGCGAATGGCCGAGCAAGGACCAGGTCAGGGACGCGCTCGAAGGGCTGAGCATCGACACCCTGACCGGCCACGTCACCATCCGTCCCGACCATGACGGGATCGTCGACCAGATCGTCGGCACCGTCACCAAGGTGGACGGCATCGACGCTCCGGTGCTGGGCTCCATGGTGCGCTACTCCGGCGACAAGGTGCTGCCGCCGGCCGGCGACGATCCGGTGGCGTGGATCTCCTCGCTGACGCCCTACTTCCCCAAGGACATGCCGAAACCCGGCTCCTACCGGTAGCGATCGCACCGCCTCCGCCGCCAGCCGACGGCGGAGGCGACCTCGGCTTCAGGTCCGGACCCCTTTCACGATGCTGCAAACCCTCATTCCACTGTTCGTCGACGCCCTTGCAAGCGCGGCGCTCATCTTCTTCGTTGCCGTGGGGCTGACCCTGGTCTTCTCCGTGCTGCGCGTTCTCAACGTCGCCCATGGCAGCTTCTATTCCATCGGCGCCTATGCGGCCGCCTCGCTGGGGCTGTGGATCGTCTCCGCCGGCCTGCCGGACTGGCTGACCTTCCCCGCCCTCGTCCTCTCCGCCGCCTTCGTCGCGCTTCTGTTCGGTCCCCTCGTGGAGAACACGCTGGTGCGCTGGACCTACGGCAAGAGCGACGCCGTGCAGGTGCTGGTGACCTTCGGCCTGTTCCTCATCCTGGAGGATCTGCAGAAGATGGTTTTCGGCGTGCAGTCGCTCTATCAGGACACGCCCATGTCCATGCTCGGCATCACCGAGCTCGGCGGCATCGTCTATCTGAACTACCAGTTGCTGCTGATCGTGCTGGCCGGCGTCGTGCTGGTCGCGCTGCGCCTCTTCATCGGCCACAGCCGCACCGGACGGCTGATCGCCGCCGTCGTCGCCGACCGCGAGGTCTCGCAGGCGCTCGGCATCGACACCAACCGCATGTACACGATCGCCTTCACCCTCGGCGTGTTTCTGGCAGCGCTTGGCGGAGCCATGGCGACGCCGACCTCGGGCGTGTCGCCCGGGCTTGGCGCCGACACGATGGTGCTCGCCTTCGCGGTCGCCGCCATCGGCGGGCTCGGCCAGGTGGAAGGTGCCGCCATCGCCTCCCTCATCGTCGCCGTCGCGAAAGTTCTCGCCATCTATTTCGCCCCCGAATTCGATGCGGTCGCGCCCTACGTGGTGATGCTCGCGGTGCTGCTGGTGAAGCCCTACGGCCTTTTCGGCAGCCCCACGACGCGGAGGATCTGATGAACCGCTCGTCCCTTGCCCTGCTGGCGGCCGCCCTGCTGATCGCGGGTCTCGCCCCCCTTGCCTTCCCGTTCCTGCAGTTCGTGCTGACGATCGCGCTCGCCAAGGGCTTCGCCGCGCTCGGCGTGGCGCTGCTGCTGCGCGCAGGGCTCATCTCGCTCGGCCACGCGATGTTCTATGCGGTGGGCGCCTATGCGGCGGCCTTCCTCGCCAAGAGCCTGGGCTTCACCGACATGATGGGCCTGATCGTGGCCGCGACCATCGTTTCCGGCCTGTGCGGACTGCTGGTCGGCCTCTTTCTGGTGCGTTACCGCGCGATCTTCTTCGCCATGCTGAACCTCGCCGTCTCCATGGTGGTCTTCGCGCTGCTCTCCAAGCTTTACGGCCTCACCGGCGGCACCGACGGCATGGCCGTTGCCGTGCCCACCTTGTTCGGCCTGACGCTCACCAAGGAAGGCTCCGACACGGTCCTCTTCTATCTCGCGCTGGTGCTTGCAGCCGGTCTCGGCCTCGTCGTTCACCGCTACCTGAAGAGCCCGCTCGGCCACGCGCTTTCCGCGGTTCACAGCAACGAGGTCCGGCTCGAATATCTGGGCGTTTCCGCCGCCTCCACGCTTCTGACCGCCTACACGATCTCCGCGACGCTCGCCGGCCTCGGCGGAGCGATTGCAGCACTTTCCATTGGCCACGTGCTGCCGGAATTCGCTTTCTGGACCCAGTCGGGCCAGCTCGTTCTGACGGCGGTGCTTGGCGGCATCTCCGGCATCGCCGGACCGTTCCTCGGCGCCGCATTCCTCGAAGGTGTGCACACGCTCGCCGTCGGCACCGTCGCGGACGCCTGGAACCTGATCGTCGGCGCCGTGCTGCTGGTGGTGATCTTCTTCCTGCCGCGCGGCCTCTTCGGGCTCATCGAGAAGATCGCCGGGCGCAAGACGCAAGCCGGGGAGACCGAGTTATGACGAAGCCGCTTCTGCGTGCGGAGAACCTGGAAATCTCCTTCGGCGGCATCCGCGCGGCCAACGGCGTCAGCCTGGAGATCGGCGAGGGCGAGTTCGTCGCCATCATCGGACCGAACGGATCGGGAAAGACGACCTTTCTCAACCTGTGCACCGGCTACATCCGCCCGACCCGGGGCAAGGTCTGGCTCGGCGACATGGAGATCACACGGATGGCGCCGCGTGCCATCGCAAGACGCGGCATCGCCCGCGCCTTCCAGATCCCGCAGCTATTCGCCGATCACTCCGTCCTCGACAACGTGATGCTGGCCATCGCCGCGCGTCGCGGCATCTGGGATGCCCTGAACCCGCTCGACCGGCCGGACTACCGGCGCGAAGCGGGCGAGCTTCTCGACCTGCTCGATCTCGGCGCCCATGCCGACACCATCGCCGGCACCCTGCCGGAGGGATTGCGCAAGCTCGCCGACGTCACCGTCGCCATGGCGCTCGACCCCAAGCTTCTGCTGCTTGACGAGCCCACCAGCGGCGTCAGCGCGCTAGAGCGCTTTCCGCTGATGGACACGTTGATGAAGGCCATGCGCACGCGCGGCATCACCGCGCTCTTCGTGGAGCACGACATGGACATCGTGGAAAACTACGCCGACCGCGTGATCGTGTGGGAGGCGGGGAAGGTCATGGCGGAAGGCAAGCCCGCAGACGTGATGAAGGATCCGCGGGTTCTGGAAAACGTGGTGGGGGTGGCCTGATGCTGAAGGTCGACAGTCTCTGCGTCGAGATCGCCGGCGTGCGCGTGCTGCGCGACGTGCGTCTCGATCTTTCCTCCGGCAAGTGCACGGTGCTGATCGGCCGCAACGGCGCCGGCAAGACCACGACGCTGCGCGCCATCATGGGGCTTATCGCCCGTCAGAGCGGCCGGATCGAACTGGCCGGACAGGAAATCCAGGATCTGCCGAGCCACACCCGCGCCCGCATGGGCATCGGCTATGCCCCGGAGGACCGGCGCCTCATCCCGGACTTTTCGGTGGAGGACAACATCCTGCTGCCCGCCCTGGCGCTGAAGCTGCCGGCGGCGGAGCGCAAGCGCCGGCTGGCCCGGATCTACGAATTCCTGCCGCAGCTCCATGCCATGCGGGCCCGGCCCGGCGGCGGGGTTTCCGGCGGTCAGGGCAAGATCGTGGCGCTCGGCCGGGCCCTGATGGTGGCCGACAAGGTGCTGTTTCTGGACGAACCCTTCCAGGGCCTCGCTCCGGCCCTGGCGCTGGAATATGCCCGCACGCTGGCGAGCCTGCGCGACTACGCCCCCGATCTGGCGCTGTTCGTGACGGAATCGACGCCGAAGCTGCTTGCGACGATCGCCGATGCGGAATTGCAGATCGAGCGCGGTGAGATCGTCAGCGCGGCGGGCTGACCCCCGCGCCGACTGCGCTCATCCGGCCAGCTGAGGCACGTTCTGACGCACGAAGGCCGCGATGTCGGAAGCCGGCCGCGCGCCGCTGAGCCGCGCCACCTCCCTGCCCCGGTGCCACAGGATCAGCAGCGGAATGCCCCGGATGGCGAGCCCCTGCGAGACGGCGGGAAAGTCTTCGGTGTTGATCTTGGCGAACCTCACGCCGGGCCCGACGGCTTGCGCCGCCTTGGCGAATTCCGGCGCCATCATCCGGCAGGGGCCGCACCACGGCGCCCAGTAATCGACAATCAGCGGCAGCTCGTCGCCGCGCGTCGCCTTGTCGTGGGCGCGTGCATCCAGCTCCATGACCTTTGCACCCGCAAGCGGGGCGCCACAGACCCCGCATTTCGGGCCGGCGGACAGTCTGGCCGACGGCACCCGATTGGTCTGACCGCACTGCGCGCAGACCAGTTTCACGGCATCCTGCATCGTGAGATCCCCAATAATATTCATTTAATCGAATATATGGAGATCTCCGATAATCCGCGCAAGACGTCGCGCCACCGGCCTCAGGCGTTGCGCACGCCGAGGCGCGAGGGGCGTTCTTCGGTCTTGCCGGCGAAATAGTTCGCGATCAGCGCGCCGGAAATGTTGTGCCAAACGCTGAAGATGGCGCTCGGCACGGCGGCGGCCGGCGAGAAGTGCGCGCTGGCGAGCGCCGCTCCCAGACCTGAATTCTGCATGCCGACCTCAATTGCGATGGCCTTGCGCTTGGCGAGCGAGAGGCCGAACGTGCGCGCGGCGAAGAAGCCGAGCAGGTAGCCGAGGCCGTTGTGCAGCACCACGACAGCAAAGATCATCAGACCGGATTCGATGATCTTGCCCTTGGATACGGCGACGACGGCTGCAACGATCAGCACGATGCCCGCCACGCTGACGAGCGGCAGCGCGGGGACGGCGGCCCTGACGAGCTTCGGCGCGAGCTTTTGCAGGATGAAGCCGAGCGCCAGCGGCGCCAACACGATCTTGACGATCGACAGGAACATGGCGCCCGCATCAACCGGCAGATACTGGCTGGCGAACGTCCACACCAGGAACGGCGTCACGAAAGGCGCAAGCAACGTCGTCACGCTGGTGCAGGCAACCGAAAGCGCCAGATCGCCCCTGGAAAGATAGGTCATCACGTTCGACGACGTGCCACCGGGGCAGCAGCCGACGAGGATGACGCCCGCGGCGACCTCCGGGCTCATCGGGATGACGCTCGTCAGCCCCACGGCGATGAGCGGCATGATCAGGAACTGCGAGACGACGCCGATGCCGACCTCGAACGGCCGGCGCAGCACTTCCGCGAAATCGCGTCCCGACAGCGTCAGGCCCATGCCGAACATGATGAGCGCGAGCAGGGGTACGATCCAGGGCACCACAAGCCTGAAGACGTCGGGCAGGAAGAAACCGAGCAGGGCGAACAGAATGGTCCAGAGTGCGAAGGTGCGCCCGACGAAGGCGGAGACGGTGGCCAGGATTTTCACGAGACGATCCTCCCGATGGATCTGTTGGCAGATGTAAAAGTGACGGCACACAACAAGTCGGACCGTCGCGTCGCAGGAAGGCGCGGAATTGCCTGTCGTTGCCTTGATGGCCTCCCTATAGAGGAAACAAACGACAATGTAGAGGGGCGAAATTGACGATAATGGCAATAATCCCGGAAATATCTTGCCTCTTTTGTCGCGAGCAATACATCACGTTACGGTAGATTTGATAAGTCGCCCTTTTCCGGCCCTGCGTGCCCCGCCCCCTCCCCTTACGCGGCAGCAGAAGCTGCATGCCGGATTTTTTTGCAAGGAATGAGCGATCTTTAAGCATTTCGCGGACGTTTCCTTATGCGATTTTTAACAATGAAAACGTTATGTGGGACCAATACAGAGGGCGAAGGACGTTGACGGGGCAATTGCAATGCATCGGTTTCGTTACGGGCGGGAGTTACTTCGACGGTCTGCCAATGTTGCAGCGACGCGGCCGGTTCTCTCTCTGGGGCTGGCTTTCCTCGTTGCAGGAACGGCAGCCCTGTCGGCCTCCGCGCAACCTGCGCCGGCAACGCTCGACGACCTCACCCGGCGGCTTGCCGTCCTCGAAGCGTCCACAAGTCACCTGAACTTCGTCTGGCTCCTCGTCGCCGCCGCGCTTGTCCTCTTGATGCAGGTCGGCTTCATGCTGCTGGAAGCCGGCATGGTGCGCTCCAAGAACTCCGTCAACGTCGCCC
Source organism: Breoghania sp. JC706 (assembly GCF_037026715.1). Classification (NCBI taxonomy): domain Bacteria; kingdom Pseudomonadati; phylum Pseudomonadota; class Alphaproteobacteria; order Hyphomicrobiales; family Stappiaceae; genus Breoghania; species Breoghania sp. JC706. Next base: position 177,440 of record NZ_JBANCG010000007.1, read on the forward strand.
AGAAGAACATGCTCGACTTCGTGTTCTCGGTGATCATGTTCGCCGCCGTGGGCTTCATGTTCGCCTTCGGCGCCGGCAACGGGCACTGGATCGGCATCGACCCGCGCTTCTTCATGCTGCAGGGACTCGACGAGTGGGGCGTCGGCTTCTTCGCCTTCCAGGTGATGTTCTGCGGCACGGCGGCGACCATCGTGTCGGGCGCTGTCGCGGAACGGATGCCGCTGACCGCCTATGTCCTGTGTTCGATGCTGATCGCCGGGCTCGTCTATCCGGTCTTCGTTCACTGGGCCTGGGGCGGCGCGCTGATGGCCAATGCCTCCGCCTTCCTCGGCAACATGGGTTTCATCGACTTCGCCGGTTCCACGGTGGTGCACTCCACCGGTGCCTGGATCTCGCTGGCCGCCTGCATCGTCATCGGACCGCGCATCGGCCGCTTCGCCGAAGACGGCTCGCCGGTCCGCATCCAGGGCCACAGTCCCGTGCTGGCGACGGCGGGCGCCTTCCTGCTGTTCGTCGGCTGGATCGGCTTCAACGGCGGCTCAACGGCCGCGGCGGTGCCGGAAATCGCCCACATCATCGCCAACACGGTTCTTGCGGCGGGCACGGGCGGTGCCGCCGGCTACCTGGAGGGCTTGCGCGAGGATGGGGTCATCTTCCCGGAAAAGGCCTTCTCCGGCATGATCGGCGGGCTCGTGGCGGTGACCGCCGGCTGCATGGTGCTCACCCCCGGCGGGGCGCTGCTCGTCGGGGCGATGGGCGGACTTGCCGCCGTCTGGGCCAACCGCTTCATCGAAAGACGCCTCGGGATCGATGATGCGGTGGGCGCGGTGGGCGTTCACGGCGCGGCCGGCGTGGTCGGCACGCTGGCGCCTGCGCTGATTGCGCCCCTCGCCCACCTTCCCACCGGGTCGCGGCTGGATCAGCTGGGTGTGCAGGCGCTGGGCGTCGGCATCAACTTCGTCTGGGCCTTCGGCGCGGGGCTCATCTTCTTTCATCTGCTCGGCAAGGTCACCCGCGTGCGCGTCGACGAGGTCGGCGAACGCAAGGGACTGAACGAGGCGGAGCATGGCACCCGCTTCGGTATCGGCCATGTGGAGGACGCCTATAGCCAGCTGATCGAAGGCAAGACCGACCTGTCGCTTCGCCTGCCTGTCATTCCGGGCGACGAAGCGGAACGCCTTTCGGAGCTCTTCAACCAGCTCATGGATTCCATCCAGAACGAGGAACTCGCCCGCAACTACGCCACCGAGATGAAACGCTCCGAGGAGGAAGCGGAGCGCCTCAGTGCACTGGCCAATTCGACCTTCGAGGCCATCGTGATCACGGTGGAGGGCAGGATCGTGGACGGCAACGCCGCGCTGGAAGACCTCCTCGGCCGCCCGCTCGAGGACCTTAAGGGCATCGTGGCGGACACCCTGTTCCTTCCTGCCGAAAGCGAAGACGTGCCAGAGCCTTCGCAGGCGACCGGCGCACCGCGGGAAATGATGGCCATCCATGCCCGGGGCCAGCGCATTCCCGTGGAGGTTCGCACGCGCGAGATCGTCTATCGCGGCGCGCACACGCGCGTTTCAGCCGTCGTCGACCTGCGCGAGCGCAAGAAGGCGGAGGCGCGCATCCGCCATCTCGCTCAGCACGACCCGCTGACCGACCTGCCCAATCGCGCCGTCTTCACCGACCGTCTGGAGGAGAGCCTGGCCGGTCTGGACCAGAGGGCGAGCCTCACCGCCGTGCTGCTGGTCGATCTCGACCGCTTCAAGGACATCAACGACATGCACGGCCACCCCGCCGGCGACACGGTCATCAAGGTCACCGCGGACCGCTTGCGCAAGGCGGTTCGCGCCGGTGACACCGTGGCCCGTCTGGGCGGCGACGAATTCGCGGTGATCCAGACCGATATCGGGTTCGCCAACCAGGCAGCCGACCTGGCCCACCGGCTGCTGCATATTCTCGCAAAGCCGATCAACTGCGGCGACGGGCTGGTCGTGCGCGCCGGCGCCAGCATCGGCGTGGCCATCGCCCCCACCGACAGCAAGACCCCCGACACCCTGATTTCTCGTGCCGATACCGCGCTCTACAAGGCGAAAAGCATGGGACGCGGCGCCTATTGCACCTTCGAGGAAGGCATGGACGCGGCGATAAAGGTCCGCCGCGAGCTGGAGTCCGATCTTTCCGTCGCCATCGAGCGCGACGAATTCGAGCTTTATTTCCAGCCCCGCATGGCCGTCGTGGATGCCCGGATCGCCGGTTACGAGGCGTTGATCCGCTGGCATCACCCCTCGCGCGGCCTTGTCAACCCGACCGACTTCATTCCCGTTGCCGAGCATTCCGGCCAGATCGTGCCGATCGGCAAATGGGTGCTCACCAACGCCTGCCGGATCGCCAGGGCGCGGTTCGGCGACCGGCACGTGTCGGTCAACGTCTCGCCGCTGCAGTTCCGCGACAAGAGTTTCGTCGACACGGTGGAGGAAGCGCTGAAAGTCAGCGGGCTGCCGCCGGAGAGGCTGGAGATCGAGGTCACCGAGAACGTCGTCATCGACGACGATGCGCGCGCGCTCGCCATCCTGAAGGCGCTGAAGCGGATCGGCGTGCGCATCGCGCTGGACGATTTCGGCACCGGCTATTCAGCGCTCGGCTATCTCAGCCGCTTCCCCTTCGATGCCATCAAGATCGACCGTTCCTTCATTGCCGGCCTTGAGACCAGCGACAACGCCATGGCGATCGTGCAGACCATCCTGAAGCTCGGCCGGGCGCTGGGCATGCGGCTCGTGGCGGAAGGCGTGGAGACGAGTTCGCAGTTGCGCCTGCTGGTGAACGAGGGCTGCGACGAGGTGCAGGGCTATCTGATCGGCAAGCCGGCCCCGGAGGGAAACCTGTCGACCAAGGCACCCCCCATCGCGTGCAAGACGGTCGCCGCATGCGAGGGGCCCGACGGCGTCCGGCGCCTGGCCGAACTTGGCCGGAAGATGCGGGACGGCGCGGAGCATTCGGACGATGCGACCGTGAACGCCTAGAAGGCATTTCGTGCCGGAACGGACGCACGTCGCCGCTGCCCGTTCGCATCATCCCGCTGCGGCACCTCGATTGACATGAAACCTGAATCATGCGTCATATATTGCCTTCGCAGCGCCCTTGCGGGACTGGCGCGAACGTCCGCTCAACATGCCGGTTTCCTGAGCCGGTCTGATGCGTCGGTTCGCCCGGATGCCTAAAGCCGGCGCTCCGATTGCAGGCCGGAGGAATGGAAGAGGAACCATTCCGAGGGAGCGGGAAACGGATCGCCGACAGATCCGGTGGCGGAGGAGGCCGCCTTATCCCGCCGCTGCGACGACCGGGAGGAGACAGTCATGACCTGCGCATTCACGAGAACCGGCCTTGCTGCCGGATTGGCCGCCGGCATTGCCGCGCTTACGCTGAGCCTTGGCACGGCTGCGGCCGACGACATCAAGATCGCCCACGTCTACGGCAAGACCGGCGCTCTGGAGGCCTATGCCAAGCAGTCGCACACCGGACTGATGATGGGCCTGGAATATGCCACCGGCGGCACGATGGAGGTCGACGGCAACAAGCTCGTCGTCATCGAGAAGGACACGCAGCTGAAGCCCGATGTCGGCCGGTCCGCTCTGGCCGAGGCCTATGGCGACGACGACGCGGCAATCGCGGTTGGGCCGGTGTCGTCCGGCGTCGCGCTCGCGATGCTCCCCGTTGCAGAGGAATACGGCAAGATCCTGCTGGTGGAACCGGCGGTGGCCGACAGCATCACCGGCGAGAACTGGAACCGCTACATCTTCCGCACGGGCCGCAATTCCTCGCAGGACGCGGTGGCCAACGCCGTCGCGCTTGGAAAGCCCGGCGTGAAGATCGCGACGCTCGCCCAGGACTACGCTTTCGGCCGCGACGGCGTAGCCGCCTTCAAGGAAGCCCTGAAGGGCACCGGCGCTGAACTGGTGTTCGAGGAATACGCTCCGACCGATACGCAGGACTTCACCGCCTCCGCCCAGCGCATCTTCGATGCCCTGAAGGATGAGGACGGCCGCAAATTCCTGTTCGTGATATGGGCCGGAGCGAACAACCCCATCGGCAAGATCAAGGCCATGGACCCCGACCGTCTCGGCATCGAGATTTCCACGGGCGGCAACATTCTCGCCGCCATGAAGGCCTACAAGGCGCTGCCCGGCATGGAAGGCGCCACCTATTACTACTACGACATTCCGAAGAACCCGGTGAACGACTGGCTGGTCGCCGAACACGAAAAGCGCTTCGGCACGCCGCCCGACTTCTTCACCGCCGGCGGCATGTCGGCGGGCATGGCGATCGTCGAGGCCTTGAAGAAGACAGGCGGCTCCACCGACACGGAAGATCTGATCGCGGCCATGGAAGGCATGGAATGGCAGACGCCCAAGGGCAAGATGGTTTTCCGCAAGGAGGATCACCAGGCGTTGCAGTCCATGTACCACTTCAAGATCAAGGTCGATCCGGACGTGGAATGGGGCATTCCGGAACTCGTCCGGGAGCTGAAGATCGAGGACATGGACATTCCGATCCGCAACAAGTGAGGGATCGGGGGGCGCGCGCGTGCATCCCCCAAACCCCTCATCCCGGGCGCGAAGCGAAGCGGAAACGACCCGGGATCCAGCGCAATGAGTAGCGCGAAGCGCTGCTTTCGCAGGAAAACCCGCCTTCCTCACAAGACCCTATTGAGGCGCTACGCGCCGCTTGGTCGCTGGATCCCGGATCTGCGCTCGGCTTCGCCTCGCTTGTCCGGGATGAGGAAGGCAGGAAAGAGCGGCACATGCTTTCGGCGGCTTCCCGTCGACAAGCCGAAGAACACCCGGATCGCCAATGCCTACCGAACACCCCGTCCTCCAGACCCGCGACCTGACCATCCGCTTCGGCGGCCACGTCGCCGTTGACGCGGTTTCCTGCGCGTTCCAGCGCGGCACGACGACCGCGATCGTCGGCCCGAACGGCGCCGGCAAGACCACCTATTTCAACCTGATCTCCGGTCAGCTCACCGCGACCTCCGGCCAGGTGCTCCTGAATGGCGAGGACATCTCCGGCCTCTCCGTCGCCGCGAGGACAGACCGGGGCATCGGCCGCGCCTTCCAGCTGACGAACCTGTTTCCGAGCCTGACCGCACGCGAGAACGTGCGCCTTGTCGCGCAGGCCCGGGCACGGCGCGGTCACGACCTCTTTTCCGTCGCCACCTCGCATGTGGAACTGATCGAGCGCGCCGAACACGTGCTGGCCGAAGTGCGACTGATGGAAAAGGCCGACCAGGCGGTCGCCTCGCTCTCCCACGGCGACCAGCGCAAGCTGGAAGTCGCCATGCTGATCGCGCTGCAGCCGCAGGTTCTCATGTTCGACGAACCGACCGCCGGCATGAGCGTCGACGAGGTGCCCGTCGTCCTCGATCTGATCGCCGGGCTGAAGCGCGACGCGGACCGCTCGATCCTGCTGGTGGAGCACAAGATGGACGTGATCCGCTCGCTCGCCGACCGCATCATCGTTTTGCACAACGGCGCGCTGGTGGCCGACGGCGAGCCGGCCGAAGTGATCGCCTCGCCGATCGTGCAGCAGGCCTATCTCGGCCGCGAGCCGGAAGAGGAGCATGTCGATGGCTGAGGCGCTTCTGACGCTCGACGGCGTCCACACCCATATCGGTCCCTACCACATCCTGCACGGGGTCGATCTCGCGGTGCCGGCCGGCGGCGTCGCCATGCTGCTCGGGCGAAACGGCGCCGGCAAGACGACGACGCTCAGAACCATAATGGGCCTGTGGAAGGCGAGCGCCGGCACGATCCGATTCCACGGCCGCGATATCGCCGGGCTCGACACGCCGGCCATCGCCAAACTCGGCATCAGTTTCGTTCCCGAGGACATGGGCATCTTCACCGACCTGACGGTTCAGGAGAACATGACGCTTGCCGCACGCTCCGGCGCGCCCGACCGTAAGCGCCTCGACTGGATCTGCGATCTCTTTCCGCCCCTCAGAACCTTCTGGCATTCGCCGGCCGGCACACTTTCGGGCGGACAGAAACAGATGCTGTCGGTGGCCCGCGCCATCATCGAGCCGCGCGAGCTGATCCTGATCGACGAACCGACCAAGGGGCTGGCGCCGGCCATCATCAAGGCGATGACCGCCGCGCTCCGGCAACTGAAGGAAACGGACACCACGATCCTGCTGGTGGAGCAGAATTTCTCCATGGCCCGCGCACTCGGCGACACGGTCGCGGTGATGGATGACGGGCACATCATTCATGAAGGCGACATGGCGGACCTGAGCGCCGACGCGAGCCTTCAGGAGCGGCTGATGGGGCTGAGCCTGGAGGCGCACCAATGAGCGACGACCGCATCCGCCCGCGCTTCGACGAGCTGTCCTTCTCGCAAAGGCTCGGGGAGCACGCGCCGCTGCTGCTGGCCCCGGTTCTGGCGGCTCTCGGCCTCATCGCCATCGGCGATCCGACGACCTGGCTGACGCTCACCGTCGCGGGGCTCGCCATGGGGCTGATGATCTTCATCATGGCGTCGGGCCTTACTATCGTCTTCGGCCTGATGGATGTGATCAATTTCGGCCACGGCGCCTTCGTCGCCGTCGGCGCCTTCGTCGGCGTCACCGTGCTGGGCGTGCTGTCGGGCTGGACCGGCACGCCGGACATCGTGATGAACATCTCCGCCATCCTGCTCGCGATCCTCGCCGCGATGATCGCGACCGGCGCCATGGGCTGGCTGTTCGAGCGCGTCATCGTCATGCCGGTCTACGGCTTCCACCTGAAGCAGATCCTTGTGACCATGGGCGGACTGATCGTCACTGAACAGATGATCCACGTGATCTGGGGTCCCGACGCGCTCCATATCGCCCGGCCGGAAACGCTGCGGGGCTCGGTCGTCGTCTTCGGCGCGGCGATCGAGAAATACCGGATCCTCGCCGTCGCCATCGGTCTCATCCTGTTCTTCGCCATGCGCCATATCCTGCGCTCCACCAGGATCGGCCTTCTGGTGCGCGCGGGCGTGGAGAATGGCGAAATGGTCGAGGCGCTCGGCTATCGCATCAAGGCGCTGTTTCTGTGGGTGTTCGTGGCGGGGTCCGCGCTTGCGGGGCTGGGCGGCGTCATGTGGGGGCTCTATCAGGAGACGATCACAGCCCAGATGGGCAGCGAGATCATGGTGCTGGTCTTCGTCGTCGTCATCATCGGCGGGCTCGGCTCGGTCGAGGGCTGCTTCATCGGCGCGCTGCTCGTCGGACTTCTCTCCAACTACGCCGCCTTCCTCGTTCCCAAGGTCGCGCTCGTCTCCACCATCGCGCTGATGGTTGCAGTGCTGATGTGGCGACCGCAGGGGCTCTATCCCGTGGTCAAGGCGAAGTGAGGGACGTGATGCTGGTCAAACTCATCTCCGGCGATACGCCCCGCAGCCGCCTGCTGTCGCTGATCGTGCTGCTGATCGGCCTGGCATTGCTATTTGCGCCGTTCCTGTTTCCGGGCATCAAGTCGCTCGACACCGCCGCACGCATCGCCATCTTCATCGTGCTGGTGGCAAGCTATGACCTGCTGCTCGGCTACACCGGCATCGTCTCCTTCGCGCACACCATGTTCTATGGTATCGGCGCCTACGGAACGGCACTGGCGCTCGACGCCTGGGGACCGAGCTTCTGGGCAATGGGTCTCGGCACCCTTTTGGGCGCGCTGGTCGCGGCCGTCCTTGCGCTGCTGATCGGGCTCTTTTCGCTGCGCGTGCGCGCCATCTTCTTCGCCATGGTGACGCTGGCGATCGCGTCGGCCTTCGCCGTGCTCGTCTCGCAGCTCTCCGCCTTCACCGGCGGCGAGGACGGGCTCACCTACCGCATTCCGCGCGAGCTGACCCCGGCGTTCCGGCTGATGAAGGACAGGATCCTCGACGTTTCCCTCAACGGCCGGCTCGTCGCCTACTACCTGATTTTCTTCGCAAGCCTGATCCTGTTCCTCGTCCTGCTCCGGATCGTCAACTCGCCCTTCGGCACGACGCTGAAGGCCGTGCGCGACAATCCCTTCCGCGCCGAGGCCATCGGCTACCGCGTCGTCTGGTACAGAACCGGGGCGACGGTGCTCTCCGCGGTGGTCGCCGCGCTCGCCGGGTCGCTTCTCGCCATCTGGCTGCGCTACACTGGGCCCGCGACCACGCTCTCGATGGAAATCATGATCGACATCCTGCTGATGGTCGTCATCGGCGGCATGGGAACCATGTACGGCGCCGTCGTCGGCGCGACGATCTTCATCCTCGCCCAGACCTACCTGCAGGATCTGATGGGCATCGCCTCCAAAGCCACCGCCGGCATCCCCCTGCTGTCGGAGCTGATCGCGCCGGAACGCTGGCTCTTGTGGCTGGGTGTCCTTTTCATCCTGTCGGTCTATTTCTTCCCGACAGGGATTGTCGGCCGGTTGCGCGGAGAAGCGAAATGAGCCGTCTCCATATTCGCGAAAGCGGGGTGAAAAGCCCGCGGATGCTGCCCATCGTGCTGCTGCACGGCTGGTCGTGCCACGGGGGTTTCTTCGACCGGCAAGGCGAGGCGCTTGCCGAGGAAACGCTGGTCATCGCGCCGGACATGCCGGGACACGGGAAAACGAAGGATGCGGTCGACCTCACCATCGAGACGGCTGCCGACGCGGTTCAGGCATTGCTTGAGAAGCGGCGTCTCGACAGGGTGCTGCTCGCCGGCTGGTCGATGGGCGCCCATGTCGCCTTCGCGCTGATCGAGCGCCACGGCGCGGACCGCGTCGCCGTCCTGCTGACCGAGGACATGACGCCGAAGGTGCTGAACGACGAGACCTGGCGTCTCGGCACGCGCAACGGCAACGACGCCGAGCACAACAAGGACGTGCTCGCCGCCATTTCCGCCTACTGGCCACAGGTCGGCGAAAAGGTCGCCGAGGGCATCTTCGCCGAAGGCCTGACGCCCGACCCGGACCTGCTCGCCTATGCCAAGCGCGAGATGCTGGCCGCCGATCCGGCGCTGATCGCCCCCATGTGGGCCTCGCTCACCGCGCAGGATTTCCGTCCGCTGATCCGCAAGATCGAAATCCCGGTGCATCTGGTTTCCGGCAGCCGCAGCGCGCTTTACGGGCGCGATGTTGCACAATGGCAGGCGGAACGGCTGAAGGACGGGCACATCCACGACTTCGCCCGCTCCGGCCATGCACCGCATCTGGAAGAGGCGGACGCCTTCACCGACCTCCTGCGCACCCTCTCAACCATTGCCTGAGGGCGGCGCCTCCCCCTTGCACAGGCTGACGAACTCGGTGGCCGATTTGCTGAGCCGCCGTTCCCGGTGGTGAAGCAGCGAATAGGCGCGCGCCGGCAGCGGGTGGTTGACCGCAACGAGATCCCCCTGACCGAGCAGCGGACCGGCGACCGAGGCGGAAATCGCGGTGGCACACATGCCGGAGCGCGTGGCGGAAAGCACCGCCTCGTTGGAGGGCAGCTCCAGAACAACCTGAAGGCTTTCCGCCGCAACCCCGCGCGCGGCGAGAGCCGCCTCGAATTCCGACCGCGTTCCCGATCCGCGTTCACGCAGCACCCATGTGCTGCCGGTCGCCAGATCTCCGGCCGCGACCGCCCGTCCATCCGCCCAGGGATGATCCGCCCCCACCACGACGATCAACGCATCCTCGGCGATCTTCTCGACCTTGAGGGCGGGAACATCCACATGCCCCTCCACGAAACCCATGTCCGCCTCGCCCGCCACAACCGCGCCGGCGACCGTCGCCGTGTTGCCGATCGATAGCGAAAGCTCGATCCCGGGATAGATGGCGTGAAACCGCATCATGAAGGGCGGCAGCCAGTATCCCGCGATCGTCTGGCTGGCGGCGACCGCCAGACGCCCACGGCGCAACCCGCCAAGCTCCGCAAGGACGAGCTGTGCGCTTTCCGCGCGCGCCAGAACCGCCTTGGCCTCGCCCAGAAACAGCCTCCCGTTTTCGTTGAGCACTAGCCCGCGCCCCACCCGGTCGAACAGGGGCACCCCATAATGGCCCTCGAGCGCCCGCAAGGCAGAACTCACCGCTGACGGTGTCAGATGCAACGCCTCCGCCGCCCGCGTCAGATGTTCGCGTTCGGCCACGGCGACGAAGATGGAAAGCTGCTCGAAGGTCATGAGATTCCGACGGAGATATGCCGACGCACACCACGACGAGCGGGCCGGCCAACCGCATGGCGGACATCCGAAATGCGGCCGGCATGCTCTATCGTTCGATTTTATTGAAACAAATATCCAATATTATCCCATGGAATAAAATGATTTTCCATGCGAGCGTCCGGCCATTCCCACCCTCTGGTAAACGCTCTCATGGACCTGCCCCGCTTCCTCGCCCGCGTCCTGCCCGGACTGCTCGCCAGCCTCGCTGTTGCCGCCGCCGCCTTCCTGCTGTCCCGGATCGAGATCTGGCTTTTCGGCCGCGACTGGCTGGAGAGCCTGGTTCTCGCCATCCTGCTGGGCGCGGTCGTGCGCTCCGGCCTGCCCTTTCACGGCATGCTGCGTCCGGGAGTCGATTTCGCGGCGAAGCAGGTGCTGGAGGTCGCGATCGTGCTGCTCGGGGGAACCATCAGTCTCGGCGCCATCCAGGCGGCCGGGCCGGAACTCGTCGGCGGCATCGCGCTGATCGTCGTGCTGGCGATTTCGGCCGGCTACGGCATCGGCCGCACACTCGGGCTGCCGCCCCGGCTCGCCACGCTGGTCGCCTGCGGCAACGCGATCTGCGGCAACTCCGCCATCGCCGCGACCGCCCCGGTCATCAAGGCCGAAAGCGACGACGTCGCCGCCTCCATCGCCTTCACCGCGGTTCTGGGAATATCCGTCGTGCTGCTCCTGCCGGCGATCGGCGCGCTCGCCGGGCTCAGCGAAACCCGTTATGGCGTTCTGGCGGGGCTCACCGTCTATGCCGTGCCGCAGGTGCTCGCGGCAGCCGCCCCGGCGGGGATGGTCGCGGTCCAGGTCGGCACGCTGGTGAAGCTCGTCCGTGTACTGATGCTCGGGCCGGTGATCTTCACCCTCGGGATGATGCCGGGCAACCGCGAAAGCGGCGCAGGCCTGCGCACGCTCGTGCCCTGGTTCATCATCGGCTTTCTCGTCATGATGACATTGCGCTCGGCCAACCTCATCCCCGACGCGGTGATTGCGCCGCTGACGCAAGGGTCCGGCATCCTCACCATCGTCGCCATGGCGGCGCTCGGCCTCACCGTCGATATCCGCACCCTTGCCCATGCCGGCGGGCGCGTGATGCTTGCGGCGACCCTGTCGCTGCTCGTGCTGGGATGCCTGAGCGCGGGCCTGTTGCAGCTGCTGGCGGTTCAGTGACAAGAGCATGGCGTCGCAGATGGGTCACCGGCACACATTCCACAACGCGGCGAGGATAACGCGCCTCTACCCGCGCATCGCCACCTTACCCTCGGCCAGGAACGTCTCCATCCGCTCCAGCGCGCGAGAAATGTTCTCCTGCGAATTGGCATAGGAAACGCGCACATAGCCCTCGCCGAGCGTGCCGAAATCCGGGCCGCCGATGAGCGCCACGCCCGCCCCCTCCAGCAGCGCGGAAGCCAGCGCCTTGGCCTTCCAGCCCGTGGCCGCGATGTTCGGAAACGCGTAGAAGGCGCCCTTCGGCAGGATGCAGGACACGCCCGGGATCGCGTTCAACCCGTCGACCACCAGTTTGCGGCGCGCGTCGAACTCCGCAACCATCTGCGCAACCGCATCCTGTGGGCCGGTGAGCGCGGCCAGCCCGGCATATTGCGCCGGCGCGTTCACGCAGGACCAAGCATTGACCGCCAGCTTCCGGACCTTGTCGTAAAGCGGCTCTGGCCAGACCGAATAGCCAAGCCGCCAGCCCGTCATGGCGTAGGTCTTCGACCAGCCGTCGAGCAGGATCAACCGGTCGCGTATTTCCGGGTACGTCAGGAGCGATACGTGTTCCTCGCCGTCATAGGTCATCTGGCCGTAGATCTCGTCGGAGAGGATCGCGACATGGGGATGACCTTCCAGCCCCGCAACGAGCCTGTCGATCTCGGCCCTTGGCGTGACCCCGCCGCACGGGTTGGCGGGCGAATTGACGATGACGAGCCGGGTTTTGTCGGTGATCAGACCCAGCAATTCGTCGGCCTGGAAGGCGAAGCCGTTTTCCTCGCGGATCGGCACGGGCACAGGCGTGGCGCCGGTGAATTCGATCATCGAGCGATAGATCGGAAAACCGGGATCGGGATAGAGGATCTCCGCGCCCGGCTCGCCGAACATCAAGATCGCGGCGAACATCGTCACCTTGCCGCCGGGCACGATGATCACCCGTTCGGGCGAGACCTCGACGCCGGTGCGCCTCGCGAGATCCGCCGCGACCGCTTCGCGCAAGGGGGCGATGCCGGTGGCAGGCGTATAGCCGTGGTGGCCGTCGCGCAGCGCCCTTATCGCCGCTTCCACGATATGCTCGGGCGTCGAAAAATCCGGCTGGCCGATGCCGAGATTGATGATGTCGCGCCCTTGCGATGCAAGCTGCGTCGCCCGCGCCAGCACGGCGAACGCGTTTTCCTCGCCGATCCGGTCAAATCCGGCAATCGTGGTGAGCATGCCCGTCCTTTCCCTCCGCCCGCATCGGTGTGCGGATCATTGCCGTCCAGCCTCCGCGTTCAGGCGTCAGGCGATCTTTTTCAGTACCGCAACCTCTTCCGGCTCCGGCCGGTGGCCCTTGAGATAGAGGGCGCAGGTCGTGCGCAGCATGGAGGCGAAATTCGGGATCGTGCCGTTGATCTCGAGCGCCTCGTCATAGAGCTGGGATAGGAACTTCGGTGTGGTGAGGCCCTGGCCCGCGGCGATCTCGTCGAGAAGCGCCCAGAAGGTCGCTTCCAGCTGGATGGAGGTGGAATGCCCGGCGATACGGACCGACCGGTTGATCTGCTTGTAGCCGGCGGGGTCCTGTCCGGCGAATACCCTGCACATGTGCCTTTTTCTCCCATGCCTTGCGGATTCTTGCGCCGCAGGTCGGCCAAGTATTCGTGCTGAAGCCAGCCTGCGCAAGCGTGCTTTCGGGCAAGGACAATTCGCAAAGGCCCTTCGGGCGAACGGTCGTGGTAGTCAACTGCCACCACTTTTGGCGTCTTGCGTTCATACTATCCGCCAAACGCCGCTGCTGGCACGGCATCGAATAACAATCGGAGGTATCCGGTGGCAAAAGCCATTCACATGATGATCCGCGTTCTTGACGAGGCCCGCTCCGTCGAATTCTACAAGACCGCCTTCGGCCTCGACGTCGCAGACCGCTACGATTTCGACGACTTCACCCTCGTCTATCTGCGCAACGCGGATGCGGATTTCGAGGTGGAACTGACCGTCAACAAGGGCCGCACGACGCCGTATGACCTCGGCGATGGCTACGGCCATGTCGCCTTCTGCGTTGAGGATCTTGATGCCGAGCATACCCGGTTCCAGACGGCGGGCCTGACGCCGAAGGACATCAAGGAATTCCATCGCGACGGCGCCCTGATGGCGCGTTTCTTCTTCGTGGAGGATCCCGACGGCTACAAGATCGAGGTACTGCAGAAACACGGCCGATACCACTGAGATCCCCGCCGCCGGCCCGATTGGAGGAGAAGGCCGGCGGCAGCGCCTTTTGAAATGGGAGGAATGAGACAATGCCGACGATCTATTCCGGCCGGGCCGCGCGCCCGGACGATGGTGCGCATCCGGGCACAAAAAGCGCCGGTCTTTCCAGACGCGCGCTCCTGCGCGGCACGGCAGCAACCGGATTGGGGGCGCTTCTGGTCATCTCCGGGCGCGCCGTCATCTGCCCGAGCCAGGCCTGGGGCCTTGAGACGCAATCCCTGAAGCCGGAGACGATGGCCACGCTCATCCAGATGGCGCGCGACATCTACCCCCACGACCGCCTTGTCGACCGCTATTACGCCATCGCCGTCAAGGACCACGACACCAAGGCCGCCGAGAACGAGACCCACCGCGACCTGATCGAGGGCGGCATCGGCGATCTTGACGCACGTGCCGGCGCCGGCGGCTATCGCGGCCTCGGCTGGGAGGAGGAGCGCGTCGCCGTCCTGCGCCAAATCGAGGACAGCCCCTTCTTCCAGGCCGTGCGGAGCGGCCTTGTCGTCTCCCTCTACAACCAGCACGAGATCTGGCCGCTCTTCGGATACGAGGGCGAGTCCTATTCCAAGGGCGGCTACATCCACCGCGGCTTCGACGACATCGACTGGTTGTAAGCGCGCGTTACCGCGCCTGAAAAGAACAAAGACGATACGGAGGAAACACCATGGCTGCTCCCTTTGAGCATTCCGACGACAGCGTGGTCGTCATCATCGGTTCGGGTGCCGGCGGCGGAACGCTGGGCAACGAACTCGCCCAGAAGGGGATCGACGTCGTCATTCTGGAAGCCGGCGCCCGGCACGAATACGACGAGTTCATCAACGACGAATGGGCGAGCTTTGCCCAGCTCGCCTGGACCGACAAGCGCACGACGTCGGGCGACTGGCGGGTGGCGAAGGACTTCCCGAACCTGCCGGCGTGGATCGTCAAGGCGGTGGGCGGCTCCACCACCCACTGGGCCGGCGCCTCGCTGCGCTTCCAGGAGCACGAGTTCAAGGCGCTGACGCACTACGGCGCGCTCGACGGCGCGAACCTGCTCGACTGGCCGATCACGCTTGCCGAGATGGAGCCCTACTACGCCCGCGCCGAGGACAAGATGGGCGTGACCCGGACGAACGGCATTCCGGGCCTTCCCGGCAACAACAACTTCAAGATCATGAAGGCCGGCGCCGACAAGCTCGGCTACAGCGAATGCTCCACCGGTCGCATGGCCATCAATTCGCAGCCGCGCGACGGGCGCAATTCCTGCCAACAGACCGGTTTCTGCTTCCAGGGCTGCAAGTGGGGCGCGAAGTGGTCGACGCTCTACACCGAAATCCCCAAGGGCGAGGCGACCGGCCACATGGAGGTCCGCCCCAATTCACAGGTGCTCCGGATCGAGCACGACAAGGCGGGCAAGGTCACCGGCGTCGTCTACGCCGACAAGGACGGCAACGAGCAGCGCCAGAAGGCCCGCATCGTGGCGGTCGCCGGCAATTCCATCGAAAGCCCGCGCCTTTTGCTGAATTCGGCCTCGTCCATGTTCCCGGACGGGCTTGCCAACTCTTCCGGTCAGGTGGGGCGGAACTACATGCGGCACATGACCGGCTCGGTCTATGCGGTCTTCGAGAAGCCCGTGCACATGTACCGCGGCACCACCATGGCCGGCATCGTGCGCGACGAGGCAAAGCTCGACACCTCGCGCGGCTTCGTCGGCGGCTACGAGATGGAGACGCTGTCGCTCGGCCTGCCCTTCATGGCGGCCTTCCTCAACCCCGGCGGCTGGGGCCGCTCGTTCACGAGCGCGCTGGATGAGTACGAGAACATGGCCGGCATGTGGCTCGTGGGCGAAGACATGCCGCAGGAGACGAACCGGATCACCCTGCACGGCACCGATAAGGACGCCTTCGGCATGCCGGTGGCGAACGTCAACTTCTCCGACCACGCCAACGACATCGCCATGCGCAACCACGCCTATGCACAAGGATCGGCGCTCTATGACGCGGTGGGCGCGACGCGCACCTTCCCGACGCCGCCCTACCCCTCCACACACAATCTGGGCACCAACCGGATGAGCGAAAAGGCGCGCGACGGCGTGGTCAACAAGCACGGCCAGAGCCACGACATCGCCAACCTGTTCGTCTCCGACGGGTCGCAATTCACGACGGGGGCTTCGGAAAATCCGACGCTGACGATCGTTTCGCTGGCAATCCGGCAGGCGGAATTCATCGCGAAGGAGATGGCGTCGGGCACGTTGTAGGCCGGGGCACACGAAGCAGGCCGGCGGGCGCGATCTCCTACCGTCGCCCGCCGGCGCTGCGGGCGACGCGCGCCAGGGTCAGCAGCGTGTCCGACACCACGGCCTGAGACAGATGAGGCATGGTGCGCGACTTGAAGGTCGCCTCGTTGAGGATCTCCAGCGCTCGGGCGACGCGCGGCGGCGTCCACAGACGGATCTGCTGCGCGACCATCGGCTGGCGCTTGAAGTAGATCGCCGGTCGCGCCCGCTTGACGAGATCGTCCGGCGCGGCGCCGGCCTCCATTTCGGCGCGCGCCATCTGCAGCCACTGAAAGCGGCGCAAGGCCTGACCTGCGATGACGGAGGCATCGAGCCCCGAAGCATCGAGCCGGTCGAGACCGTGGTCGAGCGTTACCAGATCGCCGCTTGCCGCCGCATCGATCAGCGCATCGAGCGCGAAGGCGGAGGCATCGCCTACAACCGCCTCGACATCCTCGGCCTCCACACGGCCCTTTCCCAGGGCGTAAAGACAGAGCTTGGAGATCTCTCCGCGCGAGGCGAGCCGGTCGGCGCCGAGCAGCGAATGCAGGGCGGCCCGCGCCTCCCGCGTGATCGTCAGGTTCGCGACGCGCGTTTCCTCGTCGATCAGCCGGTCGAGATCGCGCGTCGCGTCGGCATAGCATGGCAGCGCGACGGCGTTGCGCGCGCCCTCGATCGTCTTACGAAGGCCCGTGCCCTTTTTCAGGTCACCCGCTTCGATGACCACGAGGGCATCGCCGCCGTCCGCCTTCAGGACGGGCTCGACCGCGGGCGACAGGTTCTTCGCGCCCACGTCGCGCACCCAGATGATGCGTTGGCCGCCGAAGAGCGGAACGGTGAGATATTCGTCGATGAGCCGTTGCGGATCGGAGGTGAGTTCGGAGGCATCGAGCCGCACGCGGCTGAACGGATCGTCATTGCCCTTGGCCGCACGCTCCACGATCGCCTTGGCGCGCTCGCTGACGAGCCCCGCATCGGGCCCGTAGACGAGCACGACCACGGTGTCGGCCGGCGGGTTCGCGATGAAACGATCGATCTCGGCAGGTTTCAGCGCGACCATGGTGAGATCCCGAGTTTCGGCGAGCAGTCGATCCCGCACGGATGGCCGGGCGGACGACGCTCCGGCGCAGGACCGCCCGCCTAGCCGTTCTTTTCCGCGAAATAGGCCGCGATCCGGGTGTGGATGTCGTCGGCCACGACCTTCGCCGCCCGGTCTTCGGCATCGCGCGCAGCACGCAGGTTGGCAAAGCGCTGGTTGGAGAAGTCGTAGGAGGCGTTGGCGAACGACGAACCGGTCAGAAGCGTCCGGTCCGTGGCCACATCCGTCAGGGCGAAGCTGGCGGTCATCTGAACCAGATAGGCCGCCGGCACGTCGGACAGCTCCTCCACCGCCACGGACGACTTGGAGGAGTTGACGATCATCTTCAACCGGTAGCGGACCGGCGCGGCCTCGCCGCCGCGCTGGAACGCGTAGATCAGCTCGTTGCGCAGCACCTGCTCGACGCGGTCGTCCGCCGGATCGATCTCGATCGCGGTCAGCTCCTCCTGCGCCGGCACGTTGCCGGGACTGACCGTCCCGTAAAGCGGGCGAACGTTGCAGCCCGCCAGGACGGCGAGCGCACAAACGATACCAAGGACGCGAAAGCGGCCGGTAAAATCAGACAACGACATTCACGATCCTCTGAGGAACGACGATGACCTTGCGCGGCGCACGGCCTTCCAGCGACCGCTGCACGGCTTCCAGAGCCAGAGCGGCCGCTTCGATGTCAGATTGCGACGCATCGCGCGCGATGGTCAACTCCGCCCGCTTCTTGCCGTTGACCTGCACCGGCATGAGGAGGGTGTCCTCCACCAGCAGATCCGCCTCAAGCGTTGGCCAGTCGGCTTCCGCCAGCAGGTCCTCGTGGCCGAGCACGCGCCAGCATTCCTCTGCCAGATGCGGCGTCATCGGCGCCATCATCTGGACGAGATAGCGCGCGGACTCGCGGATCGCCCATGCGAGGTCGTCCGCCGGCGACGATGCGGCCGCTGCCTTGGCGAGCGTGTTGACGAGCTCGTAGAGCTTGGCCACGGCCCGGTTGAAGCCGAGGTTCTCGATATCGTGCTCGACGCCGGAAAGCGTCTTGTGCGTGGCGCGACGGATCTCGGTTGCCGCATCGCCGAAGCCGCCGGGCCGCGGCCCGGCAGCAGGAATCCGTTCCGCGATGTCGCCGACCAGACGCCAGACGCGCTGAACGAACCGGTGCGCGCCCTGCACGCCCTCTTCGGTCCAGATCACGTCACGCTCCGGCGGGCTGTCGGACAGCATGAACCAGCGTGCCGTATCCGCACCGTACGCGCCGAGGATGTCGGTGGGGTCGACCGTGTTCTTCTTCGACTTCGACATCTTCTCAATGGAGCCGATGGTCACTTCAGCCCCGTCGGACAGGCGGAAGGCGCGCCGTTCGCCGCCCTCGCCCTCGATGCGGATCTCGGCCGGGTTCAGCCAGGCGCCGTCCGGCGCACGGTAGGTCTCGTGTGTGACCATGCCTTGCGTGAACATGCCCTTGAACGGCTCTTCCACGTTCATGTGGCCCGTCACCTTCATGGCGCGGGAGAAGAAGCGCGAATACAGAAGATGCAGGATCGCGTGCTCGATGCCGCCGATATACTGATCGACCGGCAGCCAACCGTCGGCCGCCGCCATGTCGGTCGGCGTTGACGCATGGGGCGCGGTGAAGCGCGCGAAATACCAGGACGAATCGACGAAGGTGTCCATCGTGTCCGTCTCGCGCCGCGCGGGCTTGCCGCACTGCGGGCAGGCGACGTTCTTCCAGGTCGGATGACGATCCAGCGGATTGCCCGGCTTGTCGAAGGTGACGTCGTCGGGCAGCTTGACCGGCAGATCCTCGACCGGCACAGGCACCACGCCGCAATCGTCGCAGTGGATGATCGGGATCGGGCAGCCCCAGTAGCGCTGGCGCGAGATGCCCCAGTCGCGCAGGCGATAATTAACCTGACGCTCGCCCTGCGGCGCGCCGCCCACCATGCGCGCTTCCAGCCGGCTCGCGACCTCGTCCTTCGCAGCCTCGATCTCCATCCCGTTCAGGAAATCGGAATTGAAGATCGTGCCCTCGCCCGTATAGGCCTCTTCCATGACGCGGAAGGTGGCAGGATCGGCATCCTTCGGCAGAACGACCGGAGTGACCGGCAGGCCGTACTTGTTGGCAAAGTCCAGGTCGCGCTGGTCGTGCGCCGGACAGCCGAAAATGGCGCCGGTACCGTAATCCATCAGGATGAAGTTGGCGACGTAGACCGGCAGCACGCGCTCGGGATCGAACGGATGGCGGATCTTCAGGCCGGTATCGATGCCCTTCTTTTCCGCCGTCTCGATGGCCGCCGCGCTCGTTCCGATGCGGTGGCACTCCTCCACGAAGGCGGCGATGGCCGGATTTGTCTCGGCAAGCTTCGCCGTGATCGGATGATCGGCGGAAAGGCCCATGAAGCTCGCGCCGAACAGCGTGTCGGGACGCGTCGTGAAGATCTCGAGCACTTCGTCGCCGGTGGGCGCAGGTTCGGCAAACTCGAAGCGCACCCTGAGGCCCTCCGACTTGCCGATCCAGTTCTTCTGCATCAGCCGGACCTTTTCCGGCCACTGGTCGAGCGTGCCGATCGCCTCCAGCAGTTCCGGCGCATAGGCCGTGATCTTGAAGAACCACTGGGTCAGTTCGCGCTGTTCCACGACGGCGCCGGAACGCCAGCCGCGACCGTCGATCACCTGCTCGTTGGCGAGCACGGTCATGTCGACGGGATCCCAGTTCACCTTGGACTTGCGGCGATAGGCGAGACCGGCCTTCAGGAAATCCAGGAACAGATGCTGCTGCTGAGCGTAGTATTCCACATCGCAGGTCGCGAACTCGCGCGCCCAGTCGAGCGACAGGCCCATCGACTTCAGCTGCGTCCGCATGGTGGCGATGTTGTCGTAGGTCCAGCCCTTGGGGTGGACTTTGTTCTGCATCGCGGCGTTTTCCGCCGGCATGCCGAAGGCGTCCCACCCCATCGGGTGCAGCACGTTGAAGCCCCTGGCGCGCTTGTAGCGCGCGACCACGTCGCCCATGGCGTAATTGCGCACATGCCCCATGTGGATGCGGCCCGAAGGATACGGGAACATCTCAAGGACATAGTATTTCGGCCGCGGATCGTCGTTGTCGGTCTGAAAGACCGCCTTCTCGTCCCAGACCTTCTGCCACCGGGCTTCCGCCTCGCGC
This sequence comes from Breoghania sp. JC706, assembly GCF_037026715.1. Lineage (NCBI taxonomy): Bacteria > Pseudomonadati > Pseudomonadota > Alphaproteobacteria > Hyphomicrobiales > Stappiaceae > Breoghania > Breoghania sp. JC706. The sequence continues at coordinate 197,553 of NZ_JBANCG010000007.1, forward strand.
GCGTTGTATCGCTCGCTCGCCATTGATATCGCCGTCTTCTTTTTCCGCGGGAGTGTAAGGAATTGCGTCGGCGGGACAGTCACCAGAAATCGGGCCCGTGGTCAACCGAAAGCGGTGCGCGATTGTGATAACCCGCCGGATGCGGGGTAGCATTTTTTGAGCCGCAGGTGCATTTCAAAATGACGCGCCTCAAAAAGGAGTTCAGCAATGGCCGAGACCGCAGCGGATCACCTCGCCACCATTCGCGACCGAATTGCCGCCGCCGAAGACGAGAGCGGGCGGGCCAAGGGCAAAGTGACGCTGATCGCGGTTTCCAAGACCTTCGACGCGCCCGACATCCAGCCGGTCATCGACGCAGGCCAGCGGATCTTCGGGGAAAACCGGGTGCAGGAGGCACAAGGCAAGTGGCCGGCGATGAAGGAGGCCCACCCGGACATCGAGCTTCACCTGATCGGTCCCTTGCAGTCCAACAAGGCGCGCGATGCCGTGGCGCTGTTCGATGCCATCCACACCATCGACCGCGACAAGATCGCCCGCGCAGTGAAGGCGGAGATGGAGGCTCAGGGGCGCGACCTGAAGCTCTTCGTCCAGATCAACACCGGCGACGAGCCGCAGAAGGCCGGCGTCAGCCCCGACGAAGCCGACGCCTTCATCCGCCGTTGCCGCGAGGAAGTCGGCCTGACGATCACCGGGTTGATGTGCATTCCGCCCGTCGAGGAGACGCCCGCGCCGCATTTCGCGCTGCTCGCGAAAATAGCGGAACGCAACGGCCTGGCCTGTCTCTCCATGGGCATGTCCGGCGATTTCGAGACCGCGATCGCCCACGGCGCCACCCACGTGCGCGTCGGCAGCGCGATCTTCGGCTCTCGCAGCTATCCCGCCTGAAGCGCCCCTGCTCCTTCGGCGCCGTCGCTTCCGGTACCCTGCCTCTGCGCGCCGCTGGCTTCCAGCAGGGCGACAAGCTTGTCGAGATAGGCAACAAGCGTCTCCTCGTCGAAGGGGCTGATCTCGAACAGACGCATGCTTCTGATCCCCTCGACCACCATGAAGGCGAAGATGGCGAGGTCGGGGTTCTCGCTTTCGGCCAGAAGCTCCGAAACAAGCCGTTCGTGATAGGCGCGCACGGGATCGAGCAATTGCGGCTCCTCCGCAATGGCTGCGAGAAAGCCGGAGGGCGCGCTTCCTTTCTCCGCAAGCAATCCCCTGACGGCAACGAGATAGGCGCGGATGCGGGCGTTCGGCTTGCCGTCACGCGCGATCGTCTCGCTCGATTGCCGGACCGCCTCGCCAAAGGTTTCCGCGTGGCGGGCGATCATCGCCTGCAGCAGGGCCGACTTGCTCGCGAAATTGTAGAGCAGCCCGCCCTTCGAAAGGCCGGCCCGCTCCGCCACCGCATCAAGCGACAAGTGCCTGACCCCTTCGGCACAACACAGGTCGATCGCGGCATCTACGATACGCTCGCGTGAATTCTTGCGCTTCCCCCGATGAGGTATCTGTTGCCTGTTGGACACGGCTACCCTGCCTCGTTATTTTTTTCGACCGTGCCAACGGTATTGTGACGACGTCGATCCTTGACTTTACCGTCCGGACGGTAAAGATCTCAACCCTTCTTGAGCGGTCCGATTGACCGCAGGCCGCTGCGCGACGTGATCGGCTTTCGTTCGACGGGACGAGAGATCCATCCTGCAGGATGGATGATGCGGATGCGCGCTTCTTGATCTTCTTGGGGCGGCCGCGATGCCGCCAGGTTGCGGACGCATGAAACGCCTTTTTCTTTCGATCTTCTTCCTTGTTCTCGTCTGCGTGATCGCTGGCGGGCTCGTCTGGTTCAATATGTTCCGCGACAAGATGATCGGCGAATTCTTCGCCAATCGCGGCCGCCCGACAGTCACCGTTTCCACCACGGTGGTGCAACCGGAAGAATGGCAGCCGGGTATCGAGGCGATCGGCACGGTGCTGGCGCGGCAGGGTGTCGAGGTCGCCGTCAGGTCCTCCGGGATCGTCAAGGAAATCAACTTCAAGGCGAACGACAAGGTCGAGGCCCATCAGCTTCTGGTCCAGCTCGATGACGAGCTGGAACAGGCCGACCTGATCGCAGCCCAGGCGAACGTGACCCGCGACACCCAGGCACTGGCGCGCGCCTCCACGCTGAAGGACCGCGGCTTCAATTCCACCTCGACCCTGGACAACGCCACGGCCGCGCTCGACGCCTCGCGCTCGCAACTGGAAAAGGTGAAGGCACAGATCGACCAGAAGAAGACCTACGCCCCCTTCGGCGGCACGATCGGCATCGTCCGCATCGATCTCGGCGAATATGTCTCGCCGGGCACGGTGGTTGCCACGTTGCAGGATCTGGAGCGGATGAAGGTCGATTTTTCGGTACCTGAACAGGATCTCGAGCGCCTGTCCATCGGGCAGCCGGTGCGGATCGGCCTGCAGGAGGACGCCCTTTCCCACACGGGCAAGATCGTCGGCATCGATCCCAAGATCGACCCCTCCTCGCGCCTCGTGAAGGTGCAGGCAGAGGTCGCCAACGAGAACAACCAGCTTCGCCCCGGCCAGTTCGCCTTCGTGCGCATCGAGCTGCCGATGGAAGACAACGTCATCGCCCTGCCCCAGACGTCCGTGGTCGAAAGCCTCTACGGCACCTACGTCTACGCGATCCGAAAGGACGAGGACGGCTCGGGCGCACTCGATGCCGACACTCTGGCCAAGGCGGAGAAGGCGGCCGCGGACGGCAAGGCGGCCGAAGGCCCCAAGATCGCCGCCCGCCAGCTGTTCGTCTCCACCGGCCGGCGCTTCGGCGGCAAGGTGGAAATCGTCTCCGGCCTGAAGCCCGGCGAGGTCGTGGTCACCGCCGGCCAGAACAAGCTGTCCGTGGGAAGCCCGGTCAGGATCGACAATTCTATCGATCCCTCCAAGCCCTTGTCCGCGAACATGCCCGGCTCCTCGGAAGGGTCTGACTCCACGAACAGGTCCGGCGCGGAAAGCCAGGGGGAATAGTCTTGAACTTCTCCGAGCTCTTCATCCGTCGCCCGGTTCTCTCGACCGTCGTGGCGCTGCTGATCCTGCTCATCGGTGCGCAGGGCATCTTCAACATGTCGATCCGGCAATATCCGAAGATCGACGAAACGGTGATCACCGTCACCACGACATATTCGGGCGCAAATTCCGAACTGGTCCAGGGCTTCATAACGACACCCATCGCCAAGGCGGTCGCCTCGGCGGAAGGCGTCGACTACGTGAGTTCCAAGAGCGCGCTCGGTGTCTCCACGGTGTCGGTGCACATGCGCCTCAACGCCGACCCCGACAAGTCGCTGACCGAGGTTCTCACCAAGGTCCAGCAGGTCCGTGGCGACCTGCCGACGGAGGCGGACGACCCGATCATCCAGAAAGGTACCGGCCAGACTTTCGCGCTGATGTACCTGTCGGTGCTCTCCGAGCGCATGTCGCCGCAGGAAATCACCGAATACGTGACCCGCGTGATCCAGCCGCAGATGGCGACCGTCGAGGGCGTCGCAGATGCGCAGGTTCTGGGCAACCAGACATTCGCCATGCGGGTCTGGATCGATCCCGTGCGGCTGGCCGCGCGCGGCGTCACCGCTGCCGAAGTGCTACAGGCGATCCAGAACGCCAACTTCCTGTCCTCGCCCGGCAAGACCGAGAACGAGTACGTCGCCTTCACGGTGGAAACGCAGACGACCCTGCAGACACCGGAGGCCTTCGGCGCCCTGCCGCTTCGCTCCGACGGCGATGAGGTCGTGCGGCTGCGCGATGTGGCGACCGTGAAGCTCGGGTCGGAGACGACCGACGTGCGCGTGTCCTTCAATGGCAAGAAGGGCATCTTCATCGGCATCATGCCGACGCCGTCGGCCAATCCGCTCGACACCGCCGAGGCGGTGCGCGCGGAGCTTCCCAGGCTGGAACGGAACCTGCCGGAAGGCATGACGATGACGGTGGTCTACGATTCCACCAAGTTCATCTCCGCCTCCATCGAGGAAGTGTTCAAGACCATCGGCGAGGCGGTCGTCATCGTGGTGCTGGTGATCCTGCTCTTTCTCGGGTCCTTCCGCGCCATCCTCGTCCCGATCGTCACCATCCCGCTCTCGCTCGTCGGCGTGTGCTTCTTCCTTTGGGCGGTCGACTACTCGCTCAACACGCTGACGCTGCTGGCCATGGTGCTGGCAATCGGTCTCGTGGTCGACGATGCCATCGTGGTGGTGGAGAACATCCATCGGCATCTTGAGGAAGGCCTGAAACCCATGCAGGCGGCGATCGTCGGCATGAAGGAAATCTTCGGCCCCGTCGTCGCCATGACGATCACGCTCGCCGCCGTCTATGCCCCGCTCGGCTTCGTGCAGGGCGTGACCGGTGCGCTCTTCCGCGAATTTGCCTTCGCGCTTGCGGGTTCGGTGATCATATCCGGCTTCGTCGCGGTCACCCTGTCGCCGATGATGTCCGCACGTCTCCTGTCGATGCATGGCAGCCGCTTCCAGGACCTTGTCGACCGCACCTTCACCGGGCTTGCCAACTGGTACGGCCGCCGGCTGAACGGCGCGCTGAGGATGAAGCCGCTGATCCTGCTGATCGTCTTCGTGCTGCTTGGCACCACCGGCTTTCTGGTGGTCAAGACGACGACGGAGCTCGCCCCCGAGGAAGACCAGGGAGCGCTCTTCGCGATCGTGAACGGGCCGCAATATTCCACGGCCAACTACATGGAGATGTACACCAACCAGTTCTACAAGATGACCGATGACGTCCCGGGCGTGGAGGCGCGCTTCCAGCTGATCGGCGCCGACGGCGTCAACAGCGCCTTCGCCATCTGGGCGTTGAAGCCGTGGGGCGAGCGGGAGGAGAGCCAGGCCCAGATCAAGGACATGATCCAGCCGCGCATCGCCCAGTCGGCGGGCGTGCAGGCCTTCGTCTTTGCGCCGCCCTCCCTGCCGGGATCCGGCGGCGGTCTGCCGATCCAGGTGGTCCTGCAGACCACCGGAAGCCCCGAACAGGTCTATGAGGTGGCCGAGGCGGTGAAGAACCGGGCCATGGCGTCCGGCAAGTTCATCATCGTCCAGAACTCGATGTCCTTTTCCAATCCGCTCGCCCGCGTCACCATCGACCGCGACCGGGCGGCAGCGCTCGGCGTGCCGATCTCGGCCATTGGTCAGACGCTGAACCTGCTGGTCTCCAATGCCCAGGTCTCCAAGTTCGACCGCGAGGGCCGGGCGTACAAGATCATCCCGCAGGTGCTGGACGCGTATCGGGCCAATCCGGAAAATCTCGGCAAGTTCTACGTGCGCTCGGCGAGTGGACAGATGGTGCCGCTTTCCGCGGTCATCGACGTCAAGACCAGGGCCGCGGCGGCCGCGGTGGAGCAGTTCAACCAGCTCAACTCCGCGACCATTTCCGCCCTGCCGCTGCCCACGGTGACATCCGGCGACGGTCTGGCGGAGCTGCAGAAACTCGCCAACGAAGCCATGCAGGACGGTTTCTTCATCGACTATGCCGGCCAGTCGCGGCTTGAGGTGAAACAGGGCAACACCATCATCATCGCCTTCCTTATGGCGGTGATCGTCATCTATCTGGTGCTGGCCGCGCAGTTCGAGAGCTTCCGCGATCCGTTCATCATCATGATGTCGGTGCCGCTGTCGATCTTCGGCGCGATGGTGCCGCTGAACCTCGGCCTCGGCACGCTCAACATCTATACGGAGGTCGGGCTGATCACCCTGATCGGTCTCATCACCAAGCACGGCATCCTGATGGTCGCCTTTGCCAACGCCCAGCGCGAGAGCCACGGGATGAGCAAGCTCGAAGCGATCATCGAAGCTGCTCGCGAACGCCTGCGCCCGATCCTGATGACGACGGGCGCGATGGTGCTGGGTGTGGCCCCGCTGGTCTTCTCGGCGGGTGCAGGTGCCGCGGCGCGCTATTCGATCGGCCTCGTCATCATGACCGGCATGGCCATCGGCACCATCTTCACCCTGTTCGTGGTCCCGATGTTCTACATGTATCTCGGCCACGCCGACCGGGCGCATGATGAGGATGAGAAGGCTCCCGAAGCCACGGCAGACGGCGCCAAGCCGCAGCACGGCTAAGGGGTCTGCCCCTTTCCCGACCTGACGCAAAAATGCCGGCCGCAGAAAACTGCGGCCGGCATTTTGCTTTCGGGAGGAGCGTCTAAAGGCGCCCTGCTCTCAGAATTCCGCATCGATGTCGACGACGTCGACGAGCTTGTGATTGACGAATTCCTTCAGGCCGAGACCGATCAGTTCGCGGCCATAGCCGGAGCGCCGGATACCGCCGAAGGGAAGATCCGCCTTCACCATGGTCGGGTGATTGACGAAAATCATTCCGGTGGAGATGCGATGGGCAACCTCCTCGCCATGCTTGGCATCGGCGGTGAAGACCGACCCGCCCAGGCCGAACGGCGTGTCGTTGGCGATACGCACCGCATCGTCCTCATCCTTCGCCCGGAACAGCATCGACACCGGGCCGAAGAACTCCCAGTAGCGGGCCGGGTTGTCCTCGCCGACATTGGTGAGGATCGTCGGCTGGACGAAGGCCCCCCTGTTGGGCACGGCCGGCCCGACTTCGGTGGCGGTTGCGCCATGCTCGACGGCCTTGCGGATCATCGCCTTGATGTCGTCAGCCGCCTGCTGTGAGCTGAGCGGTGCGAGCGTCGTTTCCGGATCGGACGGGTCGCCGGCCTTCAGGGCTGCGACACCCTTCGTGTAGCTTTCCAGAAAGGCGTCGTAGACCTCGTCGACGATGATCATCCGCTTGGACGACACGCAGACCTGCCCACCGTTCCAGTGGCGGCCGAAGACCGCCCAGTCGACAGTCTTCTTCATGTCGGCGTCTTTCAGGACGACGAACGCGTCGTTGCCGCCGAGTTCCAGCGTCGACTTCTTCAGGGCCTTGCCGGCGATCGAGGCGACGGACGCCCCTGCGCCTTCCGATCCGGTCAGCGCGACACCCTGCACGCGCGGATCGTTCAGGATCAGTTCGATCTGCGAGCGCGTCGCATAGAGGTTCTTGAAGGCGCCGTCCGGCAGACCGGCTCGCTTCATCAGGTCTTCGAACGCGGCGGCCGACTGCGGAACGTTCGAGGCATGCTTCAGCAGCATCGTGTTGCCGGCCGACAGCTGCGGCGCGAGGATCCGGGCGATCTGATAATAGGGGAAGTTCCACGGCTCGACGGCAAGAAGCACACCAAGGGGCTCGTGGACGACCTTCGCCCTGCCTTCGGCCGGATCGAGAACCGGCAGCTCCTCCGGCGCCAGCAGCGCCTCGGCATTGCGGACGTAGTATTCGAGGATCTGCGCGGAGAGTTCCACCTCGGCTTTTGCCTCAGCGGTGAGCTTGCCCATTTCCAGCGTCAGAATTGCGGAAAGCGCCTCGGATTCGGCACGAAGCAGATCGGCCGCCTTTTGAAGGATGGCGGCTCGTTGCCCGAATCCGGTTTGCTTCCACGCGAGGAACGTCTCGTGCGCCTTGGCAATGGCAGCACGGACCTCGTCGTCCGTGGCGTCCGGAAATGTCTTCACGACTTCGCCGGTAAATGGGTTTGTGGTTGAATAGGACATAATGATCTCCGGTTCGCGGTATCTCGCGCGCACAGCGCGATTCCTTCGCGATTCGGTTGCCAACGTGCTTGACGGCAAGGAAGGTTCCGGCACCGTTAAAATTTTTCGGTGCAGTTGCCGGAGGCGATGTCGCGCCCTGTGCGCACAGCGTCGCTACACGGCAACAGCCGTCACGCGCGATGGCGGCTCGCGCCGAAAGCGCGATTCGCTAACACATAGAAATTTCTGGAAAATTTGGAGCGGGCGATGAGATTCGAACTCACGACCCCAACCTTGGCAAGGTTGTGCTCTACCCCTGAGCTACGCCCGCATCCTTGGCAGCCGGCGGTTCCGCCGGCGGGGTGGGGCACTATATGGACCAAGCGATCGGGGATTGCAACAGGGGATTTTACCGAAAATCACGGATGTGGATCATCTCTGGATAACCTCAAAAAGCCGAGGCGGAACGACGGGTTGCCGGCGGAGGGTTTCACCGCGCTTTCCCTCGACATTACGCCCTTGTTCGACAGACCCGCAGCGCGCTAGAAGCAACGCGGTGGCCCGCCGCCAGCCTCAGCCCCGCCGCAGATGGCAAGCGTTGCGGGCGACGAGAATCGATGCCCGAGTGCTCCCGCGAACCCGCTTTTGCCGAGCGCGCCCTCCCGAGGAGAATGTCACATGCCCGCAACCCGACAGGACCTGATGGCGCGCTTCGATCAGCTTGGCATCGCCACGCGGACGACAGAGCACGAGCGCGTCTTCACCGTGGCCGAGAGCTCGAAGATCGATCGCCAGATCGAGGGCGGCCACACCAAGAACCTCTTTCTGAAAGACAAGAAGGGCAGGCTCTTCCTCGTCGTGGCCCTCGCCGATGCGACGATCGATCTGAAGCACATCCACCAGCTGGTCGGGGCGCAAGGGCGCGTTTCCTTTGGCAACGGAGAGCTCCTGGAGGAGGTGCTCGGCGTCTCACCCGGCTCAGTGACGCCCTTCGCGCTCATCAACGACACGCAACGGCGCGTCACGCCCGTTCTCGACGCGCAGATGATGACTTTCGAAACACTGAACTACCATCCGCTTTCCAACGACGCGACAACATCGATCACCCGCGACGACCTCCTTGTCTTCATCCGCTCCTGCGGTCACGAGCCGCAGATCATCGCGGTCAGTGAGGAAGCGAAGGAAGCCGCCGCGCGTTTGTAATTCCACCCGCCTTGCCCCATTTTAGGGGCAAAGACCGATGCGTGAGCCAACAGCCGCGCGACGGGCCATTTCGTTCACGGCGAGACAATCGGCGTGGTGACAATTCGGGGACTTGAGCGACATGAGCGAACCGACCTTCACGTTCGGCGACACCGCAGGCACGGCAACGCCGGACAGGGCCGCCAACGGCGCAGGCGACGTGATCATCGACACGACCACCGCCACCTTCATGACGGACGTCATTGATGCATCGCAGAAAGTGCCGGTGCTGGTCGATTTCTGGGCGCCCTGGTGCGGCCCCTGCAAGCAGCTCACGCCGGCGCTGGAGAAGGTCGTGCGCAACGCCCGTGGCGCGGTTCGCCTGGCCAAGATGAATATCGACGAGAATCCGGAGATCCCGGGCCAGATGGGCATTCAGTCGGTGCCCACGGTTGTCGCCTTCTCCGGTGGCCGTCCGGTCGACGCCTTCGCCGGAGCGGTGCCGGAAAGCCAGATCCAGAAGTTCATCGAGAAGCTGGCAGGCCCGGTGGGCCCGTCCGAGACCGACATGATGCTGGAGCAGGCCGACGCCATGCTCGAGGCGGGCGACATCGCCACCGCCGCCCAGATCTATGCCGGCGTTCTCGGACAGGAACCCGGCAATCCCGCAGCCATCGGCGGCATTGCCCAGTGTCAGATCAAGGCCGGGGACTACGAGCGCGCGCGGCAGGTCCTCGACACCGCACCGCCCGAAAAGGCTTCCGATCCCGCGATCGCGGCAGCCCGGGCGGCGCTCGATCTGGCGGCGCAAGCTGAGGAAGCCGGCGACCTCGCCGAGCTGCAGGCCGTAGTGGACGCGGCGCCCGACGATCATCAGGCCCGGCTCGACCTCGCCATCGCCCTCTCGGCCCAGGGCAAGAAGACCGAGGCAGTCGATGCCCTTATCGAAATCGTGCGGCGCGATCGCAGCTGGAACGAGGAGGCGGCGCGCAAGCAGCTCCTGCAATTCTTCGAGGCCTGGGGCTTCAAGGACCCGGCATCCGCCTACGGACGACGGAAGCTCTCCGCGCAGCTTTTCTCCTGAGAGCAGAGAGGCGGCTCTCATTGAGGAGCCGCCGCGGCCGGGGGGAAGACAACAACGGATCGGCGACACCATGTATGCAGGTAACAAGCGATACGAAAGCCCGGCCGATCTCCCGCAGATCATCCCGGTCTTTCCCCTTCCCGGAGCCCTGTTGCTGCCGCGCGGAGAATTGCCCCTCCAGATCTTCGAGCCCCGCTATCTCGCGATGGTGGACTGGGCGCTTGCGGGCGACCGGCTGATCGGCATGATCCAGCCGGCCTTCAAGACCGCTCCTGAGGAGCTCTCCGGGAATCCGGAACTGTGCAAGGTCGGATGCGTCGGCCGCATCACCGCTCTGGTGGAATCCGGCGATGGGCGCTATCACCTGACGCTGACGGGCGTTTCGCGCTTCAAGCTGGTTGAGGAGTTGGATCGCCGGACATCCTACCGTCAGGCCCGCGTCTCCTTCGACGAATACAAAAGCGACCTTGGCGAGGCGGACGGAAGTTCGGTGGACCGGGCAGCGCTTCTGGAAACGCTCAAGGCGTATCTGGAAGCCAACAACCTGGAGACCGACTGGGACAGCATCCGCAAGGCCTCCACGGAAATCCTGGTCAACGCGCTGTCGATGATGAGCCCCTACGGGCCGGCGGAGAAACAGGCGCTTCTGGAAGCGCCGGATCTGAAGTCGCGCGCGGAGACGCTCATTGCGATAACCGAAATGGAACTCGCCCGTCGCGGGGATCCCGGTTCGACGTTGCAATAGACGCAACGAATGAACCCGCAAGGGGTTGGAAGGGATGTGGGCGACACGCAGCGCCCGCCAATGGAAGAACACATAAGGGGACGACGAATGAGCGATGTGCAGGCGAACACGATCGACCGCAAGCTTCTTGAGATCCTGGTCTGCCCGGTAACCAAGACGACGCTGGAATACGACAAGGAGAAGCAGGAGCTCGTCTCCCGTGCCGCCCGGCTCGCCTATCCGATTCGCGATGGCATCCCCATCATGCTGCCCGACGAAGCGCGCGCGCTGGAAGACTGAGCGGAACACGACCGCCCCGAGCCTCAAGCCACGAGGCCTCAAGCTAAGAGCTAAGAGATATGCGGTCACGAAAAAGCCCGGCGTCGTGCCGGGCTTCGAACCGCGATCATGAGCGGGAGCTTCGACGTCTCCCGGACGCTTCGCATTGCATCGCTCAGCGCGTGGGAACCGGCGTTTCGCCGCGATAATCGTAGAACCCGCGCTGCGTCTTCCGGCCGAGCCAGCCCGCCTCCACGTACTTCACGAGAAGCGGGCAAGGCCGATACTTGCTGTCGGCAAGCCCTTCGTAAAGCACCTGCATGATCGAGAGACAGGTGTCGAGGCCGATGAAATCGGCAAGCTGCAGCGGCCCCATCGGATGATTGGCGCCGAGCCGCATGGCGGTGTCGATCGCCTCCACCGAGCCGACGCCCTCGTAGAGCGTATAGATCGCCTCGTTGATCATCGGTAACAGGATGCGGTTCACCATGAAGGCCGGGAAGTCCTCGGCGACCGCGATCGTCTTGCCGACCTTGGCGACAAAGGCCTTGGATGCCTCGAAGGTCTCGTCCTCGGTGGCGATGCCACGCACCAGCTCCACCAGCTCCATGATCGGAACGGGGTTCATGAAGTGGATGCCGATGAACCGCTCCGGCCGGTCGGTCGAGGCCGCAAGCCGCGTGATGGAGATCGACGAGGTGTTCGTGGCCAGGATCGCCTCGGGCTTCAACGACGGGCAGAGCTGGGAAAAGATCTTGCGCTTGATCTGCTCGTTTTCAGAAGCCGATTCGATGACCAGGTCGAATTCGGCGAGGTCCTCGAGCTGCGGCGCGGGCTTGATCAGATCCAGCGCTCTCCGGCTCTGCTCTTCGGTGATCTGGCCCTTGGAAACCTGACGGTTGAGATTGCCGGTAATGGTCGCAAGCCCGGATTCGATGCGGTCGCGGGAAATATCGTGCAGGCCCACTTCATAGCCGGCCGCGGCACAGACATGCGCGATACCGTTGCCCATCTGACCGGCGCCGATAACGCCGACCCTCTTAATCTCGACAGCCATGGTCAATCCCGGTCTCTGCGGAGCGGCGAGCGCCGCCCGAACCTTGTTTGCGGTGGCGAGTACCACCGCCAGCCTTGTTTGTGCGCTATTAGTTACAGGCATGGCCGGCGAGAGCAAGCGTCACGCCGGCCATTGGTTTCGAATTCGCCTTCAAGACGGCGCGAACCCCGCGCGACGTTTCAGCGGGGCTTCGCGGTCCGGCCGGGCGATCAGCCCTTGTCGAGTTCCGCCTGAAGCTGCGGCAGGATCTCGAAAAGGTCCGCGACGAGGCCGTAATCGGCGACCTGGAAGATCGGCGCTTCCTCGTCCTTGTTGATCGCGACGATCACCTTGGAGTCTTTCATGCCGGCCAGATGCTGGATGGCACCGGAGATTCCGCAGGCGATGTAGAGATCGGGGGCGACCACCTTGCCGGTCTGTCCGACCTGCCAGTCGTTCGGCGCATAGCCCGCATCGACGGCCGCGCGCGAGGCGCCGACGGCGGCCCCGAGCTTGTCGGCCACCGGCACGATGACCTCCTCGAACTTCTCCTTGGAGCCAAGCGCACGGCCGCCGGAGATGATGATCTTGGCCGCGGTCAGTTCCGGACGATCCGACTTAGAGAGCTCTTCGCCAACGAAGGAGGAGAGCGCCGGATCGGCCGGTACGCTGACGTCCTCGATCCCCGCGGAACCGCCCTCACCGACCGCCGCGAACGAGGCGGTGCGCACGGTGATGACCTTCTTGGCATCGCCCGATTTCACGGTCTGGATCGCGTTGCCGGCATAGATCGGACGCTTGAACGTGTCCGGCGCATCGACTTCGATGATCTCGGAGATCTGCATCACGTCGAGAAGTGCGGCCACGCGGGGCATGAAGTTCTTGCCCGCCGTCGTCGCCGCGGCGACGATCGCGTCGTAGCCGTCGGCAAGCGAGACGACGAGCGCGGCCATCGGCTCGGCGAGCTGATGCTCGAGCGCATCGGCATCGGCCACGAGAACCTTGGCGGCACCATCGAGCTTGGCGGCCTCATCGGCGGCCGGCTTGCAGCCCTTGCCGGCGACGAGGACATGCACGTCGCCGCCCAGCGCCTTGGCGGCGGTCATCGCCTTTGCGGTCTGATCGGAAAGGCTGGCGTTATTGTGTTCGGCCACAAGAAGCGTGGTCATCGGTCCTACTCCTTCTCGGGTCCTTAAAGCACGCCGGCTTCGTTCTTGAGCTTGGAGACGAGCTCCGCGACATCGGCGACCTTGACGCCCGCCTGGCGCGCCGGCGGCTCGTTTGTGGCGACGACGGTCAGCCGCGGCGCGATATCGACGCCGTAGTCGGAGGCGGCCTTCTCGTCGATCGGCTTCTTCTTCGCCTTCATGATATTGGGCAGCGAGGCGTAACGCGGCTCGTTGAGGCGCAGGTCGGTGGTGACAATCGCCGGCAGATTGAGCTTCACGGTCTGCAGTCCGCCGTCGATTTCGCGGGTCACGTCGACAGTGCCGTCGCCGAGATCAACCTTCGATGCGAATGTGCCCTGAGCCCAGCCGAGCAGCGCGGCCAGCATCTGGCCGGTCTGGTTGCTGTCGTCGTCGATGGCCTGCTTGCCGAGGATGACCAGCTCCGGCTTTTCCTCTTCGACGATCCCCTTGAGTACCTTGGCGACGGCGAGCGGCTCGACCGTGTCATCGACCTTGACCAGGATGCCGCGGTCGGCCCCCATGGCGAGCGCGGTGCGGATCGTTTCCTGAGCCTGCTGCGGGCCGATGGAGACCACGACGATCTCCTCCGCCTTGCCGGCCTCCTTCAGCCGGATGGCCTCCTCGACGGAAATCTCGTCGAAGGGGTTCATCGACATCTTGACGTTGGCAAGATCGACCCCGGAGCCGTCCGACTTCACCCGGACCTTGACGTTGTAGTCGATCACCCGCTTGACGGGCACCAGCACTTTCATGGGTTGTTGACCTCCGCATTTCCCGCCACCGGACTGGCGCGGGGGGCGCGCCGGAATTGTGCAACCGGCTGTCTGTGGATTGGCCGGATTCGGCCGGAAAAACAGGGCCTACGCCCCGACGTAAGTTCGGCGGGGACGGTACTGGCGCCTTTGGAAGGTGTCAACGTTTGCGGTGCAGCAAAGCGTAAAAATCCGGACGGGCCCCAAATCGGAGGCCATGGGGGGTATTCACGAATCCTATCGCCGCGCGCGGTCGAAGAGCGGGACGCCAGGCCTCCGCATGAAGACGACCGGAACCGCACCGGCGGCAAGCCCGCCGATATGGCTCCACCACGCAACCCCGCCACTGTCCGTCTGGAACACCATGAAGACCTGGAACGCGATCCAGGCTCCAAGCACCCAGTAGGCGCGAAGCCGAAGCGGGATGCGGCCCAGCACCAGAACCCAGATGCGCACATGCGGATGCAGCATGAGGTAGGCCGCCACAATGCCGGCGACGGCTCCGGAAGCGCCGATCATCGGCGCGGCGGACGTCGACAGCATCGCGATATGCAGGAGCGCGGCCGCCACCGCGCACAGGAGATAGAAGACAAGGAAGGTCCAGTGCCCCATGGCGTCCTCGACATTGTCGCCGAAGACCCAGAGAAACAGCATGTTGCCGGCAAGATGCCATAGATCGCCATGCACGAAGGCATAGCTGACGAGCGTGAGATAGCCCCCGCCCGACAACGCGTCGGTTCCAAAGAGCGCCGGGATCGCACCGAAGCCAAACGCGGCAGCGGTGACGCTGCGCGCCTCTCCGCCAGCTTCCAGAACCAGGAAGACCATGACATTCAGTAGAATGAGCGACCAGGTGACGTACTGGCGCCGCACATGGGTCCGGGGATTGTGGTCGTAGAGCGGAAGAAACATGAATGGCCCTGAGGCATCCTCGCGTGATCGACGACCCCGCCGATCACGCGAACGGGGCCAGGTCAGGTCGGGTCATACGTTGCGGCGAAGCTGAGCGAAGGGCAACAGGCTTGCGAGAAACAGGATCAGCGCGACGACCACCACGGAGGGGCCGGACGGGGTGTCTGCCTCCATCGAGAGACCAAGTCCACCAACGACCGCAAGAACTCCGATGAGGGCGGCGAGAAGCGCCATGCTCTCCGGCGTCGCAGCGAACCGGCGCGCCGCGGCCGCCGGGATGACCAGCAGCGAGGTGATCAGCAGGATGCCGACGATTTTCATGGCGATCGCGATGACGGCGGCGACCAGCAGCATCAGGATGAACTTGTAGGTGGCGACCGGCACGCCCTCGGCCCGGGCAAGGTTCTCGTCGACGGTGGCGGCCAGGAGCGGGCGCCATACGAATGCAAGCCCCGCCAGAACCATCGCCCCGCCACCCCAGATCACGGCGAGATCGAAACGACCGACCGCCAGTATGTCGCCGAAGAGATAAGCCATCAGGTCGATCCTGAGCCACGCCATGAAAGCGACCGTCACGAGTCCGATGGAAAGCGCGGAATGCGACAGGATGCCGAGCAGCGTATCGGCCGGAATGGCCCGCTGGCGCTGCAGCGCAAGCAGGATCAGCGCGATGGCGAGCGAGACCGCAAGCACGGTGAAAGTCGCATCGACATCGAGCAGGAAGGCGAGTGCGATACCGAGCAGCCCCGCATGGGCCATGGTATCGCCGAAATAGGCCATGCGCCGCCAGACGATGAAGCAGCCGAGCGGACCGGCAACGAGCGCAACGCCGATACCGGCGAGAAAGGCGCGGACAAGGAAATCGTCAAACATTGCCGCGCTCCGCGTTCAGGGGACCCAGGCTTTCGGTACCGCCCGCGCCATGGACATGCGGATGGCCGTGATCGTGATCGTGATCGTCCGGGCAGGAGCCGTCCAGCGCATGGGCATGGTCGTGATGGTGCTGGTAGACGGAGACGGCCTGGGCCGCCCGGGGCCCGAAAAGCTTCTGGTATTCCGCGCTGGAGGCGACCGCCTGCGGCACGCCGGAACAACAGATGTGGCGGTTGAGGCAGATCACGCGGTCGGCCTCGCGCATGACCACGTGCAGATCGTGCGAGACCAGCAGGATGCCGCAGCCGCGCGAGCGTCGAATGCCCGAAATCAGCTCGTACAACGCGATCTCGCCGGTGAAGTCGACGCCCTGCACCGGTTCGTCAAGCACCAGAAGGTCCGGCTCGCGCAGCAGCGCGCGTGCGAGCAGAACCCGCTGCATCTCGCCGCCCGACAGCGCCTGGACGGGAGCCCGCATCAGATGCGCGACGCCTGTTTCCTCGAGCGCGTTGCGCACCTCATCGCGCGAGGCGCGCACTGTCAGCGTCATCAGCCGCGACACGGTCAGCGGCATGGTCCAGTCGAGATGGAACTTCTGCGGCACGTAGCCGATCCTGAGCCCCGGCGCGCGCTGGATGGTTCCGGCATCGGGCGCCTCCAGTCCGAGCACGGTCTTCACGAGGGTGGTCTTGCCGCCGCCGTTGGGACCGATGAGCGTGACGATCTCGCCGCGCGAAACGGTGAGATCGACATGCTCGATCAGCCAGCGCTCGGAGCGGTGGACGCCGAGATCGTGGGTCGAGATCAACGGGGCGACCGCCTGCGCGTCGCCACCGGTATCGGACTGTGACGTCTGAATGCTCATGTCCTGTTCTTCCGTTGAATCGGGCGAACGCGCAAGTGCCGCGCGCCGGACCGATCCGCTGTTGTTTCCGATTTCACGACGAACGAGGCCCTCACGGATAGTGAGCGGGCATCGCCCGAAGGCACGCAGGCGGGGCGGCGGCAACGACTGTCGCCACACTTTTTTATCTTCCCCCTTGACGGGAGAGAGAATTGCGAGACAGTTATGTTATAACATTACATATCCAATGTGGAGTGAGCCGAATGAGTTTTCGCCCGATTTCCTGGGCCGTCGTCGCCGCGGGCCTGATCGGTCTTGCCGCGTTCCCGCTATCAGCGGCCCAGGCGGACGTCCCGAAGGTCGTCACGTCGATCAAGCCGATCGACTCCCTGGTCGCCGGCGTGATGGGCGATCTCGGAACGCCGCGCCTGCTCGTTCAGGGCGGCGCCTCCCCTCATTCCTATGCCCTCAAGCCCTCCGATGCCCAGGCGCTCGACAATGCCGATATCGTCTTCCGGGTCTCGGAAAACCTCGAGACGTTCCTGAATCACCCGCTGGAAACGCTTTCCGGAAAAGCGAAAGTCGTCGACCTGGCCGAAGCCGAGGGCGTGCAGACCCTCGCCTTTCGCAAGGGCGCGATATGGGAAGAGGACGAACACCACCATCACGACGATGGCGACGATCATGCCGAAAAGGCTGGCGGGGAAGCCGAGCACGATCACCATGATCATTCCGGAATGGATCCGCATGTGTGGCTGGATCCGGCCAACGCCCGCGCCATGGTGAACGAGATCGCAAAGGTGTTGAAGACCACCGACCCCGAGCACGCAGACATCTATTCTGCAAATGCGGCGCAGCTGAACGGACGCCTGATGAGGCTCCAGGAGAAGATCGCCGACGAACTCGCCCCCGTTCAGGGTCGGCCCTTCATCGTCTTCCACGACGGCTACCACTACTTCGAACACCGCTTCGGGGTCGAGGCGGCGGGCGCTGTCGCGGTCGATCCGGAGCGCCAGCCGGGCGCTGCGCGGGTTCGCGAAATCCGCGACCGGATCACCAAATCCGGCGCCATCTGCATCTTCACCGAACCCCAGTTCCGCCCGCAGCTCGTGACAACGCTGATCGACGGGACGTCCGCACGCGCCGGCGTGCTGGATCCCCTTGGTGCGGACGTAAAGCCGGGACCGGGCGCGTACGAAACCATGATGGGGAACCTGGCGGCGAACCTGCACGACTGCCTCGCGGGTTCCTGAACCGGCACCGCCCCATTCCGGCATAACCGGACCGGATCCCTGGTGCATGGCCGGGGACCGGCGGGCGGGAGCGACGCGAACCCCGAGATGTCGCCTCCGCCCGCCGAACGATTTTCGTCAAGGAGCGCCGCATCGGCCCCTTGGCTCTTTCACGACCCTCTCCACCGGCACGACCCTCTCCACCGGCGGCGCTTGCGCCCGAAAAGACGACATTGCACCAATCCCCCTTCGCGAGAGCGGTTCGAAACCCTATATTGCGGCCAACACGGCGGCTCCGGATCCGGTTTCGAGAGCCGCCGACCCGTTTCGCGCGAAGGACACTCCCATGACCGCCACTCCCTCAGGCGACAGCCAGATTCCCGTCACGGTGCTGACAGGCTATCTCGGCTCCGGCAAGACGACACTGCTGAACCGCATCCTCACCGGGGATCACGGCAAGCGCTATGCGGTGATCGTCAACGAATTCGGCGAGATCGGCATCGACAACGATCTCCTGGTCGAATCCGACGAAGAAATTTTCGAGATGAACAACGGCTGCATCTGCTGCACGGTGCGCGGCGACCTGATCCGCACCGTGGAGAACCTGATGAAGCGCAAGGGCGCGTTCGACGCCATTCTGGTGGAAACCACCGGCGTCGCCGACCCGGCCCCCGTCGCCCAGACCTTCTTCATGGACGAAGACGTGCGCCAGGCCGCGAAGCTCGACGCGGTGGTCGCCGTGGTGGATGCCAAGCATCTGCCGCAACGGCTGGAGGACACCGACGAGGCGGCCGACCAGATCGCCTTCGCCGACGTGATCCTGCTCAACAAGACCGATCTCGTCTCGCCTGAGGAACTCCAGTCCGTCGAAGCCGCGATCCGCGCGATCAATCCTTACGCCGTGGTGCACAGGACGGAACGGTGCTCGATCGATCTCGACAAGGTTCTCGACCGCGGCTCGTTCGATCTCGACCGCATCCTCAGCCTCGACCCGCATTTTCTGGAAGAGGACGATCACGTCTGCGGGCCCGATTGCGATCACGATCATCATCACCACGATCATGATCACCATCACGACCATGGTCACGACCACCATCATCATCACCATCATGATGAAGACCCGCACGGTGTGAAGAGCATCTCGTTAAAAGCCGGCGAGCTCGATCCCAACAAGTTCTTCCCCTGGATCCAGCAGACCACCCAGCTTCAGGGCCCGAACATCCTGCGGCTCAAGGGGATTCTCGCGTTCACCGGTGATGATGACCGTTACGTGGTGCAGGGCGTGCACATGATCATCGAGGGCGATCACCAGCGTCCGTGGAAGGAAGGCGAGAAACGCGAAAGCCGGCTTGTCTTCATCGGCCGCGACCTGCCTGTCGAGATGCTGGAAGCCCATTTCGCCGCCTGCGCGGCCTGACGCTGGGATCGCGATCCGAAGCAGACGTCAAGGAAAAGGGGACCGGTCCGCCGGGCCCCTTTTTTCGTGTCGCCGCACATCTTTCGCCTCCCGATGCGGAGAAAAGCACAGCGGACCTGCGCCGCGATCAGGTCTTGCGGAACCGGCGCAGCACCGCCTTCATTCCCTTCGCCCCACGTCTGGCCATGTCATGTGTGGCAATATCGCCATGGGCCGAGGCGAGACGTGCCGCCGAAAAGCCTCCCCCCGCGATAAGCAATGTCCCGAAGGACGCCCTTTCGCGCCAAAGACTGTCGACGAGCGATGGCGCTCGCCCCGCCAGGGAATCGACTTCCGCCAAAGCTTCGTGATGGAAATAGTTCTCCATGGCCGCCAGCATCACCTGCACCCCGGGAGAATACCGGGCATGGGCCTCGTCGAACGCGATTTTCCAGGCAAACGCCCGAGGCCCGTCACGAAACGAGACGACGGCCGCGATGGTCCTGTCATCGAGCCGCAGACGGTCGAGCATAAGACACCCCGATGCGGCGAGCTGGCCGACCGCTTCGCGGGCAAAAGCCGCATGGTGGGGATTGGAGGCGAGCGCGGATCCGCTTTCCCCCTTCCAGCCTGCTTCCTCCAGCGCCAGGAAATCGTCGAAGGCCACAGCCGCGTGCGCGCCGCGCAGATGATCGCGCACGAGATGCCCAAGCTCCTTGAGCCGGCGATATCCCTTGGCATAGCCGCGTCGCCGCTGGCTTGAGAAATCGGCGAGATAGTGCTCCATCGACCCTTCCACTGGAAGGACAGGTCGCAGATAGGTCGCTGTCTGGCCGACTTTCAGTCCCAGTTCGCACGCCGCGCTGCGCAGGGCGTCAGCCACGGTCCCCTCCAGCCGTTGTTCCGGCAGAGCGAGAAGTGGCCCCATCTGCATTTGTGCAAGGCGCAGCAGCTTCATCGCCGCCGCCTCGGCGCAGTCGGGCGCAAGCAGCGGCGTGCCCAGGGGCGCATAGGGATGGGTCCAGACATGGGGTGCGGACCATGCAAGACCAAGCGTGCGCCGTCCGAGCGGAGCAAGGGCGACGAGGCCGCCGCCAGACCGCCTTCGCACGGCAGCGATCGAGACGACGGCCGGCTCCGCAAAACGCAAGTAGGGGAGCAGAAATTCCGGGCGAAAGAACGGATTGGGCTCCAGGGCGTGGCTCGCCAGCGCCTGCCAGGCCGGAAGTTCGGCCTCGGCCTCCAGCAGCGTCATGAACAGGGGTTCGAGCGAACTGACCAGGGACGGTGCGGCGAGCGACGAGGGATCTTCGGAAGGATCTTCGTCTGGCAGGGTCTGGTCACTGGCCATCGTCTCTCCCCTCCCCCTTGCCGCCGACGGTCCAGATGAAGGACCGGATGCCGAGACGGGTCCGGGCCACCCAGTACAGGCTGGAAGCTTCGAAACACATGGAAATACTTGTCGCAAGCGCAGCGCCGATCAAGCCGTAATACGGAATGAGGGTGACGTTCAGCGTCACGTTGACGACGAACGCCGCCGCATAGGCCACCGCACAACGCTTCTGCTCGCCGGCCATGGTCAGCAGCGCATCGACGGGCCCGACGGCGGCGCGCGCGAGCACCCCGATCATCAGCAGGGCGAGGATGTCGTGGCCGCCGGTGAAATCGCTGCCGAAAAGCCTCAGCACGTAATCGCCGAAGACAAAGAGGACGCCCGCGAAAAGCAGAGAAGGCCAGAAGGTCCAGGCCACCGACTGCCGCACATAGTCGGCGAGCCCCGCATGGTCGCCACTGTGGTGCAGTCGGGAATAGCGGTGGGCCGACGCCGCCTTGACCGCGAAATAGACGAAATGGACGAGAGCCAGCGTCTTGGCGGCCGCGAAATAGACGGCCACCTCTCCGGGAGGCTCGAAATAGCTGACCATCAGCACATCTGCGCTGGTGAGCAGGGTGAAGAACCCCTCCACGAGAAAGATCGGCAGCGAAAGGCGTATCCAGTCGCCGGGAAGCCACTGCCGCGGCCCCGGCCCGACCAGATGGCGCAGCCGCCGGTCCATGGAAATCTTCTGGTAAAGGGCAGCACCCCAGGTTGCAAAGATCGCCGCAAAACAGGCGATCGTCGCCGAGTGTGGCAAATCGACGAGGCTGGCGGCAAGCACGGCGAGAAGGATCAGCAGCGGCCGCCATATGTAGGTCGGCATGATCGCCAGATCGCCCCAGTCGCGCGAGCGCGCGATGCCCTCCTGCACGTCGGTCAGGGTGAACATCGGCAGGCACAGGGCCGCAAGACAGGCGGGAACGACGTAATAGTCGGGCACATGGCCTGATCCGAACCAGAAGACGGCCATGGTGACCAGCATGAAGAACGTGGCCGACACCACGCCGATAATCCGGCTGGCGTAGAGGATACCGCGCAGAAGCGCCATCTGGTTGAAGGCGAGGTATTCCGGTATCAGCCGCTGCACCGAGGAATTGAACCCAAGCGGCGCGATCACGCCGAGTACGACAACGAGGGTCCAGACCACGACATAGATGCCGTATTCATGGCTGCCCATCCAGCGCGCGAGGAAGACCTGCAGGAAGTAGGCGAGTGCCGCGCCGAAGACGCGGACGGCGAAGGTGAACAGCGCCATGCGCTGTGCCCTGGCGGCATCCCCCTCGCCGCTCAGGATTGCGCGGGCGCGGGCGGAAATCCTGTCGAATTGCAGATGAAGCGGCCCTGCCTTCGACGCAGCGGTATCCGCCGTGTCTGGATCGGACCGATCCGGGCCCGACGCACGTCGCCCCCATGCTCGCGGCAGCATTCTCATGAACAGTCTCTGTCGCTGAAGCCGGCGAGCCCCGTTCGCAGGCAGGTCTTTCACGGCCGGATCCTCATTCCGTCTTCTCGCGGACGACGGTGCGAAAGGACACATTCCGACTTGTCACAATTTGCACGGGAGCCTTAATTTTCCGTCTCCGCAACGGCAGCGCCCGGCGCCGGCACACCAGATCCACCACAGCGGCTTCAGGGGAGATCAGAACAGGGGAACCATCCGGGCAATGGGAATGAAGCCGATCCGGACCCCACCTTCGCGGAAGGTCAGCTTGGCGCTGACGGCCGGTTGGCCATTCAGGGTCGTCTTCTTTCCGAAGCCGGAAAGAGCCCCCTGGAAGGCGGCGGGAATGGCTGAATCGGGCGGATAGAACGGCCTTATGAGTTCGGCAACCCTGCCCGGCTCTGCCGCCGTGACCTCCAGATCGCCGGCGAAATAGCCGTCCGCACCCAATGTGAGAACGCCATTGGCGGTGATACGGGCATCGTCGCGTGAAATGAAGGCTTCCCTCACCTCGATCGGCATGCCGATGATCGCCAGCGGCGGCTCGCGACCCGCGAGCCAGTCGGTGCCATCCGGCAGCCGCACGAGAACCCCGGCATCGAAGGGATCGGCGTTGAAGAGTGCCCCCGCGAGCGAGCCCTTGTCGAGCGTGACGGCGATGTCGGTGGTATCGGGCTTGTCGGGCGCGCGCCGCACATGCAGCTCCGCCCGCTCGGCCGCCGCCTTTTGCGCTCCGAATCCGCCTGCCGCGGCCGCATCAACGCCCTGGAGCGAAACCGCCATCGACGCCACCGTACCGCCCTTGAAGATCAGGCTTGCCTGCGCGAGGTTCCACCGGCCCGAAAGATCGACGGGAACGGCTGCGAGCCTCGCCGCGAGAGGCGCATCGGCCTCAACGATGATATGGCGCGGATTGTAGACGAGCGCGACGGCGCGCAAGGGCCCGTTGGCAACCTTGCTGCCATCGGCAAGAACCACAACCACGGTCTTGCAGCGAACCTCCATGCGGAACGGATAGCCGCCGACCGTGCGATCTTCGCAAACCACCTGCATCCCGTCGCGCGCGAATTCCTCAAGCGCCAGATCGAGCCGTTTCTCCACTTCGCCCGCCGCGTAAAACCAGAACCCCGACCAGCCGGCGACGACCGCGAGAATGGCGAGCACGAGAAGAATGTAGCGTTTGCGCATGGATGAACGTTTCCTGGTCTGGCGAGGGCTACCCCTCGCATCGTCGTCGCCATCCTTGACGGGCCGGGACGGCGGCATCGTGGCGCGCGAGCCATAGCAAATTCCGGGGCGCAAGAAACCGCGGATCGAACGATTGTCGATGCCTCGCGGGACCATGCCCTTCTTGCACCTGCGTCAACCCGCTGCTAGAGCGGCAGGCTTTCGAACGGCGACACGGAGTACGGCATGGACGATCTGTGGGTATTCGGCTACGGCTCGCTGATGTGGCGGCCGGGTTTCCGGCATGCCGAGGTCGTTCCCGCCCTGTTGCGCGGTCTTCACCGCTCGCTTTGCGTCTACTCCTGGGTTCATCGCGGAACGCAGGAGCGGCCGGGTCTGGTGCTCGGGCTCGATCGCGGCGGCGCGTGCCGGGGCCTCGCCTTTCGCGTCGAGGCCGAACACCGCGACGAGGTGATCGCCTATTTGCGCGCACGCGAGCAGGTGACGATGGTCTATCGCGAGGTGCTGCGCGACGTCGTCCTCGGCGACGGCCGGCGCATCCAGGCACTTGGCTACGTGGTCGAGCGCGGGCACGAGCAATATGCCGGCGCCCTGCCGCTGGAACGTCAGCTGGAAATCGTGCGCGAAAGCAACGGTCAGTCCGGCCCGAACCGCGACTATGTGCTGAATACCGCCGATCACCTGAAGGAACTCGGTATCAAGGATCGTCACCTGTCCTGGCTCGCCGACGCCTTGCGGGCTGCCGGCTGAGCCTCAGCTTTCGCGCTTCAGCGGCCGGCTCATCAAGACCTGCAACGCTTCGTCGACCGAAAGCCGCCCGGCCAGAACATCGGCCACCGCCTCGCAGATCGGCAGCTCCACCCCGCGCCGTTTGCCGAGTTCCACCGCGACCGGAGCCGTGTGGACCCCTTCCACGAGCTTGGCGCCGGGGGCCATGAGTTCCGCAACCGTCCGCCCGCGACCGATCTCGATCCCGAAGGCCATGTTGCGCGATTGCGGCGAGGAGGCCGTCAGCACCAGATCGCCGAGCCCGGACAGCCCGGTGAGCGTTTCGGTCCGGGCCCCCATCGCCTTGGCGAGCCGGGAAAGCTCGGCGAAGCCACGCGCCGTCAGGGCGGCCTGGGCACTGGCGCCGAGACCGCGCCCGACGATCGCGCCGCAGGGGATTGCCAGCACGTTCTTGAGCGCGCCGCCGATTTGCACGCCCGTCACGTCGATGGATGAATAGGGCCGGAAGCTGTCACTGGCGAGCGCCCGGGCAAGACCGTCGGCGAGGCCTGCATCCTCCGAGGCGATCGTGACCGCCGTCGGCAGGCCCTTGGCGACATCTGTCGCAAAACTCGGACCCGAGAGAACCGCGGTCGCCGCCTCCGGCAGCGCATCTGCCAGAACATCGCTCAACAGCGCGCCGCTGCCGTGTTCCAGACCCTTGGCGCACAGCACGACGGGCGTTCCGGAGGCGAGAAAGGGCTTCATCTGCAGGGCAAGCGCGCGGGTCGTCTGAGCCGGCGTCACCAGCAGCACGGCATCCGCATTGAGCGCTTCCTCCAGACGAGATGTCGCATGGAGCGCGGGATCAAGACGGATCCCCGGCAGCCTTGGCGCCTCCCCAGAGCGATTGATCGACGCGACCGTATCGCGATCGCGGGCATAGAGCTTCACATCGCGTCCGGCACGCGCCGCCACCAGCGCCAGCGCGGTGCCCCAGGAACCGCCGCCGACAACCCCGATCCTGTCGAACTTCATACCTTCGCCCCCTTGCGCCCTTCTCCGAGCATGGGTTTGGCCGTCCCGTCGAGTGGCCAGCGCGGCCGTGGGCTGACATCGAGCGGATCAACGAGACCGAGCGCGAACCGCTCCGCGCCCGCCCAGGCGATCATAGCCGCATTGTCCGTGCACAGATGTATCGGCGGCGCCACCAGCCGTGCCCCCGTCTCCCTCGCGGCCTCATCAAGGCCATGGCGAAGGCGCGTGTTGGCCGCCACGCCGCCGGCAATCACCAGAACCGGCTCGATGGCCGGAAACATCTCTGCAAATTCCTTCAGGGCCCGTCTTGCACGGGACGCGACCACATCGGCGGCCGCTTCCTGGAACGAGGCGCACAGGTCAGCCACATCCTGATCGCTGACAGGGGCGGCGCGCTCCGCGGCGACGCGAACCGCCGTCTTGAGCCCGGCAAAGGACATGTCGAGCCCCGGCCGGTTGAGGAGCGGGCGCGGCAGATCGAACCGGGTGCCGTCGCCGGTGCGCGCGGCCCGTTCCACGGCCGGGCCGCCGGGATAGGGCAGGCCCAGCAGCTTCGCCGTCTTGTCGAAGGCCTCGCCGAGCGCGTCGTCGATCGTGGAGCCGAGACGTACATAGTCGCCGACGCCTCGCGCCAGAACGAACTGCGTATGCCCGCCGGAAACGAGCAGCATCAGATAGGGAAAGGCGACGCCGTCGGTCAGCCGCGCCGTCAGCGCGTGGGCTTCCAGATGATTGACCGCGACGAGCGGCGTGTCGGCGGCAAGCGCGATCGCCTTGGCGGTCATGAGGCCGACGATGACACCGCCGATAAGCCCGGGCCCGGCGGTCGCGGCGACGGCATCGAGATCGGCAAACGCGACGCCCGCCTCCTCCATCGCCCGCCGGACGATGCCGTCGAGCATGGCGATATGGGCGCGCGCGGCGATTTCCGGCACCACGCCGCCATAAAGCGCGTGATCTTCGATCTGCGAGCGGACGACGTTCGACAGGATTTCCCCGCGCCCGTCGGCACCGCGCCGGACGACGCCGGCGGCGGTTTCATCGCAGCTCGTCTCGATGCCCAGCACGAGTACCGGACCGGATGCCGATGCGGAATTTTCTTGAACCGCCGACATTTCATCGGCTTGCGGATTGGACATGGCGCCATCGGGCCTTATCATTGCGGATCATCGCCGGTGAGACCGGCCCACCTTCGCCGCTACAGTATCCGGTCTTGAAAGCCGGATAGGAGCGGCCCTAACCCGGGATCAAGATCATTGCAATCGAAACCTGTCCGGATCGGCACGCGCGGCAGTGCATTGGCGCTCGCCCAGGCCCACGAGACGCGCGATCGCCTGATGAAGGCACACGCGCTTCCCGAAGACGCCTTCGAGATCGTGGTGATCAAGACCTCCGGCGACAGGATTCTCGACCGGCCGCTGGCCGAAGTCGGCGGCAAGGGCCTTTTTACCAAGGAAATCGAGGACGCGCTCTATTCCGGCGAGATCGATCTGGCGGTGCATTCCTCCAAGGACATGCCGACCGTGCTGCCCGACGGGCTTGAGATCTCGGCCTTCCTGCCGCGCGAGGACGTGCGCGACGCCTTCATCTCGCCCCGGGCGATGACGCTTGCCGACCTGCCGGCCGGAGCCATCGTCGGCTCCGCCTCGCTGCGTCGCCAAGCCATCGTCAAGCGGCTGAGGCCCGATCTCGAGGTCGTCACCTATCGCGGCAACGTTCAGCGGCGGCTTCAGAAGCTTGAGGAGGGGGTCGTGGATGCCACGCTTCTCGCCTATGCGGGCCTGCGCCGGCTCGGCATGGCCGATGTCGCGACTTCGGTGCTGGACGAGGATTCTTTCCTGCCCGCCGTCGGTCAGGGTGCCATCTGCATCGAGAGCCGGATCGATGATGAACGCATCGGCTCCTTGCTTGCGGCGATCCACGATGAGGAGACTGCCATCTGTCTGGCCGCCGAGCGCGCCTTCCTGAAGGAACTTGACGGCTCGTGCCGGACGCCGATCGCGGGGCTTGCCCGCGTGGCGGAGGGCACGGTCGTGCTGCGCGGCCTCATGCTGAAGCCGGATGGCAGCGCCGCGCACGAAGGCATGCGGGAGGGGACCAGTGACGACGCTGCCGAGATGGGCGCGGATCTGGGCCGCGCCCTGAAGGCGGAAGCCGGACCGGGGTTCCTGACGCTGTAATCGCGCCCGTCAAGGCGGAGCACCGGCCACAATGCGCATCCTCCTCACCCGGCCGATCGATCAGGCCCGCGCGACCGCGGAACGGCTGCGGGCCGCGGGTCACGAGGTTCTGTTCGCTCCGATGCTCGAGATCGAACGGCTCCGGCCGCCGCCGTTCCGAACCGATGACGTTTCGTCCATTGCGGTGACGAGCGCCCGGGTGGCCGAGGTACTGCACGACCGCCCCGAATACGAGGCCCTTCGGACGCGGCCGGTCTTCGCTGTTGGCTCGCGAACGGCGGACGCCATGGCCTCTGCCGGCTTCGCCCGCGTGGAAACGGCTGCCGGCGATGCCGACGCACTGGCCGCCGGGATGACGAGGGCGCTTGCGGGCGTCGCCGGAACGATCCTCTACCCTTGCGGGCGGGAGCGTCGGGGCGATCTCGACGTCCAGCTTCAAGAGGCCGGTTTCGCAGTCAGGCTCGTGGAGCTTTACGGCGCGCGAAAGCTCCAGCGCCTGCCCGCCGATGTGCTCGACGCGTTCATGGCCGGAAGGATCGACGTTGTGCTGGTCTATTCGCGCCGCACCGCAGAAGCCTTCGTCCGGGCCATCCGGACGGGCGGGATCGATCCGGCGAGCTTGCGGGCGATCGCCATTTCCGAAACCGCGGCAGAGCCTCTCGTTGCGGCGGGCTGTTCCACCGATATCGCCCGCACGCCGGACGAGGCAGGCCTTCTGGCGTGGCTGCGATAGCGCGAAAGAGGCGTACCGCAAGCCACGCGCCGAGCCTTGCCAACCGACACGACAGCCTTTAGCAAAAACACCGACAGTCTCAACGAACAGGGCGCGGAAACTCCCATGGCTACGCACAATCTGCTGCTTCTTCCCGGCGACGGCATCGGCACCGAGATCATGGCCGAAGTGAAGAAGATCATCGACTGGTTCAACGCCCGGGGCGGCGCGACCTTCGAGACCGACGAGGGCCTCGTCGGCGGCGCGGCCTACGATGCGCACGGCAAGGCGATTTCCGAAGAGGACATGGCCAAGGCCATGGCCGCCGACGCGGTCATCTTCGGTGCGGTCGGCGGACCGAAGTGGGATGGCGTGCCCTACGATGCGCGCCCCGAGGCAGGCCTGCTGCGCTTGCGCAAGGATCTGGAACTCTTCGCCAATCTGCGCCCAGCCATCTGCTATCCCGCGCTTGCCGCCTCTTCCTCGCTGAAGCCGGATGTGGTCGAAGGCCTCGACATCCTGATCGTGCGCGAGCTGACCGGCGGCGTCTATTTCGGCGAGCCGAAGGAGATCACCGATCTCGGCAACGGCCAGAAGCGCGCCGTCGACACGCAGGTCTACGACACCTTCGAGATCGAGCGCATTGCCCGCGTCGCCTTCGATCTTGCGCGCACCCGCAAGAACAAGGTGTGCTCGATGGAAAAGCGCAACGTGATGAAGTCGGGCCTTCTGTGGAACGAGGTCGTCACCGCCGTCCATGACCGCGAGTTCGAGGACGTGGAGCTCTCGCACATGCTGGCGGACGCCGGCGGCATGCAGCTCGTGCGCTGGCCAAAGCAGTTCGACGTCATCGTCACCGACAACCTGTTCGGCGACATGCTGTCGGACATCGCGGCGATGCTGACCGGTTCGCTCGGCATGCTGCCGTCCGCCTCGCTCGGCGCCCCCGATGCCAAGACCGGCATGCGCAAGGCGATGTACGAGCCGGTGCACGGCTCCGCGCCCGACATCGCCGGCACCGGTGCGGCGAACCCGATCGCCATGATCGCCTCCTTCGCCATGGCGCTGCGCTATTCCTTCAACCTCATCGAGGAAGCCGATCTGGTGGAGAAGGCGATCTCCGCGACGCTCGACAAGGGCCTGCGCACCAAGGACCTGATGAGCGAAGGCATGACCGCCGTCGGCACCACCGAGATGGGCGACGCGATCCTGGCCGAGATGAAAAAGCTGGGGTGACATCGGCACGCGACGGATCGGCCGGCTCGGGCGCAAGCCACTGCCCCGGACCGGTCGACCTTCGGAATGCCGACCTGGGAGGAAGAAAACCATGTCCGGCACGGATCATCAGGTAACCTCGATTGCACAGCTCGAGGCGCTTTACGGCGAACCCGCCAAGCGGTCGCTGGTCAAGGAACTCGACCACATCTCCGAGCACTATCGCGCCTTTATCGAGGCCGCGCCCTTCGTCGTCATCGCCAGCGTTGGTCCTGAAGGGCTCGACTGCTCGCCGCGCGGCGATCCGGCCGGCTTCGTACGGGTAACGGACAGGAACACCGTCCTGATCCCCGATCGGAGAGGCAACAACCGCATCGACACGCTGAGGAACATCGTTCGCGACCCCCGCGTTTCCCTGCTGTTCCTGATCCCCGGCATCGGCGAGACGCTGCGCATCAACGGCCGGGCAGAAATCACCACCGACCCGGACCTGCGCGCCTCCTTCACCATGAACGGCAAGGAGCCTGCGACCGTTTTGCGGGTGAGCGCCGAACGGGTCTATTTCCAGTGCCAGAAGGCACTGGCCCGCTCGCGGCTGTGGGACCAGGAAACACAGATCGAGCGATCCGCCCTGCCCTCCACCGGCACGATCATCAAGGCGCTCGACGAGGCATTCGACGCCCGTGCCTATGACGAGGGTTATGCAGAGCATCTCGCCCGGACGATCTATTGAGCGGAAAGCCTTTGCGCCGCACTTGCACCGACCGTCGCGCGGGATATCCTGACCGCCATGACGGAACACGTGAACCTTAGCGACTACGAGCGCGTCCTGCGCGAAGCCGGGGTACGCATCACCCGGCCGCGCAAGGTCATCCTCGAAATCCTCGCCGAACGCGACGATCATCCCGACGCCATGGCGATCTTCCGCCGTGCCGTGCGCGTCGATGCAAGCATCTCGCTTTCCACCGTCTACCGCACGATGAAGCTTCTGGAGGACAAGGGCGCCATCCACCGGCACACGTTCGAAGGTGGCCCCTCGCGCTTCGAGCATGCCGACGCCACCCACCACGATCATCTCATCGACATCGACACCGGTGCCGTCATCGAATTCACGTCGGATCGGATCGAGGAGTTGCAGAAAGAGATCGCCCGCAAGCTCGGCTACGAGATCGTGCATCACCGGCTGGAGATCTACGGCCGCAAGCGCAAGTAGGGCGCGCCCCGCCGCGGCTCACGCGCCAAAGATGTCCGCGATGATGCCCACATACCAACCGAGCGATTCCTCGAAATTCGCCTTCCGCACCTTTGCGGATTCGTGTGTCTGGCTAATGAAGTGCGAAGTCGATGCGATCTTTTCCGCCGTCGGCTCGTATTGCGCGCCCACCTTCACGCTGTCGTCCGTTTCGATCAGGCTCCAGCAGGTATTGGCATAGCTCGCCGGAAACACCTCGGATCGGGTCAGGTCTCCGCACACGGTCATGGCCGCGACCTTCGCCTGGCTGTTGGCGGCAAAGGCGGACTTCGGCATGTCGCCCGCGATCGCGGCATCGCCCAGAACGAAGATGGCCTCGTCCATCCTGGAGCGCATGGAGGCCGGATCGATCGGACAGTAGCCGCTTTCGTCCGCCAGCCCGGCATCCTGGGCGATAAGGCCCGCCCTTTGCGCCGGGATCACGTTGACGAGCGCGCCATGGAACGTGTCAAAATCCGTCTCCACTGTTCCTGCAGCCGGATCGACGCCCTTGATGCCACCGTGCACATCCGGACCGTACCATTCGACCATGCCGGGGTAATATTTCTCCCAGCCTTCGGAAAACAGCGCCTGCTTGGAGAATTTCGGCTTCGGATCGAGGATGATGATGCGCGAGGCCATATGTCCCTTCGCCTTCAGCACATGGGCGAAGACCGATGCGCGTTCGTAGGGGGCGGGCGGACAGCGGTACGGATTGGGCGGCGGCACGATGACGATCTGCTGCCCGTCCTCGAGCGCGTCGAACCTATCTTTCAGGAGCCGGGTCTGCGGCCCCGCCTCCCAGGCGTGCGGCATGATTTCGGCCGCTTCCCGCGAATAGCCGGGAACGGAATCATAGACGAGATCGATGCCCGGAGCGACGACAAGCCGATCATAGGCGACCCTGCCGCCGTCCGCGAGCCGCACCGCCTTCGCCTCGCGATCGATGGCCTCAGCACGGGCGTTGACGATATTGATCCCGTAGTCCGCAGCCAGCGTATCATAGCCGTGGGTTATCGACGCAAGGCTGCGGAAACCGCCGAGATAGAGGTTGGAAAAAAAGCAGGTCGTATAGATCGCATTGGCCTCGATCAGCGTCACGTCGATCGCGTCGCCCGCGTCCATGGCGATGTAACGGGCCGCCGTCGCCCCTCCTGCACCGCCTCCAACGACGACGACGCGGGGCACGCCCTGCGCCCCGACAAGCGACGGAGCGGCAAGGTTCGCGACGCCCGCTGCCGCAAGCAACCCGAAGCGCCTTCTGGTCAGTGCCGCCATCGTCGTTCCTTCCCGGAGAACGTCAATCCACGGATCCCGCACCGGCTCCTTCGTCGTCCGCGCGGCCGGGCGTCACATCGAGGATACGCGCCCGCATGGTGATTTCCACCGCGCTGTCCTTGCAATTGCTCATGCAAGGTTCGGCCTTCGTTTCGTTGAACGGCTCTTCGGCGCGCCCGTCCTCAATGAAATTGGCCTCGTTAGGCAAATGGATGGAGGTGAAGTTCTCCTTGGAGAGCTCAAAGTCCTCGTCCGTCACGATGTCGTTCAGATAGAGGATGTAGGCCGTCAGGGCATAGATCTCGTCATTCGTCATCGAACGGGCATTGCCGAAGGGCATGGCGCGGCGAACGTAGTCGTAGACGGTGGAGAGATAGGGCCAGTAGGAGCCGACCGTCTTTTCAGGCCTGTCGTCCTTCAGCGTGCCCTGCCCGCCGGCGAGAACCGGCCAGCGTCCGACACCCTCACCGAAATCGCCGTGACAAGCTGCGCAATTGTCGGTGAACAGCACTTCGCCCTCAGCCACGGTGCCGTGGCCTTCGGGAAGACCAAGTCCATCCGGCCGCACATCGATATCCCAGGCGGCGACTTCCTCGGGCGTCGCCGTGCGCCCGAGCCCGAATTTCTCCCCGTCGCCAGCCATCGCCGGAACAGCGAACCCCAGGGCGGAGAAGACGATCAGGGATTTAAGAAACTTCGACATTTTCAACCCTTCCGTCCTCTTTCACATGCCAGGTCTGGATCGAATTGTTGTGGTAGATGGAATTTTCGCCGCGCTCGGCCCGAAGCGCATTCTTGGTCGGCTGGTAGAAACCGTGCTCGTCGAGCGCGCGCGACTGCAGCAACAGGTCCGACCCGTCCCAGTCGATATCGAGATAGAAACGGTGCAGCGCCTTGGGCAGGCTTGGCCCGTCGATG
This sequence comes from Breoghania sp. JC706, assembly GCF_037026715.1. Taxonomy (NCBI): domain Bacteria; kingdom Pseudomonadati; phylum Pseudomonadota; class Alphaproteobacteria; order Hyphomicrobiales; family Stappiaceae; genus Breoghania; species Breoghania sp. JC706. Next base: position 229,906 of record NZ_JBANCG010000007.1, read on the forward strand.
CGCGCGGTGGTCCAGTTGCGGCCGCCATCGATTGAGACATCGACCCGCTTGATCCGGCCGTTGCCCGACCAGGCGAGGCCCGAGATCACCAGGGGCCCTTTCCCATGCGTGATCGGCATCTGCGGCGAGGGGCTGGTGATGACCGATTTGGGGTCCATCACCCAGGTGAAGCGCCGCGCCTTTCCGTTGGCCAGCAGATCGGTGTATTTGGATGTTTCCTCGCGCTGCTGCCACGGCTCGTCGCCGACCTCCAGCCGACGCAACCACTTTACCCACATGTTGCCTTCCCACCCCGGAACGCAGAGCCGAAGCGGATAGCCCTGTTCTGGCCTGAGCGCCTCGCCATTCATCTTGAAGGCGACGATGCAGTCGTCGAGTGCCTTCTCCATCGGAATGGAGCGGGTCATGGCGGCGGCATCGGCACCTTCCGCCAGCACCCATTTGCCGTTGGTCTTGATCCTGGCCTCGTTGAGCAGCGTCTTCAGCGACACGCCCGTATACATCACGCAATGGACCATGCCGTGGGTGTACTGGCATCCGTTGAGCTGAGCGCCGCGCCACTCCATGCCGGAATTGGCGGCGCATTCCAGGAAATAGACCCGGTTCTCACGCGGGAAACGCATCAGATCGGCCATGGTGAAGACCAGCGGCTTGTCGACGAGCCCGTTGATCATCAGCCGGTGATCGGCCGGAGCGATGTCGGCGACGCCGCCGTGGTGGCGCTCGAAACACAGCCCGTTGGGCGTGATGATGCCATCGAGCGCGTGCAGCGGCGTGAAGTTCACCGAGCTCTCGGTCGAGGCCGTCAGCCATTCGACATCGCGCCGCACCACATGCGCCTCGTGCGCGGAGGGCACGCCGTAGGGCGCGGCCTGTACGCCGGCACCGAGATAGCGGTTCCAGTCCTGCACTTGAGTGATGAGCGGATCGCTCTCGGCCGCCCCCGCCGCACCGCCGAACGCGGCAGCGCCGCCGGCGGCCAGTCCCGCCTTCAGGAAGCCTCGCCGGTTCATTCCGGGGGCCGGCTTGCTTGTCTCAGTCATCGTCGTCCCTCGACCGCGTCTTGTCTTGTCGTCCATCAGCCCGTCACCCTGACGGACTGGTTTTCCGGCAGGCTGACGGTGCCCGTCCGCGTCAGGTAGCTTTCCACCACGTCCCATATGGCCGGGCCTTCCGTCCCCTCGTTGACCGAGGCCCAGCCGGCGACCGTATAGTCGCGCGCCGGATCGATCGGCTCTCCGGTGGACAGCATCGTCATGTCGGATATCCGGGAGCCCATGGCGGCTTTGGGGTCGATCGCGTAGCCCATGCCGCCCACGCGGACCATGTCCCCGCCCTGCTGGTAATAGGGATCGGGATTGAAGAGATTGTCCGCCACATCCTCCAGCACGTCCTTCAGCGTCGCCCCGCTCATGGTGGAGCGATAGGCCGCCGGGTAGGACATCGCGCAGGCGTTATGGAGATCCTCGACCGTGATCGCGTCGCCCGGCAGCACGCTCGTCCCCCACCGGAAGCCCGGCGAAAGCGCGATTTCCGCATCGCGTTCCTGCAGAAGCGCTTCGCAGATCAGATCGTCGAAGGTGCCGTTGAAATTGCCCCGCCGGAACAGCAAAGCGTCCGTCGTCGCCAGTTCGCGAGAAAGCTCCGCCTCATAGGGCGCGCGGACCTTGTCGATCAGCGCCGCCATCTCCGCATCCGGCGTGATGACATCGGAGAAGACCGGAATGAGCCGATAGGCCCAGTCGGTCACCCGCCCGTCGCGCACGTCGAGATCGATGCGCGATACAAACTTGCCGTTGGAGCCGGAGGCCACCACCAGCGTCGTGCCGACCATCACCGGCTCGGGCAGCGCATCATGGGTGTGGCCGGTCAGGATCACGTCGATGCCGGGCACGCGGGAGGCGAGCTTGCGGTCGACGTCGAAGCCGTTGTGCGACAGCAGCACGACCACTTCAGCACCTGCCTCTCGCGCCTCCTCCACATGCTTGGCGATGTCCTCCTCGCGGATGCCGAAGGACCAGCCGGGGATCATCCAGCGCGGATTGGCGATCGGCGTATAGGGGAAGGCCTGGCCGATGACGGCGACCTTGGTGCCGCCGCGCTCCAGCATGAGCGTGTGCTCGAAGGCCGGCTCGTCCCATTCGTTGTCGTAGATGTTGGAGCCGAGGAAAGCGAAGGGAAGCGCGTCGATGGCCTCCTTCACCCGGTCGGTGCCATAGGTGAATTCCCAGTGCCCGGTCATCGCGTCGGGAGAAAGCGCGTTCATGATCTCGATCATGTCCGCACCTTGCGTCTGCTGCGCCGTGTAGGAGCCCTGCCAGGTGTCGCCGCCGTCCAGCAGCACCACATTTTCGGCGCCGCGCTCCTCGCGGATCCGGCGGATGACGGTCGCCACCCGGTCCATGCCGCCCATCCGGCCGTAGCTTCTGGCAAGCGAGACGAAATCTTCCGACGTCAGCGCGTAGGCGTGCGGCGAACCGGGGTCGATGTCGTAGAGCTTGAGGAAATCGGCGCCCGTCACGTGCGGAGGCTTGCCGGCCACCTCGCCGACGCCCAGGTTGATCGAGGGCTCGCGGAAATAGATCGGCTTGAGCTGCGCGTGGATGTCGGTGACATGCACCAGCGTCAGGTTGCCGGTCCCCTCCATGGCGAGGAGACCGTCCTCGGTGAGCCGCTGTTGCGCCATGGCGCGGCTCCAGCGCCCCGCCATCCCGGAGCCGAGCACGGCACTCGTCGCCACCGCCGCCATGAGGAATTCGCGTCTGGAGAACATGCGGTTCTTCGCTCCTTGGATCGCCCTATCCGGGGGTCACCCTATCTGGCCCGGGTCGGGCCCTTCAGGGTGCCTTTCGGGCAAAGCTTCCCCGGCAGCGCACGAAACCCCGTGCGCCCGGCAAGCCGTTCGTCTGTCGGTTCAAGAAATCCCAAGCGAACGCGGCGTGCAGGCCGCCGCGTTCGTATTCGCTATTGTCGGACGGCGGGCGTTTCGACGGAAAGACCGGTTCCGCGCCACGCGACATAGACTTCCAGCGCCATCAGCACGTCTGAAAACGCCTTGGGCTGGGCCGCCCGCGTGTCGCGGATGCAGCCACGGAAGCGGTTGTGCAGCGAAACCATGTTCGCCTGCTTCAACCGGTAGGTCGGGAACCCGTTGGTGTTGCCCTGGCTGAGGTGATCTGCCCGAATGTACTTGCCGTTGTTCTGCTCGTGGCAGCTCGCGCAGGAAAGGTTCAGCTGGCCCATGCGGGTGTAGTAGGCCTCCTTGCCCTTCTCCCACCACGCCCGCATCTCGCCGGCATCCAGATCGATCGCCACCGGAGTGCCAAGCGACTGGTTCTTGATGTAGGTGACGAGCGCCTTCTGGTCCGGGGCGTCGAACTTGTAAGGCTCGGCCTTCATGTTGGCTTCGCGACAAGCGTTGATCTGGAGCTCCAGATTGAACGGCTTGCCGGCCTCGGCGTTCCACTTGGGATAGTGGGCGCCGACGCCCTTCATGCTTTCCGAAGCATCCCCGTGGCACTCGGCGCAGGACTTGCCGGCGGCGCCTGCGGCCGTGTTCCAGATTTCCTCGCCACGTTCCACATAGAGCATGCCGGGATTTTCGAATGAATCGGCTTCAAGCGCCCGCGTTTCCTTCGTGCGGTAGAGCCAACCCGACGTCACCTCTTCGAAGGGGCTTCCCTCCGGCGCCTTGGCGCGGGTTATGATCTTCGTCTCGCCGTCGATGACCAGTTCGTCATCGACCGGCTCGGCGAAACTTGCGGCCCCCGCGCCGACGATCGCAAGCGCTGCCGCGCCAAATACGATTGCCTTTCTCAACTGCCTTCCTCCCCTCGGCTTTGCCGTCTCCTCCCGGCAGAAATGTCGGCTCTTATTCGACCGTGATCTTTTCTTCGGTCGTGTAGACGCTGCCGTCGTCATCCACCCAGGTGAAGGCGAACGTTCCGCTTTCCTCGACCTTCGCGGTGAATTCCAGATACGGATTGGCCGAGATCGCCGGATCCATGTCGCACGCGAACACCGGCTTGCCGTTGAACTCGCACTTGAAGGAATTGATGATCTGACGCGGGATGACGTTGCCGCTCTTGTCCTTGCGCTGGCCAGATTCCATCGGGTGGCTGATCAGCGTCTTGATCGTGACGATCTCGCCCTTTTCCGCCTTCTTCGGCAGTTTGACGCGCGGTTTGACTTTGGCCATGACGGCTCTCTCCTTGAACTTTGACCTTCAGAGCATTTCCTCGTCGGCCGGACCGGCGATATCCGTTCCGGCCTTGCCGTGCTCTAGCCGCCGCAGCCGCCGATGGTGACCTTGACTTCCTTGGTGTCCATGAACACCGAGCCGTCGCTCATCTTCGCGACCGCGATGACGTTCTGGGTCTTGGCAAGGCGCATGCGCGTGGAGGCAGCCGCCTCGCCGCTCATTGCGGTGAAGTGGAACGTGGCGACCGCGGGACTGGGATTGCCCTCCGCCAGAATGGTGACGGATTCCACATAGTCCTCGGCCGTCATCGGGCTCTCCACCGATACCGACACGGGCACGGTGTTGCCGTTCTCGGCGATTTCCGGCGCATCAAGCGTGATGCGGCCCGTCTGCGGTTCGGCCCCGCCCGTGAAGTCCATGAGGGCTTTCTTCGTATCCTCTGCGGCGGCCCAGGCGATGCGCGCGCCGGTTACCGCGAATGCCAGAGCGCCTGCGGCCACGGCCAATGCTTCGCGACGATTGAACGTCATCGCGTCCTCCTTGATTGGTCAGTCTTGCTTGAGGGTCGTCAGATAGGCGACGACGTCTTCGACATCCTGCGCCGACAGGATCGTCTTGCCGGCGAATTCCTCGGCGACATCGGCCCCCACATCGAGCGAGTAGAAGCCGGGCATGACGGTCGCCTCGCCCAGAACCGTCTTCGAATTCACCACGATCGCGCGCAACTGCGCCGGCGACCAGCGCTGAGCAACGCCGTCGAGCGAGGGGCCCACGTCACCATGGAAGAGCTCGTTCGAAAGATCCTTGTTGGCATGGCAGGCCAGGCAATTGCCGAGCTTTCGGTCTGCGAAGACGTCCCGCCCCTTCGCCGGATCACCCGGCGTATCGGTCAGCGGCCGGGACAGCTCCATGTCCTCGATCCGCACGGCTTCCGGCGCGATCGTTCCGGCAAGCGCGATGCCGGACCCGAGCAGGGCCGCCCCCACCGCCAGGCCGGCGGCCGCCTTGTTCATCTGCATGCGCATGATGTGCCGCTTCCTCCCATTTACAGCCGGTATTCCGGCTTGCGTTCTCCCCCCGCCACGCCGGTCGCAATCCTCATCCCGCGACAACGTGGAGTTTAGATATATTAAAAGATATGATTTTTTGCATGCTTTGTGAAGCAGGGATTCCTGCCTTTATTCAAACGATTGAATCCGTGGATCTATTCGTCCTTCAAACGGCCCGCGTCGCGCAGCTGCTGGATGATCCGGGCGTGATATTTCTGGAAATGCTCGTCGCCCTCGTAGCCCTTCTCGTAGACCCAGCGGAACATGTTCAGGAAGGTCCATTTACCGAACGCGCCCGGCATGGTGGCAACGGCGGCCTGGGCCGCGCTCATGCCCTCTGGCGCCTCTTCCGGCATGAAGACGAGCGTGGGTGTGAAGACGTATCCCCACTTGCGCGCAGCCGTCTTCTCGGTGAGCACCTCTCCGTCAAGATCCGTCACCTCCTCGTCGCCGAACATGTTGTATTGCACGACCTTGAAGTGCGCCTTGATGAAGTCCGAGACCTCGGGATCGGACAGAAGCTGCTCGTGCATCTTCGCGCAGTAGATGCAGCCGCGCTGTTCGAACACGAGAACCAGCCGCTTGCCCTCCTCGCGGGCGGCATCGATGTCTTCGGCAACATCCCGGAAGGTGATGGCGAACCAGTCCTCCTTGTGCAGCCCGTCATCGCCGAGCGACGCCGCACGGGCGCCGCTGCCGGCACCCGCTCCGGCAAGCGTCGCAGCGAGCATCAGCGCCATCCAAAATCCCTTGAACATGATCCTCTCCTCCCATGTGCCGTTGTGGCCTATCCAACCTGGGTGAAAACCGGGAAGGTCTCCAGAAGCCACTGGGCGATCGCCGACATCTGGCCGGTCATGAACAGGACGCCGGTCAGAACCAGCAGGCCGCCCATCGCCTTTTCGATCAGGGCCATGTGCCGGCGCAATCCTGTCGCCAGGCCGAGGAACCGGCCGGCGAACGCTGCTGCCAGAATGAACGGCAAGCCGATGCCGGCGGCATAGACCCCAAGCAGCGCCGCCCCCTTGGCGGCCGTTGCCGTAGAGCCTGCGATGAACAGGATGGCCGCCAGGACAGGGCCGACGCAGGGCGTCCAGCCGAAGGCGAAGGCGAGCCCCATCACGTAGGCGCCGACGAGCCCCGCCGGCTTCTTTGCGACATTCACCCGCGCTTCGCGGTAGAGCAGGCCGATGCGGAAGACGCCGAGAAAATGCAGGCCCATGACCGCGATGATGATCCCCGCAACGATCGCCATCGTATCGAAGTAGCGCGCGACCGTCTGGCCGATGACGCTGGCGGTCGCGCCCAGAGCCACGAAGACGGTGGCAAAGCCGGCGACGAAGAAGACCGCCGCCCAGACGATGCGCCGCGCCGTGCCGGGCGCCGGCTTTTCGCCGGAAAGCTCCTCGAAACTGATGCCGGCGAGATAGCACAGGTAGGGCGGAACGATCGGCAGGACGCAGGGCGAGACGAAAGAGAGCAGGCCCGCGAGAAATGCCGCGCTGAACGAAACATCGAGCATTCGACGAACCTCCCCGGTCGTTTCCACCCTTGCGGCCGCCGCTTGTTTTGCGATCGGGACTTGCGACCATCCGTCTGCGATCTGATAGATGAAAATATTCAGATGTTCCTATATTTTGCAATCGGGGAATACGGAGGGCCGGCAAATGAACGATCCTGGACGCTTGTTCGCCGTCGCTTTTGCGGCGCTCGCCGCCGTGGCGCAGCCGGCTCAGGCCGCGGAACTCCTGATGCTTGAGCAGCCCGGATGTGCATGGTGCGCCCGCTTCCGGAGCGAGATCGCCCCGGCTTACGCCAACACGCCGGAAGGTCGCCTCGCGCCGCTCCGCACCGTGGACATCACGAGGCCCTGGCCCGATGATCTTTCGGGTATCGCGCCCGATCGGTTGACGCCCACGTTCATTCTGGTGGAACACGGTCGCGAACGCGCACGCATGCGCGGCTATCCGGGGGACAATTTCTTCTGGCCACTTCTGGATGACATGCTCCGGAAGCTGGAGCCGGCGGATATACAGCGGGCGCGCTGACTTGCCAGCCAGCCGGGCCTTTTCGTTCATCGGGGCCATATCTGAATTAAGGGGCGGTCCGGTTCACCTTCTCACGGAACCGGCAACCACGCGGAAAACCAGCAGTCGGAACGAACCGAGAATGATGAAGAACCTTCCAGCCCTGGCCGATCTGGCCGATCCGCACGAACGCGATGCGCTGATGGAGCAGGCGCGCAAGGCGAGCGATCTTCTCAAGGCCCTGTCGCACGAGACCCGGCTTCTGATCCTCTGCATTCTGTCGGAGGGCGAGAAGTCGGTCTCAGAACTGGAGGACATTCTCACCATGCCGCAGGCGGCCGTCTCCCAGCAGCTGGCCCGGTTGCGCATGGAGGGCCTCGTCAACCCGCGTCGCGAGGGGCGGGTGATCTTCTATTCGCTCGTCGACGACGAAGTGCGCGGCATCATCGAGAACCTCTATTCGATGTTCTGCGCGCCGGTACGGCCCCCCAAGCCCGACGCTTGAGCGGGGGCGGCTGCCATCCGCGAATCTTCTTGAACGCCACATTCCCCTCCGTCATGCTCGTCGTCGCTTGAAGGGAACGCCGCCACAAGAGCGGGCCCGGGAGGAGGCGACAATGGATGGAATTGACCCGCAGGTGCTGCTGCCGGTCCTTGGATTGGGCGCGGGCGCGGTCCTCGGCTACACCGCCCGCATCAACCGTTTCTGCACGCTCTCCGCGCTGGAACGGCACTGGTACGCAGGCGACTCGCGCGGCTTGCGGACTTGGGTCCTCGCGGCAACCGTCGCCCTGATCGCCAGCCAGGCGGCCAGTTTCCTCGGATATGCGGATCTTTCGCAGAGTTTTTATCTCGATCCCGACTTCGGCCTGACCGGCGCCGTGCTCGGCGGCCTGATGTTCGGTTTCGGAATGGCGCTCGTTGGCACCTGCGGCTTCGGCGCCGTAATCCGCCTGGGAGGCGGCAGCCTGCGGTCTGCGGTCGTCCTGATCGTCCTGGGGCTGGCCGCTCTGACCGCCCAGCGCGGGCTGCTGGCGCCGTTGCGCATTCTCATCGTGGACGATCTGGCGCTCGATCTCTCCGCCGCCGGCGACCAGTCGCTTGGAGGCCTTGTCTCCGCCGGTCTCGGCTTTTCCGTCGGTCCGCTCGTTGCTGCGGCAACCGCACTCGCCATGCTCGGCTGGATCTTTTCCGACCGTTCGTATCGTCGCGCGTTTCCGGAAATGGCCACGGGGACGCTCATCGGCCTTTCCGTTTCCTTCGGCTGGATCGCCACGACCTGGGCGGCCCGGCACGCCTTCGGTCCCGTCCAGATCGAGGCGGCCTCCTTCGTGGTACCCGTCGGCGATACGCTGCTGCAGTTCATTACCTATACCGGCACGCTACCCGACTACGGCGTGGGGCTCATCGCCGGCACGCTGATGGGAGCCGGTATAGGCGCGTGGCGGAAGAAGGACGCCCGCTGGGAAGCCTGCGACGACGCTCGCGAACTGGGCCGCCACTTCATGGGCGCGAGCCTGATGGGCGTGGGCGGGGTCTTTGCAATGGGCTGCACGATCGGACAAGGAATCTCGGCCGTCTCGACGCTCGCCATATCCGCGCCGATCGTCTTTTTCTCCATCGTCATCGGCGCCCGGTTGGGCCTCGCTTGGCTGATCGAGGGATCCGTCAGGGCGCTGATCCCCGGCCTCAACCGCAGCCACCCGGCAGAATAAGCTTTCCGAACCCCGAAACCAGGTGGCAAGCCCCTCATGCCGGCAGGAACCGATAGGCACCGCCGGAGCGTTCCACAGTGCCTATGCCTGGATAGGGCAGATGAAAACCGACGATGGCTGCCTTGTCTTCAGCAAGCCGGTCGAGCAACGCCTTGCGCGTGACGGCGCCCTGCGCCCGGTCCTGATCGGACCCGATCTCCCAATCAGGTCGCTCAAACGAAATGACCGGATGCGTGATTGCGTCTCCCGTCACCAGCACCGGGTCCGGCCCCCCGTGCAGCATGAAGGAGACATGGCCCGGCGTGTGCCCCGTGGTGTCGACGGCCTCCACGCCCGGCACCGGCATGTCGCCAGCCTTGAAGAAGGATACCGCCGCCTCGATCGCATCGAACCGGTTGCGGGCGCCCACGACGAAGGACTTGCGCTCCTCCGGCATGAGCGACAGCGTATCCTCCGCACGCCAGAAGTCCCATTCGGCTTGCGAGATCCAGTGGCGGGCGCTTGAAAAGACCGGCTCGTCGAAATCGTCGAGTACGCCCCAGATGTGATCGGGATGGGCGTGGGTGAAGACGACGTCGGTGATGTCCGATGGATCGACGCCCGCCGCCGCCAGACTGCTGCCGAGCCGACCGGCCGTCGGCTGGAAATTGGCGCCCGAGCCGGCATCAAACAGCACGAGCCGGTCGCCCGTCCTGAACAGCGTCAAATTGCAGGCCGGTTCCACCTGATCGCTGGGCAATCCATGGGGCGCAAGAAGGGTCTCGATCTCGGCCTTCGAGCGGTCGGGCAGAATGAAACCCATCGGCAGGACGAGGTTGCCGTCCGAGACGACCTGAAGCGAGGCGTCGCCCAGCGCGAGCGTCGAAGCCCGGGCCGGGCCCAGGGGCAATCCCGATCCGGCAAGCGCGGCGGCGGCAGCGGCCGCCCCCGACAGAAGCGTTCTTCGATCGATCCTCGGGATTTCTCGCCTCATGACATCTCCTCCAAATAAATATAGTATTTTTTGAATTTATAAGGGCGTGGCTTGACCCGCGTCAATGCGACGGGCTCTCGCCGCCCTTTCGCTGCGGAATGTCCAATCCCGGCCTTCGGAACATGACCATGGACCTCGCCTTCCTGCTCGATCGCTTCCCCGAGCCTGCCATTCTCGCCTTTGGCGGCCTGGCGATCGGTCTCATGTTCGGCGCTTTCGCCCAGCAGAGCCGGTTCTGCCTGCGCGCGGCCGTGGTCGAATTCGTCGAAGGCACGCCCGGTCCCAAACTCGCCATCTGGCTGCTGACCTTTTCCGCCGCAGTGCTGGGAACCCAGTTGCTCGTCTTCAGCGATCTGGCGCAGCTTGCCGAGGCGCGCCAGATCGCCTCACCGCAAAGCCTGTCGGGAGCGGCACTTGGCGGGTTGATGTTCGGAGCGGGCATGGTCTTGGCGCGCGGTTGCGCCAGCCGGCTTCTCGTTCTCTCCGCGACCGGAAATCTCAGGGCTTTGCTCTCCGGGCTCGTCTTTGCGGTTGTCGCCCAGGCAAGCCTTCGCGGCATCCTGCGACCTCTGCGCGAATGGCTGGCCGCAGGATTCACCACCACCGAGATCGGCGGCAACGATCTTCTCGCCTTCACGGGCACCACGACAGGTTGGGCCTTGGCATTCGCCGCTCTGTGGCTCGGAGCCGGGCTGTTCGTTGCCTTGCGTGCCCGCATACCGATCTGGCAGGCTGCTGCGGCGGCGGCCGCCGGGCTGACGATACCGCTGGCATGGTGGTTCACCGCCGGCATGGCGGGTCAGGCCTTTGACCCGGTCCAGGTGGAGGCGGTGACTTTCACCGGCCCCTCCGCCGACACCCTGATGCTCGTGCTCTCTCCGCCGGGAGGCGCGCTCGATTTCGATGTGGGGCTGGTTCCCGGCGTCTTTCTCGGCTCGGCTCTAGCCGCATTGCTTGCTCGGGAATGGAAGATCGTCGGCTTTCACGACGGCCCGTCCATGCGGCGCTACCTGCTGGGGGCAGCCCTGATGGGGTTCGGCGGGATGCTCGCCGGCGGCTGCGCGGTGGGAGCCGGCGTTACGGGTGCCTCGGTCTTCGCGGTCACGGCCTGGGTTGCGCTGAGCGGGATCTGGATCGCAGCCGGGCTGACGCACCACCTGCTCGACAGGCGCACAAGGGACCGCCCATCGGCCGCCACTGCTGCCGAATAATATCGCAACAGCGGCACGCCGGTCGCTGCACGGATCTGCCTGAAGAGAATTTGCAGGGGAGAGTGGTGCCGCTTGTCAGACTCGAACTGACGACCCCATCATTACGAATGATGTGCTCTACCAACTGAGCTAAAGCGGCGCTCGGAAAGGGTCCGAAAGTGAGCGCTTGATATACGCTTCGCCGGAGCGATGCAAGTGGCGATACGTCGTTCCGTGCGTCTTGTCCGCAAGGTGTCGCGGAACGTTGCCGCGACACCCCAATTCTCGATCAGTCCCACTGTCTGTTAACGGCACGGAGTCCGGCCCGCGATCGGATAGAACTGCCGCCTTCAGAAGAACTTGCGGCTCCGGCGCGGGATATCGTCTGCGTCCGCTTCCACGCCCGGGTCGTCGGGCGGGCGCGGCATGGCGATGTCGCCGACGGGTTCGAGCGCGTCCGCCTCGGCTCCCCGCCCGGCATCACCGGCTCCGGCCGGAGCCGACGTGAGGGTTTCCGGCCTGATCGCAGCGGGAGACGATGCCGAAGACGCTGCCGGAGCAGCAGGCTTGTCCGCGCCCGTGTCACCTGCAAGCACCTCGGCCACCCCTTCGTCCTTCGAAACATCCGTGGCGGCGGCCGGCACGGTCTGTCCGGAGGCGAGCCTTTGCGCAACGCGTGCCTTGACGCGGTCCGCAGGTGTCTTTGGCTCGGCCGCAGGCGTCTTCGGCGCGGCCGCAGGCGCAGGTTCTGGCTTTTTCTCAAGGTGGGTCCCGACCACGTCCGGCGCCTTGGGTGCGACCGGTTCCGGCTTCGTTTCCAGGACGTCTTTCATGACGGCCGCAATGGTCGGCTTGTCCGGTTCGGCTTTGGACGGTTCCGGCTCGACAACCTTGCCTTCCGGTTTCACGGCAGGTTTCGTCTCAGCCTTTGGGCTCGACATGACCGGTTTCGGGGCAACCGGCTCCGGCTTCAGCGTTTCCACCGGCGTACCACTCGCGGGAAGATCTTCCGGCGCCGGCCACTCGGCGGGCAGTTCCAGAAGATCCTCTGTGTCCGTCGTCTCCGGCGCGCCGATGCGCTCGACGGGCGCCTTCCATTCGAACGCGTCGAGCTTGCCGGTGACCGGCGAAACCGGCGCCCACGCATCGGCCATCATGCCATCCGCGATCCAGGCGGGATCGCGCGGCGCTCTGACGGCCCGCGACAGCCATTCGCGCACGCGGCCGCGATCGCCATGCTCGCCTTCTTCGAGATCGGCCATGAGCAGGAAAACCCGCTGGGTCGGCTGGCTCTTGAGCAACGGCCGCAGCTGATCGCGGGCGCTCGCCCAGTCGCGGGCCTGGATGGCGGCACGGGCAATCGCAAGTGCGCCTTCAACATTGTGGCCGCGCATGTCGTTGAGCGCCTTGACCCGCTTCAGCCGGTCGCGGGCGCTGTCGCCGGGACGAACATGGGCGTAGGCCTCCGCGATGTCGGGATGAGGAAACTTCTTCCAGGTCGTCTCCAGCACCTTGGACGCCTTGCGCACGTCGCCGCGCCGCGTCAGCAGTCGGCCGGAGATGACCGCGGCCGGAACGAGATCGGGCGCCAGTCCGTGCGCTTCCATGGCGAGCTGGCGGGCGCGGTCGGGTTCGTGATCCTCGATCTCCATCGCCCGGGCGGTCAGCAGCACCGCCTTCTGCCGGCGCAACGTCGGCTTGTCGATCAGCTTGGCATGCGCATTGCGCTCCAGCGTGACGACCGCCTGCTCCCAGTCATGCGCGGCGGCCTGATAGGCGAGCACAGCCTTGCCCGCCCAGGACAGACCCGGCGAGAGCTTGTGCGCTTCCTCCGCATAATGGCGGGCCGCCAGCGGCTCCTTTTGCCGCTCGGCTTCCACGAACAGGCCGTGCAGACCCAGAAGCCGGGTTTCCTCGTCCTCCAGCATGGCCTCGAAATGGGCGCGCGCTTCCTCGCGACGGCCGGCCATCTGGGCGGATTGGGCGAGAAGCAGCTTGGCCGCCGGCTCGCTTTTCAGGAGTTTCTGCGCCTCGTTGCCGTATTTGCCGGCGGCGCGGGCATCGCCCGCCCCAAGTGCGATCAAACCATGGGAAAGCGCGCTGAACCCGCGCTCGCGGCGCCGGCGCTTGAAGAAGCGCGACAGGGAACCCGGCGTGTGCAGGATCGCCTTCACCAGCGACCAGATGAACCCGATAACGAGCATGAGAACGCCGAGCGCGATCATCAGCGTCATCAGGCCCATCTCGATGTGATAGCCCTGCCAGTCGATGGCCACCACGCCCGGCCTGTCGGCCAGCCACGCGAAGCCCATCGCGATCACGAAGACAACGGCGAAGAAGGTAAGGACGCGTACCATGAAGGTGTCTCCGGATCAGCTGTCTTTGGCGAGCGCCTTGATGACCTCGGCGGTCACCTTGTCGACAAGGGCGTTAGCGGCGATGCGCGTGCGCGCGGATGCGGCCCACGCCTTGCCCGCATTCTGGGTGCCTTCGGGCAGCGTCTCGTAGATCTTGAGCGCCTGCTCGAGATCCCCGTTGCGCACGTTCTCCTCCATGCGCCCGAGCGCGCCCATCGGTCCGCTGCCCGCGCCTTCGCCCGTTGCCCGCACCTGAACCAGCGAACGCATGTTGTTGAGGAACTTGTCCGCAACCGAGTTGCCGGTGTCCACACGCTCAAGCGTCGACGCCATCCGGGCCGCCACGGCGGGGAAGGACGTGATGAGTTCGGTCTCGGTGGTGATGCCGCTTCCGGCATTGGCCTCGAGCGCATGCAGATCCGTACCGGGCGGCAGCGCGGAGCGGACCGCCGCAAGTTCGCCCGTGTAGGGACGACCGGCGTCGACCGCACTCTTCAGGAGCGAGACGGCAATCGCGCGCGATGCCGTTTCACGTGCGCCGGGGCCGCCCATGATGTCTTCCATGGCCGTCATGCGCTTTTCCAGCCCGTCGAGCCGCTCCTTTGCCGCCGCGATATCGCTGCGTGCCGAATCGGCGGCCCCCTCGAGCGTGCCGAGCCGCGCGGCCTGCGCCTCGATATCCTTTTTCGTCAGGTCGAGCGTATCGGACAGCGCGTCGAGACGACCGGAGAAGGCCTTCATCGTATCCCCAACGACGGCATCGCCCTCGTTGGCGGCCTTCGCGGCCGCGCTCGCCGCTTCGCTCGCGGCCTTGGTGCGCCCGTCCAGAGCCGCGACCTTCTGGCCAAGATCGTCGAGCGCTTTCTGTACCGCCGGACTGGTGTCGCCTTCGAGCTTGCCGACCTTGGTGTCGATCTCCGCGACCTGCCCTTGCAGCTTCTCGACACTATCGCCGAGGCTGGCGAGTGCCGCGGAGGATCCGGCCCCACCGGAAGAGACGAAGCGGCGCAGTTCGTCGAGCCCGTCCGCGACCGCCTTCACGTCGGACTTGAGCCCCGCCTCCGTCTGCGTGCGCTCTTCAAGGGTCTGCAACCGCGTCGACAGGTCGTTGACCACGGAAGGCGCCACGGTCGGCGCAGCCTCCGTCTTGGAGAGTTCGCGCATACGCTCGTCAAGCGCCGCGAACCGGCTGTCGGCCGCCGCAAGTTGCGCCTGCAGATCCGAGATGTCCGTTCCGCTAGAGAATGACAGCAGCCCGGCCTGTCCCGCCCCCCAGACGCCACCGAACGCGACGACGGCGCCAATGCCGGCGGCAAGCGCCATTCCGCCGATGCCGGCGGATCCGCGTTTCGCCTCGGCGCCAGCCCTCGAACGGCTTTCGGGGCGCTGATTCGCGGACGAAGGAGAGGCTGTGGAACGGCCATTGTCGCCAGCCGAACCGGAGGGTCCGCCCTGCCCGGATGCCCCGCGTGCACCCGCCTTCGCTTCGCTCGCCGCCTGCGCCTGCTTGCTGCGCACTTCCTCCGCGGTGAGATCGATCGTCAACGGCTTGCCACCGCGCGGGCCCGCACCCTTAGAGGCGCCGGAGGAACCCGAGCCCGATTGGCCCGAACCTGATTGACCAGCCCCCGGCTGACCGGCCCCCGGCTTGGCAGAAGCCCCCTGTCCGCTGCCCGGCTTGGCCGAACCGGCGGCACCGCTCTTGGCTTCTGTCTGCGAGCCCTGGCCGGCCGGCCTTGCACTCGCACCGGCACCGCCAGCGCCACCGGGCTTGGCACCGCTCTTGTCGGCGGGCCTGGCGTTTTCACTGGACGTTTTGTCTTTATCGGAAGCCATTCCGTTCCTCGAAATTCGCGCGTGTCTGGAACGCTGCGCCGCCCGCCAAGCCCGACTATACAGGCTCGCCTCGACCACGGCAGGGGGTCTTTACGACCGATTCGCTGCGCCCTCATGTTGTCGGTATATCTCAACGGGACCAGGGCACGGCCCGCCTTTCCGGCATTCGGCTCCCCGGCGGCAAAAGCCGCGAAGAAGCCCGGAGACCACGGTTCATTGTACCCCATTGTCGCTGCGACGAAACCGCGCCTTAATAACGTATGGACACCGCATGGGTGTCCGCATCGGCCGCTTACGTCCGCAGATCGCATTCATGACGAGTTTATCGCTCCGGGCCGAAACGGCCACCCGCCGCAGCCTGACGCAAATCACCGCAGGACAACTTCCGGGATAATACTCAGGATAACCCATTGACCGAATTTGCTCCTACCCAACCTGTCGCTCCTGTTGCCCCGGTGGTGCTGGCCGGCCGGTTCGTGCGGCTGGAACCGGCCGAAGAGCGGCACCGGGCGGGGCTTGCAGCGCTTCACGCCGATGCAGGGCCCCGCATCTTTGCAAACTCTCCGTTTGCGGGATCGTTCGATGACTACTTCGATGCAGCCCTCGCATCGAGCGAGGCGGATGCCCACGTGCCCTTCGTGGTGCGCGCGATGACGGATGACGCCTTCGTCGGCATGACGCGGCTCTTCGATATCCATCCCGGCGATCGCGGACTGGAGATCGGCTATACCTGGTATCATCCGGCCCACTGGGGCGGGGCGACGAACCCGGAATGCAAGCTGCTTCTGATGCAATATGCCTTCGAGGCATGCCGATACAGCCGCGTTCAGCTGAAGACGGACGCCCGCAATGCCCACTCGCAGGCCGCAATGGCCAAGATGGGCGCGACGCGCGAGGGTGTGCTGCGCCATCACAAGGTGCTGCCCGACGGGCGGTGGCGCGATTCGGTCTATTTTTCGGTTCTGGCGGAAGACTGGCCAGACATCCGGGCGGGCCTGGAGGCGCGTCTTGCCCGTTTCTCTTCACCGAATGGCCTGCACTCGGCCGCAGAAGGCTAGATCAGATTGATCCCGGCCCCCTGAAGGGCGAGGTTCAGTGCGAGAACCGTCATAACCGTGCGAAAGCCGGCGCGAAAAACCGTTTCCGGCATCCTTCCGAGCAGCATCGAGCCGGCGATCGTGCCGAGAAAGCCGGTTGCGATCATCACGATCATCAGCGGCAGCCACGGGCCGAAGGCAAAGCCCAGAAACCCGAACACGATCACCTTGATCAGGTGCTGCAGCGTCATGCAGGCGGCGAACGTGCCAACGAAGGCATGGCGCGTTTTTGTCAGGGGCCGAACGATCGCTCCCATGAAGGGACCCGTCGCGCCGAAGAACATGGTCAGGATCGTGGTCACGAACCCCGCCAGCACCAGCAGCGAGCGCGGGAGCCGGGCAAAGGAGGGTTTCTTCCCCCAGACCGACCACATCACGAACAGAGCAAGCGCGATCTTGAGCGGCCCATCCGGCAGGCGCACCACCATGTGCCCTCCCGCCCAGGCGCCGACCAGACTTCCGATCGCGATATAGAGGAGGATGGTCCGGTCGACATGGCGGGCCTGCACGACCACTCGCCCGGCATTGGAGCCGAGCTGGATGACGCCATGAACAGGGATGAGAACGGCCATCGGAATGGCGGACGCCATCACCGCAAGAAGCGTGACGCCACCGCCCAAGCCCACCGCCGCCGTCATGGCCGAGGTGAGAAACGACATGAAGACAAGCGTGATGGCGAATGCCGCGGAGAAATCCGGCGGCATGAAGGCGGCAAACTGATCCATGTCCGGTATGCCCGATGCTGCTAGGCGGGCAGTCCTGCCTTTTCGTATGCATTTGTATACGAAATTTGCAGGAAGGCAAAGGCCGGTCGATCGCCCTCGTTACCGACCGCATCCTCTCAGGGCTGACGCAGCACTTTCGCCTGGTCCTCCGCCACGGCCGCGACGTAGTACCAGCGGCCCTTTTTCTTGCGAAACAGGCTTGCCTCGCGATGCTCGCGGATCTCGCCGCTTTCAAGGGCCCTGGCCACGAACAGCACCATCCCCGTCGTATCGCCGGCGCCGCCCTGCTCGACCTTCTGGATATCGAGGCCGACCCATTGCCGCGAATGCGCGAATTCCGTGAGCCCGGGCACGTCGAGGGTCTTCTGGTACTTCGGCCAGAGGCTCTCCTTCAGCCAGTCGACGTTGCGCAGCGCGAAGGCCGTGTAGCGCGACCGCATCAGCGCCTCGGCGGTCTCCGGCCAGGCCCGGCCCTCGATCGCCGGCCCACAGCATGCGTCGTAGTCGAGACCGGAGCAGCAGGGACAAGGGTTCATATCGCTTCCTCAAAACCCGGGGTGTGGACCCACACGTGTCATCTCCCGGGCGCTCTTGCCCCGGACTGCGACAAAGCGCAAGAGCCTCCACCCTCGACAGACGCAACGGAAACTCTCACTCTGGGTTCATGCGAATTGCGACCTTCAACCTGGAATCCTTCGGCGACGATCCTTTCGAAGCCGATGCGCTCGCACCGCGCATCGGGCGGTTGCGCCCGCTTCTCGAAAATCTCCGCGCCGATATCCTCTGCCTTCAGGAGGTGAACGCGCAGCACCGCAAGGGCGAGGACCATCGCGCCTTCGATGCGCTGGCCATCCTCCTTCAGGGGACCTCCTACGAGAGCTTCCACATCGCGGCCAGCGGCGAGGGCGATCCGGCGGAGCGGCACAATCTCGTCGTCCTGTCGCGCTTTCCGATCGCCAGCAGCAGGGACATCCTCAACGACTATGTCGAACCGCCGCGCTGGCTGCGCCGGCATGCCGATCCGCCCGACGACGCCGCTCCGGCGATCACCTTCGACCGGCCGATCCTGGCGGTTGCCGCCCGTCTGCCCGCAGGCCGCCTGCTCCATCTCTTCTGCGTTCACCTGCGCGCGCCGCTGGCCGCCCCGGTGCCGGGCCAGAAACTGAGCGCGAGCGCGTGGAAAACGGTGCCCGGCTGGGCCGAAGGGTATTTCGCGGCAGCCATGAAACGCACCGGCCAGGCGCTGGAACTGCGCGAGGCCATCGACGACATATTCGACCGGGAACCGGATGCGCTCGTGGCCGCGATGGGCGACTTCAACGCCGTCGATGTGGAGCCGGCGCTGCGCCTCATCCTCGCGGATCCGGACGACACCGGAAACCCGGGGCTCGCCTCCCGCCGGCTGCTGCCCGTGGAAACCGCGATCGCCGAGGAACGACGTTTCACGGTCACCCACCACGGGCGACATCACATGCTGGATCATATTCTGGTGAGCCCTCCCCTCGCCGACCGGCTGAAGAGCGTGCAGATCCTGAACAAGGATCTCGCCGACGAGGTCGATGATTCGGGAACGGCCGCGGCGCTCGGCTCTTTTCACGCGCCGCTTGTCGCCACGTTTGACGACGCCCTGGCCCGATAACGCCGCCTATCGGGTCTTCAGCGAGCGGATATAGGCGACGATGGCATCGATTTCAGCACGGCTGAGGGACATGTCCGGCATGACTGGATGCGTGCCGGAAAGCAGGGTTTCGATCTGCTCGGCTGTGAGATCCGACTTGTCGGCAATTTCGGAAAAGGGCGGTACGTCCGGATTGCCGCTCGTCTGGTCGCTGGAGACGACATGACAGTTCGCGCACCAGAGTTGCGAGAGCTTCTCGCCCGCCGCCACGCTCGCGGCCGCCGTGGCCCCGCTCTGGGACAGGCTTGCGGCGAAGGCAGCCAAAAGCAGGGTTCTTGCGATGCGCGATAGGGTCATGGCGATCCTGTCCTCCCGTGATAGCCACCAATTCGAAGCACCAGACTGGTAACTGCCGTTACGTGCGCCAGTATAAGCAGGATACTGAATTCGTTTCGAGCATGGATTGGGAGGATAAAACATGCCGCCTTTTCGTTTCCGCCTCGCCTCTGTGGCGCTTGCCGCCACGATTGCCCTTCTGCCCGCTGCGGTCTCACCCGCGGCATGGCGCCTTGATAGCGCGCGGGCACAGGAAGCCGCTCCCATTCTGTCCGGCCGCGATCTCGCCCACCCCGTAGTCTCGCCCAACGGGATGGTGGCAAGCCAGGAAGCGATGGCGACACGGGCGGGCCTGGAAATCCTCCGAAAGGGCGGCAACGCGGTGGATGCCGCCGTAGCGGTAGGCTTCGCGCTGTCGGTGACCTTGCCCAGGGCGGGCAATCTGGGCGGCGGAGGCTTCATGATCGTCCATCGGGCCGACCGGGGCGAGACGGTTGCCATCGACTATCGCGAAAAGGCCCCGGCCGCCGCCTTCAGGGACATGTTTCTGAACGAAGCAGGCGAGGCAGACACGGAAAAATCGCGCTATTCGGGGCTCGCCGTTGGCGTGCCGGGGACTGTCGCCGGTCTTGTCATGGCCCAACGGGACTACGGCTCCGGAAAGCTGACGCTCTCGGAGGTCATGGCCCCCGCCATCCGGCTTGCCGAAGAGGGCTTCGAGATGCCGGCAAGCCTCGCGATGTCGCTGGAACGCGTGCGCCCCCGGCTTTCGCAGGACGCGGAGGCTTACGTCACCTTCTACGGCGAGGCAGGCCTCCCGATAGAACCGGGAGTGACCTTCAAACAGCCGGCCCTGGCCGCGACGCTGCACCGGATCGCCGATGAGGGCGCCAACGGCTTTTACCAGGGCCCTGTCGCAGAGGCGATCGCACAGACGGTACAGGAACGCGGCGGCGGCATGACGGCAGAGGATCTTGCGCTTTATCGCGCCATCGTCCGCGAGCCGGTGCGCGGCACCTATCGCGGATACGAGATCGCCTCCATGCCGCCGCCCTCCTCCGGCGGCATCCACATCATCCAGATCCTCAACATCCTCGAGGGCTTCGACCTTTCGAAAACAGGGCCCAATTCGGCCGCCACCATCAACCTCATGGCGGAAGCGATGAAGCGCGCCTACGCCGACCGGTCGAAATATCTCGGTGACCCCGAATTCGTCGAAGTGCCGATGAAGGGCCTCACCGCGAAGCCCTATGCGGAGGCACTGCGGGCGAAGATCTCGGCCGGAACGGTGACACCTTCCTCAGATATCGCACCAGCCGATCCCCTTCCCTACGAGAGCGATCAGACCACGCATTTCTCCGTCGTCGATGCGCAGGGCAATGCCGTTTCCAACACCTACACGCTGAATTTTTCGTACGGCGCCGGCTTCATCGCGAAGGGAACCGGGGTCCTGCTCAACAACGAGCTCGACGATTTCTCTGCAAAGCCCGGCGTTCCGAACGCCTACGGACTGATCGGCGGCGAGGCGAATGCTGTGGAGCCGCGCAAACGGCCGCTCTCCTCAATGAGCCCGACGATCGTTTTCCAGGACGGCAAGCCGTGGCTCGTGACCGGCTCGCCCGGCGGAAGCCGTATCATCACCACCGTGCTGCAGGTGATCCTGAACGTTGTCGACCACGGCATGAACATCGCCGAAGCCTCCGCGGCACCGCGCATCCATCACCAGTGGTTTCCCGACGAACTGCGGGTCGAAGACGGCCTCAGCCCCGATACGCTGAAGCTCCTGTCCGACATGGGCTACGAGATCGCGGTGAAGGACGCGATGGGCTCCACACAGTCGATCATGGCGGTCGACGGCATGCTGATGGGCGCTTCCGATCCGCGCACCACGGGCGATCTGACGGAAGGCTACTGAGATAACGGTGCCGGGCCGTCGGGAGCCGGGCGGCTACGGAACCAGCTTGTAGCCGCCGGCCTCCGTCACCAGCAGGGCCGCGTTCGAGGGGTCCGTCTCGATCTTCTGGCGCAGGCGATAGATGTGGGTTTCGAGCGTGTGGGTCGTCACGCCGGAATTGTAGCCCCAGACCTCGTGTAGAAGCACATCGCGCGTCACCGGCTTCTCGCCCGTGCGGTAGAGATATTTGAGGATTGCCGTTTCCTTTTCGGTCAGCCGGATCTTGCTGCCCTTCTGGTCCAGCAAGAGCTTGGCGGAAGGCCGGAAGGTGTAGGGGCCGATGGCGAAAGTGGCGTCCTCGCTCTGCTCGTGCTGGCGCAGATGCGCGCGGATGCGAGCGAGCAGGACCGCGAACTTGAACGGTTTCACCACGTAATCGTTCGCGCCCGCTTCCAGGCCGAGGATCGTGTCGCTGTCGGTATCGTGGCCGGTCAGCATGATGATGGGAGCCTTGAAGCCTCCCTTGCGCAGCACCTTCACGGCTTCGCGCCCGTCCATGTCCGGCAGGCCGACATCCATGATCAGGAGATCGATGTGATCGGAGCGCGCCTCCCTTATGCCGGAGGCGGCGCAATCGCTGGTCAGCGTCTCGAACTCCTCGAAGAGCGACAATTGCTCCACCAGCGCTTCGCGCAGATCGGTGTCGTCGTCGATGATCAGAATTCTTCGAGCGGTCATTCCCGTCCTCCGACGCTCTTCCTCGATCCGATCCGGCAGACTTGTTGTATGCGGAACGGACCATGAGCCATACATGGCAAAGCTTGATCACGATTGCGAGAGGTCAATCATTGCGACTGACCGGCATCCGGGTCAAATCATGATCACGCGACGGTGAAGGAATACCTGTTTGACATCTGTACCAAAACGACTTTCCGCTTCATCGGTCATGCGCGTGCAAAGCCTGTCCCCGCGCGCCACCAAGGGCACGCTCGCCTTCGGACCCTTGACGGTTGCCTGTGCGCTCGGCCGCGCCGGCGCCACCTGGAGAAAGCGCGAAGGCGATGGCGCAACACCCCGGGGAAGCTATCGGCTCGTCCGCGTCCTCTATCGCGCCGACCGGATCGCACGGCCCGTGACGCGCCTGCCGGTGCGCCCGATCCGCCCCGATAACGGCTGGTGCGACGATCCCGGTCACGCACGATACAATTCCCCTGTGCGTCTGCCCTTTGCCGCCTCGCACGAGCGCCTGTGGCGCGACGACCATCTCTATGATCTCGTCGTGATCCTCGATCACAACCAAAGCCCGCGCATCCAGGGCCGCGGCAGCGCCGTCTTCTTCCACCTTGCAGGACCGGGTTACACACCGACCGCCGGGTGCATCGCCGTGCGCTTGTCCGACATGCGGCGCCTGCTGGCCTGCGCCAACGACGATACCGTGATGCGAATCGATTGAACGCGGCACTCGCGGATGCCCACCGGCACTGGCATTCGACGTGCGTTTCCGCCATATAAGGGCGAGTTTCCATCCCGGATCAGGAATGCACCCGCAATGACCGCGCGCGAAATCCCCTTCGTCAAGATGAACGGGCTCGGCAACGACTTCGTCGTTTTCGATGCGCGCGAGAAGCCCGTGCGCCTCACCGAGGCCCAGATCGCCGCGATCGGCGACCGCCGCACCGGCATCGGCTTCGACCAGATGATCATCGTCGAGACCTCGCCGATGGGCGTCGATGCCTTCATGCGCATCTACAACCGCGACGGCAGCCAGGTGGATGCCTGCGGCAATGCGACCCGCTGCATCGGCCGGCTGGTGATGGAGGAAAAGGACATCGATCGCGCCACGATCGAAACCAATGCCGGCCTCCTGAAGGCCTTCGCCACCGACAGCGAGACCCGCGTGACTGTCGACATGGGCGAGCCCAGGCTCGAATGGCACCAGATCCCGCTTGCCGAGGAATTCCGCGATACCCGCGCCATCGAGTTGCAGGTCGGCCCGATCGATGCGCCGGTGCTGCATTCCCCGGCGGTCGTCAGCATGGGCAATCCGCATGCGATCTTCTTCGTCGACGAGGACGCCGACGGCTACGATCTCGCCCGGTTCGGCCCGCTTCTGGAAAGCCACCCGATCTTTCCCGAACGCGCCAACATTTCCATCGCGCAAATCGTCGGGGAGAACGAGATCAAGGCCCGCGTCTGGGAGCGCGGCGCGGGGCTGACGCTCGCCTGCGGCACGGGCGCCTGTGCGATCGCGGTCGCTGCCGCGCGCAAGAAGCTGACCGGACGGTCCGTCACCGTGCATCTGCCGGGCGGACCGCTCTTCATCGAATGGCGCGAGGACGACGGCCACGTGATGATGACCGGGGACACGGACGTGGAGTTCTTCGGCACGCTCGACCTCGACACGCTGGCATGGGCCCGCGAGGAACAGGGCGCGGCGTGAGGTTTCCCACATGACCATCAAGCTCGTGACGTTCGGCTGCCGGCTCAACACCTACGAGTCCGAGATCATGCGCCGCGAGGCGGAGGCCGCAGGGCTCGACAATGCCATCCTCGTCAACACCTGCGCGGTGACGGGCGAGGCCGTGCGTCAGGCCCGCCAGCAGATCCGCCGGGCGCGCCGGGAAAACCCGGACGCGCGCATCATCGTCACCGGCTGCGCCGCGCAGACCGAGGCGGAGACGTTTTCCCGGATGGACGAGGTGGACCTCGTCATCGGCAATACCGAAAAGCTTGAGCGCGCCTCCTACGCCCGCGTTGCCGACTTCGGCATCGATACGGGCGAGAAGGTCATCGTCAACGACATCATGAGCGTGCGGGAGACCGCGGGACACCTGATCGACGGGCTCGAAGGCCGTGCGCGCGCATTCGTGCAGGTCCAGAACGGCTGCGACCACCGTTGCACCTTCTGCATCATCCCCTATGGCCGCGGCAATTCGCGCTCGGTCGGCATGGGTGAGGTGGTGGGTCAGGTCCGGCGGCTGGTGGAAAACGGCTACCGCGAAATCGTGCTGACCGGCGTCGACATCACTTCCTATGGCACCGACCTGCCCGGGGAACCGAAGCTCGGAACGCTCGTCGAGAAGATCCTGAAGCTCGTCCCGGATCTTGAACGGCTGCGGCTGTCCTCCATCGATTCCATCGAGGCCGATCCCGCTTTGATGCGCGCGATCGCGGAGGAAGACCGGCTGATGCCGCATTTCCACCTGAGCCTTCAGGCCGGCGACAACATGATCCTGAAGCGCATGAAGCGTCGGCATTCGCGTGAGGACACGATCGCCTTTTGCGAGGAGGTCCGCCGCCACCGACCCGATGTGGTCTTCGGTGCCGACATCATCGCCGGCTTCCCGACCGAGACAGACGATATGTTCGAAAACTCGCTGCGGATCGTGGACGATTGCGGCCTGACGCATCTTCATGTCTTCCCGTTCTCGCCGCGAAAGGGCACGCCCGCCGCGCGCATGCCGCACGTCGAGCGGGCCATCGTCAAGGAGCGCGCAGCGCGCCTGCGCGAGGCCGGACAGGCGGCGCTCTTGCGCCACCTTGCCGGCGAAGTCGGTCACACCCGCCGCATTCTCGTGGAACGGGAAGGACTGGGCCGCACCGAACAATTCACCGAAACGGAGCTCGCGTTCGGCGCGCCGGGCACCATCGTCACCGCACGCATCAGCGGCCACAGCCATCGCCACCTGATGGCGGAAGTGGCGTGAGGGTCGGTCGGAGGCCATGCCGCAGCGTGCCCGGGATGACAAGAACCGCAGATCGTAACAAGCAGGAGCGGGGCCGAAAAACGACCCGGACCCCGCGGCACCTGATCGAAAGAACGGAATTTCATGGCGGATAGCGAGAAGCGCGGATTTTTCGGACGCCTTTTCGGCGGCGGCAAGAAGGAAACGCCGGAGAGCGAAACGACCCCGGAGGCGGAGGCTACGCGGACCGAAGGCAAAGGCCCATCCGAAGCCCCGGCCGACGCCGATGAGGCAGCGCAATCCGTTGCCGCTCCCGAGACGGCAAACGAACCCGGCCCGCACATCACCGACCCGGTGGTGATGCCGGTCGAGCTCTCTCCAGCCCTGCCGCTCGAGCGCGCACCGGAGCAGGAACCGCGCCACGTGGCGCAAGCCGACGCTGACGAAGAACCGGCACCGGAACAGAACGCCGCGGACGCCCCCATCCTGGAGCTGACGCCGGAACTGGAAGTCGATGCCGACACACCAGAGACGGCAGCGTCCGCGCCGGAAGCGCTGGCCCCGAAGCCCGTTGACCCTGAGCCCGTTGAACAGACCCCTGTCGATCTGCTGCCGGAAGAACCCGAGACCCCAGAACCTGATATCGCAGAGCCTGATATCGCTGGGCCTGATATCGCAGAGCCGATCGCGGCCATCCCGCCGGCCGATGACGTTCCCGCGCCAAGGCGCTCCTGGTTCCAGCGGTTGCGCGACGGCCTTTCGCGATCCTCCTCCGCCCTTGGCGAGGGAATCACGTCCGTCTTCCGCAAGCGCAAGCTCGATGCGGAAACGCTGGAGGATCTGGAAGACCTGCTGATACAGGCCGACCTTGGCGCCGACACGGCGCTCACGATCACCGAGAGACTGGCCGAAGGCCGGTTCGACAAGGAAATATCCGAAGACGAGGTCCGCGCGGTCCTCGCGGAGGAAATCGAAAAGGTGCTGGAGCCGGTGGCCCGGCCGCTTGATCTGGACACCGGCCACAAGCCGCATGTGGTGCTCCTCGTGGGCGTCAACGGCACCGGCAAGACGACGACGATCGGCAAGCTTGCGGCAAAGCTTACCCGCGACGGCAAGAAGGTGATGCTGGCCGCAGGCGACACGTTCCGAGCCGCTGCGGTCGAACAGCTCCGGATCTGGGGCGACCGCACCGGTTCCCCCGTCATCGCACGCCCCACGGGCGCGGATGCGGCGGGTCTCGTGTTCGATGCCATGAAGGAAGCCAAGGCCGCAGGCTCGGACGTTCTCCTCATCGATACCGCGGGACGGTTGCAGAACCGGGCGGAGCTGATGGCGGAACTTGAGAAGGTCGTCCGCGTCATAAAAAAGCACGACCCGGAGGCCCCGCACACGGTGCTGCTGACGCTGGATGCCACCACCGGGCAGAACGCCATGAGCCAGGTCGAGATCTTCGGCAAGACGGCTGGAGTAACGGGCCTCGTGATGACCAAGCTCGACGGCACGGCCCGAGGCGGCATTCTTGTGGCTATTGCTGCCCGGCACGGCCTTCCGGTCCACTTCATCGGCATCGGAGAGGGCATCGACGATCTGGAGCCCTTCACCGCCAAGGACTTCGCCGCGGCGATCGCGGGCGTGGTTCGCTAACGCTTGCGTTGCCGCCGGGCCCTCGACCTGCTAGGCGAAACGAGGGGCGGCAATCAAATGAGACGGGATTTTCGCTTTGGAATTCGAACACGACCCGAGTGCGCCGGATCGCAAACGCGACGAAATGAACCCGCTCTTGAAGCTCGTACTCGAGCTGGGACCGCTCGGCGTGTTCTTCTTCGCGAATGCGCGCGGGGCTCAACTGGCCGAGCTCTTTCCGGCTCTGGCGGCCCTGGGCGGTCCGATCTTCATCGCCACGGCCGCCTTCATGGTCGCGATCGCGATTTCGCTCGTCGTCTCCTACGCGCTGACCCGGCACCTGCCGATCATGCCGCTGGTTACCGGCATCGTCGTGCTCGTCTTCGGCGCGCTGACGCTCTATCTGCACGACGATCTCTTCATTAAGCTGAAGCCGACCATCGTCAATCTGCTGTTCGGAACGGTGCTGCTCGGCGGCCTCGCCTTCGGGCGGTCGTTCCTCGGCTATGTCTTCGACAGCGTCTTCCGGCTCGACGCGGAAGGCTGGCGCAAACTCACTTTCCGGTGGGGGCTGTTCTTCTATTTCCTGGCCATTCTCAACGAGATCGTCTGGCGCAGCTTCTCGACCGATTTCTGGGTGACTTTCAAGGTCTTCGGCATCATGCCGATCACCTTCGTCTTCACGCTGTCCCAGTTGCCGCTGATCAACCGGCATTCGCTGGCCGCGAAAGAGGAAAAAGACAGCTGAACACGGTAGCGCCCGATCAGGAATCCTCGCTGCCGAGTTTCCACGACGGAGAAGCCGCCTCGGCGATGACAAGCGTTTCGTCATCCGGCACCGGATCGCGCCCCAGAACCTCGATCGCATGCCGTGCGGCGGCCTGATAGGCCGCGACACCGTCAAGCGGTCGTTCCTCGTGCGTCACCCTTTCCACCACGACGGCGGGCTCGTCCGCGCCATCATGGATGACGACCTCGTGCTCGTCTGAAGAGTGGGCCCGGGCGTCATCTTGCCGGGCAAATTGCTGCTGGTCCCGCGGATTGTGGTCCGTGGAATGATCCGCCGCCTTTACCAGCGGCATGGGTGCCGGCACCCTGTCGACCGTCTGAGACATATCGGCATCCTGCCCTTGTCACAGCCCCCGGAGCACCGTCGCGGCACACCGGCCCAATCAAGTTCGAAAGATCCTTCTGGACCGTTTCGATCGCAAATCGTCGCAAGAAACCGTTAACTATTGCTTTACGCAGCGGCGCCGGTCAATTCACGGTTCCGGCACGCCACGGCACAGATCGGGACGGCAAAGCTCATCAGCTGCGCCTTTCCGCAATGAAACGGGCGGTCTGGCGCAGGATAGCGCCGCGTGCCCCATAGGGCTCCAGCAGGCCATCGGCCTCGCTCACGAGCCCGGCAAGCGTGTCCTTTGTCCAGTCCACGCCGTGCAGCTCCACCAACGTCGCCTTGCCGAGCGCGGCATCCTTGCCGGTCGCCTTGCCCAGTGCCTCCGCATCGCCGAGGACGTCGAGCAGATCGTCGGCAAGCTGAAAGGCGAGCCCGGCAATCTCGCCAAACCGCGTGAGACGGGCGATATCGTCGGCGCTGCCTCCGCCCATGCGCGCGCCGGCCCGGGCGGCGAAACGGATGAGCGCGCCGGTCTTCATCGACTGCAGCCGCCGAATGTCCGCCTCCTCACAGGAAACGGCACTTCCCAGCAGATCCAGCATCTGGCCTCCCGCCATTCCCCCGAGACCGGAAGCGCGCGCAAGATCCAGCGTGAGCCCGGCCCGCAGATCCGCATCCTCATCCGTTGCCGGATCGGCGATGACATCGAAGGCGAAGGTCAGCAGGGCATCGCCCGCCAGAATGGCGGTTGCCTCGTCGAAGGCACGGTGCACGGTGGGCCGGCCGCGACGGATATCGTCGTCGTCCATCGCGGGCAGGTCGTCGTGGACGAGCGAATAGCAATGGACGCATTCGAGCGCGCATGCGGCCCGCAAGGCGCCCTCGTCCTCACGCCCGAAAAGACGTGCAGCCTCGACGAGCAGAAACGGACGGAGCCTCTTGCCGCCGCCGAGGACGGCGTGCCGCATCGCCGCAACAAGCCGCTCCGGGCGCGCCACCTCTCCCATAAGCGGTACGCCGTCAAGAAGCGCATCGAGCATCGTCTCGACGGTCGCCGCCGTCGCGGCAAGGCGCTCGGCGAAGGTGTCTGGAAAATCGGATGTCACGGAACCACGGGCCTGATCGCTGAAAATGCGGAAGCGTCCAATCGGGAGTGCCTTATGGGACCGACGCTGTCAATTGCCGCACGCGGTGACGTGCGGGCGTCGGCTGGCCTAGGGGCCAACTCGCACTCGCGGCAGGGGGAGGTTTTCCCCGGCTTCGCAGCATCTCGCCGGCGCCGCAAGTCACCGCGGTCTTGACGTGTCGGTTCTCGCGGGACCCTATTGCAGAAATGCAGGCGCGAAGAGATGCGAACGAAAGGACGGCTGGAGTGGCGGCAAGGCAATGGTTCGCGCGGCTTCGAAAGAAAGCGACCGACAACGAACGGCATGGCCGAGCCCGGGTTTCCACCAGACGGCACGTGGCCTGGATTTTCTTCAAGATCGCGGTCTTCATTGCCATGTTGCCGGTCGTGATGACGCTTCTCTATTCGATATTGCCGGCCGTCTCCACGCCAATGCTGGCCCGGCTCCTGACGGGACAGACGGTGGAGCGCATCTGGACGCCGCTCAATGCGATCTCGCCGGCGCTCAAACGCTCCGTCGTGGCCTCGGAGGATGCGCGCTTCTGCGTCCACGACGGCGTCGACTGGAGCGCCCTGATGGAGCAGGTCTCGCGGCTGGAGGACGGCGAGGATGTGCGCGGCGCCTCCACCATCACGATGCAGCTCGCCAAGAACCTGTTCCTGTGGCCATCCCGCAGTTACGTGCGCAAGGCAATGGAAATACCGCTCGCGCTCTGGATCGATCTCGTTCTCTCCAAACGGCGCATTCTGGAACTTTATCTCAATGTCGCGGAATGGGGCGACGGCATATTCGGGATCGAGGCCGCAGCCAGACACTATTACGGCGTTTCCGCCGACAAGCTGAGCGCAACGCAGGCGGCAAGGCTCGCGACCGTTCTGCCCAATCCGATTGCCCGCGACCCGACGGATCTTTCGCGTCGGCACGCCGGGCACGCCCGTGCGGTGCGCCATCGTGCCGATATCGGGCGCGACCTTCTGGACTGCCTTTAAGCGTTCGAGACGGGGACACGAAAAAACATCGCGCAACGGGGTGGCGTCCGCGCTGAGATGCCTGTATAAGCGCGCCATTCTTTCAGGTGAGGCATGTCCGATCCGGCAAGACCGGGACGGGCGTGGCCCGCCTTTGACCACTGGAGAGTTGAACATGGCCGTTCCGAAGCGAAAGACGTCGCGCATGAAGCGCGGTTTCCGCCGTTCCGCGGACGCCCTGAAGCAGCCGGCCTATGTCGAGGACAAGGATTCGGGCGAACTTCGCCGCCCGCATCACATCGACCTGAAGAGCGGCATGTATCGCGGGCGTCAGATCCTTGAACCGAAGGAAAGCATCTGAGCATCCTGAAAGTTCGGGCGATCGCTTGCGAGCGCTGAAACGATGATCGAGGCCGGCGTATTCGTCGGCCTTTTTCATGTCCGGCGACCGGTCCTCCGCATGCAAGAGCACTCGAACGCGTTCGGTTTCAGGCCCAAGATTGGGACCTATTGACGATTGCCGGTGAACCCCGGCACTGCTTAAGACGTTAGGGAATTGCCGTCCAAAGCCACGCATGAGGTCGCCCATGCCGCTCTTCGTCAATATCCCGCTGACCATTGCCCCCCTGATCGTCTACAACATCATTGCCTTCGGTCTCCTGGGAACCGATCCGGGCAACCCCTGGATCCTGCCGGTATCGACCATCCCCCTGCCCTCCGATGCGCGCTGGTCTCTGCTGCTCGGCGATCTGATGATCGCCGTCGCTCTCTTCCTGCTGTTTTTCGAGATCCTCAAGGCAACCCGCGTCGGACGGGGATCGGTCGTCGACCACATCCTGTCGGCTCTCGTGTTCGTCGTCTACCTCGTCGAGTTTCTCGTCGTGCGCGAGGGTGCGACTTCGGTCTTCTTCATTCTCCTGCTGATTTCCCTGCTCGACATGATCGCCGGCTTCACCGTCGCGATCCATTCCGCCCGGCGCGATATCGCCTTCGGACCCGGCGACCAGTCCTGAGCGGCAGAATACCGCCGCATTCCTGAGCGGAAAGCGGCGGCGGCGTATCGCTTTCAATTAAAATTGTATCGAAACCGGGCACATCCGTGCCAACGGCGCTGTGTTGTCGCGCCCGCAGGAAGCCTTTCCGGCCCCCTCCACTCCATCCCGAACACGAAAATCTGCTCGAAAAAGCGCTGATTCGCGGGAATTTACTATTGCCACAGGGCAAATGGTTAACAGATGGTTACCAAATGGCATCCGACTTGCGGAGAAGAATGGAGACGTAGGGCACATGTCCCGCGACGGGACAGTTGGAGGCGAACCCCATGGTGGCACCGGTCGGACCGGGCGGATTTGCGGGATGGAACGCTGGTGGATACCGGCGCGTCGAGCCCGTTTCGGACGCCGATCCGCAGCGCGAGCAGCACCATGGCTCATCGGAAGGCCAGAGCCGTGCGCTCGTCCCCCTTGCCGCCCGAAGCGAGCCGGCGCGTTATCACTATTACGGCACCAACGTCGCCTTCTTGGCCCATCTGATTGCGACCGATGCCGGTGCACCTCAAACCCGTGCCCGGCGCAGGGCCGAGCCCGCTCCCTCCGCCAAGGCCTATGCCACGACGGCGGGCTCCACTTTCTTCCTCAAGCCCGGCTCCATCCTCAACCGCTGCGCCTGAGCGGAACCCTTTACCAGCCAAGCGCACAGCCGTCCTTGCGCGGATCCGAACCCGCGATCAGGACGCCGTTCTCGATCATGATCGCCTGGCCTCCGCCGAGGGCTGCCGGCGCGTTGTGGAGGCGATGGCCCCGCTCGTGCAGTCCCACGCGCGTCGCCTCTGCGATCTGAGCCTCCACGAGAAGCGGACCGTCGATCCCGTCGAAGAAGATGCGCGGCGCATCGATGGCCTGCTGCACGTCCATGCCGTGATCGACGATGTTGCCGAGCACGTGCGCGTGGCCGCAGGGCTGATACGCCCCGCCCATGACGCCGAAGGACAGCCACGGCCGCCCCTCCTTGAAGGCCATCGCCGGAATGATCGTGTGAAGCGGGCGTTTGCGCGGCCCGATGCAGTTCGGATGGCCGGGCTGCAGGCGGAAACAGGATCCGCGGTTCTGCAGCAGGATGCCCGAGTTCGGCGTGGCGACGCCGACCCCGAAACCGCAATAGATAGAGTTGATGAGCGACACGGCCGTCCCCTCGCCATCCACGACCGTCAGATAGACCGTGTCGGAATCCGGCGTCAGCACATCGCTCGGCAATCCCTCGATCCGCGCGCCCGGATCGATCCGCGCGGCAAGATCAGCCGCGAAATCCTTGGAGGCCAGCTCTTCCACAGAGACCGTCATGGCATCAGGATCTGCCACGTGCAGGTCGCGCACCGAATAGGCGATCCGCGCGGCTTCCATTTCCAGATGAAAGCGCTCAGAACCGTTGGGATCGAGACGAGACAGGTCGAAGCGTTCAAGAATGTTGAGCAGGACGAGGGCCGTAACGCCGTGACCGTTGGGGGGAAGCTCGAGCACTCGGACCCCGCGATAGTCTGAGAAAACCGGCTTCACGTCGATGACCTCGATCGCCGCCAGATCCGCCTCGTCCAGAAATCCGCCACGCGCCCTCACCGTCGCCGCGATTTCCGCCGCGATCGGTCCCTCGTAGAAGGCGGAAGACCCTCCTTCCGCTATCGCCCGCAGCGTTCCGGCAAGGGCAGGCAGACGATGGAGACTTCCGACCTCGGGCGCCTTGCCGTCGACCAGGTAGTGACGCGCGGCCCCCTCGTCGCGTTCCAGAAGCCCGGTAAGCCGCGCCCAGTCCGTGCCGACCCTCGGAGCAACCGGAAAACCGTTCTCCGCATAGTCAATCGCTTGCGCCAGCACACGAGCCAGCGGCCACGAGCCGTGCGAGCGCAAGAGCGTTTCCCAAGCCTTGATCGCACCGGGCACGGTGACGGCATGGATCGAATCGTCGGCGATCTCTTTCAGACCCGCCTCGATCAGGCGTTCGGCGGAGACACCGGCCGGCGCGCGGCCGGACCCGTTGAGACCGTGCAGCGTTCCGTCGGGCCGGGCGACGATGGCAAAGCAATCACCGCCGATGCCCGTCATGTGCGGTTCGACAACGCACTGGACCGCAACGGCGGCAACCGCGGCGTCGGCCGCGTTTCCGCCCGCTCGCAGCACGTCGAGCGCCGCCGACGTGGCCAATGGATGCGATGTCGCGGCCATGGCGGTGCGTCCGTGAACCGGCGAGCGTCCCGGCAATTGAAAATCGCGATGCATGTATCCTCCACGTTCGTCTTTTGCGCCGCCGGCGAACGGCAGTTTTTCTCCGGCGCTTGTTTTCCCGCGGGCGTCCGCCTGCTAGATCAGGACACCCTTGTGAAAACCCACATTCTTTCGAGGCTGAAAACCATGACGGACCTGTCGCTCGCAACCGCCCAGACGATCATCGCCGCCGCCATGGACAAGGCGGCCGAACTCCGGATCAAGCCGATCACTGTCGCGGTGCTCGACGCCGGCGGCCACCTGACCGCGCTCGCCCGTCAGGACGGCTCCTCGATCATGCGACCCCAGATCGCCTACGGCAAAGCCTACGGTGCGCTCGCCGTCGGCACGGGCACCCGCTGGCTCAACGCGAATGCGGAGAGCCGTCCGCACTTCATCCAGGCGCTGAACGGCGCGTCCGGGGGCTCCATCATTCCGGTTCCCGGCGGCGTCATGATCCGCGATGGACAGGGAAAGCCCGTCGGCGCCGTCGGCATCACCGGGGACACCTCCGACAATGACGAGGCTTGCGCCGTGGCAGGAATTCAGGCCGCAGGCCTCGTCGCCGATACCGGCGCCTGACGATCGCGCAGCAGAGCCGGAAAGAGCAAAGCCCGGGCGCCGAATCTCACCTTACGGCGTCCCGGCCAGCGTCTTGGCCAGCGTCTTGGCCAGCCTCCCGGCTCTCATCCCTTCGGTTTCGCGAGCTCCTCGAGTTGCTTCTGCATGTCGGCAAGCTGCTGCTTCAAGGCGTTGAGGTCGCCCGCTTCCCGTTTGCCCGTGCCTTCGCCTGTGCCCTGATCGCCAGCGGCAGCCGGCTGCCCTTCCTTGCCACCCTCGGCCCCGGCAGGAAACGGCATGAACATCCGCATGGCGCGCTCGAACATTTCGGTATTGCGGCGGACCTGCTCCTCCATCGCATCGAAGGCGGTCGCCCCGAAAGTCTGCGACATCTGCTCGCGAAGCTTGTTCTGTTCCTTGGTGAGCGAGGCCATGGAATATTCGAGATAGCTCGGGACGAGCGCCTGGATCTGGTCGCCGTAGAACCGGATGAGCTGGCGCAGGAAGGTAACGGGCAGCAGGTTCTGCCCCTTGGCTTCCTGCTCGAAGATGATCTGCGTGAGAACCGAACGGGTAATGTCTTCACCCGACTTGGCATCGAAGACCTGGAAGTCCTCCCCGCTCTTTACCATCGACGCCAGGTCTTCCAGCGTGACATAGGTGCTGGTGCCTGTGTTGTAGAGGCGCCGATTGGCGTATTTCTTGATCGTTGTCGGTCCGTCTTTCTTTGCCATTTTGCCTACCGCGTTGTTGCGCGCAAGTTGAATGCCGGAGTGCGGGTTGTCCGGATCGAGCGGGCCGGACAATGCGCGTCACTCCCAAGTATTCACGGGAGCATGAACCCTGCCGCCTGACCGGATCGGAACCGGCGGCGAATTTGCTCTCTAGGCACGGGACCGACGCCGCCCGTTCGCGAACGCGTCCGTCCTGTTTCCCCCTCTGCCACCACGATATGCCAAACGTCCTTGGATTCACCACCGCTTTTTCTCGCTTCTGCGAGAAGAGTTTGCGAGCGCACGATAGCTGCGCCTGTCTCCCTGCCCCGCATTCGCGCTCTTGCGTCACAGCGGTTGACTTCAGGGAATGTAGGAGCAGTATTCCTGCCAATGGAAAACCGCCCGGTGCCCGATTTTTTTAGACCTTTCGGTTCCGCGCGCCCCCATGCCCAAAGCGGAGAGATTCAATGGACGCACGTTCGGATATCGTCATCGTCAGCGCCACGCGCACGCCTGTCGGCGCATTCAACGGCGCCTTCGGCAACACGCCGGCCCACGAGCTCGGCACGGCCGTCATCCGCGAGGCGCTCACGCGCGCAGGCGTCGAGGCGGCCGACGTCGACGAGGTCATCTTCGGCCAGGTCCTGACCGCCGGCCAGGGACAGAACCCGGCCCGGCAGGCCGCGATCGCCGCAGGCATTCCCGAAGGCGCGACCGCGCTCGTGGTCAACCAGGTGTGCGGATCGGGCCTGCGCACCGTTGCCCTCGGCATGCAGCAGATCCTGTCCGGCGATGCCTCCGTCATCGTTGCCGGTGGGCAGGAATCCATGTCGCTCTCGCCGCACTGCGCCCATATGCGCGGCGGCTACAAGATGGGCGACTTCAAGATGATCGACACCATGATCAAGGATGGTCTGTGGGATGCCTTCAACGGCTATCACATGGGCACGACGGCGGAGAATGTCGCCGGTCAGTGGCAGATCACCCGGGCTCAGCAGGACGAGCTTGCCGTCGCCTCGCAGAACAAGGCCGAGGCGGCCCAGAAGGCCGGCAGGTTCAAGGACGAGATCACGCCGGTCACGATCAAGGAGCGCAAGGGCGAGCGTATCGTCGAGGACGACGAGTACATCCGCCACGGCGTGACGATCGACAGTCTCGCCAAGCTGCGTCCCGCCTTCGACAAGGAAGGCACGGTCACCGCCGGCAACGCCTCGGGCATCAACGACGGCGCAGCCGCCGTCGTGCTGATGAGCGCTGCGGAAGCGGACAGGCGCGGGCTGAAGCCGCTGGCGCGGGTCGCCTCCTGGGCGACCGCCGGCGTCGACCCCAAGGTGATGGGCTCGGGCCCGATCCCCGCATCCCGCAAGGCTCTGAAGAAGGCAGGCTGGACGGTCGAGGACCTCGACCTTGTCGAAGCCAACGAGGCCTTCGCCGCTCAGGCCTGTGCGGTCAACAAGGACATGGGCTGGAACCCGGAAATCGTCAACGTGAACGGCGGCGCCATCGCCATCGGCCATCCGATCGGCGCCTCCGGCACGCGCATCCTCGTCACGCTTCTGCACGAGATGAAGCGCCGACAGGCGGCGAAAGGCCTTGCAACGCTTTGTATCGGCGGTGGAATGGGCATCGCCATGTGCCTCGAAAACGCCTGACTAAGACCAAGGGCGGGGTGATCACATCCCGCCCTTTTCTTTAGGCTGTCGCTTGAGTTGGGAGAGTGGGCGCGACCGGAACAAAGCGGCGCGCGCGTCGAGGATCAGGTTAGGGGGAAACGATGAGTTCAGTTGCAGTGGTCACCGGTGGCACGCGGGGCATCGGGGAGGCGATTTCGCGTGCATTGAAAGACGCTGGATACACGGTCGCGGCGACCTATCACGGCAACGTGGAAAAGGCCGAAGCCTTCAAGGCACAGACCGGCATCCATGTCTTCAAATGGGATGTGTCGCACCCGGAAGAATGCGTCGACGGCATCGCCAGGGTCGAAGCGGATCTCGGCCCGGTGGATGTTCTCGTCAACAACGCCGGCATCACTCGCGACGGGATGTTCCACAAGATGACGTGGGAACAGTGGCGCGAGGTTCTCTCCACCAATCTGGACAGCATGTTCGCCATGACCCGCCCGGTTATCGAAGGCATGCGCGAACGCGGCCATGGCCGCATCATCAACATATCCTCGATCAACGGCCAGAAGGGGCAGATGGGGCAGGCGAACTATTCCGCCGCCAAGGCCGGCGTCA
Organism: Breoghania sp. JC706; assembly: GCF_037026715.1. NCBI lineage: Bacteria > Pseudomonadati > Pseudomonadota > Alphaproteobacteria > Hyphomicrobiales > Stappiaceae > Breoghania > Breoghania sp. JC706. The sequence goes on from NZ_JBANCG010000007.1 coordinate 266,216, forward strand.
TCGGATTCACAAAGGCGCTTGCCCAGGAAAATGCCCGCAAGGGGATCACCGTCAACGCCATCTGCCCCGGATACATCAACACGGACATGGTCGCCGCCATGCCGGAAAAAGTTCTGGAAAGCATCATTTCCACTATCCCCGTCGGCCGCCTCGGGCACCCGGAGGAGATTGGCGGGCTCGCCGTCTACCTGGCGTCGGAAGCCGCGGGCTTCATGACAGGCGCGGTTCTCACGATCAACGGCGCGCAATATATCGCCAACGGCTAGGTCGGCACACGCTGATATTGATCAGGCACGCCTGCAAGGCATAGCCCAGTGACTTGATATTATTTATTTATTTTCGAACGAGCCAAATGTTCCCGACACCGCGGGCGGTGTGCGCCAGAGCGGGCCCTATTGGCTTGGAGCAACGGCGTGTCCTATCCGGAAATGATCACGGCCAGATCGACAAGGATCATCGCGATCATCGGAATGAGGCTGAGGATCATTCCGCCGGAGCGCAGAAACATGTTCGATTTCAGGAATGCCAGGCAAGATCCGTGCATGGCGCGTCCAACGAGAAACGCCGCCGCGAGCGGGCCAAGCCACAGCGCGGCGGCACCCTGCATCTCGCCCACAAGCACGAGCAGGACGAATAGCGGCGCGACCTCCACGAGGTTTCCCTGGGCGCGAATGGCCCGGTGAAGCTCCGGATTGCCGCCGTCGCCAAGCGATACCCGGCATCGTATCCGCAACTGGATAACGCGGCTGGTCAGGATCACGAAGAGAATGGCCAGACCGCAAACCAGAAGCGTACTGATGGGCAATGTGACGTCGGACAACTGGATTCCCTTTCCTCTCACAAAGGCAGCACGTCCCGCCCCTGGCGCAACGTCCTGTAATAGGCCCAGAAAAGCCGGGCCGCGATGCCTCGCCACGGCTGCCAGGCCCGCGCCATTTCCGCAACCTCCCTCACGTTCGGCCGGACCTCGAGCGCGAAGGCGACGCGCAGCGCTTCGCGCAAGGCGAGATCTCCGCAAGGGAAGATATCCGCATGGCCCGCGCAGAACAGCAGGAAAATATCCGCCGACCAGGGCCCTATGCCGGAGATCGCACAAAGCCGCGTGTGGGCTTCGTCTGCGGGTGCTTCGGCGAGCGAGGTGAGATCGAGCCCGTCGCTGAGAGCCGCGCAGACGGCCCGCAAGGTCCTGATCTTCGGCCGGGAGAGGCCGACGGCCGCCAACGCCGCATCATTATGCGACGAGAGCGTTTCGGCGTCGAAAGGATCCACCAGCGCCTCCAGGCGCGAGAAGATGGCAGCTGCGCTGGCGATGGAGACCTGCTGCCCGACAACGATATGGGCAAGGCCCTTCAGATCAGCCGGCCGCCGGCGCAGCGGCAACGGCCCGGCGGCCGCCGCGACCGGTTTCAGGCGCGGATCGAGAACCAGCAACGCATCGAGCCCGTTTCGAACATCGCGTTCACACGTTATCGTCTTCAAGAAGCGCCTTTCACGATCCCGCATCCGTGCCCTTATGCTATTCCATAGCGAACGCGAGGCGAAGAGACGATCAGCGTGCGCCTTTCATCTGCTATGCAACATTGAACGTGCAGGTTTCCCGTGCCCGCGCAGCCTGTCGGACCAGACATGCCCCATCGCCCCGTATTGCGTTTCGCCCCCTCCCCGAACGGATTTCTGCATCTCGGCCACGCCTATTCCGCCCTGCTGAACCAAAGACATGCTGCGGATCTGGACGGCCGGCTGCTGTTGCGCCTGGAAGACATCGACACCACCCGTTGCAAGCCGGAATACGAAGCCGCGATCTACCGCGATCTTTCGTGGATCGGGCTTGAGTGGGAAGAGCCCGTGCGCCGGCAATCGGACCATTTCGATGCCTATGCGGATGCGCTCCGTCAGCTCGACGCGATGGGGCTCATCCGGCGCAGCGTCGCGAGCCGCCGCGAGATCCGGGAGGCGGCGGCGCGCGCAAGCGCCGAAGGCAGGCCCTGGCCGCGCGACCCGGACGGCGCGCCGCTTTTTGGCGGGGACGAGGTCATTCTCGATCCGACCGAAATCCGACGCCGACGGCGGGAGGAGCCGCAGGCCCTGCGGCTCGACACGAAAGCGGCCCTTGCACGCCTTGGCGACGCTCCGCGCTGGCTGGAGACCGGAGCCGGTCATCGGCAGGAAATCGTCGCCGATCCTCTGGTCTGGGGCGACGTGGTGCTGGCGCGCAAGGAGACCCCGACCAGCTATCATCTGTCCGTTGTCGTAGACGACGCGCTTCAGGGCGTCTCACATGTCGTGCGCGGCCGCGATCTCCTTCAGGCAACGGCCATTCACCGCCTGCTCCAGGAGCTCCTTCGACTGCCGGCGCCCGAATATCATCACCATCGCCTGATTCTCGACGAGAGCGGCAGAAAGCTCTCCAAATCCGCCGCATCGACGGGGCTTGCCGAATTGCGGAAAACCGGAGCCACGCCCGAGGATATCCGCAATCTGGTCGCTCTCGCCGACGATAAAGCCGCGGATACGCCATTCAGCGCGTGACGCCTGCCCTATCCGCAGGCCGCGCCGCCATCCGCGCGCGGATCGTGTACGCCCATGAGCGCACCGGATGGCTCGCGCACGATCATTCCCGCATGGCCCATCGTGTCGGAATAGGCCGCATCGAGCACCACCACCTGATGGCCCGCCCGCTCAAGTGCCCGCACCAGATCGGGATCGAAACGATTTTCCAGCCGCAACGCCGTTGTCTCGTCACCCCAGGTGCGGCCCAGCAGCCAGCGCGGCGCATCGACAGCGGCGCCAAGATCCTGCCCGTGCAAGATGGCACGGGAAAACACCGCGGCCTGTGTCTGCGGCTGCCCCTCGCCGCCCATGGTGCCGTAGACCACGGTGCGGCCGTCATCGAGCCGCGCAAGCGCCGGATTGAGCGTGTGGAAGGGTCGCCGGCCCGGCTGCAGCGGATTGACGGCATCCGGTTCGAGCGAAAAGCTCGCTCCCCGGTTCTGCATCAGGATCCCGGTGCGCGGCGAGACGCAGCCCGATCCGAATTCCCAATAGATCGACTGGATGAAGGAGACCGCATTGCCCGCCGCATCCATCGCACCGAGCCAGACGGTGTCGCCATCCTTCGCCACATGCGGCCACGGGGCGGCGCGCCGACGATCTATCTCGCCAGCTTCGCGGTCAAGCCAGTCGGGGGAAAGGAACTCCGCCGGATCGATGTCCATGTACGCCGGATCGGTGACGATGCGATCGCGCACGAGAAACGCGCGCTTTGTGGCTTCGATCAGGCCATGTATATGCTCGAAGCTTTCTGGCCGGGCGACCTCCAGCCGGTCGTAAAGCCCAAGAATGATGAGCGAGGCGAGCCCCTGCGTCGGCGGTGCCGAATTGAAGAGATGGCCGGCCTTGATGCGCGTGCGAAGCGGAGGCCGCAGGCGGGCTTCGTAGGCCCTCAGGTCATCCCGCGTGACGGGCGATCCCATCGCATCGAGATCGGCGGCAAGCGTGGCCGCGACATCGCCGCGGTAAAAGTCGGCGAAACCGGCATGACCGAGATGATCCAGCGTGTCGGAAAGCCGCTCCTGGCACAGCGAAGCGCCCTCGGCGGGAGCTTTCTTGTTCAGAAGATAGACATCGGCAAAACCCGACTGACCGCTGAGTTCCGCCAGCTTTTCGGCCGTCAGCGCAGCCTGGCTGCGCGACACGACGATCCCTTCGCGCGCGCGCCGCACGGCATCGCTCAAAAGCTCCGCGACAGGCAGTCCGCCGCCCAAATGCGCGGCGATCTCGTGCGCCCTTGCCCACCCACCGACCGTGCCGGGCACGGTGAGGGCGGCAAGCGGCCCTCTGGTGGGAACGATGTCGCACTCCGCCTTGCGATAGGCCTCGATGGAGGCCTTGCGCGCCGCCGGACCGCAAGCCTCGACATACCAAGGGTCGCGGCCCTGCGGCGCGATCAGCCAGAAACCGTCTCCGCCGATCGCGTTCATGTGGGGATAGACAACCGCGATCGTGGCCGCGGCCGCGATCATGGCGTCCACGGCGGTCCCCCCGGCGGCCAGCACTTCCGCGCCGGCCTTGGCCGCCGCCATGTGAGGCGCGACCACCATGCCGGCGGTCGAAGTGATCGTCTCCATGCAAATCTCCGAATGGGCGGAAAGCGCGCCAGATCGACACCTTGAGCATATTCCTGCCGATCGGATTGACGATATCTGACCGGAACACGCTCTGGAGAACCCGTCGTTGCGGACGGATTCCTTCTATGTATCACCTGCGTCGTGCATTTAATGCTGCAATCGGGAATAGCATCTTCGCTCTAAAGGAAGCATTGATCGCAGGACGCAGACCGGCCGGAATGGCGTTCGCAAAACCGGCATCGGAAGGATGGCTAATGACAACTCGGAAATACTGGATCGCGGGCCTTGCGATCATCGCCGCCACGGCGGCCACACTGCTGGCCATGGGCCGCATTCCCATTTGTGAATGCGGCTATGTGCGCCTGTGGTCTCCGCCGGAGGATCTGGCCGGAAACTCGCAGCACATCGCGGACTGGTATTCGCCCTCCCATGTCATCCACGGTTTCCTTTTCTATGGCGCGTTGTGGCTTTTGATGCGTTCGCGACCGATTGGGGCCCGTGCCCTGATCGCAATCGCGGTTGAGGCGGCATGGGAGATCGTCGAGAACAGCCCGTGGATCATCGATCGCTATCGCGAGGCGACCATTGCGGTCGGCTATACGGGCGACAGCGTCCTCAATTCGGTCAGCGACATCCTCTTCATGCTCGCGGGGTTCTTCATTGCCGCACGCTTGCCCGTGTGGCTGACAATAGCGATCGGCATAGTTCTGGAATTGCTGGCGCTGTGGGTCATTCGAGACAATCTCACGCTGAACGTGATCATGCTCCTCTACCCGTCCGAAGCGATCCGGGCCTGGCAGGGCGGTTAACGGACATGCCGGTCCCGAATGGACCTGTCCGTGCTGGCGGGGATGGGCAGATCCGTCAAGGCAGGGCGATCACGCCTGCAGCCCCTTCTTCCGTTCCGAAGGCGAGCTTCATGCCGTCCGCGCTCCACGCCAGCGACGAGACCGGCCCGTCGCCGGGACGGCGCAGAACCCGTTCCGCACCGTCCTGGAACCGGCTGGCGAGCACAAGCCCGTCCTGGTAGCCGATCGCGATCGCCTCTTCCTGCGGATGACAGGCGACGAAGGTCACCAGGTCTCCTTCGCCGCGCGCACCGAGCTGCAGGGGCTCCTGCCCCATCGGGCCGGACTTGCCGATGAAGGGCCACAGGATCGTCGCCGCCGCGCCCGACGTGGCGAGATACTTTCCGCGCACCGTCCACGACATCGACTTGACCTTGGTCGGATAGCCCGTCATCCGCATGTCCTGCCCGTCGGCAAGCCGCCAGCCGTGCAACGCGTTTTCCTGCATGGACGTGACGACATATTTCCCGTCAGGGGACCAGATCACCGCATTGTGGGCGCCGGCCCAGGCGAGATCCACGGGCTTTCCCGTCGTGTTGACCCAGTAGAGCGTCGCCCCGCCGTAGCGCGCCATGGCGAGCCGCATGCCCTTGGGGGCGAAGGCCAGACCGCCGACGGCGCGCTCGATGGCGAATTCCTTCTCGACACCGTTGCGATCGCGCGTCCACGCGGTGCGCCCGCTGGCGAAGGCGACGACCCCGTCCGGTCCCGTGGCGAGAATGTCGATCCATTTGCGCGGCCGCTCTGCCAGCACCTCAAGCGCGCCGTCGCCCGAGATCTGGACCACGCGTCCGTCATCGCCGGATGTGATCAGGCTGCGGCCATCGCGCGAGGAGCTTGCGGCAAGCACGGAGCCCTTGTGCGCCTGCACCACCTGAGGTTCGGCACCGATCAGATGAACCGTACCGTCCCCCAGAGCGAAACAGGCGACATCGCCGAGAAAGCCGGCGGAAACGACGAAAGCACCAAGGGACTGGGGAGCGAGTGTGGGCATCTGGGATCCGGAAACGTCTGAAAACGGGACGCACCCGGGCTAGCAGCCCTCGGCGATTTCGGCAAGCGGCTTGGAGATCTGGAAACGCCCCGGCCGACTACGCGCCCGCGCCGGGGGCCCCCGGCCTGGTGATGCCGGATCCACGCCCGGCGATCAGCCAGTAGACGAAGCCGCCGACGAAACCTGCGGCGAGAAAGAGGTTCCAATCCGGCGGCAGGCCCCGCGATCCAGCGTCCGGCACCCATGTGGCCACCACAAGCGCGATGGCAACAAGCCCGCCGATGAGCACGTGGTAGAGAATGCTGCGAAGCCTGAGAATTTCCGCCGCAAGGATGGCAAGGGCTGCGGGCACGAAGGCGAGACCGCCAACGATGCTGGCACCGACGGTGCCGACAATGACCCGCGTCACCGTATCGGCGACATCGACCGCGTCGCCCGAGGCCCGGTAGTCGTAGACGAGAAACTCGGACCCGACATGCCAGTGGTCGAAGACCCACGCGGCGGGCATCCAGTCCGGCACGGCGAATGCCAGAAAAAAGCTCGCCGCGACCACGGCCAGACAATAGCCGAAGACGATCGCGAAGAGCCTGCCGAAGACGTGAAACCCGTCCATGTCGAGGCCGTCAGCTTCCGGCCAGCGGCGCGTGAGAGGTCTCACCATGCGCATCGCCCGAAGCGGCCTGCGCGGCTTCCAGCTTTTCGCGCTCGACCCGCTTCAGCCGCTCCGATTCGCTCTTCAGCTGGCCGCAGGCGGCGAAGATATCGCGGCCGCGCGGCGTGCGGATGGGCGAGGCGTACCCTGCCCTGTTCACATAGTCGGCAAAGACCTCGATCTGCTCCCAGTCGGAGCAATCATAGGGCGAGCCCGGCCACGGATTGAACGGAATGAGATTGATCTTCGCCGGGATACCCTTCAGGAGCCGCACCAGCTCCTTCGCATCCTCAAGCGAATCGTTGACACCCTTGAGCATGACGTATTCGAAGGTGATGCGCCTGGCGTTGGAAAGACCGGGATAGGCGCGGCAGGCGTCGAGAAGCTCCTTCAGCGGATACTTCTTGTTGATCGGCACCAGTTCGTTGCGCAGATCATCGCGTACCGCATGCAGCGAAATGGCGAGCATGCAGCCAATTTCGCTGCCCGCCTTGCCGATCATCGGCACGACGCCGGACGTCGAAAGCGTGATCCGACGCTTGGAAAGGCTCAAGCCCTCGCCATCGGAGGCGATCAGAAGCGCCTTCTTCACCTCGTCGAAATTGTAGAGCGGCTCGCCCATGCCCATCATCACGACGTTGGAGACGAGGCGCCCCTCGCTCGGCACGAAAGCCCCCTGGGGCGTGTCGATCTCGGGGAAATCGCCGAGCCGGTCGCGCGCGACCATGATCTGGGCGACAATCTCCTCCGACGTCAGGTTGCGCACGAGTTTCTGCGTTCCCGTGTGACAGAAGGAACAGGTCAGCGTGCAGCCGACCTGCGAGGAGACGCATAGCGTCCCGCGCCCCTCTTCGGGAATGTAGACCGTCTCGATCTCCACCGGCTTGCCGGCTCCGCGTGAAGGAAAGCGCATCAGCCACTTGCGGGTGCCATCGACCGATATCTGCTCCAGCACCAGTTCCGGGCGCGCGAGCGTGAAGGCATCGGCCAGCTTCTGGCGCAACTCCTTCGATACGTTCGTCATCCGCTCGAAATCGCAAAAGCCGCGCACATAGATCCAGTGCCAGAGCTGCGCGACGCGCATGCGGATCTGCTTGTCGGGAACGCCGACGCTCGACAAGGCCGCGGCAAGCTCGGAGCGCGACATGCCGATGAGCGAAGGCTTTTCGCCCGTCGAGGCCACGACAGTCGGCCTCGGCGTGATCGTCCTGCCGGCCGGGCGTGTCTGGGTCAGATCGAGAGATACCGCCATCGGTTCGCTCTTCGTTATGCGCTGCGTGTGAGCTTTGTGGTGAAACGTCGATACGGCAAAGGGGCGGCGACTGCTCGTCACCGCCCCCAGCCCGTTTTTTCTATATATCGCTTTTCGCCGAGGATGCGAGTCCGCAACCGGCGAAAACCCGGGCGCACCGATCTACTGGCAGGCCTTGTCAGCAGCATTGATGGCCGCCGTGACGCCCGACAGGGACACCGTGTAGGAGGTGTTGGTGTTGCGCGAGGACACCCCGGAGAGCTTCATCGAACGTCCGGCCTTCATGGCCGCGATCAGGCGCTGCTCTTCCGCTGCATTCTCCACCCAGGCGCCGTCGCCCTTCGTGAACATCGTGAACATGTTGCCGTCGATATTCACCGCCACGGACGAACCTTCCTTGAAGGGATAACCGACCAGGAAGCTCGGCTCGTCGCGAACGTTCTCGCCGGGCCGGGTCGAGACGAACACGAAGACCTCGCCGTGGTTGCGATCGGCGGGCTGCATGTCGGTGGGTTTCGACAAGGCGTAGCATACCTTGCCCTTCTGGCCCGTATGGGCGTAGGCGGCCCAATCGTTGAAGGTGCTCAGGAGGGAGGGGGACTGCGCGTTCGCGGCAGCGCCCGAGAGAGCGAGGGCCAGAATGGCCGTAGCCAGCATACGTGCTTGCATCATCTCCAAACCGCTTGTCTTGATTAAAATCGGGCCGGCCGATTTCATCGGTCGTAAACCTCAATCAAAGGTTACCCGAACCAGGGTTACGAAAGGGTTGACCTCTCCAACGACCTTCCACGCCGAAGGTCCGGACCATTTCGGTGGGTTCGGCCAACGCTGGCCCGAAAATTCTGGCGAGAGTGTGGCTTTCGAGCCACTCAGCCTTCCAGCGTCCGCCGTGTCGCGCCAGTGCGCGTGATCGGACCGCCGTGCACATGGTCGGCCAGTCCCTCCCGCGGAGCCCCTCCGACGAGCGGCCGTTCGGCAAATCGTCCCATGGTGCGAACACGGTCGTACATGACGATCGCACCGGCCGTCGCCACGTTGATGCAGAACCCCGTGGGGATGCGGATCACGTGGTCGCACCGCTCCAGCATCTGGGGCGACAGCGACCCGCGTTCCGGGCCCAGAACATAGGCGGCCCTGAGCGGATGACCAAAACTGGGCAGATCGACCGCATCGTCCGTCAGTTCCACCCCGACGAGCTTGCACCCGCCGGGCAGCTGCATTTCCTCGATCGATTTCCAGGCGTAATAGGGCGTGTGATCGGGGGTGCGCGATGTGTCGGAGGGAGGCACCCGGCCGAGACGCTTGTCGGCATCAACCGTGAAGACGAACGCGGCGCCGAAACCATGAGCGGTGCGTATCAGGTTTCCCAGGTTCATCACCTTGGAGACACCTTCGATTCCGATCGCGAAATAGCCGCGCATACAAGTACTTCCCGGTTCTTGCCGGCACCATTCCCTGTCGGCAGGCCGGCCGTTGCGATCGCTGTTCGACCGATTATGGTTAACGAAATCTTTCAATGCCGCTGGCCGCATGATACCAGCGGTGTGGGGATCTAGCGAAAAACGGGCTGAAACACAAATGAAGGCCGTCCTTTGCAAGGCCTACGGGCCACCGGACACGCTTGTCGTTGAAAACCTGCCGGACCCGGAGCCGGGACCGGGCGAGGTGCTGATCGACGTCAAGGCCGCCGCGCTGAACTTCTTCGACACGCTCATCATCGAAGACCGCTATCAGGTCCGCCCGGAAATGCCGTTCTCGCCCGGAGCCGAACTGGCCGGCATCGTTCTTTCGGTCGGCGATGGGGTTACCCGCGTGAAGGCCGGGGACCGCATCGTTGCCTATACCCGCTTCGGCGCCTGCCGCGAGCGCGTCGTCGCCAGCGAAGACGATATCGTCCCGATGCCGCAGGGCGTCTCCTTCCAGGTCGCGGCGGGAATAATGGTCACCTACGGAACGACCCTGCACGCGCTGAGGGGACGGGCGAACCTTCAGCCCGGCGAAACGGTCGCCGTGCTGGGAGCGTCCGGTGGCGTGGGTCAGGCTGCGGTGGAAATCGCGACGCTCATGGGCGCCCGCGTCATCGCCTGCGCCTCGTCGCGGGAAAAGCTGGAATTCGCGCAACGTTTCGGCGCCGCGGAGACGGTGAACTATGCCGAGGAAGACCTCAAGGCGCGGCTGAAGGCGCTAACGGGCGGCTGCGGTGTCGACGTGGTCTACGATCCGGTCGGCGGCGACCACGCCGAACAGGCCCTGCGGGCGACCGCCTGGCGCGGACGCTATCTCGTGGTCGGCTTTGCCGCCGGCACGATCCCGAAGATCCCGCTCAATCTCGTGCTTCTCAAGGGCTGCGATATCCTGGGCGTCTTCTGGGGCGAGGCGATCGTGCGCGAACCGGAAGAGCACTGGGCGGACGTGACGCAGCTTCTGGCATGGGTGGAGGAAGGAAAGCTCAAGCCACACATTCACGCGGTCTATCCGCTGGCCCAAACGCCTCAGGCGCTGGCCGAATTGGCGCAGCGGCGCGCGCGCGGCAAGGTCATTGTCGAACCTTGAGGCCCCGCCCCCGCAACGAAATCCGTCAGGCGCAAAGTGTCAGGCGTAAAGCCTGTTGCGATCGTCATCGATGACGCCGGCAATGGCCAGCGAAACGGCGCGGCGGATATCCGCCAGCGAGAAGGGCTTGGTCACCACGTCATGGACAAGCGCTTCCAGATTGTGCGCGCGCTCGCGCTGATCGGCAAAGCCGGTCATCAGCAGGATGCGAAGGGATGGCCAGTCGCGGGCGACGACGAGCGCCAGCGCAATACCGTCCATCACCGGCATCTTGATGTCGGAAAGCAGTAGGTCGAAATTCCCGCCGGCCCGTGTGATGACGTCGACGGCCTGCGCCCCGTCTTCGGCAATTTCCACCGTATGGCCGTCGAGTTCGAGCGCCCGCTTCACGAAGGAGCGGACCGCGTCGTCGTCCTCGGTCACCAGTATCCGTGCCATCCTCAACCTCCTGTCCGGAACGCCGATCCCGTTGTTCGGCGTCGGAGCGTCTGGAGCCATCGATTCCAATCATTCGGAACAGAATGCGCCAGTATTTCTTTCCATCGTGTTATTGCGCCGATTCGAAAGGATCGACGCCAGTCAAGGCAATTTTGAGGCCTCAGCTCTCCGCATCGACCAGATAGCCGATGAACGGCAATTGCCGGTAGGCATGCGCGGCGTCCATTCCGTAGCCGACAACGAACTTGTCCGGGCAGAGAAAGCCGACGTAATCGGCTTCCAGCTTCGCCACCCGATGCCCCGGCTTGTCCAGCAATGCGGCGATCGCGACCGACTTCGCCCCGCGCGAGGCAATGAGATCGCGGGCGTAGGAAAGCGTGCGGCCGGATTCCAGAATGTCGTCGACAAGCAGGACGTCCCGTCCGGAAACGTCGCTCTCGATATCGCGCAGAATTCTCACGCTCCCCGACGATGTTTTCTCAGCGCCGTAACTCGACAGGTGGATGAACTCCATTTCGGGGGCGAGACCAGCCCGGTGCATCGCCCGGATCAGGTCGGCGGCGAAGACGAAACTTCCCTTCAGAACGGCGACGACGAGCAAACGTTCCGTCTGCGCCGCGGCAATGGCGTTGGCGATCGCGTCCACCCGCCCGGCGATGGCGTCCTCGTCATAGAGGACGGCGATTTCATGCGTGGTCGTCATGTGTGGACCTGGATCTCAAATGTCGGTCTGGCGCTTGGTGCGGTCGGTGAAACGAAGGAGGACGTCCGACGCCACGTCGGGCGGGGAAGCCAGCCGCGTGCTGAAACGCAGCGTCTGACCTGCCCGCAACCAGAGTTGGCGCGGTTCGATCGTCCAGGCATAGATTTCCTGCGCATCGCCGCTTCTCAGCGCCAGTCGGATTGCCGGGACATGCGCAGACGTATCCCGGATATTCTCCACCGTGCCTTCGACGATCAGCATCGGCGCTCCCTTCTCGTATTCGCGGAAGGTGCGCAGGTCGCGGAACTCCAGACCGCGCAGGTTCACCTCAAGCCCGACGGAGGCATAGAGATCGGCGAGGTTCGGCGCCGCCCGAACAATCGGTTCGCGCAAGGTCACCATCGCGATGGACAGCACGATCGACCCTGCAAAAAGGGCGAGGCCCATTGCCGCACGCATCTGCGGCGAGACCCGATATCTGGCATCGGCGCGCCCGCCCTTCTTGCGCGATCGCCATCTGCGCGGGTGGGCAGCCGCCGCCTCGACGTCTTCTCCCGGGTCGTCATCGTTTCCGGCCCCGTCGCCTGCCCCGGTCGGTTCCATCGAACTGATTTCGTTCGCCCACTCGTCCGGATCCGCGGGTGCTGCCAGCGCCTGGTCATCCTCATCCTCGGCGCCCGCGAACGCCCAGTTCGGATCATTGTCGAGCTCTTCGTCTTCCTCGGACGTCTCGTCGTCGGAAAAAGCGATGTCGTCGTCATCGGCTCCAGCCTCGTCGAAGGCCACTGCCTCCGCGTCGTAGTCTGGCTGGTCCGCGCCGTCTTCCTCAGACTGATCAAGGATCGTTTCGGGATCGAGATGCCACGTGGTGCCGCAACGCGAGCAGCGCACGTCCCGACCGCCCGGTGCAATGCTGGTTGCTCCGACCTCGTAGGTTGTGCTGCAGTTCGGACAGACGATCTTCACGTCCGAATCACTCCCGCATCCGCTTTGGGGCGCCGTTTTTAGTCATATCGTGCAACTTCCAGCCGCCGGCACCACGACGCGTCCGGTATGCGAAATCGCGCACGACAGGGGACGCGGATATCTTTAATGAAACGTTAACCTGGTTGCCCGCACGGAATTTGCCTGTTGATGATTTTTGCGGCACGAACGACGACATGATCGACACCCGTGAAGGCCCCAAAGCTCCGTCCGGTGGACAATACCATGTATGACGTCGCGTTCCTGCGCGAAAACCCCATATCCGTAGTCGCGCGGCACCAAAAGGCCGACGCGAGAGATTGGATGCGCTCATGATCCGGTTCGAGAATGTCGGGCTGCGATACGGCATGGGGCCGGAGGTGTTGCGCGACATCACCTTCCGCATCGAGCCGCAGTCGTTCCAGTTCCTGACCGGCCCCTCCGGCGCCGGCAAGACCAGTCTTATGCGCCTCCTGTTCATGGCGTTGAAGCCGACACGCGGCCTGATCAAGGCCTTCGGCAAGGACACGGCGACGATCTCGCAGCGCGACCTGCCGGCCGTTCGCCGGCGTATCGGCGTCGTGTTTCAGGATTTCCGTCTGCTCGACCACCTGACCACATACGAAAACGTCGCCCTTCCGCTGCGCGTCCTCGGACGGGACGAGGCGCAGTATCGCGGCGACGTTATCGAACTTCTCAAGTGGGTCGGCCTCGGCGAACGCATGCACGTCCAGCCGCAGGTGCTTTCAGGCGGAGAAAAGCAGCGCGCGGCCATCGCAAGAGCGCTGATCACCAAGCCGGAGGTACTGCTTGCCGACGAGCCCACCGGCAACGTCGATCCTCCGCTGGCGCGGCGTCTGCTGCGTCTTTTCATCGAGCTCAACCGGCTGGGAACCTCGGTGGTGATCGCCACCCACGATTTTTCCCTGATGGAGCAGATCGATGCCCGACGGCTCGTGCTGGCCGACGGCCGCATGACAATCTATGAATGATGTCGCGTATGACCAAGGCTCCAACCAGACCCCCAGCAAGCTCCGACCGCGAAGCGGCGCGGCCCGCGCGCGATACCGGTTCGGGCATTGCAGACGGCAGGAAGAGCGGCAAGCCGGCTGCGCCGACGGCCAAACGGGAGAAATCCCGCAAGCTCCCTTCCCGCCGCGGCCAGTCCAGAGGCGGACAGCCTGCGATCCGCCCGCCTGCCGCAATCGTTCCCCAGCAATCGGTCGCCGGCCGCGCCCTGACGCTCGTGGTCGCCATCATGGCGTTTCTCGCCTGCCTGACGGTGGGCGGGGTGACGCTCGTCAGCGATGCCGCGCACGATTGGCAGAACGATCTGGTGCGCGAGGTGACGATCCAGATCAAGCCGATCGAAGGCGTGGACATGGTGCGCGAGATCGACAAGGCGATCGCTCTTGCCCAGGAATTCCAGGGCGTGGGCGAGGTCCGGGCCCTGTCGGATGAGGAAACCCGCGCCCTATTGCAGCCCTGGCTCGGTTCCGGCCTCGACCTGAAATCGCTGCCTGTGCCGCGTCTTGTCGTGGTGGAACTGAACAATCCGGAAATCGTCGACTTCCGCGGCCTGCGCGACGCGGTCGCCTCCGACATCAAGGGAGGCAGCCTCGACGATCACTCGGTGTGGACCGAGCGGCTCGCCTCGATGGCCGGCGCGGTCGTCTACGGCGGCATCGTCATCCTGATCCTGATGCTGACCGCGATGATGCTGAGCGTCGTCTTTGCCACCCGCGCAGCCATGGCGGGCAATCGGGAGGTGGTGGAAGTGCTGCACCTGGTCGGCGCCGAAAACAGCTTCATCGCGCGGGAGTTCGAGCGCCACTTCCTTTGGCTCGGGCTCAAGGGCGGCGTCGCCGGCGGCGGCGCGGCCGCCTTGTCCTTCCTGATCTTCAATCTGGTGACGGCGCGCGATACGGGCTTCGCCGGTGCCGACCAGGTCGCCGCCCTCGTCGGCGGCGCCAGTATCGGATTTGCCGGTTATCTTGGCGTTGCCGGTGTGGTTGTGCTGGTTGCGCTCCTGACCGCATTGACCTCGCGCATCGCGGTGCACAATCATCTTATGCACATGGACTAGCGGTGCTTGGAAGACGCCGGTCATCGGACGTAACATGGAAACCGCTCCCGCAAATCGTCCGGGCCGGAACCAAGCATCCATCCGGACACCGCCTGCCGCAGAATAGCCCACTGGGGGCCTGATCCTGTCGGTATGACCCGATTCAACCCGACCGAGCTTCGTTCATCTGGAGACGGACCGCTGCTCTTGCCCCCGCACACGTCCGAGTTTCAGAAGGCCGACCGCCGGCCCCAAAGACGCTGGCCGCGGATCGTCGGCGTTCTGACACTGCTGGCAGGCGCGGCGCTCGGCCTGTTTCTCGGCGGTTATGTCCTTTTCGCCATTCACGTGGCGTCTTTCGTTGCCGACCCCAAGGCGACGGCAGACGGGATCGTGGTGCTCACCGGCGGACGGGAACGCGTATCGGGCGCGATTGAGCTGCTGGAAGCCGGTCGGGCCCGGCGCCTGCTGATATCGGGCGTCCATCCGGCAACGACGCCGCGCCAGATCATGCGACTGACCGAAAGCGGCAAGGACATCTTCGATTGCTGCGTCGATCTCGACCGGCGGGCCAAGGACACGATCGGCAACGCCACGGAAACCCGCAAGTGGGCGGAAAAACATGGCTTCAAGTCGCTGATCGTTGTCACCAGCGCCTATCACATGCCGCGCGGCATCCTCGAACTGCGCTCGGCCATGCCGCACATGCGCTTCCAGCCCTACCCCGTCTTCGCAGCCGATCTGAACCTGCCGCACTGGTACCTGAAAGCCGCGACCATGAAGCTTCTCATGCGGGAATATGTGAAGTATATCGTCGCGTGGCTGCGCACGGGCGTGGAACCTGCGCCCAGCGACACGACCACCGTGTCGGCCTCGACCGCCAAGCCCTGATGCCGGCCCCTTTGGGGACACCGGCCAGCCCGGGACCGCTTCCAATGGTGCTTCTGCGCTCCGCGCTGTTCAATTTCTTTTTCTATTTCTACATCGTCGTCGCGTTGTTCGCCTATATCCCGGCCTTTTTCCTGCCGCGTAAGGTCGGCTGGCCGCTGATCGTGTTCTGGGCGCGCGCGAGCCTGTGGATGCTGCGGGTGATCGCCGGCGTCAGGATCGAGGTGCGAGGCCGACAGAACATTCCCGACGGCGGTTTCATCGTCGCGGCAAAGCACCAGTCGGTCTGGGAGACCTTCGCGCTCCTGACCCTGTTTCCCGATCCCACCTTCATCCTCAAGCGCGAGCTGACGTGGCTGCCGATCTTCGGCTGGTACACGATGAAGATGAAGATGATCCCGGTGAACCGCGGCAAGCGGTCGGCCGCGCTTCGCGCCATGACGGTCGACGCCCGCGCGGCGGTTCAGGACGGCCGGCAAATCCTCATCTTTCCCGAAGGCACCCGTCGCCCTGCCGGTGCCGAACCGAGCTACAAGTTCGGCATCGTCCACCTCTATCGCGAGTTGAAGTGCCCTGTCCTGCCGGTCGCGCTCAATTCGGGCTTGTTCTGGCCCCGCCGCACGTTCAAACGCTACCCCGGCACGGTGGTCATTGACATTCTGCCGCCGATCGCGCCGGGGCTGATCGGCGAGGAATTCGTCGCTTCCCTGCAAAAAGCCCTGGAGAGCGCAACCGATAGCCTGCTTCTGGAGGCAGCACAGGCCAAGACCCCGCCTCCGGGCGCACGCGAGATCGCAGCGGCCATTCTCGCGCGCCGCGAAGGGCAGGAAGCGCACGGGTGATGTTCCCCGCATATGCGCCAGCTTGATGGCCCCTTTCGCAAATCAGATCGCAAAACCGTGATTCCGATCACGTTTTTCCGACTTGTCCAGACATGATCGCCGCCCCACCTATTGTGGAAAGGCTGTGGTTCGTCTGGGGATAAAACTTGACCACCACGGCATCTTGTTCATAATTTGTTCTCTTTTCGGGGACATGATGAGAACCATGGGTCGCATAGAGCACGAAGCCCCGCGCGCCGCAGAGGCGCTGGGGCTGGTCGAAACCTACAGCTATCTTCATGGGGCATCGGGAAAGCGGTATCTGTTTACTGCGGTCCCGGAAGAAGGTCTGCGGGACTATCCGGGGGCTGTCGCCGTGAAGACGGCCGACAACACGCGCTCGCGCCGGATATTCTGGGTCGGCGAAGTGGATGCACAGGGCTTTCTGCATGGCGCGACCGTCGGCCGCAAGCCACAGCGCACCCAGACGTTCGTCCATCTCCTCGCACGCGATCCGGAAAGCCGCTGCAGTGTCATCCGCGACCTGCGCAACGAGGCGGAAGCCGAGAAGTCGTGCCGTCCCCCGCGCGCGGCAGCGGAATAGGGCGCACGACCGCGGAATCCGGCTCTTTGAGGTGACGGCCTTGCGGCCAGATCACGGGATTGGGGGTTTCGCTCGGCGCCGGCATGGGCTAAGCGGCCCACGTCCACCTTCATCGAAGGTGTCCCCCTCTCCCAACCCGGAGCCCTTCATGTCCGATCCGATCGAACCCTTTCTCGGCACCTGGATCCTAGATGTAGAGGCCAGCGACTTCGAGCAGGGCGAGCCCCCGCAGGCGGGCAGCTGCCGGATCGATACAGAGGGCCAGCGCCTCGTCTTTCACATGCTGGCTCTTGACGCCAGAGGCGAGACCACAGAAGCCGAGCTCAAGGGCGTGCCCGACGGCCGCCCTGTCAAGCTGGGCGAGAGTGGCCTTGTCGATGCGATGGTGCTTTACGTCCGCCCCGATGGCGCGCTCGTGTCGGAGGCCCGACGCGGCGGCGCGGCGCTCATGACGGCGGTACGCAGGATTTCCGACGACGGCCGGTCGATGACCATCACCCAGACCGTGCATCTGCCCGACGACACCAGCCCCGTCGACACCGCTGTCTATCGACGCGCGCAGTAGTCCCGTACGCTGCCTCAGGCGGCGCGGATGGTATGGAGGAAGCGATCGACCTCCGCACGAAGCCGTTCGGACTGGACCGACAGTTCCTCCGCCGACGAGCGCACCTGACCGGTGGCGACATTCGTCTCCTGCGACAGCTGGGAGACCGTCACGATGCTGCTTGAAACCGAATGCGTACCGGTCGCAGCCTCCGAGATGTTTCGCGCAACTTCCTGCGTGGTCGCCCCCTGTTCGTCCATTGCGCCCGCGATCGCGTTCGACAAGCCTTCCAGTTCATCAATGACCGATCCGATCTCTCCTATCCCGGCTACAGTCGAGCGTGCGCCGTTCTGGATCTCCTCGATGAGCGTGGTGATGCTCTCGGTCGCGTTCGACGTCTGTCCGGCAAGCTGCTTGACCTCGCCCGCCACAACAGCAAACCCCTTGCCCACCTCGCCGGCCCTGGCAGACTCGATCGTGGCGTTCAGGGCCAGAAGATTTGTCTGCGCGGCGATGTCGGAAATCATCGACACCACCTCACCGATGCGCTCGGTCATTTCCGACAGCGCCTGCATCTGCTCCGCCGTCCGGGCGACCGCCGAAGCCGCCCGTGCCGACACCGTAGAGGCTCGGGCGGCCTGCTGGTTGATTTCGGAGACCGAGGCCGACATCTGCTCGGTGGCGCTGGCCACCGTCTGCACATTCGCCGCCACCTGCTCAGCGGCAGCCGCAACGGTGCTGGCCTGCTCGTTCGTGTTCTGCGTCGCGCCCGAAACCTGCGTGGCCATTCCCATCAGTTGGGAGGAAGCGGATGAAACGGTGTTGACGATCAGCCCGACGCTTTCATCGAAATCGTCGGCCAGCTTTCGCATCATGTCGACCTTTTCGGCCCGGGCACGTTCGTCGCGCTGTTCCTGCTCGCGGACGAGCTCCCTGTTCCGAATGGCGTTTTTCTTGAACACCTCGACCGCTCTGGCCATGTTCCCGAGTTCGTTCGAATTCGCCGTGTTCGGAATATCGACCGATGTTTCGCCGTCGGCCAGAACCCGCATCGCCGATGTCAGACCGCGCAAGGGCACCGTGATGCTCCGCCCGATCGCATACCCCAGTGCGCAGGCCAGCACGAGCACCGCAATGGCCGCATAGATGAACATCTCCCGGGTCTTGCTCCTCACCTCCGCGAGGTTCTTCTCAGCGTTCCGGCTTCCCGCATCGGCAGCCGCGAAGACAGCGTCGAAGTCGGGAGAGAGCTCCGAGAATATGCTGCTCAGGAGCTCGATATTCGCTTCAAGCTTCTGCGACGTGGCCGCGTACTCGCGGAATCCTGCCTGATAGGCGTCCATCTGGGTCGCAAGCTCGGCCTTGACCGTCTCGGGAAGCGGGGCGGTCTTAAGGAGGTCGTTGAACTCAGACCGTCTTTCGTCGATGCGATCTACGTATTTCTGCCCTCCGCGCAGCATGAAGTCCTTTTCGTGCCGGCGCATCATCAACATCTTCACGGTGAGCGCGTCGAGGTTGGCGGTCTTGATCGTTTGTTCCACCGCATGGACCGCGTTGCGCAGCCTGCCTTGAATACCCTCGTCCTCGCTCAGGCCGAGCTCCGAATAGAGACCGGAGATGGTCTGGAACTGCGCGCTGAGACGATCGACACCGTTGCCGAGAGCCTCAAGCGGGCGTCCGATCGAAGCGGCGGCAGGAAGGGCGGCGATCGCATCGATCGTATCGTGGACGGCTTCGACCTCGTCTGCATACTTGCGCGCGTATTCCATGTCCCTCCGCAACAGGAAGTCCTTCTCGCGGCGACGCATCTGCAACGTGCCGGTCTGCAATTGCTGCGAAAGTTGAGCCAGCCGCGCATATTGAAGCTGGTTGGCGACGTCCCGCGCCACCAGGCGATCTCCCATGGCGTAAACGGCTACGAGCGCGACCGCCGCGATGATCGACAGGCCGGCCAGCGCGTAGACGCGGGTCCCGATACGGATATTCGAAAATCCGGCGAGGTGTTTCAGAAGCATCAAAAGAGCCGCTTTCCCGGTTGCAAGCTGCGCCATGATGCGGCGAAGAAATAAACAAATGCTTCCCTGCTTCGATAAATAACCAATATAGAACAAATACTTATGTTGTTTCACTGACCTGTCTTCAGTCCTCTTCGCACGTCCGTCATACCGCTCGCCATCGCCCGACGCCGCGCACGGCGCAGTTGACTTTTCCGCGGATAGCCGTCATGAGAGCGGCACAGGAGACACGGTTTTTCGCAAACATGATGCAGCGCCCAGACGCCTTCTCTGCGATCGAAACAACCTGCCGCGCACGCTGCGGCGGTGACCGTGTTGCCGTCTCCATCACGACCAAAACGACGAAAACGACCGCCACGACGACTGTCTGACGGTGCCGCTCGTCCCGTGCTCCCCGGGGTCGAGGGGCGCGGAAGGCCGGCCGAGCGAACGGGTCGCGGCCGGAGGGGAGACGAAACCGGTATCGGGACCGTAAAACCTTTCGGTTCCTCTCAGCATCAGGAAGGACGCATCATGGGTTACAAGGTCGCTATCGTTGGCGCGACAGGCAATGTCGGGCGCGAGATCCTGGAAATTCTGGCCGAGCGCCAGTTCGACGCCGACGAGGTCGTCGCGCTCGCGTCCCGCCGTTCGCAGGGAACGGAAGTTTCCTTCGGCGACAAGACCCTGAAGGTCAAGGCGCTGGAGAATTATGACTTTTCCGGCACCGACATCTGCCTCATGTCCGCCGGCGGATCGGTTGCCAAGGAATGGGCCCCGAAGATCGCGGCCCAGGGCTGCGTCGTCATCGACAATTCGTCGGCCTGGCGCTACGACGCCGACGTGCCTTTGATCGTGCCGGAAGTGAATGCGGATGCTATCACGGGCTTCTCCAAGAAGAACATCATCGCCAACCCGAATTGCTCGACCGCACAGCTCGTCGTCGCGCTAAAGCCGCTGCACGACGCCGCCACGATCAAGCGCATCGTCGTCTCCACCTACCAGTCGGTTTCCGGCGCGGGCAAGGACGCGATGGACGAGCTTTTCGACCAGACCCGCGCGATCTTCGTCAACGACCCGATCGAGCCGGCCAAGTTCACCAAGCGGATCGCTTTCAACGTCATCCCGCACATCGACGTCTTCATGGAGGACGGCTACACCAAGGAAGAGTGGAAGGTGCTGGCCGAGACGAAGAAGATCCTCGATCCGGCGATCAAGGTCACCTGCACCGCCGTGCGCGTTCCGGTCTTCGTCAGCCATGCCGAAGCGGTCAACATGGAATTCGAGAAGCCGCTGAGCGCGGACGAGGCCCGCGAGATCCTGCGCGAGGCGCCGGGATGCCTTGTCGTCGACAAGCAGGAAGACGGCGGCTATGTCACGCCCTACGAGGCGACCGGCGAGGACGCGACCTACATTTCGCGCATTCGCGAGGATGCCACGGTCGAGAACGGCCTCAACATGTGGGTCGTTTCCGACAATCTGCGCAAGGGGGCAGCCCTCAATGCCGTGCAGATTGCCGAAGTCCTGGTCAATCGCGGGCTGCTGAAGAAGCAGAACGCCGCCTGACCCATACCAGCCCTTTGGTCTCCAGTCGCGCCACGTAACGTCTGGATAACGGCACGATACCGGACTTTTCAATAACTTGGTGCCAGTGCGACTTACGGTAAGTCACGCTGGCACCAAAGTACTATTTTTCCCGTCTCACGCTTCGCTAGGCTCCCTTGTGCTGCATCTTGCAGCCAAAGAGGAGGAAGCGACATGAAGACCTGGAAAAAGCCGACCATGGCGAGCGTGGAAGCCGGTTTTGAGGTGACGCGCTACATGCCCGCGGAAATTGGCACCTGCGGCCGCAAGAAGTGAGAGCGGGCTGAGAGCCGTGAAGGCCCGGGTTCTCGGGTCCGCCGCTGGCGGCGGATTTCCGCAATGGAACTGCAACGCGGCGTTGAGCCGGGCCGTTCGCCAGGGCAGGCCCGGCCTTCTGCCCCGAACACAGTCGAGCATCGCGGCAAGCGCCGACGGCCGGGCCTGGGCCGTGTTCAATGCCTCGCCCGATATTCGAAGCCAGATCGCGGCCAACGCCGTGCTGCAGCCCGATCCCGACGGTCCGCCGCGACAGACGCCGATCGCGGCCGTCGTGCTCACCAACGCTGACGTCGATCATATCGCCGGCCTGCTCTCGTTGCGTGAGCGCCAGCCCTTCACACTTTACGCAAGCTCCCGCGTCCTCGAGACGCTCGAAGCGAACAGCATATTTCGGGTGCTCGATCCGGGGCTTGTCATTCGCCGCGAGCTTCCCTTGCCGGGCGTGACCGAGATCGAAGGCCCGAACGGTCCGATCGGACTGCAAATCGAAACATTCGCCGTGCCCGGCAAGATTGCGCTCTTTCTGGAAGATGGCGACAAGGATGATTTCGGATCCGAATCGGGGGATACGATCGGAATTTCGATACGCTCCACTGCGGGCCACGGGGCAGATGGCGCCCCCCTCCTCTATATCCCCGGTTGCGCGCGGCTCAACGACGACCTGCGGCGCAGAATGAACGCGGCCGGCTGCCTGTTGTTCGACGGCACCGTCTTTACGGACGACGAGATGCGACAGGCCGGTGTCGGCGAAAAGACGGGAGCGCGCATGGGGCACATGGCGATTTCCGGCGAGGCGGGATCGCTGAATGCGCTGCGCGACGTGTCGGCCGGCCGGCGGATCTACGTACACATCAACACGACCAATCCCATCCTGGAGCCGGGGTCCGCCGCCGAGCGTGCGGTAACACAGGCAGGATGGGAGGTCGGTTACGACGGGATGGAGATCGAGCTATGACGGCGCTTGCGGAGACGATGCGCGATGTGCGCCCCGAGCCGGTCGGCCCGCGCTACGATCCCGGTTCGGCAGCGGAGTTCCTTCCGCCCGACAGCGCCGAAAGGCTGCTGTCTGCCGGCGAACTGGAAGCGGCTCTGCGCCGCGTCGGAGCGGCGCGCTACCACGTATTGCACCCGTTTCATCAACGCATGAACGCCGGCCAGTTGACGCGCGCGCAGATGCAGGCCTGGGCCCTCAACCGCTATTGCTACCAGGCGATCATTCCGAAGAAGGATGCCCTGATCCTGGCCCGTTCCGATGATCCCGCGTTTCGGCGCGAATGGCGCAAGCGCATCGTGGACCATGACGGCGACGACGCAGGCTCGGAGGGTGGCATTCGCAGATGGATCAAGCTCGCCGAGGGCGTCGGGCTCGATCCCGACATGGTGACCTCCACCCGACATGCTCTCCCGGCGACCCGCTATGCGGTTGCCGCCTATATCGATCTCGTCACGAAGCACTCTTTGCTCGTCGCGGTGGCCTCGTCGCTGACGGAATTGTTCTCCGGCGCGGCAATCGCCCAGCGTGTGCCGGCGATGCTCGCCCGCTACGATTACATCACCGAGGAGACGCTTGCCTATTTCAAGCCGCGTCTGACCCAGGCGCCACGCGATGCGGACTTCGCCCTCGCCTATGTCTGCACCAACGCCGACACGCCGCAGAAGCAGGCCGATGCCGTCAACGCGCTGATCGCCAAGTGCGATATGCTCTGGGCGATGCTCGACGCTCTCGAACACGCTTATGGCGAACCCGGCCACATTCCGCCGGGCGCCTTCCGGCCGCAGGAGCACTGAGCGATGCGCCCGAAGCGCATCACCATCACGCCTGAAAGCCGGCCCTGTCTTCCCCGGCACGTGAGGCTGCGCTTCGATGAGCTGCGCAACGCGCCCATCGTGCTCGCGCCCGAAAAGGTGCTCTGGCCGGACGAGATCTCGGCTGAAATTCTCAAACGCTGCGACGGAAGGACGACGGTCGCAGAAATCGCGACAGCCTTTGCCCGCGATTACGTGGCGCCCGTGGAAGAGATCGCGACGGACATTCTCGCCTTCCTCCAGGGCTGGAGCGATCGGCTGCTTGTCGATGTGGCAACATCCGACAAGACCGGAACCGCAGACGTTTCAGAGGTTTCGTGATGACGGTCTCTCCCCCGCTCGGCATGCTGGTGGAACTCACCCACCGGTGTCCGCTCCAGTGCGGCTATTGCTCCAACCCGCTGGAACTGCTGAAAGCGGACCGCGAGCTCGCCACGCAACAGTGGAAAGCCGCGTTCGCTCAAGCGGCGGAACTCGGGGTCCGTCAGGCGCATCTTTCGGGCGGCGAGCCGACCCTGCGCCCCGAGCTGGAGGAGCTTGTCGCCTGTCTTTCGGATCACGGGATCTACACGAACCTGATCACGGCCGCCGTAACACTCGACCGTGACCGCCTGTTCGCCCTGCGCGATCACGGGCTCGATCATGTCCAGATCAGTTTCCAGGGAGCCAAGGCTGAGACGACGGAGCTAGTCGGCCGCTACCGGGGCGCGCACGAGAAGAAACGGGCCGTCGCCTCGTGGGTACGCGAAGCCGGGTTGCCCGTAACGATCAACGCTCCGATCCATCGGCTCAACATTCACGAGGTCCCCGACTTCGTCGCACTCGCGCTCGAACTCGATGCGGAGCGGCTGGAAATCGCGAATGTGCAATATTACGGCTGGGCCTATCTCAACCGCGCGAGCCTGCTGCCCGATTACGAGGCGGTCATGGCACAGGTGGACTACGTGGCGCAGATCCGCGCGGAGCTTCTTGGCCGGCTCAACATCGATTTCGTCACGCCGGACTATTATGCCGATTACCCCAAGCCGTGCATGGGCGGCTGGGCGGCGGATGCCTTCGTGCTGGCGCCGGACGGGACAATGCTCCCCTGCCACGCAGCGCAATCGATCGACGGGCTGAGCTTTCACCGCGTCACGGACCGCCCGCTTCGCGAGATCTGGGAGGATTCCGAGAGCTTCAACCGGTTCCGGGGAACCGACTGGCTGCCCGAGCCCTGCCGATCCTGCGACCGAAAGGAAATCGATTTCGGCGGATGCCGCTGTCAGGCCTTCGCGCTCACCGGGGATGCAGCGGCAACCGATCCGGGTTGCATGCACTCGCCGCACCACGCGGCCCTGCGGGAGCTGCCGGCGCCCAAAGAGATGCAGCCGCGGAAGATCGGCCGGGCCGTCGAACGGGCCTGATGCCGCCGCGTGGCCCGTCTGGCCGTTAGGTGCCGGCCACGACCTGATTGGTTTCCGCATCGTGAAACAGCGACGTTTCGCGGTCCATGATCTTCAGCTGGCCGGTGCGGATATCGAACCACGCGCCGTGAAGCGCCAGCCGGCCTTTCGCTTCCAGACTTTCCACCCAGGGAAATGTCCGCAGGTTCTTGAGGGACTGGCGGATGCCGGCAAACTCCATCGACATCTGTGGCTCCAGCCCATGGTCGACCGGATTGCAGGCGAGCGTCCTTGCAGCCGGCTGCAGCAGCGTGATCCATCGTCCTATGAAATCACCCGGGGATAGCGGCTCGGCATCTTCCGCACGGAAGGCCGCGATACCGCCACAGCGCGCGTGACCAAGCACGACGATATGCTCCACCTTCAATCCGTGCACGGCGAATTCCAAAGCGGCGCTGGTGCCGTGATAGTCGCCGTGCTCCTCATACGGAGGCACGAGGTTGGCGACATTCCGCACCACGAAAAGCTCACCCGGCCCGACGTCGAAAATCGCCTCGGGTGTTACACGTGAATCGCAGCAGCCGATCACGAGCACCTTTGGCTTCTGTCCATAGATGGCGAGATCCTCGAGCGCCTGGCGGTTCGGCAGGAAGCTCTTGTCGCGATATCGCGAATAGCCGCTGAGCAGGTCGGGGGGAAACGTCAGGCCTGCCGGCTCCTTCTCGCGCGTCTGACTTCCTTCAGCCGAATTGGAAGTCAAGGCGGTGATCTTGTTGTTTTCGCTCATCGACATTTTTCCATTTGCGCCGCGCCGCAGTTGCTATCCCGGGTCTCGCTAAATCTGACTATATGCAGAATTTGCAGCAAGGCTCATCCCCAACCGAGAGTTGCGGTAAGAAGGACAAAGCCCAGGAGAAAAACCAGCACCGATCCGCCGATTTCCACCGTCCGGTGGATCCGAAACGCCAGCGGACTGCTTTCGCCCGCCAGTCGCATCGCGAGCCCACGTGCGGTGACCGCGAAGACGGCGAGCGCGGAAACCGTCAGCCCCGTTCCCAGCGCCATGACAAAAGTGGAAGCGATACCCGCCAGGGCAAGGCCTTGCGACAAGGCGAAGACCAGCACGATCAATGCTCCCGTGCACGGTCTCAGCCCGACGGCGAGGATCACCGACCACGCGCGCGCCAGGGTAACGGGTTTTTCCAGCATGACCGGATCTGGCGCATGCGCATGTCCGCAGCTGCCGCAGGCACCGTGATCATGCCCGTGATGATGATCATGATGATGGTGGTGATCGTGGTCATGAGGCGTGTGCCCCGCATGCGCCGGCCTGTGAAGGACCGGGCGAAGTGCCTTCGTCCAGATCATCCAGGCTCCAAGAGCGGCGATCAGGGCATAGGAGCCGATTTCGAACATCCGCGTGGTCTGCGTGATCGCAATGGATGTCATGTTCAAGACGACCGCCGCGATCCCGATCAGGAGGATCGCCGTAACGGCCTGCGCGATCGCCGAGGCAAACGACAGCGCCACGGCCCTGCCAAGTGTCTGCCGGTTTGCAAGCACATAGGTTGAGATCACTGCCTTGCCGTGACCGGGCCCGGCCGCATGGAAAACCCCGTAGATGAAGGAGAGCCCGGCAAGCCACCAGCCCGCCTGGCCGTCCGATTTCAGGTGTTCAAGAGCGGCCGTCAGCGAGCGGTAGAACGCCGCCTGGTTCGTCGCGATCCACGCGAAAAAGCCGGAAAACCAACCGCCGGGCATTGTCGAGGTTTCCGGCAGGCCAACCCCGAAGGGAGAGCCGGCGGCCCGCGCCGCCGCAACGGACGCCAGCACGATGGCGCATGCGATGATCAACGACGGGTTCACGCGACGCCAGCTTGAGGCGCTCGATCGCATCATTGGCAATCCAGTATAGCCTCGTTGCTCCACGTGGACGTCTCCGTCATGAACTGGGGTGGCAGATCCCGCACATCCGCAGGTATCTGCGCCAGTTCAGCAGCCAGCTGCGGATCAGGCTTGCCGGCAAAGTGCGTGGTCAACCCGCAACCCGCAGGTGCATCGGTGAGTACGAAAGGATCCGTCTTCGTCATCGAGAAGTCGACGAAATAGCTGGGGTCGTAAACCTGCATGATCGTCTTCTTGCCCGATACGGCGACGGGCGTCTTGAGCGGCAACGTGTAAAACAGCGTCAGACGGCCATCGGAAAAATCCAGCCAGTACTCGGACGGTTCGACGAATTTCTGCTCTTTCCTGGCGATGGTCAGGAACGTGAAGAAATCGTACTCCTTGAGAGACTCAACGTTCACCTTCGCCAGAGGCTGCAGTTCCTCGTGCGATAGCTGGCCATCGCCGTTCGCATCCAGCCCCTGCACCGCAAAGGCCGTAAAGGCGGCGTCGAAACGCCAGACATGGCGGATGCTCACGAGCCTTGCCTGGTCATCGAAGACCATTTCGCTGCGCGCTTCCACGAAGACATGGGGATGGGACTGGGCAACCGAAGCTCCCGCGATCCAGGCAGAAATCGCCAGGACGGCAGCTCTTCCACCGGCTATTCCTCGACTGTTCCAGCGCATGACGGAAATCTCGCGTGAGCGGGGCAACGGCTGCCGCACGTTGGTTCTTTCCTGCGGCGTCATGACGGCAAAAGCAAGACCGCAATTCTGCCCCCTTTCATTGCCGGGCACCGAGACCGGTAGCGCAGGGCACTCCGCCTCTGTCGCAGCCCACGATTGGTGTTCCTCTGGGGAATACGGCTCATAAAGCCGCCCATCGGGGAATTTATATAGCTTATATTTTTCTTTCTAAGACTGAAAATTGGTAGAATATCACTATATTTTAATTATTTCGGTGAAAAATGACCGTATATTTTCTAAGATCGGCGTTATTGTTCTCGTCAGATATGCGCGACTCCGAAACCCTGCGGTCACAGCAGGGAAGTGGGGACGCTTTTCGTCGTCCGGCGACGGGTTGCCGGTTCGGACGAAAGATTGGGCTGGCGGCACGCGCCGTCTCCCGGGCAAACCTTCTGGAACGAGGACGAGATGAATATTTCTACCCCCTACAGGGTCGGAGACGCCGATCCGGTAAGCGTGTTCGATCATCCCGAATTCAAGGACCACGAGCAGATCGTGTTCGGATACGATGCTGCAAGCGGCCTGAAGACGATCATCGCCATCCATGACACGCGGCTGGGGCCGGCCGCGGGCGGCTGCCGCATGTGGCGCTACGATACCGGCGCTGCAGCGCTGACCGACGCCCTGCGACTCTCGCGCGGCATGACCTACAAGAATGCGCTTGCCGGGCTCGATCTCGGCGGCGGCAAGGCGGTGATCATCGCCGATCCGCGTACCGACAAGAGCGAGCAGATGCTGGAGGCCTTCGGTGTCCAGGTGGAGCGCCTTGGCGGACGCTACCGCACGGCCGAGGACGTCGGTATATCGAGCGCCGACATGGAAGTCGTCGCGCGCAAGACTGCCCATGCCCTCGGCACCGCCCAGACGGGTCTCGGCGACCCCTCTCCCTATACCGCGCTCGGCGTGTTCGAAGGCATCAAGGCGGCGGTGCAGTTCCGCCTGCGGCGCGACGATCTCGCCGGTCTGACCGTCTCGATTCAGGGCCTAGGCAACGTCGGCTTCGCCGTCGCCCGGTTCCTCCACGAGACGGGTGCCCGGCTCATCGTGTCCGACATCAATGCGACATCTGTCGCGAAGGCCGTGGAGGCATTCGGCGCGCGGACCTGCGAACCTGCCGAAGCACACCGGGCGGATGCGGACGTCTTCTGTCCATGCGCCCTGGGGGCCGGGTTGAATTCCCTCACGATTCCCGAGATCAGGGCGGGAATCGTCGCGGGCGCCGCCAACAACCAGCTTGCGAGCGATACCGATGGCACGCGCTTGCGCGACGCCGGCATTCTCTACGCCCCCGATTACGCCATCAACGCCGGCGGGATCATATCGATCGCACTCGCGGGCCCCGGCGACACGGATGCGCTGGTGCGCGAAAAGACCATCGCCATCGGACGGACCCTCACCCGCATATTCGAGCGTGCGGAGGCCGAGAGGCGGCCAACCCAGGCGATTGCCGACACGCTTGCTCAGGAGCGTCTGTCGGCGGCGGTCTGAGCTGCTATTCCGGCCGCCACAGGCGGTCGGGATCGAAGCGATGGACGTCGTCCAGAAGCTCCACAAAGGCGCGCGCGGCGTGGTCGAGAGAAGCAAAGCCCTTCTCCGGCGTCGCCGCCGCGGCGTTGCCGAGCGCTCCCTTTGCACCGAGATCTTGGGCCTTCCAGCCGAACTGAACCGGGCCGTGACCGCGCAGGTGTTTGAACTCCTGAATGAAATTCAGCTGGTTCGACTTGAAATCCTCAAGCTTGTCGTGGCGAACCAGATCGGGATGAAGGTGCATCATGATCGACGTTTCGACGTCGCCGCCATGAATGCCATAGGTAAATTCCTCGCTCGGAAAGACGCCTTCCGGCTGACCGAAGCGTGACCATGCGGTCGCCACCACCAGCATGTCGTGGCGCACGCGAAGCTCGCGGGCGACGATGTCGATGATCGGCACATTACCGCCGTGCGAATTCACGATGACCAGCTTGCGCACACCCGCCCGGTGCACGCTCTCGCCGATATCCAGCCAGAATTTTGTCAGCGTGTCCCAATCGGCCGTCAGCGTTCCGGGAGAGGAGATGTGCTCGTTCGACTTGCCCACAGCCTGCACCGGCAGGAACGTCACGGGCCGGTCTTGCGGAAGCAACTCCAGAACGCGCGCAATCTGGCCTTGGGCGATCGCCGTGTCGGTGGCCACGGGCAAATGCGGGCCATGCTGCTCGATCGCCGCGACTGGCAGCACCGCGATCCAGGTATCCGTATCGCCTTGCGCAAAATCGACGGTCGTCATTTCGTGCCAGAATCGTCGGGGAAACATTGCAGAGCTCCGGGCAAGATCGCTTGGGGAGCCTCAGCCTAGATCAACCTGCGTTCGCGTGGAATCGCCAGCGTGCAGAAAAATTGCCCATTTTCAAAGCACTAGGCATGACCCCATGAATGAGGCCGACCCTGGCTCAACGCGTTGATCCGAAGCGTATTCCTGCAGCGCGCGGTTGCCGCGACCGGCGACTGGTCGCGCAAATCGCATCCACGGCCGATCGTTCGGCTCAATTAGAGAACCATCCCTGCACCAGGAAAAGCACCGCCACCGCCGTCAGCGCTCCTGCAGCCCACAGGCCGGCAAACCAGCTCACGCGCGGCGTCCAGAACCGGAAACGGCGCTTGGGCAAGGCCTTGCCGGGACGCGTATGCACCAGCGAATAGGCGTACTTATCATGAAACGTCATTAAAGCGACCCTCCCGAGTCCGTTGCCCCGGAAAATCCGAAAGGTTTCTGCTGTATCGCACACAAACCAGCCACGCCGAAGCGACGCCTGTCACTGCACAGTCGACATGAAACGACTGCTAGCAATTCCGAGCCGCAGCGCTCCGCTCCACGCGGCGGCCGATCGCGGTCTTTGAAAAATAGGGCAGCACCGGTATGTTCCCCCCTCACCCGGTCCAACCGTTCGGCGTCGAAGTCGAACATCGTTATTCCTGCTGAGCTTTTCCCGTGTGAGGGAGAAGCTAGTTTGGACGTCACGCTTTTTCATGGCAATGGCGGGCGGCATGCTAATTTGCCGCAGTGACAGCTCGCCGCGCGTCCAATTTTCACTGCCACGTAACTTTGACAATGTTCTTCCCGTGAAAATGAAACGATAATTACGCTGCGTTATTCACCCGTTCGAATGCGAGCTCAAGGGCTCTTTCCATGGTCGCGGCGATCGGTTCTGCTGCCACGCTCTCGGTGGCGTCGGACAGGTTTCATGGCGGGAGGACACTTTCCGCCGAGACCTCGGCTGCGCGCGCCGGCGAGGAGAAAAAGGCCGCCGCTTCGCGCGACGCGGAACTCACCGAAGAAGAGCAACAGCGTGTCCGGGACCTTAAGGATCGCGACGCCGAAGTGAGAGCGCACGAACAGGCCCATGCCTCTGCCGGCGGCACCCTGGCGGGGGCGCCGAGTTATCAGACGGAGCGCGGTCCCGACGGCAGGACATATGCGGTCGGCGGGGAAGTCGCGATCGACGTTTCGCCGGCACGAACCCCCGAGGCCACGCTGGCGAAGGCGGACCAGATCGTGCGCGCCGCATTGGCCCCGGCCGATCCCTCCTCCCAGGACATGCGCGTCGCGGCGGCGGCACGCCAAATGCGCGCGGAAGCCCAGGCCGAGTTGATCAGGCTGCAGGCAGAGGAACAGACGCGCAACACCGGGAAGCTGTCCGGCGAGGAATCAGGGAACAGTGCGGCGGCGGAGACGCCCGCAAGCGAACAGGAACAGACAACGCCCCGGACAGGCGCAACAGCGGACGCCGGCTTCGCCGCACAACGGGCCTATGACGCAGCAACGCGTCTCCTGTCGCCGCTCCCCGCCTGACCCGGCCCACGATTGCTTCAGGCGTCGGCAGTTGCCCCTTCGTGACCTTGCAACACGGAGGGATTACGCTTGCCGTCGCTATGACCCGACCCGATTCGCCGCTTCGCATATTCCTGATCTTCCTGCGCCTGGGCCTGACATCCTTTGGCGGGCCGATCGCGCATCTCGGCTATTATCGCCGGGAATTCGTGGAACGGCGCCGGTGGATAGACGACCAGACCTACGGCGATCTCGTCGCGCTCAGCCAGTTTCTTCCCGGCCCTGCCTCCAGCCAGACGGGCTTCGCCATAGGCCTGATGCGCGGCGGCCTGCCCGGCGCGATTGCCGCCTTCATTGGCTTCACGCTTCCCTCCGCGATAATCATGCTGGGCGTCGCCTATGGCAGCGCGATGTTCGAAAGCGATCTTGGCGCGGCGCTTGTCCATGGCCTGAAGATCGTTGCCGTGGCCGTTGTCGCCCAGGCCCTGCGCGGCATGGCCCGCAGCCTGTGCCCGGACGCACCGCGCACCTTCATTGCCTTCTTCGCGCTCGCGACCGTTCTTCTGGTGCCCGGAGCATTGATGCAACTGATCGCCATCGCGATCGCCGGGCTGATGGGACTGATCCTATGCCGAACCGGTGAGGAAACTCCGGCCGATGCCCCCACGGCACCGTTGGTCCTGGCAGGTCGCCGCATCCTCCCCGCACTCGCGCTCGTCCTGTTCGCGGCACTCCTGCTTGCCCTGCCACAGCTGAGATCGGTGACGGACAGCGCGGTGGTGATGCTTGCCGACATCTTCTACCGGGCGGGCGCGCTCGTTTTCGGCGGCGGGCATGTGGTTCTCCCGCTTCTCCAGGCAAGCACGGTGGAAAGCGGGCTCATCGACGAAAACGCCTTTCTGGCCGGCTATGGTGCCGCGCAGGCCCTGCCAGGCCCGCTCTTCGCGTTCTCCGCCTATCTCGGCGCCGTGATGCCGCTGGGCATTCCGCCGCTCGCCGGAGCGGCCGTGGCACTTGTCGCGATCTTTCTGCCCGGCTTCCTGCTCGTCTACGGCACCTTGCCCATCTGGCAGGCCATGCGGGCATCGAGGCACGTGCGAAGCCTCCTGAAAGGCGTCAACGCGGGTGTGGTCGGCCTGCTGGCGGCCGCGCTTTACGATCCGATCTGGACCTCGAGCATCCGCTCGTCGCTCGATTTCACGTTGGCCGCCGGCGCCTTTCTTCTGCTGACTGTCCTGAACCAGGGCTCCGGCCGCGTCGTCGCTATGATGCTGGCGGCAAGCCTCGCTCTTCACACGGCTGGCTTGTTGTGAACGCCGTCGCGGCGACGTTCATCCCAGGAGGCTTCTGATGGATTCCAGGAAGATATAGATCCCCAGAAGCAGCAACGCGACGAAGAAGACGCGCCGGAACTGCGTCTCCGACAGCCGCCGGCGGACTTTTTGCCCGATGAAGACCCCCGTCAGCGCGGGCACGACGGCGAGAAGCGAGCCGAAACCGAGGGACGCCGACATCAGCCCGCTCCCGCCGAGAGCGGCGGCAAGCGCGATCGTGGAGCCGAGATAGAGCATGCCCATCGCCTGGATGAGCTGGTCGCGCGGCAGGCCTATGCCTTGCAGGAACATCACGCCCGGCACCGAATAGGAGCCGGTCATGCCGGAAAAGACGCCGTTGATCGCACCGAGCACCGGTCCAACCCATCCTTCCCGGTGGGCCTCGACCATCAGCCGCAACCCGGCGAGATTGACCGCGCTGTAGGAGATCAGCAGCACGCCGAGCAGAGCGGAGAGAAGGTCGAGATCGACCAGCGTGAGCGCGCTCGCCCCGATCGGCACGGTAATGGTGGCGGCAAGCAGGAACGGCCAGACCCGGTGCATCACCTGGCGCGCGTGACCGCCCGCCAGCGCCTGCCAGACATTCGTCAGGAATGCCGGCACGAGCATCAACGCCATGGCCTGGGGCAAGCCAATGAACGCGGTCAGAAGCCCCAGCGAGATCGTCGGCAGACCGAGCCCGATGGTTCCCTTGATAAGCCCCGCGAACAGAAAGACACAGAAGGCGAGGACGACAAGATAGGGATCGGACAGCACGGGGACGCTCGCGGAAACGGAGAAACGGGGAGAGGGTGAATGGAGGGAATCACAGGGCGTCCAGGAACCGTCGGGCCGCCTCCCCGTGTTCTTGGCGCAATCGCCCGATATCCATATGCACCGGCAGCGCGTCCTTCACCTTCCAGTCCCCCGCGATCATCACGCGGTCGGCCGAGTGCGCGCCGCACAGAACCAGCGTCGCCAGGGGATCGCCGCCGCCGGAAAAACGCAGTTCATCGAGTGTGTAGAAGGCCATGTCCGCCTGTTTGCCGACCGCGATCGCGCCGATGTCGTTGCGCCCGAGGCAACGTGCCGAACCTTCGGTCGCCCATCGGAACGCATCGAAATGGCTGACGGTCGCGTCATAGGTGAGCCGGTTGATCATCAGGGCATGCCGGACGCTCTCCATCAGGTTGGAATTGTCGTTGGACGCCGACCCGTCGACACCGAGCCCGACCGGGCTGCCCGCCGCCTCTAGTTCCTTCGTACGGCACTGCCCGGAGGCGAGCACCATGTTCGAGGTCGGACAATGGCAGACGCCGACACAGTGGTGGCCGAGCTTCTTCACCTCGGCATCATTGAAGTGAATGCCATGGGCGAGCCAGACGCGATCGTTGAGCCAGCCCACTTCCTCCAGATAATCGACCGGCCGGCACTGGAAGTGGTGTTCGCAATAGTCGTTTTCGTCGAGCGTTTCGCCCAGATGCGTGTGCAGGCGGCAGTCGTATTTCTCCGCCAGCACGGCGCTTTCCCTCATCAGATGCTTGGTGACCGTGAACGGCGCGCAGGGGCTGAGCGCGACCTGGATGAAGGAGCCTTCGGAGGGGTCGTGATACTTCTGCAGCACGCGCTCGCAATCCGCCAGGATCGTGTCCTCGTCCTGAACGGCCCCGTCAGGCGGCAAGCCCCCATCCTTTTCCGACAGGTTCATCGATCCCCGCGAAACCGTCATCCGGATGCCGAGGCGCTGAGCCTCCTCCACCTGGATGTCCATCGCCTCTTCTAGACCGGCCGGAAAGAGATAATGGTGGTCGGCCGCCGTGGTGCAGCCGGACATCAAAAGCTCCGTCAGCGCCAGCCGCGTCCCGAGCCGGAAGGTTTCTGGCGTCACGTTCTTCGTCCAGATCGGATAGAGCGCCTTCAGCCAGGGAAAAAGCTCCTTGTTGATGGCGGACGGGTGCGCACGCGTCAGCGTCTGGAAGAAGTGGTGGTGCGTGTTGACCAGACCGGCAATGACGACATGGCGCGAGGCATCGAAGACCGTGTCGTGCCGGGCCGGTTCGCGGCCCCTTGCCACGAGTTCAACGATGACGCCGTCTTCCACGACGACACCACGCTCCGCGCCCTCGGCGAGAATTGCGATCGGGTCCTTGATCCAAAGGCGCATTGAGACCTCTTACCGTGTGTGCGGACCGACCGCACCGTCCTCGTAACCGACACCGGGATGAAGCTAGTCCGTCTTGGCCGCCAGCGCTTCGATTTCGACCACGAATTCCTCGCGGGTGAAACCCGAAACGATCATCAGGGTGGATGCCGGAGGCGGCGTTCCGACGAAAGCGTCGCGCGCCGCCATGTATCCGGCCATGTGCTCGCGCGCCGTCACATAGGCATTCAGACGCACGATATCGTTCACATCCATTCCCGCTTCGCGCAAGAGGGCGCGGATCGCCTCGAAGCAAAGCTTCGACTGCGCCTCCGCTCCTTCCGGAATGGCATCGTCCCCACCGATGCCCAGCTGGCCGGAGCAGACCAGCAACCGGCTTCCGGCCGGGATCTCCACCCCATGGCTGTATCGGGCAAAGGGCGCACGAATTCTCTCGGGAACCAGATGCCTCAGCATGACGACGACCTCCATTTGATGTCGGTAGACGCTAGCTTACTGGACCATCTCTGAAAATCGTTTCGACAAAGAAATTTCGCATACCTGCGACGGCCCTTTCGACCCCGGCCGACACACCCGCTCGCGGGTCGCCCTCGAAACGGACTGCAATCGCCGCTTTTTTAGGCACCTGAGCTGTGCTAACGTCAGGATGCGGAAAAGCCCGTATTTCCGGCAGGTGGCAGCGGAGACGAAAACACGGGTTTCAATCGGCGAAAGTCATTGACTAAGCAAATATATTTCCCGCGACACGACCGGGGCCGGCGTTTGCTGGCACGGCTCTTGCGTTTTTCGAAGGGTTGCGCCGCTCTACCATTCTCGGTCGCGGTGCGGAGGGACCTGAAGGGTCAAGAGGGGGAATTCACGATGAAACGTGCGCTCGGATTTGGAATTGCGGTGTTGACGCTGGCGGGCGCGCTGTCCGCTTCGGCGCCGGCCTTTGCGCTCGATGACGTGAAGTTCGGAACAAACTGGCTGGCGCAGGCGGAACATGGCGGTTTCTACCAGGCGGTGGTCGACGGAACCTACGAGAAATACGGCCTCAAGGTGGAAATCGTCCAGGGTGGTCCGCAGGCCGCCAACCGCGCCCTGCTGATGGCCGACAAGATCGATTTCTACATGAACGGCAACCTTCTCGGCTCCTTCTCGGCTGTCGAACAGGGCATTCCGCTAATCGAAGTCGCAGCGATCTTCCAGAAGGACCCGCAGGTCCTCATAGCCCATCCCGACCAGGGCCTGGAGACATTCGAGGATCTTGCGAAGCTGCCGACCATTTTCATGGGCAAGGACGGTTACGCCTCCTATTTCCAGTGGATGAAGAAGGCTTTCGACGGCTTCTCCGATGCCCAGTACAAGCCCTACACCTTCAATCCCGCACCCTTCATCGCCGACAAGCAGTCAGCCCAGCAGGGCTATATCACCTCCGAGCCCTATGCGATCGAAACGGAGGGCGGGTTCAAGCCCAAGCTCTTCCTGCTGGCGGATGCCGGGTTCGAGACCTATTCGACCACGATCGAGGCGAAGGTCGACTTCGTGGAAAAGAACAAGGATCTCGTCCAGCGCTTCGTCGATGCCTCGATCATCGGATGGTACAATTACCTCTACGGTGACAACGCGGCCGCGAACGCTGCGATCAAGAAAGACAATCCGGAAATGACCGACGGCCAGATCGCCTTCTCGATCAAGACGATGAAGGAATTCGGCCTTGTCGAATCCGGAGAGGCCCTGAAAGAAGGTATCGGCTGCATGAAAGCGGACCGCGTCAAGGCTTTCTACGACCAGATGGTCGATGCCGGCGTAGTGAAATCCGATCTCGACATCGACCAGATCTACACGACCGAATTCGTCTGCAAGGGCGTCGGCATGGACCTGAAGAAATAGGGTCCGCAAGACGTCTCTCACGCACCCGCCGCGCACCCCATGCCTGCCAGGGCAGGCGCGCGAATGATGGCGGAGCCTCGACAAGCGGGGCTTCGCCCGATCGCAAATACCGCCGGCTCTCTTGGCGCTAAACGGATTGGTCAAGTGAACACAACGCCGAGATTCCAAGAGGAGACAGCCCGCAGCCAGCCGGTCGCTTCGACGCTGGTTTCCCTGCAAAATGTCTCCAAGACGTTCGCCAACGGAACGATTGCCTTGCGCGACATGTCGCTCGACATCGCACAAGGCGATTTCGTCAGCCTGCTGGGGCCGTCGGGATGCGGAAAATCGACCGCATTGCGCATCATCGCCGGGCTCGGCGACGCCTCCGCCGGCGAGGTCATGTGGCCCTCCTCCGCTCGCACGGGAGAGGACACCTCCAACGGCGCAGGCACGAACCAGGACATCAGCTTCGTCTTCCAGGAACCGACGCTGATGCCTTGGGCGAGCGTCTTTTCCAACGTCTACCTGCCGCTCAGGCTCAAGGGCCTGAGCAAACAGGCAGCGCGTGACGATGTCATGGGCGCACTGGAAATGGTGGGTCTCGAAGGTTTCGCGAAAAGCTATCCGCGCGAACTGTCCGGCGGCATGAAAATGCGGGTCTCGATCGCCCGCGCCCTCGTCACCAAGCCGAAACTGCTGCTGATGGACGAGCCGTTCGCCGCACTCGACGAGATCACGCGCTTCAAGCTCAACAACGACCTCCTTCACCTGTGGGAGGCCTTCGGCTGGACGGTCATCTTCGTCACCCATTCCGTCTTCGAGAGCGTCTATCTCTCCAACCGGATCATCGTCATGGCCGCGCGGCCGGGCCGCGTCGTTGAAGACATTCCCATCGACGCCCCTTACCCGCGCGAGGAGGAGTTCCGCACGTCCGACACCTACAACGATTTCTGCCGCCGGGCTTCCCAGGCCCTGCATGGCGCGATGGAGGTAAGCGAACCAGCATGACGATGGCCACCGTTCAGGACACCCCTCCCCTCATCCGCACGAAAGGCGCACGGGCCGGAAAGGCCGGCGCGGTGCCCGATACAGCCTCGAAGGGATTACCCACCGCAGTCTGGCGCATCGTCATCCCTCTGGCGATGCTTGTTCTTCTGATCGGAGGTTGGGCGTTCTATGTGTGGGCCTTCGACGTGCCGCACTACATTTTGCCGAGCCCGCTGCGCGTCGCCGAGGCGCTCTATACGGACTGGCCGATCCTTGCACCCGCACTTCTCGTCACGCTCAAGATCACTTTCACGGCGCTTGCCATCGCGCTCGCCGGCGGCGTTGCGCTTGCGGTGCTGATGGCCCAGTCGCGCATCGCCGAACTCGCTCTCTACCCTTATGCGGTGGTGCTGCAGGTCACCCCGATCGTCGCGATCGCGCCCCTGATCCTCATCTACGCGCCGTCGACGCAGGCGGCCCTTCTCATCTGCGCCTGGATCGTTGCGTTCTTCCCGATCCTGTCCAACACCGTGCAGGGCCTGAAGTCCACCGACCACAACCTGCTGAACCTGTTCGAGCTCTACGGCGCCAGCCGGTGGCAGACGTTGATCTACCTGAAGATGCCGAACGCCCTGCCCTATTTCCTGGCCGGTCTGAAGATCGCCGGTGGCCTCGCCCTCATCGCCGCCGTCGTCGCCGAGTTCGCGGCCGGCTCTGCCGGCGCCGGATCGGGTCTCGCCTTTCGCCTGCTGGAATCCCAGTTCCGGCTCAACATCCCCCGCCTTTTTGCCGCGCTCTTCCTTCTCTCCCTCACCGGCGTGGCGATTTTCCTCACCACCAACACGATTTCCTATCTGCTGCTTCGCAAGTGGCACGAAAGCGCTCTGAAAAGGGAAAACTGACGTGACCGACTTCGCCGGTCTCAACGGCGCCGAGAGCTTCCTTCTCACCAACGCCACGGTACCCGTGGTGCTGGTGGAGGGAACGAGGCTCTCGGCCGATACCTACGGGCTCGCCCGCGTCGATATCCGCGTCGAGGGCGCCAGCATCATGGAAATCGCTCCGGCCGGCACGCTGGATCGTGCGGCGCCTGCCACCGTCGATCTCAACGCCGGCATGGTCCTGCCAACCTTCGTCGACTGCCACACGCACCTCGACAAGGGGCATATCTGGCCGCGCCGCGCCAACCCGGACGGAACCTTTCAAGGCGCGCTGCAAGCCGTATCGCAGGATCGCGTCGCCAACTGGTCGGCCGAGGACGTGCGCGCTCGAATGGACTTTTCCCTGCGCTGCGCCTACGCGTACGGAACCTCGTTGATACGAACGCATATCGACAGTCTCCCTCCGCAGGACGCGATTTCCTGGCCGGTCCTGCGCGAGGTCATGTCCGACTGGTCGGACCGCATCTCCCTTCACGGCGCGAGCCTCTTCGGCATCGATCGCCTCGACGCCGACGACGGTTTCCTGGAAACCATCGCCGACCGCGTCGAGGCCGCAAACGGCGTTCTGGGGGCGGTGACCTACATGATCCCCCGGCTCGATGAACATCTGGACGCGATGATGCGGGCCGCGGAGAGCCGGGGCCTCGATCTCGATTTTCACGTGGACGAAACTTCCGATCCCGAGGCGAAGACGCTCGTCCGGATCGCACAGGCAGCGCTGCGCAACCGGTTTTCGGGTCGGATCCTGTGCGGGCATTGCTGTTCGCTCGCCTGCCAGGATGATGCCGAGGCCGACCGCACCATGGATCTCGTCGCTAAAGCCGGCATCGCCATCGTCTCCCTGCCCATGTGCAACATGTACCTGCAGGGGCGGCGCAATCCCGGACAGGCGCCCGGCACGCCCCGCTGGCGCGGCATCACGCTCGTACACGAACTGAAGCGTCGCGGCGTTTCCGTGATGGTCGCCTCCGACAACACGCGCGACCCCTTCTACGCCTATGGCGATCTCGACATGGTGGAGGTGTTTACCTCCGCCACCCGGATCGCCCATCTCGACCACCCGGCATCCGACTGGATCCGCGCCGTCACCGCGACGCCGGCGGACATCCTTCGACATCCCGAGCAGGGGCGCATCCGCCTCGGCGGTGGCGCCGATTTCATCACTTTCGCCGGCCGGAATTTGTTCGAGATCATGGCACGCCCGTCCGCCCCTCGCACAGTCTTTCGAAACGGCAAGCGGATCGATACCGCCCTGCCGGATTACCGCGAATTGGACGCCCTTCTGGGAGAAGCACCATGACCGACGAAACTTCCGGCCTCGAGCAGGTTCGCGAGGCCCTGACAGATCTCGCCATTGAGGACAATGCGTCCATCGTCAAGCAGAAGAGCCGCGACTTTTTCTGGTACTCGCCGGTCCTGAAAAAGCAGCTGGACCAGGTCACGGGCGACCTGGTCGTCACGCCAAAGAGCGAAGCCGAAGTCATCCAGGTGCTCAAGGCGTGCTACGCCCACGACGTTCCCGTCACGGTGCGCGGCGCGGGGACCGGAAACTACGGTCAGGCGATGCCGCTTGCCGGCGGCGTGGTGCTCAACCTCGCTGAGCTCAACGCGATCAAGGAAATCGGCCCCGGGCGCGTCACCTGCGAGGCGGGCGCGCTTCTGTCCGCCATTGATGAGGCCGCGAAGCCTTCCGGCCAGGAACTGCGGCTCCATCCGTCGACCTACCGGACGGCCACCGTCGGCGGCTTCATCGCGGGCGGCTCGGGCGGCATCGGCTCGATCCGCTGGGGCGGTTTGCGCGATCTCGGCAATGTTATCCGGGCCCGCGTGATCACGATGGAAGCCGAACCGCGCGTGCTCGACATGACCGGCGCCGACCTCGCCAAGGTGCTCCACGCCTACGGCACCAACGGCGTCATCACCGAAGTGGAGATGCCGCTGACCGCCTCCTATGACTGGGTGGACGTGATCGTCGCCTTCGACGCGTTCATGGACGCGGCCCGTTTCGCCAATGCGCTCGGCGTTCAGGACGGCATCCTGCTGAAGGAACTGGGCGTGATCTCGGCGCCCCTGCCCCACGACTATTTCCTGCGTCACAGGAAGTATCTGCGCCCGGACCAATCCGTCTGCGTGCTGATGGTCGCACCCTTCGCCATGCCGGCGCTCGCGGCCTTTGCCGGGCATTGGAAAGCCGACATCGTCTATCGCTCCGATACGGCCGATGCGGAGGAAAAGAAGGGCCTGCCGCCGGTTTTCGAGCTTTCGTGGAACCACACCACCCTGCGCGGGCTGCGCGTCGATCCCACCATCACCTACCTGCAGATTCTCTATCCCTATCCCGACCAGATCGAGAAGGTGGAGAAGATGGCCAACCTGTTCGCAGACGAATTGCCGGGGCACCTGGAATTCGTGCGCTTCGACGGAAACGTCACCTGCTTCGGCCTTCCGGTCGTGCGCTACACCAGCGAAGAGCGGCTGAACGAGATCATTCGCCTGCATGAGGAAGCCGGCTGCCCGGTCTTCAACCCTCATCGCTACACGCTGGAGGAAGGCGGTATGAAACAGACTGACGAGCAGCAGCTCGCCTTCAAGCGCGAGGCGGATCCCAAGGGCCTGCTCAATCCCGGCAAGATGATCGCATGGGACGACCCGGATTTCGATTTCGCCGCCGACGGTCCCTTCCTTTTCCATGGCTTGAAATAGGTCTTACGTGCGCATCCTCCTCCTCTATTCCCACCCGGTTGAAACCAGCTTCAACGCCTCCCTGCACGAGGCTGTACTGCGAACCCTCAGGGCCTCGGGCCATGAGGTCGATGATTGCGATCTTTACGCGGAGGGGTTCCAGCCGGCCCTGACGCGTCAGGAACGCATCGACTATCACGACCCGGACCGCAATCAGGCGCATGTCGCCGATTATGTTCGGCGGCTCCAGCAGGCCGAGGCCCTCGTGCTGTGCTACCCGGTCTGGAACTTCGGCTTTCCCGCGATGCTGAAGGGCTTTCTCGACCGTGTGTTCCTGCCCGGCGTCTCCTTCCGGATGGAAGACGGCAAAGTCGTCCCGAGCCTTCACAACATCAAGAAGATGGCAGCGATAACGCATTACGGCGGCACACGTGTGCGCGCCTTCCTCGCCGGAGATCCACCGCGCAAGAGCGTCAAGCGCGTGCTGCGGGCCGTCATCAAGCCCCTCGCGCCCGTCACCTACCTGGCGCTCTACGACATGAACCGGGCAACGGACAGCGACCGCGAAGCCTTCCTGAAGAAGGTCGAGGCCAGGATGGCGCGGTTCTGATCTATACGGCGCCGTCTCCTGATTCGCTTTCCGGAAGCTGAGGCGCTCCGGATAGCGAGGCGTGGCAGACCCAACGGACGCCCCTTGGACAGCCTGGGCCTATCAGGATCGAAAGAGAGGGAGCAGATGCTCGGTTCCGCAAAAAGTCCGGCCGCCCAGGCGATACCTGAGCGGTTTTTCATATTTTACATAATAATTTCAATCAGTTATTGACGCCTAACAAGCGACAGACCTGATCGAGCTGCTCAAGCGACTTGTACTTGATCTTCAGTTCACCCGAATCCGCGTTCGGCTTGTGGCTGATCGCCACCGCGAGGCCCAGACCGTCGGAAAGCCGCCGTTCGAGCGCAATCGTATCCGCCGGCTTTGGCGCCTTCTGCTTTGCGGCTCCGCCTGTGGCCTTCTTCAGCGCTTCCGGGTCCTGTGCGAGCTTCTCCGCATCGCGGACGCTCAAACCCTTCTCCACGATGATCTCGGCCAGCGCCGCCGGATCCTCCGCCGTGATCAACGCGCGGGCGTGGCCTGCGGTCAAA
The DNA here is from genome assembly GCF_037026715.1 of Breoghania sp. JC706. Lineage (NCBI taxonomy): Bacteria > Pseudomonadati > Pseudomonadota > Alphaproteobacteria > Hyphomicrobiales > Stappiaceae > Breoghania > Breoghania sp. JC706. The sequence continues at coordinate 308,238 of NZ_JBANCG010000007.1, forward strand.
AGCCCTTCGGCCAGATAATCCTTCACGGCATTCGGCAGCTTCAAGAGCCGCATCGTATTGGCAACGTGCGACCGGCTCTTGCCGATCACCTTGGCCAGCGCCGCCTGGCTGTAATTGAAATCGGCGACGAGCTGATCGTAGCCCAGCGCCTCTTCGATCGGATTGAGATCGGCGCGCTGGACGTTCTCGATGATCGCGAGTTCCAGCGCCTCCTGATCGGTGACATCGCGCACCACCGCCGGCAACTCGTGCAGGCCGGCCTTCTGTGCGGCCCGCCAGCGCCGTTCACCGGCGATCAGCTCGAACGTCCCCTTGTCGGCAGCCGACGGGCGCACGAGGATCGGCTGCACAACCCCCTTTTCCCGCACGGACTCGATCAGGTCGCTGAGATCGTCCTCGCTGAACGTCTTGCGCGGATTGCGCGGGTTCGGGCGGATATACTCGATTGGAATCGTGCGAATGCCGCCGCTGCGCGACAGGGCCGCTGCGGCCTCGCTGGCATCGCTGCCGCTCGGCGCCTCGCTGCTGACGTCGCCGATCAGCGCGGCGAGCCCACGGCCCAGTCTCTTGTTCCTTGCACCACCGGCTTCATCGGCCATGGCCATGTTCCCGCTTCACTGAACGCAGCTTTGAGCTGTCGTTTTCTTCGATTTTCAATTCGAGTCCGAATCGGCCCGCAGAGCCGTCCGGCCGCGCGGCCTACATCTTTCTCAAGCCGCCGTCCGGATCTTTCGTTCACGTTGAATGATCTCGGAGGCCAGCCGCAGATAGGCCTGGCTCCCCGGGCATTTCAGATCATAGAGCAGGACGGGTTTGCCATAGGACGGCGCTTCCGACACCCGAACGTTGCGCGGAATGACCGTATCGTAAACCGCGTCCCCCATGGTCTCGCGCACGTCGGCGACCACCTGGGTCGACAGGTTGTTGCGGCTGTCGAACATCGTCAGCACGATGCCGTGGATGCTGAGTTCCTGATTGAGCGCCTGCTTCACCTGCTCGACCGTGCTGAGGAGCTGGCTGAGCCCTTCCAACGCAAAGAACTCGCACTGCAGGGGAACCAGGATGGAGTGCGACGCGCTCAGCGCATTGATGGTCAGAAGATTGAGCGACGGCGGACAATCGACCAGGATGTAACTGAAATCCGTTTTGTCGTGTTCGGCCACATAGTCTGAAATCGCCTTGCGCAGCCGGTAGGCGCGATCCGGCGAATCCGCGATCTCCAGCTCCAGCCCGAGCAGATCCATCGTCGAAGGCGCCACCCACAGGCGCGGAACCGCCGTCTCTCGAATGGCATCGTTCAGCGATGCCTCGCCATAGAGAACCTCGTAGGTGGAAACCGTGCGCTGGGAACGCTCAATACCAAGCCCCGTAGAGGCATTTCCCTGCGGATCGAGATCGATCACCAGAACCCGCTCGCCGATAGCCGCAAGCGCGGTGCCGAGATTGATGGCCGTGGTCGTCTTGCCGACGCCGCCCTTCTGGTTTGCGAGCGAGAGCACGCGCGGAGATTTCGGAAGCACACTCATGCGGTCAACGCCCTCGCCCAATCCATCAATTTACAAAGGGGTCGATCCGGAGGATCTCGAGAATAATGCTCTGCGGATCGATGAGACTTCTATGTTCTACCAGATCCATGTCCCAGGTGTGAGACGCTTTAACAATCTCTGGACGCGATTCCCTTCCTTTGTGGAAAAAGGCCCGCGCCCCGTCCGCCACGAAGGGCCGCGCGAAGCCGCATAGCGTGTCGAGATCGGCCAGCGCCCGCGCTGAAACGCCCTCTATTCGCCCATCCACGGCCGTATCCCATCGATCCGTCACGGTATCGATTCGATCGGCATGAACCCGCGCGGGCAGGCCGGCCTCCCGGATCACGGTGCGAAGGAACGCGGCCTTTCGCTGATTGCTTTCGACCAGATCGACCATCGCCGAAGGACTATCGGCAAGAAGAATGGCCGTCACCAGACCGGGAAACCCCGCACCCGAGCCAAAATCGATCCAGTGCAGGATATCCGGGGCCAGATGGTGGATCTGCATGCTGTCGGCCACGTGCCGCGACCAGAGCTGCGGCAACGTCGAGGGCGCGACGAGATTCTGGGCCTTCTGCCAGCGGCGCACCAGATCGACATAGATCGTCAGACGCTCGCGCGTTTCACGTGAAACGTTAAAGTATGCGTCGAGCACCTCTGGCCCGTCATGGAGATCAGACCGCATCGCGCGACCTCGCCTTTTCCGATGGACCCGCCGCACGTCGGACATGAGCCAGAATGAGCGTCAACGCGGCCGGCGTGATGCCGTCGATCCGTCCGGCCTGGGCCAGCGTTCCCGGCCGCACGGTCTCCAGCTTCTGTCTGAGCTCGTTCGAAAGACCCGACAGAACGCCATAATCGAAATCGGCCGGAATCGGCAGGGCTTCGTCTTTCCGCAGCGCGGCGATGTCGGATTCCTGACGCTCCAGATAGACCGCATAGGTCGCATCGATCTCGATCTGCTCCGCGATCTCTGGTCGGATATCGGAAAGGTCGGGCCAGATCCTGGAAAGCCGTGCCAGATCGATCGAGGTGTAGGAGAGAAGATCGAACGCGCTGCGCCGCACTCCGTCCTGATTGATCTCAAGTCCATGCCGCCGCGCTTCGGCAGGGGACAAGGACAGGTGCGCGATCCGCTCCCGCGCCGCGCCGAGCTCTTGCATCTTCGTTTCGAAGGCGATTCGACGATCCTTGCCGACGCAACCGAGCGAAAGCCCGAGCGGCGTGAGGCGTTGGTCCGCATTGTCGGCCCGAAGCGTCAACCGGTATTCGGCCCGTGAGGTTAACATGCGATAGGGCTCGCTCACTCCCCGGGTGACCAGATCGTCCACCATCACGCCGATATACCCGTCTGCACGGCCGACCGTGCACATATCGCCCCCACCGGCCCGAAGCGCGGCATTTACGCCCGCCAGGAGCCCCTGTGCCCCGGCCTCCTCGTAGCCTGTCGTCCCGTTGATCTGGCCGGCCATGAACAGGCCCTTCACCCGCTTGGTCTCAAGCGACCGATCGAGCTCTCGCGGATCAACGTGATCGTATTCGATGGCATAACCCGGCCGTAGCACCTCGGCCCTTTCGAGCCCTGGAACCGTTTTGAGAAAGGCGCGCTGCACATCTTCGGGCAGCGAAGTCGAGATACCGTTCGGATAAACGGTGGGATCATCGAGCCCCTCCGGCTCCAGGAATATCTGATGACCATCGCGATCACCGAACCGCATGATCTTGTCCTCGATGGAGGGACAATACCGCGGCCCGGTCGAAGTGATGTTCCCGGAGTACATCGCAGAACGATGAATGTTCTCGCGTATGACCTCATGGCCGGCGGGCGTCGTGCGCGTGATATGGCACGAGACCTGTGACGTGGTGATACGATCCGTCAGCGTGGAAAAAGGTATCGGATGCTCGTCGCCCGGCTGCGCGTCAAGCCGGGCCCATTCGATGGTCCGCCCATCGAGGCGTGGAGGCGTGCCCGTCTTCAGACGCCCGAGACGAAACCCCGCACGCGCGAGCGTGTCGGAAAGGCCGACTGCGGGTTTCTCCCCTACCCGGCCTGCCGGGATCTGCGTGTCGCCGATATGAATCAGACCTTTCAGGAAGGTACCCGTCGTCAGCACGACCGAACCGCATCCGAATCGACGTCCATCGGCAGTCAACACGGCCTGGACGCGTCCATCCTCAATAACGAGATCGTCCGCCTCACCCTCGATTATCGTCAGGTTCTGCGTCTGCGAAATCGCAGCTTGCATCGCTTCGCGATAGAGCTTGCGGTCAGCTTGCGCGCGCGGACCGCGCACCGCCGGCCCCTTGCGCCGATTGAGCATGCGAAACTGGATCCCGGCCGCGTCGGCGACGCGCCCCATCAATCCGTCGAGAGCATCGATCTCCCGGACGAGATGTCCCTTACCAAGACCGCCGATCGCGGGATTGCACGACATGACGCCGATGGTGGCCTTCGCATGGGTCAGCAAGGCTGTTTTGGCTCCCATGCGGGCAGCGGCGGCCGCGGCTTCACAGCCGGCGTGCCCTGCCCCAATAACGATTACGTCAAACGCCGCCATGGTTCCTGAAACCCTCGCGCACGGAGATATGGTTCAACAATGTCGGATGAACTCGATTGGCTCTGACATACTGCAAGCGGGCGTGACGGTCAAAAGGAACCGATTGTCCGCCATCGACCAGCCGTCGCTTTTGGCCTGATGAAAGAAGCAGTAGAGGCCGTCTTGGGGCGCTAGGTTATCCCCAAGCCGCTCACTTCGAACCGGGTACGAATCGATACGGTAAACAAGGTGTTTCACGTGAAACATCCCCAGAGATTCAGGCTCGATTCACAATCTATCCACATCATTTGCCGATGCAGAAATCCCGGAAGATCACATCAAGCAGGTCCTCCACATCGGTCTTGCCGACGATCCGCGCCAATCCATCAGCGGCGAGCCGTAGATCTTCAGCTCGCAATTCCAGAGCACGGGCACTCCCCTCAAGTGCCCGGTCCAGCCCCTCAAGACACCGCCGCAATCCGTCGCGATGCCGCGCCCGCGTCAGGACAGGCGCTTCGGTTGCACCAATCGTCTCGGACGCGAATCTACTCAACCGTGCGAGTAACAGGTCCAGACCGCCTTCCAAAACCACCGAGCATCCAATCTCGTCCGATCCGGCGGCGCGCAGATCCGTCTTCGTCGCGATCCGCCAGACGGTTCCAGAACCCCAATCCTCGCTCAGCGCATCCCGCTTCTCCCCAGCGACGCCCAGCCACAGGACCAGATCCGCGGACCGCGCCCGTTCGAGCGCCCGGCGCATGCCCTCTTTCTCGATGGCCCCGGCTCCCCCCTCCCGCAAGCCAGCCGTATCCACGAGACAAACGGGATATCCACCCAGATCCAGATAGACCTCGATGAGATCGCGCGTGGTTCCGGCCTCCTCGGTCACGATCGCCACGTCGCGCTGAGCCAACGCGTTGAGGAGGCTCGACTTGCCCGCATTCGGAGGACCGAGAAGGACCACCTGAAGCCCCGAGCGCAACCGCTCGCCGCGTCGATTGTCGCTCAGGTGGCGTGAAATCTCATCTCGGATCCGAATCACATCTTCCCAGATCGTTTCCCCCACCGAACCCGGAACATCCTCTTCATCTGCAAAGTCCAGTTCCGCCTCGATCATCGCCCGACACCGGACCAGCACCGTGCGCCAGCGATCATAGAGCCTGCCAAGCTCACCACCCATCTGCCGCAATGCCAGACGCCGCTGTGCTTCTGTGTCCGCCTGAATGAGATCGCCGAGACCCTCGACCTCCGTCAGGTCCAGCCGTCCCGCCTCGAAGGCCCGTCGAGTGAAAGCGCCGGCTTCCGCCGGACTAACACCATCAAACCTCTCCAGGGCCCGCAGGAAGGCCGCCACAACCGCACGGCCGCCATGAAGATGGAATTCCGCCACATCCTCGCCGGTGAAGCTTGCCGGCGCTTCGAAGACGATTACCAGGGCCTCGTCCAGAACCTGACCCTCACGCGGATCGCGCAATCGTCTGAGGCTCGCCCGCCGCGGTTCCGGCATCGTGCCGCAGAGCGTTTCGACGACGAATCGAACCCGGGGACCGGAAAGCCGAACCACGGCAACCCCGGAAGGCAGTCCACCACTCGACAACGCATAAATCGTTTCGCGCTCAGCCATCTCGTCCGCCACCGACAGAGTTCCCCTTCAGGCATAGTCCACAGATATGGCCGACACCTGAAACGTTGAAGGTGATGGGGATAGCCCTATTTCGGAAGAAACCCAAGGCCGGAGCGTGGCCTTGTCAACGGCAGAGCGGGAGCAGCAGACACGCATCATGACCGGGAACCTCCTTGCGAACGAAACCAGCCCCTATCTTCTCCAGCACAAGGACAACCCGGTTCACTGGCGACCCTGGAACGCCGCCGCGCTCGCCGAAGCGCGGATGCAGAACAAGCCGATCCTGCTTTCCGTGGGATATGCAGCATGCCATTGGTGCCACGTCATGGCGCACGAGAGCTTTGAGGATCAAGCGACCGCCGACGTAATCAACGCGCATTTCATACCGATCAAGGTCGACAGAGAGGAACGCCCGGATGTCGACCAGATCTACATGAACGCGCTACATGCCCTGGGTCAGCAGGGCGGCTGGCCCCTGACCATGTTCCTCACCCCGCAGGCCGAGCCCTTCTGGGGAGGTACCTATTTCCCCAAGCAGGCCCAATGGGGACGGCCCGGGTTCGTAGAGGTCCTTCGCCAGATCGCGCGCATCCATGAGAATGAGGGTGAAAAGGTCGCCTCCAATGCCGACGCGCTCATGCACGTCCTGAAGAATGCCGACCAGCACGCCCAATCGGGCGAGCCGTTGACGCCGGAGCTCCTCGATACGGCTGCGAATCGATTGCTCGCTGTCATGGATCCTTTGAACGGAGGGACGCGCGGTGCGCCGAAATTCCCGCAAGCCTCCCTCCTGGAGTTGCTCTGGCGCGCGGGAATGCGAACCGGCGACCGGCGTTTTCGCGAAATCGTCCTAACCACCCTCAGGACCATCTGCTCCGGCGGGATCTATGACCACCTGGGCGGGGGGTTTGCCCGCTACGCGGTCGACGAGCGCTGGCTCGTCCCGCACTTCGAGAAGATGCTCTACGACAATGCGCAACTTGTTTCCCTTCTCACGGAGGCCTTCGTAAGCACTGGTGAAGAGCTGTTCCGCATCCGAATCGAGGAGACGATCGACTGGCTGCGGCGTGAGATGACAACGGCCGAAGGCGCCTTTGCCGCATCGCTCGATGCCGACAGCGAAGGCGAGGAAGGACGGTTCTACGTCTGGGATCATCAGGAGCTGAAAGGCGCGCTCACGCGCGAGGAATTTGCGCTCTTCGCTGAGACATATGATGTCCTGCCAGCGGGGAACTGGGAAGGCAAGGTGATCCTCAATCGCCTACGCTCCACGCCGCTGGCGGATAGCACGACCGAAGCCCGGCTCACCACCATAAGAGCCCGCCTAATGGACATACGCTCCCGCCGCGTCCGCCCCGGCCTTGACGACAAGGTCCTGGCGGACTGGAACGGCCTCATGATTGCGGCACTTGTCCGGGCTTCCGATGTATTCGAACGACCGGAGTGGCTGGAGGCGGCCGAACGCGCTTTCCATTTCATAACCGAATCGATGGTTCGCGACGGGCGGCTCGGACACTCATGGCGAAACGGTCGTCTGAGCTTTCCTGGGCTCGCCAGCGACCATGCGAACATCATCAAGGCCTCGCTCGCTCTCTTCCGCGTCACGAACAACCCGACATACCTGTCCAAGGCCCAAGACCTTGAGCTGTTACTTTATGAATATCAATGGGATAGAGAAAACTCCGGGTATTTCCTCACTGCGGCGGATGCCGATGACCTGATCGTCCGTCCCAAAGGCGCCGTCGATGAGGCAGTACCGAGCGCCAACGGGATCATGGCCGCCAATCTCGTGGAGCTTTGGCTTCTGACAGGGGAGGACATTTACCGGGAACGGGCGGATGCGATCCTGCACACGTTCACCGACCAAATCCTCCAGAACGCGTTTGCGAGCACAAGCCTTCTCAACGCCTTCGATTTCAGGCTGCACGCTCGACAACTCGTGCTTCTCGAACCGGAGGGCGAGACTCACTTCTCCGAACTTCTACGTCAGACGGTTTCCTATAACCTGACGGTTCTTCGTCGGAGCGGCAACGCCGAGCTCCCCTCCTCTCATCCCGCAAGAGGAAAGCCGGCCGCAACACCGGGCACTGCCACGGCCTATCTTTGCAAAGGAGAGACTTGCTCGCTGCCGATGACCGACCCTGTCGCTCTCCTGGAGGCGCTGCGGTCCTCAGCCGACGCTTCACATGGCTCCGCGGTCTGATTGCCTCGTATTCTGCACAGTGCACCAGTCTGTCCGCGCAAGACTGTAAAGAACGTGCTCGAAGAGATCCGGCCGGGCGGGCGGCACTCCGGGATGATCGAACCTCCCTGCCGGCTGCATGCCAAGACGCCGCATCACTGTCTGCGATCTTTCGTTTTCCGCGGCCGTGAAGGCAACAATCTCATTAAGGCGCAGTGTTTCGAATCCGAATCGGAGCCACTCTCTTGCGGCCTCGCTCGCATATCCCTTCCCCCATGCGGACGGGACCAGACGCCACCCGATTTCGACACAGGGCTCGAAGAAAACCGGCTCAGGAAACGCGGGCCGGTTCAGGCCGACGAAGCCGATGAAGGCCCCGCTCGCCTTTTCCTCCACCGGCATAAAGCTGATCCCCTCGGTCGCGATCTTGTCGCAAAGTCGGTCGAACAACGCACGGGATTGTTCCGGCGTCAGACAGCCGGGGAAATGTCTCATGACCTGCGGATCCGCGTTCATCGCGGCTAAAGCGTCCGTGTCGTCCTCCCGCCACGGACGCAAAACCAGCCGTTCCGTTTCCAGTCTAAAATCGTGATCGCGACAATCGGTGTTGGTCATGGCTTCCGGTTCCTGATCGATACGCTGCCGAATCGAATGATTCACGTGAAACAAGAACGCGCCGGACGGGGATTTCCCATCCAGCGCGTTTTGAAATCGCGTTTCACGTGAATCGCCTGGCGGATATATCCGCCAGGTTTCCCGATCACGTATTCATGCTGTCGAAGAATTCCTGGTTGCTCTTGGTCTGCCGCAGCTTGTCGAGCAGGAACTCGATCGCGTCCGTGGTGCCCATCGGATTCAGGATCCGGCGCAGCACATACATCTTCTTGAGCTCCTGCGGTGCAACGAGAAGCTCTTCCTTGCGCGTCCCGGAGCGCTGAATGTCGATCGCCGGGAAGACGCGCTTGTCGGCGGCCTTGCGGTCAAGGATGATTTCCGAGTTGCCGGTGCCCTTGAATTCTTCGAAGATCACTTCGTCCATGCGCGAACCGGTATCGATGAGCGCGGTCGCAATGATCGTCAGCGAACCGCCCTCTTCGATGTTGCGAGCCGCGCCGAAGAAGCGCTTGGGCCGCTGCAGGGCGTTGGCGTCGACACCACCGGTCAGCACCTTGCCCGAAGACGGAACGACGGTATTGTACGCGCGACCAAGTCGCGTGATGGAATCCAGAAGGATGACGACGTCGCGTCCGTGTTCGACAAGGCGCTTGGCCTTCTCGATCACCATCTCCGCCACCTGGACGTGACGCGCCGCCGGTTCGTCGAATGTCGAGGACACGACCTCGCCGTCGACCGTGCGCTGCATATCGGTGACTTCTTCCGGCCGCTCGTCGATCAGCAGCACGATGAGATAGCACTCGGGATGATTCGTGGTGATCGCGCGGGCGATGTTTTGCAGGAACATCGTCTTGCCGGTCCGCGGCGGCGCGGTGATCAGTGCGCGCTGGCCTTTGCCGAGCGGCGCGACCAAATCGATGACACGCGGCGAAAGATCCTTGATCGTCGGGTTCTCGACTTCCATGCGGAAGCGTTCTTCCGGATAGAGCGGCGTGAGATTGTCGAAATGAATCTTGTGGCGGGTCTTTTCCGGATCTTCGAAATTGATCGAATTCACCTTGAGAAGGGCGAAGTAGCGTTCGCCTTCCTTGGGCGACCGGATCTGGCCTTCGACCGTATCGCCGGTGCGCAGCGAGAAGCGCCTGATCTGTGACGGCGAGACGTAGATATCGTCCGGGCCCGGAAGATAATTCGCGTCCGGAGAGCGCAGGAAGCCGAATCCGTCTTGCAATACCTCAACGACACCCTCGCCAATAATAATGACATCCTGGGTCGCAAGCTGCTTGAGAATCGCGAACATCAGCTCCTGCTTCCGCAGGGTACTCGCGTTTTCGACTTCCAATTCCTCGGCAAAGGCGAGCAATTCGGTGGGAGATTTGGACTTAAGGTCCTGAAGTTTCATTTCCCGCATGGGCTGGATCATGGTCCGCATTGACGCCGGCTGAGGATGGGATGCGCCGGCAAGATGAAAAGCGTTATGGGGAGTTAACAGATCTTGTTGCGGCATTTGAACCGCCGCGCCAGCGCCTCACTTAAAAACGCTGGACGCTTGTCTGCATGTCGTGGGGTATCGGGAACATAGTCACTTTTATTCTGGCCGACAAGGGGGCACGCCCGTACAGGCCAATTCGTCGCAATCAAATGTTCAAATCCACTTCAGATGTAAAATATCATTTTGAAATCATACCAATAAAGGTGAAGCGGCCATTTCAGAACGGCCGCAGAATTACCAGAATAACAACCACCACCATGATCAGCGTCGGAAACTCGTTGATGATCCGATAGTAGCGCTCCGACTTGCGGTTTGCATCCGCAGCGAATTCCTTCACGTGTTTCGACAACATACCGTGGAAACCGGAAAGAATGAAGACGAGAAGAAGCTTCAGGTGGAACCAGCCCTCGGTGAAATCGCCAAAGCCCCAGGCGATCAGTAACCCGAAGATCCAGGCGGCGATCATGGCCGGGTTCATGATCGCCTTGAGAAGCCGACGCTCCATCACCTTGAAGGTTTCCGAAGCCTCCGACCCGGGCGCGACCTTGGTGTGATAGACCATCAGCCGGGGCAGATAGAAAAGCCCGGCCATCCAGGCGATCACCGCCATGATGTGGAAGGCCTTGAACCAGAGTAACAATTCACCACTCAAAACGTCGCCTCACCTGTTTTTCCCGGCCCATGGATCCGGTGCCGAGCGCACCCGTTCGATCATTCGCTCCACATGGGCCACGGGGGTCTGCGGCACGATACCGTGACCGAGATTGAACACAAGCGGCCCGCCGCCAAGCCCGTTCAGAACGCCATCCACGCCCTCGTCGAGGGCATCGCCACCGGCCACCAGCCGCATCGGGTCGAGATTGCCTTGCACCGGCAACATCGTCTGAACGTCTCGCGCAAGCTCAAGAGGCGCCGTCCAATCGAGGCCGACGGCAGTCACGCCCGTCTCCTCGGCATAAGCCTTCAGCCGCCCGATCGCGCCTTTCGGAAAGCCGATGATCGTCGCACCAGGCCGCGCCGCGCGAACCTTTTCCACGATCTTCCGCGTCGGCTCCACGCACCAGCGCCTGAAACCGGCATCGTCTAGCACGCCCGCCCAGGTGTCGAAGATCTGGAGCGCATCCGCCCCCGCATCGAGCTGGCGGACCAGATAGTCGGCCGAAGCCTCAACCAGCAGGTCGATCCAACGCTGGAACGTCTCCGGATCCGAATAGGCGCCGATGCGAGCCGCGGTCTGCTCCGCCGTGGTGTGACCGGCCACGGAATAGCAGGCAACCGTCCAGGGAGCCCCGCAGAAGCCCAGGAGCGTCGTTTCTTCGGGTAGCTCTGCCCTGAGCCGGGTCATCGTCTCCATGACCGGCGAGAGATGATCGTGCGCTCGTTCAGGCGCCAGCCCGTCCAGCAGGTCGCTGGTCAGGGGCGTCAGAACAGGCCCGCGTCCCTCCTCGAAGCGAACGGGATAACCGAGCGCCTCGGGAACGACGAAAATGTCGGAGAACAGGATCGCTGCATCGAAACCGAACCGACGGATGGGTTGGAGCGTTACCTCTACCGCCAGATCAGTGTCATAGCAGAACTTGAGGAAGTCAGGCTGCTTTGCCCGGGTCTCTCGATATTCGGGAAGGTAGCGCCCCGCCTGACGCATCATCCATACCGGAGGCGGCCAGAGCCTTTCGCCGGCAAGAACCCGCATCACGGCTCGTTCATTGGACTGCATGCGCTTCGCTCCCCTTTTTCCCTTCAAACTACCTATCAATGAATCTCTTTAAGAGATCTGTTTATTTGGTTTGAGTGTGGATTGCCGTGATTATGATCAGTCCACATATTTGGGGCCGGTTGTTCGTCCCGGCTCGCGGCTGGGGATGGTTTTTCCATAGCCGTCGCGGTTCCGCCCAATTCCCTAAACAGACCTTAAGGAATCCAATGACGTTAACGCCTTGTTAACGAATTCGGCGCTGTGCATAAAGTGCGGATGGGGAGTCAGTAACCCGGGCCCTCTCCGTGAAATCCCCGATTCCAGGAATCGTTTCACCAAAACTGTCCCGCCGACCCCTGTCTGTTGATGAATTGACCGCTATGGGCATGATGGCGAGGCCATATTCCGAAGGAGGCCTAGTCATGCCCGTTCATACACAGGGCCACACCTCGTCTGGGGATGACATCGTGAGCGATCCGCGTAGCTTCTTCCATCTGCATCTGATTTCGGATTCCACGGGCGAGACGCTGATGACGGTTTCTCGCGCCGCGCTCGCCCAGTACGAGAACATCCAGCCGATAGAGCACGTCTATCCTCTGGTGCGTTCCGATCGCCAGCTCGATCGCGTTCTGACCGAAATCGAGGCGGCTCCGGGCATCGTTCTCTATACCCTGGTCGCCGACGAACAGATCCGCCGGCTGGAACGCGTCTGCCGCGATCACGGCGTGCCCTGCGTCAATATCCTGGACCCGGTCTTTGCCGTCTTCCAGTCCTATCTGAAGGTCCAGGAAACCCGGCGCGTCGGCGGCCAGCATGCGCTCGATGCGGACTATTTCCGGCGCATCGACGCGCTCAACTACACCATGATGCATGATGACGGTCAGATGCCTGAAGGGCTGGACGAGGCCGACGTCGTGTTGATCGGCATCAGCCGCACCTCCAAGACGCCGACGAGCATCTATCTCGCCAATCGGGGCATCAAGGCCGCCAATTTTCCGATCGTTCCTGAAGTCCCGATCACGCCCGCGCTCTTCGAGGTGCGACGGCCCCTTGTGGTGGGGCTTGTCGCCAGCGCGGAACGCATTCTTCAGGTCCGGCAGAACCGGCTTCTGTCACTCAATGCGATCGGGCAGAACGAGCGCTATGTCGATCGCTCGGCCATTTCGGAGGAAATCAGCTTCATGCGCCGTCTGTGTGCGGAACGGGATTGGCCGGTGATCGATGTCACCCGGCGTTCCATCGAGGAAACCGCTGCTGCCATCATGTCGTTGATGAAGGAGCGCAGCCATCTGCGCGGCATTTCGGGAGAGTGACGACATGAGCGAGATCGTTCTGGCGAGCGGAAGTCCCTGGCGCGCCAAATTGTTGCGTGATGCAGGCTTGAGCGTTTCGACCGAGGTGGCGGAGATCGACGAACGCGCCGTTGACGCGCCGCTGCGCGAGGCGAACCTGCCGCCGGAGGATATTGCCCTCATACTGGCGGAAACCAAGGCCACGGACGTGTCCGCACGCCATCCCGGTGCCATCGTTATCGGGGCCGACCAGGTTTTGGATTTCGACGGCGAGGTCTTCTTCAAGCCTGAGACGATCGAGCAGGCGCGCGTCAATCTGCTCGCACTGCGCGGTCAGCCGCATCATCTGCGCTCAGCCATCGTCTGTGTCCGTGACGGTCAGCCCGTGTGGCGGCACGTCTCTTCAGCCACATTGACCATGCGCGATTTCTCGCCCGAATTCCTCGGTCATTACCTCGCAAGGATCGGAGAGGATGCGTTGAAAAGCGTCGGCTCCTATCAGATCGAAGGAGAAGGCATCCAGTTGTTCGAGAAGGTGGAAGGCGATCATTTCACCATTATCGGCCTGCCGCTTCTTCCGTTGCTGGCCTTCCTGCGGGAGGAGGGGGTGATCGAGACGTGAGCGGGTACCGGGGGGACGAAATGGAAAAGGAACCACGCGCGGCGGTGATCGGCTGGCCTGTGAAGCATTCCCGCTCACCGATCATTCATCGCTACTGGCTTGAGCATTACGGCATCGCGGGAAGCTACGATCGTCTCGCGCTACGCCCCGAGGAGGCGGAAGGGTTCTTCCGCACCTTCATCTCCTCCGGTCTCGTCGGCGCGAATGTGACGATCCCCCACAAGGAGACCGCCTTCTCTTTCTGCGATGAGGTGGACGAGACCGCACGCCGGCTTGGGGCGGTGAACACGCTCGTTGTCCGGGACGGGCGCCTTGTGGGCAGCAACACCGACGGGATCGGCTTTCTGGGCTCGCTCGATTCCGGTGCGCCGGGCTGGGACGAAATCGGAGCCAATGCTGTGGTTCTGGGAGCGGGCGGCGCCGCGCGTGCCGTGGTCTGGGCGCTGCTGTCGCGCGGGCTCACGGTGCATCTCTTCAACCGGACCCGCAGTCGCGCCGAAGCGCTGGCGGAACGTTTCGGCGCCGAGGTTCATGTTCACGACTTCGCGAAAGTGTCCGAAATCCTGGAAGGTGCCTCCGTTCTGGTGAACACGACCTCGCTCGGCATGGAAGGCCAGCCGCCTCTCGACATAGATCTCGCCCCCCTGCCCGCCCGGGCGGTGGTCACGGATATCGTCTATGTGCCGCTGGAAACGCCGCTGCTGGCACTTGCACGCGCCCGCGGGCTTTTGACGGTTGACGGTCTCGGCATGTTGCTGCACCAGGCTGTCCCCGGTTTCGAACTCTGGTTCGCACGCAAGCCCGAGGTGACGCCTGAACTCAGACGCCTCGTTCTGGCGGACATGGGCCAGACAGAGGCGGATCTCGGAGGCGCGCTGACATGATCGTTCTCGGACTGACCGGCTCCATTGGGATGGGAAAATCAACGACGGGTCGGCTTTTCGCGGAAGCCGGCGTGCCCGTTCATGACGCCGACATCGCCGTGCACACGCTTTATGCCGGCAAGGCGGCTCCCGCCATCGAGGAAGCCTTTCCCGGCACCGTGGTCGACGGCAAGGTCGACCGGGCCGTCCTCGCCAAGCATGTCGTCGGCAAGCCGGAGGAGCTCGCCCGGCTGGAGACCATCATCCATCCGCTCGTGCGCGAGGTGCGCGACGACTTTCTGGCCGATGCCCGCGCGCGGCTCTGTCCGGTCGCGGTGCTCGATGTTCCGCTTCTTCTGGAAACCGGCGGCGAGGCGCATGTCGATGCGGTGGTTCTGGTCACGACGACACCGGAAATCCAGCGCGAGCGTGTCCTGCAGAGACCCGAAATGACCCCGGAAAAGCTCGATGCCATCCTGGCGCGCCAGATGCCGGATGCGGAAAAGCGTCGCCATTCCCATTTCCTGATCGAGACCGGCTACGGGCTGGAGCGTGCCCGCCGGCGCGTGGCCGCCATTCTGCGTGCAACCGCGGCAATGGGGGGATAATCCGCCTCGTCCGGTTGTGCCGGTGATTCGCTGCGGCGACAATGACGTCTTCCGGCGCAGATAAGCTGCGCTCCACTCACAGGATCCCATCATGCGCGAGATCGTGCTCGACACCGAAACGACCGGCCTAAACCCGCGCGGCGGCGACCGGCTGGTGGAAATTGGTGGCGTTGAACTGGTCAACCACATTCCTTCCGGCCAGTTCTATCACGTCTACATCAATCCCGAGCGCGACATGCCGGAGGAGGCCTTCAACGTGCACGGCCTGTCGGAGGAGTTCCTGTCCGACAAGCCGCTCTTCGCCGAACTCGCCCAGGACTTCGTGGATTTTGTCGGCGATGCGACGCTGGTCATTCACAACGCAGCCTTCGACATGGGCTTCATCAACATGGAGCTCGTGCGCTTCGGCTTGCCGCCGATCGGCAACGAGCAGGTGCTGGACACGCTGCAACTGGCCCGGCGCAAACACCCGGCGGGCCCCAATTCGCTCGACGCATTGTGCTCGCGCTACGGCATCGACAACAGCCGCCGGACCAAGCACGGCGCGCTTCTCGACGCGGAGCTGCTGGCCGAGGTCTATATCGAGCTGATCGGCGGCAAGCAGTCCTCGCTCGGGCTGATGACGAGCGGCGAGGAGGAGGAACACGGTTCAGGCGGTCCCGCCTTGCGGCGTGCGGTCAAGCCGCGCCCGAACCCGTTGCCCTCGCGACTGAGCGAAGTCGAGATTTCCGCCCATGCGGAATTTGTCGCGAAGCTCGGTGAGGATGCGGTCTGGCGGAAATATATCGAGATCGAGAAAAAGTCATAGCGACTGCAAGCCGGCGAGGGTCCCGCCGGCGCGTGTGCGCCTGCTACAGCATCGACGGCAGCACCCGGTCCGGCGGACGATGACCGTCGATGAAGGTGCGGATATTGATGATCACCTTCTCGCCCATGTCGATCCGACCCTCGATCGTCGCCGAGCCCATGTGCGGCAGAAGGAGGACGCGTTCCGATTTCAGAAGCTTCGGATTGACCGCCGGTTCGTGTTCGAACACGTCGAGCCCGGCGCCGGCAAGCTCGCCTGCCTCGATCATCCGCGTCAGCGCCGCCTCGTCGATGACCTCGCCGCGGGCGGTGTTGACCAGATAGGCCTCCGGCTTCATCAGCTTGAGCCGCCGGGCCGAGAGCAGATGGTAGGTCGCCGGCGTGTGCGGGCAATGGACGGAAATCACGTCCATGCGGGCCAGCATCTGGTCGAGGCTGTCCCAGTAGGTCGCCTCCAGCGCGTCCTCGATCTTGCCCGGAACGCGGCGGCGGTTGTGATAGTGGATCGACATGCCGAAGGCCTTGGCGCGGCGCGCCACCGCTTGACCGATTCGGCCCATGCCGACGATACCGAGCCGCTTGCCCCAGATGCGCCGGCCGAGCATCCATGTCGGCGACCAGCCGTGCCACTCATTGTTTTCGAGAACCTTGATGCCTTCGGCGATCCGGCGCGGAACCGCCAGGATCAACGCCATCGTCATGTCGGCGGTATCCTCGGTCAGCACGCCCGGCGTGTTCGTCACCGTGATGCCGCGGTTGTTGGCCGCGTTCACGTCTATGTTGTCGACGCCATTGCCGAAATTCGCGATCAGCTTGAGGTTTGGGCCGGCCTGGGAGAGAACGGCGGCATCGATCCTGTCCGTGACGGTCGGCACCAGCACGTCGGCGGTCTTCACCGCTTCGACGAGTTCGGCCTGGCTCATCGGCCGGTCGCTGTCATTGAGACGGGTGTCGAACAATTCGCGCATGCGCGTCTCGACGACATCCGGCAAGGTCCGGGTAACCACGACAAGGGGTTTCTTGATGGGCATTTCGGTCCTCGCCTAGACCAGTTCGTTGAGGGGTCCTTAACCGTAATCGACGCATCCTGTCGCCGAGTGGCGCCGGCTGAAGCTTGTTGTTTCCATACCAGATGGTCTGGAAGAAACAAGCCGAACCGGCCAAAGCCGCGGCCCGACGCGCAATAATTTCGACCCGCGCCGGCGCCCGCTCCTTCGCCGGCGGGAATCGGGTTAGACCGTAGCGTCCTCTGGCGGGTGTCTTCAAGCTGAACAATGAGGCCGGAGCAGCCGGTTAGACTCATGTATTACGGACGTCGCAACCCCATGCACCGAAACCGAACGAAGCCGAATTCGATACGTGTCCTGATGCAGGCCCTCCTGGTGGTCGCCTTCCTGGCCCCGGCGCTGCTCGGCCCGTTGATGGTCGCTCCGGTCATCCCGGGTCTTGGCGGTGAAGCGCTGGCGCAGGGCACGTCGGAAGGCGCAAGTGGCCTGCCGGTGCCCCGTTTCGTCAGTCTCAAGTCGGACAGGGTCAACGTTCGTCGCGGCCCGGGGCGCGATCACGAGGTTGTCTGGACCTTCGTGCGCGCCGGGTTGCCCGTCGAGATCGTTCAGGAGTTCGAGAACTGGCGCCGCATCCGGGATTGGGAGGGCAGCGAGGGCTGGGTCTTCCATTCCCTGCTGTCCGGCCGTCGAACCGCGCTGGTCAAGCCCTGGGACAAGACCGGCACGGTGCCGCTTCGTTCCGGGCCCGATTCAAATGCTGCGATCGTTGGAGAACTGGAGCCGAATGTCCTGGCGTCGGTCTCGGAATGCGGCAAGGGCTTTTGCCGGATCTCCGGCAAGGACTGGGCCGGTTGGGTCGACCAGACCCTGCTCTTCGGCGTCTATCCCGACGAGACCTTCAACTGAGGCCAGCGCCCGCCGCAGTGGATGACGGCCTGAAAACGAAAACGCCCCGGACCGGGCCGGGGCGTCATATTCTTGATAAAGGGATCCGGGAGATCCCTTCAAAACGATTGGTGCATCACTCTGCCGCAGCGTTTTCGGCGGCTTCCTCCTGGGCCTGCAGCTCTCTGAGCCGCGGCATGGAGATGATGTTGTAGCCGCTGTCCACGAAATGGATCTCGCCGGTGACACCGGAGGAGAGATCCGACAGTAGATAGACAGCGGATCCGCCCACCTCGCTGATCGTTACCGTCCGCTTCAACGGCGAATGCTCGCGCTGATAGTTGAACATCAGCCGCGCGTCCGAAACACCGGCTCCGGCCAGCGTGCGCACGGGACCGGCGGAGATCGCGTTGACGCGGATGTTCTGTCCGCCGTAATCGACGGCGAGGTAGCGGACCGAGGATTCCAGGGCCGCCTTCGCAACGCCCATGACGTTGTAGTTCGGCATCACGCGGGTGGAGCCGCCATAGGTCAGCGTCACGATCGAGCCGCCGTCGGTCATCAGCTCGGCCGCGAGCCGGGTGATCTCCGTGAAGGAGAAGCACGAGATCACCATGGTGCGAGAGAAATTCTCCCGGCTGGTGTCCGCGTAGCGTCCCTTCAGCTCGCTCTTGTCGGAAAAGGCGATGGCGTGGACGAGAAAGTCGATCTTGCCCCACTTCTCCTTCAGCGTGGCGAAGACGGCCTCGACGGAAGTGATGTCTTCCACGTCGCAGGGGATCAGCAGGTCGGATCCGACGGATTCCGCCAGCGGCTTCACGCGTCGTCCGAACGCCTCGCCCTGATAGGTGAATGCCAGCTCGGCGCCCTGGTCGGACAATGCCTTCGCGACGCCCCATGCGATCGAGTGATCGTTGGCGACGCCCATGACAAGCCCGCGTTTGCCCTCCATCAAACCGGTCATGCGACTCTCCTTAATTTCGTTTCAAAAGGACGCCGCGCGGTCGACGTGTGTCGACAGCCGGTTTCCGAGTTCATCATTTATCTGTGACCGGCCGTGCCGGTCGTTCGCCTTGAGAGCGGCCGTTTCCGACCGCCCCTCGCAATGTTCAGGCATCGCACCGCTTGAAGACGACGGACGCGTTCGTCCCGCCAAAGCCGAAGCCGTTTGACAGAACGCAGTTAAGCTTGGCGTTGTCGATGCGTTCGCGCACGATCGGCATGTCCGCAAAGGCCGGATCGAGTTCCTCGATATTGGCCGACTTGGCGATGAAATCGTTTTGCATCATGAGGATGGAATAGATCGCTTCCTGCACCCCGGCGGCGCCCAGCGAATGGCCGGTGAGCGACTTCGTCGCCGAGATCGGCGGCACCTTGTCGCCGAACACCGCGCGGATCGCCTCGATCTCCTTCGCGTCGCCGATCGGCGTGGAGGTTGCATGCGGGTTGATGTAGTCGACCGGGCAATCGACGGTGGAAAGCGCCAGCTTCATGCAGCGCGCCGCGCCCTCGCCCGAGGGGGCCACCATGTCGTAGCCGTCCGATGTCGCGCCATAGCCCGCCACTTCGGCGTAGATCGTCGCGCCGCGTGCCTTGGCCCGTTCGTATTCTTCCAGAACGAGCACGCCCGCACCGCCGGCGATGACGAAGCCGTCACGGTTGGCGTCATAGGCACGCGAGGCCACTTCCGGCGTGTCGTTGTACTTGGCCGACATCGCGCCCATGGCATCGAACAGCACGGAGAGCGTCCAGTCGAGCTCTTCGCCGCCACCGGCGAACATCACGTCCTGCTTGCCCCACTGGATCAGCTCGGCGGCGTTGCCGATGCAGATGTTCGTGGTCGCGCAGGCAGCCGAAATCGAATAGTTCACGCCGTGGATCTTGAAGGGAGTGGCGAGCGTCGCCGAATTCGTCGACGACATCGCCTTCGGCACGGCGGTCGGTCCGATGCGCCGCGGCCCCTTGTCGCGGGCGATGTCCGCGGCTTCCACGATGGCCTTGGTCGACGGTCCGCCCGAGCCCATGATCAGGCCGGTCCGCTCGTTGCTGATATCGCCGTCCTCAAGCCCGCTGTCGGCGATCGCCTGCTGCATGGCGATGTAGTTCCACGCCGCGCCGGCCCCCATGAAGCGGGTGGTGCGACGGTCGAGAACCTCGGTCGGATCGAGCTTCGGGTCTCCGTGGACCCGGCAGCGAAAGCCGAGCCGGTCGTAATCCTCGGCGAATACGATGCCCGATCTGGCGTCATGAAGGCTCGCCAGAACATCCTGCGTCGTATTGCCGATAGACGATACGATGCCCATTCCGGTGACGACCACACGCCTCATGGCGGTCTCCTCGATCTTGTTTTGCTGATGCCTGGCGATCATCCGGTGTTACCGGTGGCCGGAAGCTGTCGTTGTTGAAGCGATGATGAGTGCGCCGGGGCATTTTGCAATGCCCCGGCATGACGATTTCGGGACGTGGCTGCGCAAAACCGGTGTCGGGCGCAAACGGGACGAACATGCGGCATGTCGTCCGGCGGCCCGCTATCGCGAAACCGCCTGCCCGTGATCTTGATCCAGTCGAACCGAAACTGGGCGAACCGAAACTGGGCGAACCGAAACTGGGTGATCCGAAGCCGGTCAGCTCTGGAACAGGCCGACCTTGAGGTCGTTGGCGCGGTAGATGACCTCGCCGTCCGCCTTCAGCCAGCCGTTGGCGATGCCGAGCACGAGCTTGGAGCGCATGACGCGGCGCAGGTCCACGCCGTATTCGACTTCCTTCACCTCGGGCGTGACCATGGAGGAGAACTTCACCTCGCCAACGCCGAGCGCGCGCCCGCGTCCGGGCGAACCGGACCAGCCGAGGAAAAAGCCGACCATCTGCCACAACGCGTCGAGACCCAGGCAGCCGGGCATGACCGGATCGCCCTTGAAGTGGCAGGGAAAGAACCAGAGGTCCGGCTTGACCGCCAGCGTCGCGCGAACGGCACCCTTGCCGAATTCGCCGCCATCCTCGGTGATCGAGGTGATCTTGTCGAACATCAGCATGGGCGGCAGCGGCAACTGTGCATTGCCAGCGCCGAACAGTTCGCCGCGCCCGCAGGCGAGTAGGTCTTCGTAGTCGTAGCTAGAGGCGCGTTCCTGCATTCCGATCCCGCACTGTTCTGTCGAGGGATTTCCGCCCGCCAGTGCTCCATCTTGACGCACTTTGAGCCGGTTCTCACCATCGTTCGTTTTTTGATGGCGCCTTCCTATCACAGGAGTACCGGCTTCGAAAGGGCAACGGACACACGGAAATGGATGGAATTCGCCCCTAGCAGCGTGCCGGCAGGGCGCTGGCGACTGGAGAGCGCGCCGGTCTTCGGGCCATGGCTGCGCGAAGGTTGCTGTTTGGTGCGTCAATTCGGTCTGGTTGCGCTAAAGGCAGAGATTTCCTATTATCTAGACAAATGTGAAGCTGGCGGTTGCGGCGATCGCATGTCCTGTCGGATACGCGATCACATCGTCGGGTCTTCGGGTGAGACGTCTCACAACGACGGAATACGTGACGTCTTTCGCGACAATCGATGAAACGTCGGTTGATCCGCCGGACGCGGGCGTGTAACTCCCGATGAACGTCAGCCGCCGGCGCGTTGAGTGATGTACCTGGGCAAATCCCGTGCGGGCGCAGGCACAGACTTTGGCACCTAATCTAGTGGCAGCTTTGTAACGTCATGGCCGACCAGCATATCCATATCCATTCGCCGCAATCGCGGCACAGCGTGCGCGACATGCTGCGTGACGCCGGCCTGCGGCCGACGCGTCAGCGCTTGGCACTGGCCGAAATCCTCTTCTCCAAGGGAAACCGCCATATTTCGGCGGAACTCCTTCATGAAGAAGCGGTCCTCGCCCGCGTCCCGGTCTCGCTCGCGACCGTCTACAACACCCTGCATCAGTTCACCGAGGCAGGCATGTTGCGTGAGGTCGCGGTCGAAGGCACCAAGACCTATTTCGACACCAATGTCAGCGACCACCATCACTTCTTCATCGAAGGCGAGAACCGCGTCGTCGATATTCCCGGTGCGAACGTGACGGTCGACGATCTTCCGCCGCCGCCCGAAGGCATGGAAATCGTCCGCGTCGACGTTGTCGTCCGTCTTCGCCGCTGCGACGAGCATTAGGCGGATCGCCGTCGCCCGCTTCACCGAATGCCCGGACAATCGGACATCGAGGCGCAGCGCACCCGGGAGGTGCGCTGCGCCTCTTTTCGTGCCCGCCTGAACTTCGTGTCCGCCTGAACACAGGGCCGCTCAGACGCGCTTTTCCGGCGACTTGCACAGATCCGCGATGATGCAGCGGCCGCAATCGGGCGTGCGTGCCTTGCACACGTAGCGTCCGTGCAGGATCAGCCAGTGATGGGCGTGCAGGCGATAGGCGTCGGGAATGATCTTCTCCAGCGCCAGCTCCACCTCCAGCGGTGTCTTTCCGGGTGCGATGCCCAGCCGGTTGCCGATCCGGAAGAGATGTGTGTCGACCGCGATTGTCGGCTCGCCGAAGGCGATGTTGAGCACAACGTTGGCCGTCTTGCGTCCGACGCCCGGCAACCGCTCCAGCGCCTCGCGCGAACGCGGCACCTCGCCGCGATAGTCCGCGATCAGCATCTGCGACAGGGCGATCACGTTCTTCGCCTTGTTGCGGTAAAGCCCGATCGTCTTGATCGCCTCGCGCACCCGGTCCTCGCCGAGCGCCAGCATCTTTTCGGGCGTGTCGGCCATCGCGAAGAGCCCGCGCGTCGCCTTGTTCACGCCCGCATCGGTTGCCTGCGCGGAGAGTACCACCGCCACCAGCAGCGTGAACGGATTGACGTATTCCAGCTCGCCCTTCGGCTCCGGATCGTGCTGGCGGAACCGCTCGAAGATCGCCTCGATCTCGGCGGACGTGTAGCGGGGCGCCTTCGTGCGCTTGCGCGGTGCGGGCTTGGCAGCCGCCTTTTTCGCCGGCGATGCCGAACCGGCCGCCCCGGATTTCGATGCTGTCTTGGTATTGGCCATTTCTCTTCTATACTGAAGCCCCATGAGTGACGCCAACGCGAAAACGCCCGCGGCCGGTGCGGCAATCGGAACCGCCACGGCGCCCGATCCCTTCTTTTCGGCCGTCCTGACCCCGTACCGTTCGCTCGGGCCGCGCGGATTTCTGGTGCTTATGCTGTTGCTCGTCGCGGTGTCGTTTACCGCGGGCCTGTTTTGTGTCGCCATCGGTGCATGGCCGGTCTTCGGATTTTTCGGGCTCGATGTGGCGCTCGTCTGGTTTGCCTTCCGCCGCAATTATCGCGATGCGCGCGCCTTTGAGGAGGTCGACGTCTCCATCGAAGAGGTCGTGCTGCGAAAGGTGTCTGCGAAGGGCGATGTGCAGGTCTACCGGTTCAATCCGGCCTGGGTGCGCATCGACGTCGAACGTATCGAGGATGAAGGGGTGACCCGCCTGCGGCTTCGCTCGCACGGGCGCGAGGTGCCGCTCGGCGTTTTCCTCAATCCGGCGGACCGGGAGGATTTCGCAAGGGCGTTCTCGCTCGCGCTGGCCTCGGCCCGTGCCGGAGGGCCCCTCCCCGTTCCGGCTGCCCCCGCTTGAACTAAGGGCTGCGACCGGTATGTGGGTGGGCGCAAAGCGCCGCCGGCCGGTCGTGCCCGTTAACTTGTGGAGGAACGCCCCTCTTTCCACCGCTGGCGGGCGGATTTGTGCTAATTCGTGCGGGCAGGATCGCGGCCGATGAGCGCCGCGCCTTCCCCCATCCCAGTCGCAGGAGCAGGAATGCAGGTCGGCATCGACATCGGCATGACGTCACAGGGGACGCCGGCCATGTTCGATCTGGAGGAACTGCTGGCGACCCGTCTTCTCGTCCAGGGCAATTCCGGCTCGGGCAAATCCCATCTGTTGCGCCGGATCCTGGAACAGAGCGCGCAATGGGTCCAGCAGGCGGTGATCGATCCGGAAGGCGACTTCGTCACCCTGGCCGACAAGTTCGGTCATGTGGTCGTCGATGCGCAAGGAACGAGCGAGGCCGATCTCGCCCGCATTGCCGGCCGCGTGCGCCAGCACCGTATTTCCGTCGTCCTCAACCTCGAAGGGCTTGATGCCGATATCCAGATGAAGGCGGCCGCCGCCTTCATGAACGGCCTTTTCGATGCCGAGCGCGATTTCTGGTATCCGATGCTGGTCATCGTCGACGAGGCTCAGCTCTTCGCGCCTTCCGCCAGCGGCGACGTCTCCGACGAGGCCCGGCGCGTGTCGCTGGGCGCGATGACGAACCTGATGTGCCGCGGCCGCAAGCGCGGGCTCGCCGGCATCATCGCCACCCAGCGTCTTGCCAAGCTTGCCAAGAACGTCGCCGCCGAGGCGGCGAATTTCCTGATGGGCCGCACTTTTCTCGATATCGACATGGCCCGCGCCGCCGACCTCCTCGGCATGGAGCGGCGTCAGGCGGAAGCGTTCCGCAATCTGGAGCGCGGCCATTTCATCGCGCTCGGCTCGGCCATCACGCGGCGCGCCGTCACCGTCAAGATCGGGCCGGTGGAGACCTCGGCCAGAAGTGGCGGCCTGAAGCTGATGCCGCTGCCCGAACAGCCGCCCGAGGATGCGCGCGATCTCATCTTCACGCGTGGCGCCGACGAGCCGGAACAGGTGCACCGCCCGGTGCGTCGCCCGCCTCCGACCCCCGCCCCCGATCTCCTCACCCAGCTCGCCGAGGCGCGTGTCAGCGCAAATGAGCAGGCCGAGGCCGCAAGTCCCGCCATGGACGAAAGCGAGCGGCAGGCGGCCATCGATGCCATCCTGCACGATATCCTCAACGATCCCGAAGCCGGGTTCCGGTCGGTCTCCGTGCTCTATCAGGATTTCCAGGTGCGCATGCGCATTGCCCGGCTCGGCGCGCCGATGGACCTGTCCTCGTTCCGCCAGCGCCTCGCGGTCGCCCGCGCCGGTGTGGGGATGGACGAGCAGGCGACGCCGGACTGGGAACACGCCATCGAGCTCTCCCGCAGCCTGCCGGACGACATGCAGGGCGTGTTCCTGGTCCTTGCGCGCGCAGCGCTTGCCGGCGAGCCCTGCCCCGGCGATGCGGAGATCGCGCGTATCTACGGCACGCGGTCCACGGGCCGTGCCCGCCGGCTGATCACCTACATGGAAGAGCGCGACTTCATTGTCGTCAGCACCGATTTCTCCGGAAACCGGCAGATCGCCATCCCGGAATTCGGCTGGCGCACCGCCGCCGGCGATCCCAATGCGGCGCCGTCGGAGAGCGCCGCCAGCCACGCCTGAATGGGATAGATCGCGCCCGGCATCGATCTGTATCGCCCGCGCAAGAAACGGGTGGTCCGGACGTCCCCGCACGCCTACCCTCTTCTCCTCGAACAGGACAACACCCGATCTGTCGGAGAAGAGCATCATGACCGTGGCGCTGGAAATGCCCGCCGTGGCCGAAACCAGGTCTCTTTCGCAGGAGATGGGCGGCAACTATGCGACCGTGCGCGCTGCGCTTGAGTTCATCACCGAGCGCTGGCGCGATCAGCCGTCGCTGGAGGAAATCGCCGAGCGCACCAGCATCTCGCCGATGCACCTGCAGCGGGTCTTTCATCGCTGGGCGGGGCTCACGCCGAAACAGTTCCTGCAGGCGATCACGCTCGATCACGCGCGAGAACTGCTGCGCAATTCAGCCTCCGTCCTGGATACGACCTTTGAGGTCGGCCTGTCCGGACCTGCCCGGCTGCACGATCTGTTCGTGGTGCACGAGGCGATGACGCCGGGCGTCTACCGCGCCCGCGGGCGCGGGCTCACAATCCGCTGGGGGCTCCATGCCTCCCCATTCGGCCAGGCCCTTGTGATGATCACCGAGCACGGTCTGGCGGGCCTCGCCTTTGCCGATCCCGGCGAAGAGGCCGCGGCGCTGGCGGACATGTCCTCGCGCTGGCCGCATGCGGACTATGTCGAGGACCGGGCGGCGACGGAGCCCTATTGCGCGCGCATCTTCGATCCCGGCCGCTGGTCGGCGCAAAGCCCGTTGCGCATCGTGCTCATCGGCACCGATTTCGAGGTTCGCGTCTGGGAAACGCTGCTTGCGATCCCGCTCGGCCGCGCCACCACCTATTCGGATATAGCGGCGCACCTCGGCAAGCCTTCGGCTGCGCGCGCGGTGGGCAGCGCTGTCGGGCGCAATCCGGTGTCCTTCGTGGTTCCCTGCCATCGGGTGCTGGGCAAGACCGGCGCGCTGTGCGGCTATCACTGGGGCCTGACCCGCAAGCGCGCGATCCTCGGCTGGGAGGCCGGGGTCAGCGGGACTGCGACGGACTGAGAAGGATCGGCGTCTGCCGTCCTATTGCGGAAGCGTGCCGTTCAGCGACAGCACGTCGCCGGCAAGATAGAGCGACCCGCAGATGAGGATGCGCGGCGCAATATCGCCGGCCGACAGCTCGCAGACCCGATCAAGTGCCGCATGAAGATCCTTCTTCGGCTCCGCGATGAGACCGGCTTCAGCCGCAAGGTCCGCCAGCTCCTCTGGCGTGCGCCCGGCATTGGAGGCATGGATCGGAACGGTCACCACGTAGTGCGCCAGCCCTTCGAAGGCCCGGAAGAAGCCAACCGGATCCTTGGTCGTCAGCATGCCGGCGACGAGATAGAGCGGCCGGTCGACCTTGTCGCCCAGTTCCGCCATTGCCGCTGAAATCACGGCGCCCGCCCCGGGATTGTGGCCGCCGTCGAGCCAGACCTCCGCCCCTTCCGGAACATGGTCCATGATCTCGCCGCTGCGGATCGGCTGCATGCGCGCCGGCCACGAAACGTTGGCGAGCCCGGCTTCTGTCGCGTCCATGCCTGGCCAGACGCCGGCGGCGCGAAGGGCGGCGATCGCCGTGCCCGCGTTCACATATTGATGGTGGCCGATGAGCCTGGGCTTCGGCAGGTCCAGAAGGCCATCCTCGTCCTGATAGACGAGCCGGCCGTGTTCCTCGTGCGCCATCCAGTCCTGGCCGCCGATCCTGAGCGGAGCGCCCGCCCGCGCGGCTTCGCGTTCGATGACATCGCGCACCGCATCCACCTGCGGCGCGATCACGCCGGGCGCGCCGCGCTTCAGGATGCCCGCCTTTTCGAAGGCGATTTCCTCGATCCGGCTGCCGAGAAACCGTTCGTGGTCGAGCGAGACCGAGGTGATCACGGACGCGAGCGGCGCGTCGATGACGTTGGTCGCGTCAAGCCGCCCGCCAAGCCCCACCTCCATCAGCAACACGTCGGCCGGGTGGCTTGCGAAGAGCTGCATGGCGACGGCGGTGGAGATCTCGAAAAAGGTGATCGGCTCGCCCGCGTTGACCTGTTCCACGTGGCGCAGCGCCTCGCACAGCACGTCGTCCTCGACGATCCGCCCGCCGCCCTCGTGCGCGAGCCGGATGCGTTCGTGAAAACGCACCAGATGCGGCGAGGTGTAGACGTGAACGCGCTTTTCCGCCGCCTCCAGCATCGCGCGCATGAAGGCGGTGGTGGAGCCCTTGCCGTTCGTACCGGCAATGTGGATGACCGGCGGCAGCGAACGCTCGGGATTGCCGAGCGCGTCGAGCAACCGCTGCATGCGGCCGAGCGAAAGGTCGATCTCCTTGGGATGGAGACCGAGAAGTCGCTCCAGAATGGGCGTACTGTGATCCATCGGCGGATCTTCGCAATTTCTCAAGTGAATGAACGTGCGAACGGGATCAGGCCTCTTCGGCAGCTTTCTCGTCGGCCGGCTCCGGGGCTTCACCGCCCGTATCCCGCGTTTCCTCGCCGGCCTGTTCGACGATGGTCGGCTCGCTCATCAGCAGGGCGCAGATCCGCGAAACCGTTTCCGGTATTTCGTGCCGGTGGACGACCATGTCGACCATGCCGTGCTCCAGAAGATATTCCGAGCGCTGGAAACCCTCGGGCAGCTTCTCGCGGATGATCTGCTCGATGACGCGCGGTCCCGCAAAGCCGATGAGGGCGCCGGGCTCGGCGATGTGGATGTCGCCGAGCATCGCGTAGGATGCGGTAACGCCGCCGGTCGTCGGGTTGGTCAGCACGACGATGTAGGGAAGCCCCGCCTCCTTCAGCAGGCGGATCGCGGCGGTGGTGCGGGGCATCTGCATCAGCGACAGGATGCCTTCCTGCATCCGCGCGCCGCCGGAAGCGGCAAACAGCACGAACGGCGTGCCGGCCTCCCGCGCATGATCGAGCCCGCGGATGATCGCCTCGCCAGCCGCCATGCCAAGCGATCCGCCGATGAAGGCGAAGTCCTGCACGGCCGCGGTGATCTTCAGCCCCTTCACAAGGCCGCTTGCCACGATCACGGCATCGTCCATGCCGGTCTTCGTCTTGGCGTCCTTGAGACGGTCGGTGTAGCGGCGCTCGTCGCGGAACTTGAGCGGATCGATGGCGACTTCAGGCGTCTCAAGCTTCTCGAACGCGCCGTCGTCGAAGAAGAACTCCAGCCGCTTGGTCGAGGAAATGCGCATGTGGTGGCCGGAGCTCGGCACCACCCACTGGTTCTGTTCCAGGTCGCGATGGAACACCATCTCGCCCGTCTCCGGGCACTTGATCCAGAGGTTCTCCGGGGTCTCCCGCTTTTGCAGGAAGCTCTGGATTTTCGGTCGGACGACGTTGTTGATCCAGTTCACGGGTTCAAGTTCCGGTATCTGTTGAACGGATGGACCGCCTGGGGCCGCTACTCTGCGGCCTGCGATCGCGCGGCGCGCACGCCGCGAGCGAGATCGGCGACCAGCTCTGTGACGGCCGAAACCGTCCTTTGTGTGGCGCGGCCCTCGTTGTCGAGGCTCTCGCGCACCGCATTCACGATTGCGGAGCCGACAACGACGCCGTCCGCATTGCGGCCGATCTCGCGTGCCTGCTCGGCCGATTTCACGCCGAAGCCGACGGCCACGGGAAGCCGCGTGTGCCCCTTGATCCGCGTCACCGCCTCCGCGACCCGGCCCGCGTCAGGCGCGGCCGTGCCGGTGATGCCGGTGATGGAGACGTAATAGACGAACCCGGAGGTGTTTGCGAGAACGGCGGGAAGCCGATGGTCATCAGTGGTGGGGGTCGCGAGACGGATGAAGTTGACGCCAGCCCTGATCGCGGGAAGGCAGAGCTCTTCGTCCTCTTCGGGCGGCAGGTCCACGACGATCAGGCCGTCAACGCCGGCCTCCACCGCATCCCTGAGGAAGGCGTCAACGCCATAGGCGTAGATGGGATTGTAGTAGCCCATCAGAACGATAGGCGTCTCCGCGTCGCCTTCGCGGAAGGCGCGGACCATCGAAAGCGTCTTCTTCATGGTCTGGCCGGCCGCCAGCGCGCGCTGCGAGGCGAGCTGGATCGTCGGGCCTTCGGCCATGGGATCGGAGAAGGGCATGCCGAGTTCGATCACGTCGGCGCCGGCACTCGGCAGCGCCTTGAGGATCGCCTGCGACGTTTCGAGGTCCGGATCGCCTGCGGTGACGAAAGTCACGAGGGCCGGCCGACCCTCGCTGGCGCAAGCCGCAAACCGGCGGTCGATCCGCGTCCCGTTCGTGGGGCTCATTCGCAACGTCCCATTATCCTTCCGGTACCGGGCATCGTGTCCGGCGCCATTACCAGAATGAGGATGTAGGGGCGGCGGCGTCCCTCTGTCAATGCGCCGCGTCGGTCGCGGCGGCGGCGCGGGGGCCGGAATGGAGGTCAGAGGTCGCCGAAACCGGACCTCAGGGCGACGCGCATGACATCGCCGCGGTTGAGGCCGCGCCGTGCAAGTTCGTCGTCCGACATCATGGAAAGCTCGTGATAGGTGGCGTTGGCACGCCCGGCACGCTGGATATCGTCGAACACGCCGAGAACGGAGCCAAGGAAGGAGCGGGAAACCATTTTGGGATTCTCCTTGTTTTTCGGAGGTTTCTGATCCCGATATCGCTCTTTGTGCAACGCACAACAATCAGGCACGGAGCATGGGTGCCGTGTGTCTTGCGCATGGCTCGTCACTCGCGCCGGCCGGAACCACGCGCGGGGACTGCCCGCCGGATCGTTTCATGGCCTGACGGACGTGGCGCGGGGATTTCGGCTGTGGCTCATCCTTCGAGACGCCGTCTTGCGACGGCTCCTCAGGATGACGTTGTCCGTGTTGATGTTTTGGTGAAGGTAGCAACAAACATTACGTCATCCTGAGGAGCCCGCGTGAGCGGGCGTCTCGAAGGATGGGCGACCTGCTTCCATCCCGCCGTGGCCCATTCTAGTCGGCCTCGACGCTCCAGAAGGCGCAGGCTTCCTCGCCGAGCGTCGCCAGACACTGGTCGAACCGTTTTTCGTCCACGAAACGACGCAGTGCACGGGCAACCGCGCGGATGCTGCCGTGCGGGGCGAAATTGTGGTGGCGGCGCAGGCCGGCCACCTCCTCGTCCAGCACCTTTCGCTCCGCATAGGCGACCGGCGGCACTGAGATATCCCATTCCCCGACGAACAGCGCGCGCAGAACCGCCGGCAGCGTGTCGGCAAAGCGCAGCCCTTCCTCGACGCTGAGGCGGCGACGGAATGTGCGGAATACACCTTCCACGACCGTATAGGTCTGGTTGCGGGTGGTCAGGTCCAGCGCGTCGCGGGCCTCTTCGATGAACCGTTCGAACACGGGACCCGCGCGCTGATAGTCGTTCGGCATTGGCACGGCGGCGGCCTTCTTCTGCGAGGTCGTCGTTCCGGTTCCCGATGCGGTCCGGCCGCGACGGCGATCTGCGCTCAGATGTCGTAGCCGAGGATCTTGGCGACGGTGAACACGTCCTTGTCGCCCCGCCCGGACAGGTTCATGACGATGATCTGATCCTTGTCCATCTGCGGTGCGACCTTCACGACCTGCGCGAGCGCATGGGCCGATTCCAGCGCCGGAATGATGCCTTCCACCCGGGTCAGGAGCTGGAAGGCGTCCAGTGCCTCGGTGTCCATGATGGGAACGTATTCCACCCGGCCGATATCGTTCAGCCACGAATGCTCGGGCCCGATGCCGGGATAGTCGAGCCCGGCGGAAATCGAGTGGCCCTCGAAGATCTGGCCGTCGCCGTCCTGCAGCAGATAGGTGCGGTTGCCATGCAGGACGCCGGGCCTGCCGGCATTGAGCGAGGCGCAGTGCTTGTCGCCTTCAAGGCCGAGACCGCCGGCCTCCACGCCGACGATCTTCACGTCGGCGTCGTCGAGGAACGGATGGAACATGCCGATCGCATTGGAGCCACCGCCGACTGCTGCGACCAGCATGTCCGGAAGCCGGCCTTCGACCTCCAGGATCTGCTCGCGCGTCTCGCGCCCGATCACCGCCTGGAAATCGCGCACCATCTCCGGATAGGGATGCGGACCGGCCGCCGTACCGATCAGATAGTAGGTGTCCTCGACATTGGTCACCCAGTCGCGCAGTGCCTCGTTCATGGCGTCCTTGAGCGTGCCCGCGCCGGAGGTGACCGGCACCACTTCCGCGCCCAGCATCTTCATGCGGACCACGTTGGGCGCCTGCCGCTCCACGTCCGTCGCGCCCATGTAGACCACGCAGGGCAGCCCGAAACGGGCACAGACGGTTGCCGCCGCCACGCCATGCTGGCCGGCGCCGGTCTCCGCGATGATGCGGGTCTTGCCCATGCGCTTGGCCAGCACGATCTGGCCCAGGCAATTGTTGATCTTGTGGGAGCCGGTGTGGTTCAGCTCCTCGCGCTTCAGGTAGATCTTCGCGCCGCCGAGTTCTTCCGTCAGCCGCTCGGCGAAATAGAGCGGGCTCGGACGTCCCGTGTAATAGGTGTTGAGATACTCGATTTCCGCCGCGTAGGCGGGATCGGCCTTGGCTGCCTCGTAGGCCTGTTCCAGTTCGAGGATCAGCGGCATCAGCGTTTCAGCAACGAAACGCCCGCCGAAAATGCCGAAATGGCCGCTATCGTCCGGTCCCGAGCGCAATGTATTCGGCTTGTGGTCCACGTCGCCTGTCCTCGTCCTGAAGCACCTTGTGAGCGCCCGGCCGCGCGGCTTCGGGCGTACAGAAGATGCCTGTTTTCAAAATATCGGCGCAATCCCGTTTGCGTTCAATCAAACGCCGAGCGCTCCGGATCGACTCTATGTACGGTTTCGATGAACCGGCGGATCAGCCGCGCGTCCTTGACGCCTCGTTCCGCCTCGACGCCGGACGACACATCGACGGCGCCCGCGCCCGTGATGTCCAGCGCCTCCGCGACATTGTCGGCGTCAAGTCCACCGGAAAGCATGAAGGGCACGTCGAGGTCAAGGTTTTCCATGAGGCGCCAGTCGAAGCGCTTTCCCGAACCGCCCGGAACTTCGGCGTCGCGCGGCGGCTTGCTGTCGAAGAGAATCCGGTCGGCGATGCCGACATAGCGCGAAACCGCCTTCAGATCGTCCCGTTCGCGGATGCCGAAGGCCTTCATGACCGGCGTCTCGAAACGTTCGCGGATCTCGCGAACCCGCTCCGGGCTTTCGGATCCGTGAAGCTGCAGCCAGTCGGGCGCGACCTGATCGACGATTTCGCCAAGCAGTGCATCATCGGCGTCCACCGTCAGCGCGACGATCTCGGCCCTTCCCCGCGCCAGCGCGGCAAGGTCCCGCGCCGTCTCCATGGAAACGTGACGCGGGCTTTTGGGAAAGAACACCAGCCCGACCATGTCGGCCCCGGCATCGAGGGCGGCATTCATGGTGTTGGTGGTGGAAAGGCCGCAGATCTTGACGATAATGGGCATGATGGTTGCCGGATGGTCCGATGGAGCGTCACC
The DNA here is from genome assembly GCF_037026715.1 of Breoghania sp. JC706. Taxonomy (NCBI): domain Bacteria; kingdom Pseudomonadati; phylum Pseudomonadota; class Alphaproteobacteria; order Hyphomicrobiales; family Stappiaceae; genus Breoghania; species Breoghania sp. JC706. The sequence goes on from NZ_JBANCG010000007.1 coordinate 340,725, forward strand.
GCGGATCGCATCCGCGGTGACGGATCTTGAGAGAACTTCGAACGCTCCTTGAGCGAAAACCGGGAGCGCCGCGGCTTTGCTCGAGTTGCGCCGTGGGCTCAGGTGACGTTGTAGGCGGCCACCGCCGCCATGTTGACGATGTCGCTGTCCTTCGACGACATCGAGACAATCTGCACCGGCTTGTCGAGGCCGACGAGCAGCGGGCCGATCACGGTCGAACCGCCCAGTTCCTGCAGCATCTTTGTGGAGATGGAAGCGGCATGGAAGGCCGGCATGATCAGCACGTTGGCCGGCCCGGACAGGCGGCAGAACGGATAGGCGGCCATGGCGTCCATGTTGAGCGCAACGTCCGCAGCCATCTCGCCGTCATACTCGAAATCGACCCGGCGCTTGTCGAGGATCGCAACTGCCTCGATCACCCGCTCCGCCCGTTCTGATGCGGGATGGCCGAAGGTGGAGAAGGCGAGCATGGCGACGCGCGGCTCGGTGCCGAGCCGGCGCGCCACGTGGGCAGCCTCTTCCGCGATGTCGGCGAGTTCTTCAGAGGTCGGCATGGCATGGACGGCGGTATCGGCCACCAGCACCTGCCGTCCGCGCGCCAGCACCAGCGAGGCGCCGATCACCCGGTGGCCCGGCTTGGTGTCGATGACCTTGCGCACGGTGTCGAGCGCGACGGAATAGTTTCGGGTCGTCCCGGTTACCATTGCGTCGGCATCGCCGCGCGCAACCATGATCGCGCCCCAGTAGTTGCGGTCGCCGTTGACGAGGCGCTGACAGTCACGCAGCAGATAGCCGCGCCGCTGCAGCCGCGCATAGAGGAATTCGGCATAGTCCCGGTTCTTGTTGGACAGCCGGGCGTTCTGGATCTCGATGCCGGCGCGCAACTCGATGCCCGCTTCGTTCGCCACCCGGTGGATCTCGTCCTCACGCCCGATCAGGATCGCCGTGCCCAGCCCTTGGGCTACGAAGGCGGAGGCCGCCCGCATCACCTGCGGCTCCTCGCCCTCGGCGAAGACCACGCGCTTGGGCGACGAACGGACCTTGGAGAAGATCCGCTGCAGGGTGCCCGCGACCGGATCGCGCCGCGCATTCAGCGCCTCCTTGTAGGCGTCCATGTCGACGATCGGCTTGCGGGCGACGCCGGAATCCATCGCCGCCTTGGCAACGGCCGGCGAAACGTGGGAGATAAGCCGCGGATCGAAGGGAACCGGAATGATGTATTCCGGGCCAAACTTCGGGCGGTTGCCCTTGTAGGCGGCTGCCACCTCGTCCGGCACGTCCTCACGGGCGAGCGCGGCGAGCGCCTCGGCGGCGGCGACCTTCATCGGCTCGTTGATGGTGGTCGCCTGCACGTCAAGCGCGCCGCGGAAGATGTAGGGAAAGCCCAGGACGTTGTTGACCTGGTTGGCATAGTCGGAGCGACCCGTCGCCATGATCGCGTCGTCGCGGACAGCGGCCACTTCCTCCGGCGTGATTTCCGGATCCGGGTTCGCCATGGCGAAGATGATCGGCTTGTCGGCCATGGTGGCGACCATGTCCGGCGTCAGCGCACCCTTGACGGAAACGCCCATGAACACGTCCGCGCCCTTCAGCGCTTCCGCCAGCGAGCGCGCTTCGGTCGGGACGGCGTGAGCCGACTTCCACTGGTTCATGCCCGCTTCGCGGCCCTGGTAGATCGGGCCCTTGGTGTCGCACAGGATGACGTTCTCATGCGGCACGCCCAGCGCCTTGATCAGTTCGATGCAGGCGATGCCGGCCGCGCCTGCGCCGTTGCACACGACCTTCATCGTCTTGATGTCGCGCCCGGTGATCATTGCCGCGTTGATCAGGCCCGCGGCCGCGATGATCGCGGTGCCGTGCTGGTCGTCATGAAAGACGGGGATGTCCATCAACTCGCGCAGGCGGCTTTCGATGATGAAGCAGTCCGGCGCCTTGATGTCTTCCAGGTTGATGCCGCCGAAGGTGGGCCCCAGATAACGCACGCAGTTGATGAATTCATCGACGTCGCTGGTGTCGATTTCCAGATCGATCGAGTCCACGTCGGCGAACCGCTTGAACAGGACGGACTTGCCTTCCATCACCGGTTTTGCCGCAAGCGGACCCAGATTGCCGAGGCCGAGAATGGCGGTACCGTTAGTGACCACCGCAACCAGATTGCCGCGAGCGGTGTAGTCGAAGGCGCGCGAGGGATCTTCCTTGATGGCCAGTACGGGCACCGCAACGCCAGGCGAATAGGCGAGCGAAAGGTCGCGCTGCGTCGCCATCGGCTTGGTCGGTACGATCTCCAGCTTCCCCGGCTTGCCCTGCTGATGGAACAGGAGCGCTTCCTGTTCGGTGAAGGAGGGACCGCTTTTGGCCGGTTCGTCGCGAGATGCCATCATTCTCCCCGTGATTTGCCCGGGGCGCTCGCCGCCCGGGTGGGCCGCGACATTATCCCCCGAAAACAGGGGCCACAAGGCATGCGTGCCGGCGGGGGTCGTGAAACTCCGCAATCAGTTTGATAACGTCGCCGCCATGACGAGTGCCAAGGCTGAAACCAAACCTGCTTCCCCCCGGCCGCAAGCCACGCCGATGATGGAGCAGTACATCGAGATCAAGACGGCCAATCCCGATAGTCTGCTGTTCTATCGGATGGGCGACTTCTACGAGCTTTTCTTCGAGGACGCGGAGGTCGCCTCACGCGCCCTCGGCATCACGCTGACCAAGCGCGGCAAGCATCTGGGCGAGGACATCCCCATGTGCGGCGTGCCCATTCACGCCGCCGACGACTATCTGCAAAAGCTCATCGCCCTCGGTCACAGGGTCGCGGTCTGCGAACAGACCGAGGATCCGGCGGAGGCCAGAAAGCGCGGCTCCAAGTCGGTCGTGCGCCGCGATGTGGTGCGCCTCGTCACGCCCGGTACATTGACCGAAGAACGGCTGCTGGAGGCCGGCGCCAACAACTATCTGGCCGCCGTCTCGCGCCTTCGCACCGGCGAGGGTGCCGGCACCTTCGGCATCGCCTGGATCGACATCTCCACTGGAGCCTTCCGCGTGACGGAGGCGGACGCCGTCAATCTGCCGGCGGAGCTTGCCCGCATCGATGCCAGCGAGATCGTCATCCCCGACGTCCTGGACGACGACGCGGAACTGAGGAGCGTCTGGCGGTCGTTGCGCGGCGCGGTCGTGCCCGTCGCCCGCGCGCTTTTTGACGGCGCGACCGCTGCCGATCGGCTCGCCTCCTTCTTTCAGGTTGCGACGCTTGACGGCTTTGGCGCCTTCACGCGCGCCGAACTGTGCGCCGCTTCCGCCGTCGTCGCCTATGTCGAGAAGACCCAGCTCGGTCAGCGCCCGCCGCTCGATGCGCCGGTGCGCGATTCCGCCGGCCGCGCCATGCTGATCGATCCCGCAACGCGGGCGAACCTGGAGCTTGTCCGCACGCTGTCGGGCGAAAAGTCCGGTTCGCTGCTGTCCGTCATCGACCGCACGGTGACCGGCGGCGGTTCGCGCCTGCTGGCCGGCCGTCTCGCAGCGCCCCTGACCGATCCGGCGGAAATCCTGGCGCGGCATGATTCGCTGGCCTTCCTGCACGAGGACACGCTGCTGCGCGAACGTCTGCGCGGCGCCCTGCGCGAGGCCCCGGACATGCCGCGCGCGCTCTCGCGCATCGCGCTCGATCGTGCCGGTCCGCGAGATCTTGCCGCCGTCCGCCACGGGCTTGAGGCGGCACTTGCGATTTCGGCACTTTTTGAGGCGTGTCCCGTCGCGCCGCCGGCCGAACTGGCTTCGGCGCAGGCAGCACTTGCCGCAGCGCCCCGTGATCTGGCCGAAAAGCTCGCCGCCGCACTCGACGACGACCTGCCGCTTCTGAAACGCGACGGCGGTTTCGTGCGCGCAGGCTACGCGGGCGAACTCGACGAACTGCGCCAGCTTCGCGACGAAAGCCGCAAGGTGATCGCCCGCCTGCAGGCCGAATATTCCGAGACCGCCGGCATCCGCGCGCTGAAGATCAAGCACAACAACGTGCTCGGCTGGTTCATCGAGGTGCCCGCCGCCCATGCCGACAAGCTCACCAGTGAGCCCGGCACCTTCATCCACCGCCAGACCATGGCGGGGGCGATGCGCTTCACCACGACCGAACTCTCCGACCTGGAGAGCAAGATCGCCAATGCCGGCGACCGTTCGCTTGCCATCGAGCTGGAGATCTTCGCGGATCTCGCTGCCTCGACCGTTTCGGTGGGCGATGCGGTCAAGGCCGCGGCCGAAGCGCTCGCCGTTCTCGACGTCACCGCCGCGCTCGCGACGCTGGCGGAGGCCGAGGGGTATGCCCGGCCGACGGTCGACGACAGCCTCGCCTTCGATATCGTCGGCGGCCGCCATCCGGTGGTCGAACAGGCGCTCCGGCGCGACAGCGGCGAACCGTTCGTCGCCAACGACTGCGATCTCGGCCCCGGCAAGGATGCCGGCAGTGGCCGCATCTGGCTCGTCACCGGCCCCAACATGGCCGGTAAATCGACTTTCCTGCGCCAGAACGCGTTGATCGCGGTGCTCGCCCAGATCGGCTCCTACGTTCCGGCCGCCTCGGCTCATATCGGCGTGGTTGACCGGCTGTTCTCGCGCGTCGGCGCCGCCGATGATCTGGCGCGCGGCCGGTCCACCTTCATGGTTGAGATGGTCGAGACGGCGGCGATCCTCAACCAGGCGGGCGAGCGCTCGCTGGTGATCCTCGACGAGATCGGCCGCGGCACCGCCACCTTCGACGGGCTTTCGATCGCCTGGGCGGCGATCGAGCACCTGCACGAGGTCAACCGCGCCCGCGCGCTGTTTGCCACCCACTATCACGAGCTGACCGCGCTCTCCCAGCGCCTCGACCGGCTGGAAAATGCCACGGTCAAGGTCAAGGAATGGAAGGGCGACGTCGTCTTCCTGCACGAGATCGTGCCCGGCGCGGCCGACCGGTCCTACGGCATCCAGGTGGCGAAGCTCGCTGGCCTTCCCGCGGCCGTCGTCGAGCGCGCCCGCGCCGTCCTCACCCAGTTGGAGGAGCAGGACCGCCGCGCACCTGCGGAGGCGCTGATCGACGATCTTCCGCTTTTCGCGGCGCAGGTTGCGAGGCCCCAGCCGGCTGCCGCGCTTGCCGTTTCCGACGAGCTCGGCGAATTGCTGGACACGCTTGATCCCGACGACATGACGCCGCGCCAGGCGCAGGAGGCGCTCTATCGGCTGAAGGCGAAGCGGGGCGAAACCAAAGTCTAGGCACAATCCGCATGGGATACGGGATGCGGCGGACGGATCGTCGCCGCAATGATGCTATCTAACGCCGATCGCGGTCGGAATGCGGACGAACGTCATCAGGTGACGGTCCCGCCAGAACCGCAAAGCCCTGCGTGCGCTGCGCAAGACACTGCTATATCGTGGCGCGACTCGCTGTTTCCGGATCCCTCCTCATGACGAACAAGAGCGATACCCTCGCCGGACTGATCGATGCCGACGGCTTGCGTGAAAGGCTTTCGGCGCTGACGAAAGATGGAGACGGATCCGATCCCGCGATCCGCTCCGAGGTCCTGGGCCTTCTGAAGGCGGCCTATCAGGAGGGACGCGACGAGGCGGAACGGCGTCTGCGCGCGGACGGCGGCGGCGTTCTTTGCGCTCAGCGCCTCGCCCATGTCCAGGATGAGATCATCCGGGTCATCTACGATTTCGCGGTCTGGCACGTCTACCGGGTGATGAACGCGTCCTCGGCCGAGCACATGGCCGTGGTGGCGGTCGGCGGCTACGGCCGCGGCACGCTGGCGCCGGGCTCCGACGTCGATCTCCTGTTCGTGCTGCCCTACAAGCAGACGCCGTGGGGCGAACAGGTCGTCGAATACATTCTCTACATGCTCTGGGACATGGGTCTGAAGGTGGGGCATGCCACGCGTTCTGTGAACGACTGCGTGCGCCTGTCGCGCTCCGACATGACCATCCGCACAGCCATTCTGGAAGCCCGCTTCCTGTGGGGCGATCAGCCGCTTTTCGAGGAACTGACGAAACGCTTCGACGAGGAGGTGGTGAAGAACACCGCCACCGAGTTCGTCACCGCCAAGCTCGCCGAACGCGACGAGCGCCACCGCCGCCAGGGTGCCTCGCGCTATCTGGTGGAGCCCAACGTCAAGGAGGGCAAGGGCGGTTTGCGCGATCTCAACACCTTGTTCTGGATCGCGAAATACGCCTATCGCGTGCAGTCGGGCAGCGAAATGGTCAAGGCCGGGGTGTTCTCCCGGCGCGAATACACGCGGTTTGTCCAGTGCGAGGATTTCCTGTGGGCGGTGCGCTGCCACATGCACTTCCTCACCGGCCGTTCCGAAGAGCGGCTCTCCTTTGACATCCAGCGCGAGATCGCCCAGCGCCTCGACTACACCGCCCATCCCGGCCAGCGCGACGTGGAACGCTTCATGAAGCACTATTTCCTCGTCGCCAAGGATGTCGGCGATCTGACGCGCATCGTCTGCGCCGATCTGGAGGAAAAGCACGTCAAGCAGACGCCGGGACTGTCCCGTTTCCTCGGTGTTCTGCGCGGGGCCCGCAGGCGACGGCCGCTCGACGGCTCGACGGATTTCGTCATCGACAACCAGCGCCTGAACGTGACGAACGAGGACGTTTTCAAGCGCGATCCGGTCAACATGATCCGGATCTTTTCCCTTGCCGAGCGCCACGATCTTCTCTTCCACCCCGATGCGATGCGGCTGGTGCGCCGCTCCCGGCGGCTGATCGACAAGGACCTTCGCGCAAATCCCGAGGCCAACCGGCTCTTCCTCAACATCCTGACCTCGCGCAACGACCCCGAAACGGTTCTGCGGCGCATGAGCGAGGCGGGCGTGCTGTCGCGCTTCATCCCCGACTTCGGCAAGGTCGTGGCGATGATGCAGTTCAACATGTACCACCATTACACGGTGGACGAGCACCTGCTGCGCGCCATCGGCGTGCTGTCGGAACTGGAGCGCGGCAACCGCGGCGACGACCATCCGCTGGCCACGACGCTCATCAAGGAGATCCAGAACCGCCGCGTTCTCTATGTCGCGCTGTTCCTGCACGACATCGCCAAGGGCCGGCCGGAGGATCATTCCATCGTTGGTGCCCGCATCGCCAAGCGCCTGTGCCCGAGGATGGGCCTGACGCCGGCTGAGACCGAAACGGTCTCCTGGCTCATCGAGTATCATCTTCTGCTAAGCACGATCGCCCAGTCGCGCGATCTCAATGATCGCAAGACGATCGCCGATTTCGCCGCCGTCGTGCAGACGCCGGAGCGGCTGAAACTGCTGCTGATCCTCACCGTCGCCGACATCAAGGCGGTGGGGCCGGGCGTCTTCACCGGCTGGAAGGGCCAGCTGCTGCGCACGCTCTATTACGAAACCGAAACGGTGCTGACCGGCGGCTCCTCCCATGTCGGCGAGGGGCGTGTTGCCGCCGCCCAGGATGAGCTGGCGAAGTCGCTTGGCGACTGGAGCGCCCAGGAGATCGACAGCTACCGCCAGCGTCATTATCCGGCCTATTGGGTGCGCGTCGATCTGGACGACAAGCGTGCCCACGCCAACCTGATCCGCGAGGCCGACAAATCGGGCGACCGGCTCGCCACCCGCGTCGCCACGCATGCCTTCGAAGGCGTCACCGAGATCACGGTTCTCGCTCCCGACCACCCGCGTCTGCTCTCCACCATCGCCGGGGCCTGTTCGGTTGCCGGCGCGAACATCGTCGACGCGCACATCTATACGACCACCGACGGTCTTGCCCTGGACTCCATCTTCGTCACCCGCGAGCTGCCGGATGACGCGGATGAGAGACGGCGCGGCGAACGGGTGACGCGGCTCATCCGCGATTGCCTTCGTGGCAAGGAGAAGCTGCCGGAAAGCGTCGTGCACAAGAGTTCCGGCCGCAACCGGGCCCGCGCCTTCCGGCTGGAAACGGAGGTGCTGGTCAAGAACTCCGTCTCCGAGCAGCACACGGTGCTGGAGATGTCCGGCCTCGACAGGCCCGGCCTGCTCTACGATCTCACCCGCGAAATCTCCGCGCTCAATCTCAACATCGCCTCCGCCCACGTCGCGACCTTCGGCGAGCGCGCGGTCGACGTCTTCTATGTCACCGATCTCACCGGCCAGAAGATCTCCAACATCACGCGCCAGGCCAATATCCGCCAGCGCCTGACGGAGGCCTTCGACGGCGAAGGCCGGGCGCGGGCGCCGAAGCCGGGCCAGCGCGCCGTGGTCGCCGCCAAATGAGCCTTCTCAGGAACTTCGCCACCGTCGGCGGCGCTACCGCCGCCAGCCGCGTTCTGGGCTTTGCCCGCGACGTCCTCATCGCCGGCTTCATCGGCACCGGGCCGGTGGCCGATGCCTTCTTCGTCGCCTTCCGCCTGCCAAACCTCTTCCGCCGGCTGTTTGCCGAAGGCGCGTTCAATTCCGCCTTCGTGCCGCTTTTCGCCCGCTCGCTTGAAGAGGATGGACGGGAGGGGGCCCGCCGCTTCGCCGAGGAGATCCTCGCCGCGCTGTTCTGGTTGCTGGTGGCGTTGACGGCGATCGCGGAAATCGCCATGCCCGGGCTGGTCTGGGTGCTGGCGCCGGGGTTCGCAGACGATCCGGCCAAGTTCGACATGGCCGTTCTGCTGTCGCGGATTACCTTCCCCTACCTTCTGTGCATGTCGCTGATCGCCCTGATCGGCGGCATCCTCAACACCTACAACCGCTACACCGCCTCCGCGCTCGCACCTGTCCTCTTGAACATCGTGATGATCGTCGTTCTCGGGGTGATCGCCGTTTTCGGGCTCGATGCGAGCGGTGCGTCCGGCATCGTGCTGGCTGTTGGCGTCGCCCTGGCCGGCGTCGTCCAGCTTCTGTCCCTGATCTATGCGCTGAGGCGCTTCGGCTTTCCGATGAAGCTGCGCCGGCCGCGCTACACGTTTGCGGTCAAGCGGCTGTGGAAGCTCGGACTTCCGGGCGCCATCGCCGGCGGCATCACCCAGATCAACATAGCGGTGGGCACCATCATCGCCTCCACCCAGGCCGGCGCCGTCTCCTACCTCTATTACGCCGACCGCATCTACCAGCTGCCGCTGGGCATCGTCGGCATCGCCATCGGCGTCGTGCTGTTGCCCGATCTGTCGCGGCTGCTTCGCTCCGGCAATTCGCGCGGGGCGCTTACCACCCAGAACCGCGCACTGGAATTCGGTCTCGCGCTCACCCTGCCGGCGGCGATCGCGCTGATCGTCATCCCCTACCCGATTGTCGACGTGCTGTTCCAGCGCGGCGCCTTCACAGCGCATGATGCCGCGGCGACGACGGCGGCTCTCGCCGCCTATGGCATCGGCCTGCCGGCCTTCGTGCTGATCAAGGTCTTCTCGCCGGCCTTCTTCGCGCGCGAGGACACGGCCACGCCGATGTGGTTTGCCGGCGTCGGCATGGTGGTCAATGTCGCGGGCGCCCTGCTGCTTTCGCCCGTTCTCGCCCATGTCGGCATCGCGCTGGCGACCTCGCTCGCCGGCTGGGTCAATGCCGGGCTCTTGATCGGCACCTTGTGGCGGCGCGGCGAGTTCGTGCCCGATGCCTCCCTCCGGAAGCGCCTGCCGCTTCTGGTGCTGGCAAGCGTGCTGATGGGCGGCATCGTCTTTGCGGGCTATCTGCTCTTCGCACCCGTGTTCGGCCAGGCGTTGCTGCCGGTCCGCGCCGGCGCCCTCGCCGCTCTCGTCGTCGTCGGCATGGCGACGTTTGCGGTTTTCGTGCAGGTCACCGGTGCGTCCGACCTCCTCGGATACTTCAAGGCGGCTCTCAGGAAACGCGGCGCGAAGAAGGGGTAGACGGCGTAAATTCTGTCGTCGAACGGCCTTGCACATGACATGCGTGTTGGCCGATAACGCGCAAGCTCTCTCCACCGGAGCGGTTTTTACGAAGGGTCCCCCATCGATGAGTGCGTTCGAACCTCGTGTCTTTTCCGGCGTCCAGCCGACCGGCAACCTGCATCTGGGCAACTATCTCGGCGCGATCAAGCGCTTTGCCGCCCTGCAGGACACCCACAATTGCATCTATTGCGTCGTCGACATGCACGCGATCACGGTCTGGCAGGACCCCGCCGCCCTGCAGGCCGCAATCCGCGAAGTCGCCTCCGCCTACATTGCCGCCGGTATCGACCCCAAGGGTTCCATCATCTTCAACCAGAGCCAGGTTGCCGGCCATGCGGAACTGGCCTGGGTGTTCAACTGCATCGCCCGCATGGGCTGGCTCAATCGGATGACGCAGTTCAAGGAAAAGGCCGGCAAGAACCGCGAAAACGCCTCCGCGGGCCTCTTCGTCTACCCGAGCCTGATGGCGGCCGACATCCTGCTCTACAAGGGGACCCACGTTCCTGTGGGCGAAGACCAGAAGCAGCATCTGGAGCTGACCCGCGACATCGCCGCCAAGTTCAACAACGATTACGCCGAGCGTATCGCGGAACTGGGGCTTGGGGGCGAGGACGGCTATTTCCCGATGACCGAGCCGCTCATCAGCGGTGCGGCGACCCGCGTCATGAGCCTGCGCGACGGCACCAAGAAGATGTCGAAGTCGGATCCTTCCGATCTCGCCCGCATCAACCTGACGGACGATGCCGACACGATCGCCAAGAAGATCCGCAAGGCCAAGACCGACACCGAGCCGCTTCCCGGCGATGCCGACGGCCTCAAGGAGCGTCCCGACGCGGCGAACCTCGTGGGCATCTACGCCGCGCTCGCCGACGTGAGCGTTGCGGATGTGCTGAAGGACCATGCGGGCGCGCAGTTCTCCGCCTTCAAGCCGGCGCTGGCCGATCTGGCGGTCGCAAAGCTTGCCCCGATCGCCGACGAGATGCGCCGCCTGAAGGCTGATCCCGGCTTTATCGAGGGCATTCTCGCCGACGGTGCGGGACGGGCCGATGCCATCGCCCGCCCGGTCATGCAGGGCGTCAAGGACATCGTCGGCTTCCTGACGACACGCAAGTAGACGCGTCGCGGACGATCGGTTGCGAAAAGAAAGGCCCCGGCGAAATGCGCCGGGGCCTTTTTCGTGTGAATGTCCGTCGAGCCGGCAGGCTACTCGCCCAGCCCCTCGAAAAGCGCCGTCGACAGATAGCGCTCGGCGAAAGAGGGGATGATGATGACGATGTTCTTGCCCTTCATTTCCGGCCGCTTGCCGACCTTCACCGCTGCGGCAAGCGCCGCGCCGGAGGAAATGCCGACCGGCACGCCTTCGATGCGGGCGACGAGCCGGGCCATCTCGAAGGATTCGTCGTTGGTGATCGTCACCACCTCGTCATAGACCTTGGTATCCAGCACGCCCGGCACGAAGCCGGCGCCGATGCCCTGGATCTTGTGCGGGCCGGGCTGCCCGCCGGAAAGAATGGGGCTGTCCGCCGGCTCCACCGCGATGACGCGCACCGCCGGGTTGCGCTCCTTCAGCACGCGGCCGGTGCCGGTTATGGTGCCGCCGGTGCCGATGCCGGAAATGAACGCGTCGACGGACCCGTTCGTGTCGTTCCAGATCTCCTCGGCGGTGGTGCGGGCGTGGATGTCGGGGTTCGCCGGGTTCTCGAACTGCTGCGGGATCACCGCGTTCGGGATCTCCTTGACCATTTCTTCGGCGCGCGCGACCGCGCCCTTCATGCCCTTGGGGCCTTCGGTAAGCTCAAGTTTGGCGCCGAGCAGCGCCAGCATCTTGCGCCGCTCGATCGACATGGTCTCCGGCATCACCAGGATCAGCTTGTAGCCGCGCGCCGCCGCCACGAAGGCGAGCGCGATGCCCGTGTTGCCGGATGTCGGCTCGATCAGGGTCGTCTCGCCCGGCTTGATCTTGCCGGCGGCCTCCATCGCGTCGATCATGGCGACGCCGATGCGGTCCTTGACGCTCGAAATCGGGTTGAAGAACTCCAGCTTCGCCAGCAGGTTCGCCTCTACGCCCTTTTCCCTGGCGAGGCGGTCGAGGCGGACGATCGGGGTGTTGCCGATCGTCTCGGTGATCGAATTGTAGATGCGTCCGCGTCCGAGCTTGTCGCTCATCGCTACTCTCCCTTCTTGATCTTGTTCATCGCGCTCCCCGCCCGCTCTCCCGCCGGGCTGGGCCGAAGTCTAGTGCGCCGCCTGCCCGCCCGCGAGTCCGTCGATACGGTCACCCGTGCTTCCAGTTGGCATCAAATTCCAATAATTCTCGCGAACGAGCAAAATTGTACTCAATCGATACGGGTAATGGCCCGGACGCTCGAAAAACGTTCCGCGACCGGGTTTCCGGTTCGCCGACTTCATGTAAGCGGGCTGGGCGTCTGCGCCAGCCCCCGCCGCGCCTTTCTTTCCGGCCTTCGCCTGTCAGCGATGCGCCTCCCAGGCGTTGGCGAGATGATACGGCAGGCGGCCGGGAACGATCAGCACCGCATCGAAGCGCAAGGTAGCTGACATTGCACCGGGGTTTTGCGAAAGCCAGAGGTGCGCGGCCTCCACGATGCGCCGCTGGGCGTGCGGGGTGATCGCCTCCAGCGCGGCCTCGCGGCTTGCCCGCGCCTTCACCTCCACGAAAGCCACCGTCCGCCCCCGCCGGGCGATCAGGTCTATCTCGCCGACAGGCGTCCTGTGGCGCCGGGCCACGATCCGGTAGCCCTTGAGACGCAGCCACAGGGCGGCGCGGGTCTCGGCGGCGAGGCCGAGCCGGTAGGCCGCGCGCCGCGCCCGCCTAGCCATTGCCGTCCGCGGCCTTTCGCAAGGCCAGCGCTTGTTTGTAAAGCGTCTTGCGATCGAGGCCGGTGCGTTTGGCGACCTGCGCGGCCGCCGCGCTGACCGGCATCTCCGCCAGCGCCTCGCGCAGCATTTCCTCCACGTCCTCCTCGCCGGCTGCCTGCGGCTCGGCCGGTGCCAGCACGATGACGATCTCGCCCTTCGGCGGGTTTTGTTCGTAGAAGTCGGCGATCTCGCTCAGGCTGCCGCGCTGGAATGTTTCGAAGCGCTTGGTGAGTTCACGGGCGACGCAAGCCCGGTGCGCGCCGCCATGGATCTCGATCATGTCCGCGAGCGTGTCGGTGAGCCTGCGCGGTGATTCGTAGAAGACCGTCGTCGCCGAAACGTTCTTCAGCTCCTCCAGCCGGCGCAGCCGTGCGGCCTTCTTCGTCGGCAGGAAACCGGCGAACAGAACCGTGTCGCTGGGCAGGCCCGCGCCGACGAGCGCCGACAGCATCGCCGAGGCGCCGGGAATCGGGATCACCTTGTGTCCGGCCTCGATCGCTGCAACGGTCAGCCGGTAGCCGGGGTCGGACAGAAGCGGCGTTCCGGCATCGGAGACGATGGCCACTGCCTGCCCCTCCTCCAGCGCGGCCAATAGGCGCGGGCCCACTTTCGCCGCGTTGTGCTCGTGATAGGCGACGAGCCGGGTGGTCAGGCCGTAGCGCTCCATCAGCACGCGGGTCACGCGCGTGTCCTCGCAGGCGACGAGCGCGCATCCGGCAAGCGTTTCCAGCGCGCGCACGGTGATATCGCCAAGGTTGCCGATCGGGGTGGAAACCACGTGAAGCCCCGGCTCGGCGGCCGGCGCGAGAAAGCCGTTCGCCCCGATCGAAAACCGCCGGTTCCGCTCCGTCTGAGCGTCCGTGCGCGCGCCTGCCGGATCGCCGTCAGGCCCATGTGAGCGCGAGGCTCCGCTTGTCATTTCTTCGCTTCCTGTTCTGCCGGAAAAGCACCGGTCTTGCCTGACGGCCGCAAATGCGCCATGACGCGCCTGTCAGGTCTGTCCGGCCGTCGGCGGCTCAAACCCTTGTAGCCGGGGCGGGGCCGGGCCTGCAAACCGTGCGCTCGGCCGGCCGCCCGGGCGTCGGAGCGGTATGTGGTGACGATGGCGCTGCCGGAGGCGGCGCTGGCGATTGTCGCGAAGTTTTTGACAGACTCCCGCCAAATCGCCAAAATCCCGCATTCTTTCGTAAAGGCTTGGGACTCTTCGGGGAAGGACAGCACGTGCGCAGCGTATTCGGGCGGATCGGAAGCCCAAGACCCCTTCTGGCGGCGGCAATGGTGGCGGCGCTCGGCGCGCTTGGCGCCTGCACCGGATCAACACCCGGCTTTTATCCCCAGTCCGGTCCCGGGCAGGGGGGCGGCGTGCCCACCGGCGAGGTTGTCGGCAACGGCGCGGTCCGCGTGGCCCTGTTGCTGCCGAAATCCGCCGGCGCCAATGCCGGACAGATCGCCACCGTCTTCCGCAATGCCTCCGAACTGGCATTGAAGGACTTCCCCGGCGCCGACATCCAGGTGCTCGTCAAGGACACGAGCGGCACCGCGGAGGGCGGTCGTGCGGCGGCCCAGGCGGCGATTTCCGAGGGCGCCGAACTCATTCTCGGCCCGGTCTTCGCCCCGGCCGTCGGCGGTGCGGGTGCTGCCGCGCGCACCGCTGGCGTCCCGGTCATCGCCTTCTCCTCCGATGCCTCGGCCGCCTCGCCCGGCGTCTACCTGCTCTCCTTCCTGCCGCAGCAAGACGTCTCGCGCATCATTTCCTACGCCAATTCCAAGGGCCGGTCCTCCTACGCCGCGCTCATTCCCGACAACAGCTACGGCGCGGTCGCCGAGGCCGCGTTCCGTCAGGCGGTCGGCCGCACCGGCGGTCGGATCGTCGGCATCGAGCGCTACAAGGTCGACCCCTCGCGCGGCGTCGACACCACCGATCTGAAGGCCAAGGCCACGGCGCTCGCAGCCTCCGCGCGGCGCGCCGATGCGATCTTCATTCCCGACGGCGGCGGCGTCCCCGCCTATGCCATCGGTGTGCTGACCGCGCAGGGCATCAACCGCAACGCGGTCAAGTTCCTGGGCTCCGGTCAGTGGGACGATCCCAAGGTGCTGTCCGACCGGATGGTGGATGGCGGCTGGTATCCGGCGCCGGACAAGCAGGGCTTCCAGTCGTTTGCTCCGCGCTATGCGGCCGCCTATGGCTCGCAGCCGCCGCGCAACGCAACGCTCGCCTATGACGCGACCGTGCTCGCCGCCGGCCTCGTGCGCAGCGCCGGTCAGCGCCGCTTCTCCACCGGCGTCCTCACCAACCGCGACGGTTTCCTCGGCATCGACGGCGTCTTCCGCTTCAACCGCGACGGCACCAACGAGCGCGGCCTTGCGGTCTATGAGGCCAACGGCTCCGGTTCGACGGTCATTTCGCCCGCACCGAAGACCTTCCAGGCGATCAACTGATGCGCAATGACCCGTCGCGCCGGTTCGGGCGGGGCGGGCATTCGGCGACGGGGTCCGTCGCGGGGGCTGCTGCATGCTGCATGAAAAACGCATTCTGCTGATCGTCTCGGGCGGCATCGCCGCCTACAAGGCGCTCGATCTCGTCCGCCGGCTGAAGGAGCGTAGGGCCCGCGTACGCGTGGTGATGACCGCCGCCGCCCAGCAATTCGTCACGCCGCTGGCCTTCGGCGCCATAACGGGGGAGCAGGTTTTCACCGAGCTCTTTGACCGTGCGGCCGAGCATGACATCGGTCATATCCGGCTCTCGCGCGAAGCCGATCTGGTGGTCGTGGCGCCGGCAACCGCCAATATCATGGCCCGGATGGCGCACGGCCTGGCCGATGATCTTCCGACTGCCACCCTGCTTGCCAGCAAGACCCCGATCCTGCTGGCGCCGGCCATGAATTCCGCGATGTGGGCCAATCCTGCGACACGGCGCAACGTGGCGCAGCTGGAGGCCGACGGCATCGCCTTCATCGGCCCGATGGCCGGAGAAATGGCGGAAGCCGGGGAGGCCGGTGTCGGCCGCATGGCCGAGCCGCTGGAAATCCTCGCCGCCGTCGAGGCGCATTTCGAAAAGGCGGCTGCTGCCGCCGGCGACCGTCCGCTCAAGGGGCGCCGCATCGTCATTACCTCGGGGCCGACGCACGAGCCGATCGATCCGGTGCGCTACATCGCCAACCGCTCGTCGGGCAAGCAGGGCCACGCGATCGCCGCGGCAGCTGCAGTGGCGGGCGCTGATGTTGTACTCGTCTCCGGGCCGGTCTCTCTGCCCGATCCCGCCGGTGTTACCGTGGTTCACGTGGAGACCGCGCGCCAGATGCAGGCGGCGGTCGAAGCGGCGTTGCCCGCCGATATCGCCATACTGGCCGCCGCGGTTGCCGACTGGCGGGTCAAGGGCGAGGCGGTTCAGAAGATCAAGAAGGACGGCTCGGGCCGGCCGCCCGCAATGGAATTCACCGAAAACCCGGACATCCTGGCCGGCATCGGCCATCGCGCGCAAGGCCGCCCCGCCCTCGTCATCGGCTTTGCGGCGGAAACGGCGGATCTTCTTGCCAATGCCCGCGCCAAGCTGGAGCGCAAGGGCGCGGACTGGATCCTCGCCAACGACGTTTCCACCCCGGCGACGGGCGCCGGCATCATGGGCGGCGACGCCAACGAGATCCAGATTCTCTCTCGCGATGGCGTCGAAGCCTGGCCGCGGCTCGACAAGCGGCAGGTTGCCGAACGGCTCGTCGCCCGCATCGCCGAACATTTCAGACCGGAGGTCGAATGAGCGTTCCCGTGAAGCTGCGCATTCTGGCGCATGGCGTCGGCCTGCCCGTGCCGTCCTACCAGAGCGAGGAGGCCGCCGGCGTCGACCTCATGGCGGCGCTTGAGGAGGGCGAACCGGTTCGCCTCGATCCCGGCGCCCGTGCGCTCATTCCCACCGGCGTCGCCATCGCTCTTCCGCCCGGGTTCGAAGCGCAGGTGCGTCCGCGCTCAGGGTTGGCGGTCAAGCACGGGGTAACGGTGCTCAACACGCCGGGCACGATCGATGCCGACTATCGCGGCGAGATCAAGGTGATCCTGATCAATCTCGGCCACGTGCCCTTCGACATCACGCGCGGCGCGCGCATCGCCCAGCTCGTCGTGGCGCCGGTGTCGCGGGCGGAGATCATTCCCGTCGATGACCTCGGCGCGACGGTGCGCGGCGGCGGCGGTTTCGGCTCCACCGGCACACACTGACGTTTGTTGCCACTGGCGGCGTGGACAAACCGGGCCCGCCGCCACATATGAGGAGCGATCCCCGCCCCATCGGCCCGAACCGGCCGATCCGTTCCCGATCACCATTGCCGCCGCCCGGTTGCCGGGCGACCCGAGATTTCATCGGAGCCAAAGCTCATGCCGCTTCGCGTCGCCGTCCAGATGGACCACATTTCCACGATCAACATGGCGGGCGACAGCGCCTTCGCCCTGATGCTGGAAGCTCAAAAGCGCGGCCACACGCTCTATCACTACACGCCCGACCGGCTGGCCATGAACGGCGATACCGTCACCGCCCGCCTCGAACCGGTCGACGTGCGCGACGATCCGAAGGACTACTACACGCTCGGCGAGCCGGTGCGCACGGACCTGGCCGAGATCGACGTGATCCTGATGCGTCAGGACCCGCCCTTCGATCTTTCCTACATCGCCGCCACCCACATGCTGGAAAAGATCCACCCGAAAACGCTGGTGGTGAACGATCCGGCATCGGTGCGCAATGCGCCGGAAAAGCTCTTCGTCACCGAATTCGCCGACCTGATGCCGCCGACGCTGATCACCCGCGACAGAAGCGAGATCGACGCCTTCCGCGCCGAGCACGGCGAAATCGTCATGAAACCGCTGTTCGGCCACGGCGGCGCGGCCGTCTTCCGCATCACGGCGGACGACCTCAACTACGGCTCGCTCTACGATTTCTTCGCCGCCACCTTCCGGGAGCCCTGGGTGATCCAGAAGTTCCTGCCCAACATCAAGCACGGCGACAAGCGCATCCTGCTGGTCGATGGCGAGTTTGCCGGTGCGGTCAACCGGGTGCCGGCAGCCGGCGACCTGCGCTCCAACATGGTGCGCGGCGGCGCGCCCAGGGAATCCGATCTCACCGACCGCGAGCGCGAGATCTGCGCCCGCCTCGGTCCGGCCCTTCGCGAGCGCGGGCTTCTTCTGGTGGGCATCGACGTCATCGACGGCTGGCTGACGGAAATCAACGTCACCGCGCCGACGGGCATCCGCGCGGTCGCGAAGCTCGGCGGGCCGGACATCGCCGCCATGGTCTGGAACACGATCGAGGCAAAGCGCGCGGGCTGACGCCTGCCAACAGCCCTGCCAGCACTCCAGGCGACGCCCGCCGGATGGCGCCGCAAGACGCCTGACCCGGATAACCCGAAGCTGCCCGCCTCGCGCCATGCCCTTGGCGCGGGGCAGTGCTTTTCTTGCCTTGAAAACAGGCAGGTGGAGGTGGCGAAGAAATTTTCAGCAAATGCGAAATTTCGCATGAACGTCGCACGGGCCTTCCTATATAAGCCGCGACCACATCAAAAAAGTAAGAAAGGAAAAGGCATGGTTCGCCTGGCTTTGCCTTACCTGCTCGTGCCTCTGATCACGGGCGGAACGGCAGCCGCCATCATCATTGCGGTGGCATAGACCCTACCCACTCCTCAAAAAGGCCGGCCTTCGCCGGCCTTTTTCTTTGCCCCGCCAGCAGTGCTCGACAGGAATGTTCCTATTCCGTTCTTGAAGCCTGCGGATTTCTGCCGTAGGGTAAGGTTCCTATGGTGAGAAGCCGCAGGGGCGGGCAAGGACGGGGGCACGGATGGTCAGTCGCGTCACGACAGTGGCCTTTCAGGGCATTGAGGCGGTTCCTGTCGACGTGCAGGTCCAGGTCGGGCCCGGCTCGGTGGTCTTCAACATCGTCGGTCTTGCCGACAAGGCGGTGGCCGAAAGCCGCGAGCGTGTCAGAAGCGCGCTCATCGCATCGGGCATGTCGCTGCCGG
This sequence comes from Breoghania sp. JC706, assembly GCF_037026715.1. Taxonomy (NCBI): domain Bacteria; kingdom Pseudomonadati; phylum Pseudomonadota; class Alphaproteobacteria; order Hyphomicrobiales; family Stappiaceae; genus Breoghania; species Breoghania sp. JC706. The sequence goes on from NZ_JBANCG010000007.1 coordinate 359,442, forward strand.
CCAAGCGCATTACCGTCAACCTCGCCCCCGCCGATCTTCCCAAGGAAGGATCGCACTACGATCTGCCCATCGCGCTTGGTCTGATGGCGGCGATGGGGGCCATTCCGGCCGACAAGCTGCTCGATTACGTGGTGGTGGGCGAACTGGCGCTCGACGGCACGATCGCGTCCGTCGCCGGCGCGCTGCCCGCGGCCATGGGCGCCAACGGCATGGGGCGCGGACTGATCTGCCCGGCCGATTGCGGGCCGGAGGCCGCCTGGGCCAGCGCCGACATGGATATTCTGGCGCCGCGCAGCCTGATCCAGCTCGCCAATCACTTCAAGGGAACGCAGGTTCTGGGCCGCCCGCGTGCCGGCCTGAAGCCGCCCGCCGAAGGCCTGCCCGACATGTCGGAGGTGCGTGGCCAGGAAAGCGCGCGGCGTGCGCTGGAAGTGGCGGCCGCCGGCGGCCACAACCTGCTGATGGTCGGGCCGCCGGGCGCGGGCAAGTCGATGCTGGCGGCACGGCTCCCCTCTATCCTCCCGCCGCTGACACCGCGCGAACTGCTGGAAGTCTCCATGATCGCCTCGCTCGCCGGCGAACTGGCGGATGGCCGCCTGTCGGACCGGCGCCCCTTCCGCGCGCCGCATCATTCCGCCTCCATGGCGGCGCTCGTCGGCGGCGGCTTCAAGGCGCGGCCGGGAGAGGTTTCGCTTGCCCATAACGGCGTGCTCTTTCTCGATGAATTGCCCGAGTTCAACCCGCAGGTGCTCGACAGTCTGCGCCAGCCCCTGGAAAACGGCGAGACGGTCATCGCGCGGGCCAATCATCGCGTCACCTATCCTGCGCGCATCCAGCTCGTCGCCGCAATGAACCCGTGTCGTTGCGGTCATGCGGGCGAGCCGGGGCACGTCTGCGCGCGTGGACCGCGCTGCGCCGCCGACTATCAGGCGCGCATTTCCGGGCCCTTCCTCGATCGCATTGATCTTTCCATCCAGGTTCCCGCCGTCACCGCCCACGATCTCATCCGCCCCGGTGCCTCGGAGAGTTCCGCCTCCATTGCCGAACGGGTTGCCACCGCCCGCCGCGTGCAGGCCGAGCGGTACGCCGCTCTCGGTGTGCCGGCCCGCTGCAACGCCCAGGCCGGCGCGCGGCTCATCGAGGAGGTCGCCCAACCGGACGAGGCCGGTATCGCGCTTCTGAGCGATGCCGCCGACGCGCTCTCGCTGTCGGCGCGCGGATACCACCGCGTGCTCAAGCTCGCCCGCACACTGGCCGACCTCGACGGCCGCGCCCGCGTCGGACGCCCCCACATTGCGGAGGCGCTGGCCTATCGCGGCACCATCGCCCGCCGCGCCACCGCCGCTTGAGAGGCTGGCCCGGAATTGGTATCGGGTTGGGTACCTTCGACCACCCCCCTCATGCACCGCCGCCGTCATCGCCCGGACGACGCCGGGTGATGACTGTGGAGAGATCCGTCTCCTCGTTTCCGCATGTTCGCAAAACAGGAGTGATCGCGCCAACATGATCGCGCCCGTCGCTCGTGTCTTTCAGCTACGGCGGCCACCGCGAGACGGCCGAAAGCAATCCGTCCGGCAAGGTCCTCTGCCCCCTCTCCGGCATGTCGCTCACGATCCCTGGCAATCGTTTGGCAATTCCTTTGCGCCACAATGGCCTATCGGAACGGTGAGGCCGGGCCGGATGCAGGCAGGGGCCGGAGGCGAATCCGGGGCAACTCTGGTGGCCGGTGGCGCACCGGCGCTGCGTTCAGGTCCGGCTCGGACCGCCTGTTCCGGCGCTCAATTGGGGGAATGCGACAGGCTATGCGGTCAACGGCGGAGGAAAGACAAGGCGGTCCGGGGGAGGCGCTGGCGGCGTCCGCTCCGTTTGCTGCCGGTACCGCCGCCGGTCCTGCTCCCGGTCCTGCTCCCGGTGCCGGCCCGCAATCCGCGAACGAGTCAGATGAGGTTCGCGACACCTGGTCCGGCGCCTGGTCTGACACACCGCCCGATATCGGGATCGAGACGTCAGACGATGATCGCGCGCAGCTCGCGCCCTGGCTTCTTGCTGCGGCATCTGCGCTGGTGTTGGCGGCGATCGCCAGCGGCGTCTTTCTGCTCGGCAAGCCGTCGCCCGCGCCGCTGGCGGGCCTTGCCATCGCCTTTCTTGCCGGCGTCGGCGCCATGGCCATCCTGCGCCACGTCGATCTCGGCGGCCGCAGAGCGGCCGATGCGGCCGAGCTGAACGAGCTGCGACGCCAGACCGAAGCGCTCGACGATCTCGTCTGGGAACTGCGCGAATCCGATGATCGCCACCGCTCCGTCATCAACGCGCTCGGCGACATCATCTTCCGCCGCGACGCGGCCGGGCGCATCGTCTACGCAAACGAGACCTTCGCGCGCTGCTTCGGCATCGATCCGGCAAGGCTGGGCGGGGAGGCCTTTCGCCTGCCGCGCGCCGATCTGCCGGGGGCACCCGAAGACGCCCTGCCCGGCACCAGCGATCTCGCTTTGCAGACCACAGCCGGTCCGCGCTGGTTCGCCCGGCTGGACGTGCCGGTGCGCGACGGCGCGGGCGGGCCCGTCGTCCAGACCATCCTGCGCGATGTCACCCCCCGCCGTCTGGCGGAGGAGGCGCTCGTTGAGGCGCGTGACCAGGCGCGCTCAGCCAACGAGGCCAAGTCGCGCTTCCTCGCCACCGTGAGCCACGAAATCCGCACCCCGCTCAACGGCATTTTCGGCATGGGAACGCTTCTGCGCGACACAAGCCTCACCGCCGAGCAGGCAAGCTACGTGGAGGCGATCTCCTCCTCCGGCGAGGCCTTGCTCGGCCTCATCGACGAGGTGCTCGATTTCTCGCGCATCGAAGCCGGCCGGCTGGAACTGCGGCCCATGTCCACCCGGCTGGAGCTTCTGGCCGAGCGCGTGGTGGAACTGCTCGCCCCGCGTGCCCAGGCCAAGGGCCTCGACATCGCCTGCTATGTCTCCCCGGACGTGCCCGACGAGGTGCTGGTCGATGCGCCGCGCCTGCGCCAGGTGCTGATCAATCTGGCCGGCAACGGCATCAAGTTCACCGATCGCGGCGGCGTGCTGATCGAGATCCTGCGGGCGGATGCCGAAGCCTCGGAGAATTCCGGCCACCGCGGGGCCGGTGCGGCGCGTCTTTCCGCCCGTGTCCACGACACCGGCATCGGCCTGTCCCGGGAGGCAGCATCCAGGCTTTTCACCGAATTCGAGCAGGTCGATCCCGGCCCCGCGCGCCGCCACGGCGGCACCGGCCTCGGCCTCGCCATCTCGCAGCGCATCGTGGAGGCGATGAACGGCCGCATCGTCATCGACAGCGAACCGGGCCAGGGCGCCACCTTCTCCTTCGACTTCGAAGTGGAGGCCGAAGATGCGACCGCCTCCCCGCTTCGCGGGGATTTCCGGGGCCAGCGCGTCGGGCTGATCTACGGCGACGGCATGGCCGCCACGCTGATGGAGCGCCGGTTGCGCGACTTCGGCTGCGTGGTTGAGAACCTCGCGGAGGATGCCCCCGGTGGGGACGGCTCGCCGACCATGGCAGAGCGAGACCAGGCGGGCCGCGACGCTGCACAATGCGATATTCTGCTCGCCGACCACGGCTCGCTCGCCGACCCAGCCGGCTGGCTCTCGCGGCTGAGGGGTGCCGCTGTCGCGGCCCCGGTCATCATCATGGTCACGCCGGCTGAACGCGGCCACTTGCCGGCGCTTCGCCGGGCCGGATTCGATGCCTATCTGGTCAAGCCGGTGCGCAGCGTTTCGCTCGCCAAGGTCATGGCTGCGCTCGTGGCCGGCGAGCCGGTGGGCGAAGGTGACGCCGCCTGGCGCGACGAGCGCGAGGCCTTCGGCCCGCGTCCGCAAGCTCTGCGCATGCTGGTGGCGGAAGACAACGACATCAATCTCATGCTCACCACGGCGCTTCTGAAAAAGCACGGTCACGAGGCTGTCGTCGCCCGTGATGGCGAAACGGCGCTGGCACTCATCCGGCGCACGCATTCCGGCGAGGACCCGCCGTTCGCCGCCGTGTTCATGGATCTGCACATGCCGGGCATCGACGGTCTTGAAGCGATTCGCCGGATCCGCGAGGCGGAACAGGCGCACGATCTCAAGGTCACGCCGATCTTCGCGCTCACGGCGGATGTGACGGCCGGATCGCGGGCCGAGGCGGAAGCCGCCGGTGCAGATGATTTCCTGACCAAGCCGCTCGATCCGGATGTGCTTTCCGATCTTCTCGAGCGCTGCGGCCTTGCCTGATCGCGGCGGTTTGCGAAAGCCGCACGCGGAGCCGCATACCGCCGTTTCGCGCGTGCCTTCGGTGGCCGGGGTCCCTCCCGGCTCGCCAAATTTGCCATCAGCAGCGTGACGTGGCTTCAAGCAACCGTTATATTGCCGGCTAACCATGGATCCGCCGGGTCCGCCGGGCCGCACGCGGATGGCGTGGCGGGTTTCGGTGGGTGTCATCGAACTGTCGGAAATCTGTGGTTTATGACGGTTCAAGCCGGACGTTTGTTGGCGTCCCGGCTTCAGCGTTCAACAAAGGCGCCGGAGCCAGGCCCGGCCGAAAAACGGGGAAGCGCCAGGCCGTGCCCGATCCGAGCGGCACGCATGCTGGGCAGAGGCCGAAATTCATGAGACAGCAAGCCAAATTGTCGCCCGCCAGACTGGTGCGCAAGTTCATGCCTGTTCATCGCGATTCCGCCCGTCTGGGTGGCTGGCTGCCGGGCCAGGGCGTCGCGTTGCCGTCGGCGGGACCGGAAGCCGCGCGCAACGGCGGCGCCTCCGTGTCGCTCGGCCGCATCGGCTCGCTGGAAGTGCGCCTCGCCCGAAAGGCTTCGGAGATCAAGCGCGCGCAGGAGCTGCGCTATCAGGTCTTTTACGAGGAGATGTCGGCCATCGCCGATGGTCAGACGCTCGCCTCCGGGCGCGATGCGGATGCCTTTGACGAATTTTGCGACCATCTCCTGGTGTTCGACCACGACGTCGCGGAGCGGGCCAAGCCCTTCGGCCGCCGCAAGCCGCGCATCGTCGCCACCTATCGCCTGCTGCGCCAGTCGGTCGCCGAACGGTTCGGCGGTTTCTACACCGCCGGCGAATACGACATCCAGACACTGCTGGACGGCAAGCCCGAGCTGAATTTCCTGGAGCTTGGCCGCTCCTGCGTGCTCAAGCCCTACCGCACCAAGCGCACGGTGGAACTGCTGTGGCACGGCATCTGGGCCTATGTGCTGATGCACGGCATCGACGCGATGATCGGTTGCGCCTCTTTCGAAGGCACCGATCCCGACCGGCTCGCCGTGCCGCTTTCCTATCTCCACCATTTCGCCAGGGCGCCGGAGGAGTGGCGCGTTCGCGCGCTCGACGAGCGCTATGTCGAGATGAACCGGCTGCCGGCCTCCGAGGTCGATCTCCGTGGCGCGCTGCGCGAGATGCCGCCGCTGATCAAGGGCTATCTGCGGCTGGGCGCTCATATCGGCGATGGCGCGGTGGTTGACCACCAGTTCGGCACGACGGATGTCCTGATCATCGTGCCTGTCGCCTCGCTCAACAGCCGCTATGTCAACTATTACGGCAGCGGCGCGGAGCGTTTCGCGAGCTAGACGCCCCGCGCGAGCGGAGCGGGGCGCGCCCGCTTCGGTGGGCCGGGAGGATAAACGGGAGCTGCAACGCCCCCGCTCCATTGGGGGCAAGGGACCTTGCCGTCAGCCGTCATATCCCTCGATGATGAGAAGATCGCCCGTCGAGAATTTTGTTCGGATGGCCTTCGCGGCCTGGTACTCCGGCGAATTGTAGCAGGCCAGCGCTTCCTCGTAGCTTTCGAACTCGATCACCACGTTGCGGCTGCGCGACGTGCCTTCGAGGGCGGAATAGGTTCCCCCGCGCACCAGGAACCGGGCGCCGTGACGCTCGAATGCCGGTTTGGCCGTGGCAATGTAATCCTTGTAGGCCTCCGGATCGTCCACATCGACCCGCGCGATCCAGTATCCCTTTGCCATTCGAACCTCTCTCATACCCTGAACTGCTGCGCCCCGAACTGCCGTCATGATTTGGCGACACGCTCCGGCCAGATGATTTGTGCATGCGCAGTTTTGGCGAGTGCGGTCTTCGGTTCAAGGCCAAACTGGCCGGCAAGGGCGGGGATCGGCACCGGGCTTGCCGGATGTTGAAAAACCGTCAAGCTTAACCGCCCCTTAAAGCGCCGCATTCTAGCGTGAAGCAGAAGGCGCGGCGGTCCGGACCGCTTGTCTTTTCGCACAGTGACCGAACGACAGGACGCAAGAGGCGGCCGATGGCCAGCAGACGCGGCAACCGCGGCGAACGTATCGAACCGAGAATGGGCGGCGCCCCGAAAGCGCCGGATCTTCGCATCGATAAGTCCGACCGTCCGGCCGCGAAAGGGGCCCGGGCGCCCAGCGGCGCGAAGAAGGCAGCGCCCCGCCCGCAACGCGCCGAAGACGGCTCCTCCGACCAGCGGCGCAAGCCCGCCGGCCCGGCAAAGGCCGCGGCCGGAGCCTCCGGTCAGCGCCCGCCCCGCCCCTCCTCCGCCCGCAAACGCCGCAAGCCGCGCCGCAAGGGAGGCTCCGGTTCCGGCTCGGGTGGCGGCCGGTTCACGCGGCTTCTCAAGCGCGGTCTCTACTGGGGCATGGTCGCCTGCGTGTGGGGCTTCATCGTCGTCGCCGGCACGCTTGCCTATTTCGCCGCGCAACTGCCCCAGAGCTATGACTGGAAGGTTCCCGCGCGCCCGCCGAACGTCAAGATCGTTTCCGCGGAAGGTCGGCTCATCGCCAATCGCGGCGAGACGGGTGGCGAGGCCGTGCGCCTGGAGCAATTGCCAAAGTACCTGCCCAACGCCGTGATCGCCATCGAGGACCGCCGCTTCCGCAGTCATTTCGGCATCGACGTCATCGGCCTCGCCCGCGCGCTCGTCACCAATCTGGTGCGCGGCGGGGTCGTCCAGGGCGGTTCCACGCTGACCCAGCAGCTTGCCAAGAACCTGTTCCTCACGCATGAACGCACGATCAGCCGCAAGATGCAGGAGGTGGTGCTCGCGCTCTGGCTGGAGACGCGCTACTCCAAGGATCAGATCCTGGAGATGTATCTGAACCGGGTCTATTTCGGTGCCGGCGCCTATGGCGTCGACGGTGCGGCCCGGCGCTACTTCGGCAAGTCCGCGCGTCAGGTGACGCTGGCGGAGGCCGCGACCCTCGCAGCCCTTCTCAAGGCGCCCTCGCGCTATGCGCCGAACCGCAATCCCGATCTGGCGGAAGAGCGGGCCCGGCTCGTTCTTGCCGCCATGCATGATGCCGGCTTCATTTCCGAACGCGACGAGAAGAACGCCATCGACCACCCCGCCCTTGCTGTGGCCGGAAACGGCGCGGCAGGGACCAACTACATCGCCGACTGGGTGATGGACCTGCTGCCCGGCTATATCGGCCGGATCGATCGCGACGTGATCGTCGACACCACCGTCGATCTGCGGCTCCAGCAAGAGGCGGAGCGGACATTGTCGGACGCTCTCGACAAGAGCGGTAAGAAACTGGGCGTGAGCCAGGGCGCGCTGGTGGCGCTTGATACTTCCGGTGCGGTCAAGGCGCTGGTCGGCGGGCGCAACTACCGCAAGAGCCAGTTCAACCGGGCGGTCTCCGCCGAACGCCAGCCCGGCTCGGCCTTCAAGCCGTTCGTCTACCTCACGGCGCTCGAGCAGGGCATGACGCCGGATACGATCCGTGTCGATCAGCCGGTCTCCATCAAGGGCTGGAAGCCGAAGAACTACACCAAGAAATATTATGGCCCCGTGACGCTTCGAAAGGGGCTCGCCTATTCGCTCAACACGGTCGCGGCGGAGCTCGGCTACGAGGTCGGGCCGAAGAACGTGGCCGCGACGGCGCGACGGCTCGGCATCACCTCCGACCTGAAGGCCAATCCGTCGCTGGCGCTTGGCACCTCCGAGGTCACGCCGCTGGAAATCACGGCCGCCTACGTGCCCTTTTCCAACGGCGGCTGGGGGGTCATCCCCTATGTCATCCGCTCGGTCAAGACGGAGAGCGGCAAGGTGCTCTACCACCGGGTCGTCGACGGACCCGGCCAGGTGATCCAGCCCGACAAGCTGCGCGAGATCGATTCCATGCTCGGCGAAACGTTGGTCACCGGCACCGGAAAGCGCGCGCGTCTGGGCGATCGGCCGGCCGGCGGCAAGACCGGCACCAGCCAGGACCTGCGCGACGCGTGGTTCATCGGGTTCACCGCCAACTACACCGCCGCCGTGTGGCTCGGAAACGATGACAATTCGCCCACGAAGTCGGCCACGGGCGGGACGCTGCCGGCAACGATCTGGCACGATTTCATGGTCAAGGCGCACGAGCATATGCCGCTGGTGGAACTGCCGGGCATTCCCGTCGGCGGTCCGGTCATTGCCCGCGAGCCTCCCCCACCGGCCCCTCCGCGCAACCTCGCGGAAGGGCGGACAGTGGAACCGGGCAACCGGGTCATGCCGCCGCCGGGCGGTGGTTTCTTCCGTCGTCTGTTCGGCGGCGGTTGAGCCTCGCGCGCCGTGTTCTGGCCGTGCATGATCGTACGAATACGTCTGGAGGCCGTGTTGATATCGGCCTTCGTAAAAAAATATAGCCGCATGCGCAACGAAATAGATGGATGATGAAATAAAAACGGAAAAAGAGCGGTTTTATTCATCGAATTAATTGAAAAATACAAACAGAAAGTGACGTAGAGTAAAATATAATCGCAATTCAATAGGTATTTTTCACAATTATTTAACTTGAGTCACTCCAAGGTTGCGCGGGTTTATATTTGCAAGCAGGCAACCTCGAATGTCCCTGAACAAATTCGGTATCGGCATCAAGATCTGGGTTCCGGTGGTCACCCTCGCTGCCCTCGTCGTCATTCTGGCCGCCTTTAGCCTCTCTTCACTGTATGGCGCCCTTTACGGGGAGCGCGTGGACAAGACCCGTACCGTGGTTCAGCTGGCAATCTCGGTTGCCGCGCACTACCACGAGCTGGAAAAGACGGGAAAGCTCACCCGCGAACAGGCTCAGGCGCAGGCACGCGATGCCATCCGCGCCATGCGTTACGACGGCAACAACTATGCCTTCGTCTACGGAACCGACGGCGTCCGTGTCGTCTCTTCCAAGGCGTCTCTGGAAGGCAAGGACGCGAGCAACACCCAGGATGCCAAGGGCAAGTATCAGGTCCGCGAGATGCTGGCCGCCGCAAGGGCCGGCGGCGGGACCGTTCCCTACCACGTCACGCGCAAGGGCGGAGACGTGCCCCTGCCAAAGCTGAGCTGGGCGCAGGAGTTTCAACCCTGGGGCTGGGTATTCGGCACCGGCGTCTATATCGATGATATCGAAAGCACGTTCTGGACAAAGGCGATCCAGATCATCGGCATCGGCGCCGTCGGCGGGCTGCTGGCTTTCGGCATCGCCTTCGCGGCGATCCGCAATCTCTCCAGGCCGATCAAGAACCTGACCGAGCGTATGCGGGAACTTGCCCACGGCAATACCGAGATCGATATCGAGGGCGCCGATCGCGGCGACGAGATCGGCGCCATGGCCGGAGCGATGGCCGTGTTCGTGGAGAACGAGCGCAAGCGGCGCGATCTGGAGGCGGGCCAGCAGGAGCGCGTCGAGCGCGACCGGGAGCGGGCGCGGGAGATCCAGGCGATCTCGAAGGAATTCGAGGGGCAGATGGGCTCGCTTCTGGAAACCATTTCCAGCTCGGTTGCCAACCTTCAGCATGCCTCGACCAACCTGAACGCGGGTGCCGCGCAGGTTACCAGCCAGAGCAAGACCGTGGCGGGTGCCGCCGCCGAGGCCTCCGCCAACGTGGAGACGGTCGCGTCTGCCGCCGAAGAGCTGGCCGCATCGGTTGCCGAAATCAGCCGTCAGGTGTCGTCGTCGAGCGAGATCGCCTCGCAGGCGGCAAGCCAGGCCGACAGCACCAACGTGCGCATCAAGGGTCTGTCGGACGCCGCGACGCGCATCGGCGAGGTGGTGAGCCTGATCCAGGCGATCGCGGAACAGACCAACCTGCTGGCGCTGAACGCCACCATCGAGGCGGCGCGGGCCGGCGAGGCGGGCCGCGGCTTTGCCGTGGTGGCGGCGGAAGTCAAGGAACTTGCCACCCAGACCTCCAAGGCGACGGAGGAGATCTCCTCGCAGATCTCGTCGATCCAGGGCGAGACGCATGAGGCTGTCGGCGCGATCAGCGCCATCACCCATACGGTGAAGCAGATCAACGAGATCACGTCCGGCATCGCGGCGGCGGTGGAACAGCAGGGTGCGGCCACCACGGAGATCGCCCGCAACGTTCAGGAGGCCTCACGCGGCACGCAGGATGTTTCGGAGAACATCGAGGGCGTGTTCAGCGCTTCCCAGGTCGCCAATGAGGCCGTGGCGATGGTCGCCGAGGCCTCCTCGGCTCTGGAACGGGAAGCCGGGCTCCTGCGCGATCGGGTGGGAACCTTCTTGTCGAGCATCAACACCACGGATGCCGCCTGACAGCATTTTCGACGTTGAAAACGAGAAAAGCCCGCCGGATCCGGCGGGCTTTTTGTCTTTCCGGGGGAAGGTTCCGTATTCGCGGGCTTCCATCCGCGTGCCGGACGGAAGGAGTGCCAGAACCTTGCTCATTGAGCGTAGCGCGCCTGTCCACGGGTGGCGCCCGCATCCGTAACGGGCCCGGATGCGACGGGACATGGCGGGAACAACAGGAAGCCCCGGGGCGGACATGTGCGTTCCGCCCCGGAAGAGATCGCCGTCAGGCGACGTTCTTCTTGATGCCGGCCAGGAAGCCGGAGACGTGCTCGCGCAGTTCCCGCGCTTCGCGCTCCAGCGCCTTGGAGGCGTCGAAGACCGTCGCGGCCGCCTGGTTGGTGACCTCTGCCGCACCCGAGACGCCTTCGATGTTCGACGTAACCTCCCGCGTGCCGTTGGAGGCTTCCTGAACGTTGCGGGCGATCTCCGTCGTGGCCGCACCCTGCTGTTCGACAGCCGCCGCGATGCCGGAGGTGATCTCGTTGATCTGGTTCACGGTGTGGGTGATCTCGCTGATCGCGCTGACGGCCTC